>DLGT01000065.1 GCA_002482845.1 Saprospiraceae bacterium UBA7687
AAAAAAGTATTCAAAAACGCTAGTTCAAAAAAATGCAATTGCGGAGCACCGTTCATTCTCGTTACAAAATGCTTTTTCTATTGCCATTTTTAGTCATTCTTTTAAATTTTGTAAATGTTGGGCAATAGACGCACTTTTGCAACTTCATTCACTATTGCTGTTTTTTGAACAAACGTCTCCGAAATAATACCTCACAAAATGAAGTGTTGAACTTTTTCAGCAGAAGCTACTTAATTTTATTAAGTCCATCAATCATGTTTTTACATCCTTATTAGCTCGAACAGTTTTCGCTTCTTTGCGCCATTTTTTGAAGTTTTGACTAAAAATGAAAAGGCCAATCAGACAACACCTTGCTATTTTTTTACAATAAAAATGTGGACTGTGGTCCAGGTGTATTAAAATATTGATAATCAATATGATATGTAACTTTGTTGTAATATAGACTAATATGTGAATTACCGATTAATAAATATTTATAAACACCTAAAATTCAGTCATTAAATCAATATAGACTAATAATTTATATATATACCAAACAGATACTTTTCGGAGTAAGCACAAATCTATTTATTGTAATTACATTTGTATTTAATTTATAAATCATTGACCATGATAAACCATCACATTTTTGCATCTTTTGTAATCATAATCATCTTGGGATTAAATAGTTGTAAAGAAAAATCGGCTGAATCTAGCTCTGCAAATGTGGAAGATTTTTGTCAGAAAATACACAGAAATGGTAGTCTTAGTTTGACAAGTACGATAGCAGGTTTGGATAGTTTGATGGAGAAGTCTACGGGTACATATGTGTTAGAAGATGGTGACGGGTCAATGATAGCGCGTGCATGGTTGACAGAATATGCGGAGAAGACCATTGATATTCAGTATTTTATATTTTCTGTAGATAATGTTGGGTTGATCGCGTGTGACTATATTGTTCGAGCTGCTGATCGTGGTGTGAAGATACGTATATTGGTAGATGACATCATGGTAGATGCAGAAGGGGAAGATATTCTCATCATGGATGCACACGAAAATATCGAGATTAAGATCTACAATCCTGGTACAAATATTGGCAAAAACATTATGCAGAAAGCGGGAAAACTGATTTCTGATTTCAGGGGAGTTAATCAAAGAATGCATAATAAAACGTTTATTGTGGATCAAAAGCTAGCCATCACTGGTGGTAGGAATATCGCAGATGAATATTTTGACTATGATCATGAGTACAACTTTAGGGATAGGGATATATTTCTAATGGGGAAGTTAGTAAAACAAATGCAATCATCCTTTAATGAGTTTTGGAATCATGGATTGAGCATTCCTGTAAAGCAATTGTTGCCTGAGATCATCACCGCTTCTAATGATGCTACCATGTATGACAAACTTCATCAATATGCTTGTAATCCAGACAATTTTTGGCCGCAAGTCCGGGAAAGAATCACTAATTTGCCTTCGGCTTTCCAGCAAATCATGGCATCTGGTGATTTGGTTTGGCTAGATAGTATTTATTTTGTTTCAGATGACGCAGGTAAAAACAATGGGAATGCAGGACTTTCAGGTGGTGGTAAAAGCACGGATGCACTGATAGCATTGGTAAAAAAAGCAAAGTATAGTATTGATATACAATCGCCGTATTTAGTTACTACAGAATTGAGTCGCAGCTTGTTCGAAGCCGCTACCAAACGTGGTGTCAAGGTGAGAATTCTTACGAATAGTCTAGCTTCCACAGACAATCTAGAAGCATTCAGTGGTTACCAAAGGGATCGCAAAAAATTGCTAGATACAGGTGTCGATATTTATGAATTTAAGCCCGATGCAGCATGTAGATTTCATGTCATGACGGGTGCGTTGCAGAAAAAAATGAATTTTACACCCATATTTGGTCTTCATGCAAAAACCATGGTTATAGACAATCACATCACGGTAGTGGGTACATTTAATCTAGATCCGCGTAGTGCAAATTTGAATACAGAATGTGTCGTCGTTGCTTATTCTGACAAAATAGCACAAGGTGTTATGAAAGGCATCGAAGAAGAGTTTCTACCTGAAAACGCATGGTATACCACCAAAGAATGGAATCCTGATGGGGAAGTTGATCTCAAAAAAAGAGTGAAAACGATGATGAGGAAGGTAGTTCCTAAAGATATATTGTAGGTACAGTCAAAAAATTATCCATTACATCTAAATCTACCAGTTTAATTGTACTTTATTAAAATAAATATAAGCTTCATAATCTATTTAATTCAAGCCCGTCAGGCTTGTTTTTTTTTAGTCATTTTTACCGTAGGTTACACCTACGGTTATTCAAATTAAAGCCTTTTCAGGCTTGGTAATGGCTGATGATTCAAATCTACCAAAGTAGCATTAAGTAACTAATCGCATGTTAGCAGTTTTAGTTTAATTCTTGTTTGCCAAAGGCAGACGAGCACAATTTTTGTGACCTAATGGCAAACTGTGTGACGCTTTAGCGTTAAATAGCTCCAAAATTAAGTGCTTTTTGCATTTTTACCATGGATTTACAACCGTGGTTACTATCATTTCACCCCTTCGGGCATATGCTGAGTATTTACCATTTTATAATTTTTGTCATACATATGTTGTTCAATATGGGTAAGTTAATTTTTGTGTATAAATTCGAATGACATAAAGTTTCGGTCATTTATTACCGTTTTTCTCAAAATATGTTACTTTTGCATCATATTTGAATCCTAGGTAAACAACTTTCAAATCGCGTATCTTTTGAATGATTTGATAATCAATTGTTTAGCATTATTTTTTTGATTTAGTCTGTACAAACCAATATTAGGCGTGCCAAAAAGTAAAAGTCAGATCATATTTGAACAAGAGTTGTTTCCGCACATGGATGCACTCAAAACTTTTGCTTATCACTTGGCTTATAATGAAGAAGATGCGGACGATTTAGTGCAAGAAACCTATCTAAAAGCACATAAATTCATAGAAAATTACGATACGGGAACTAATGCGAAAGCTTGGTTGTTTAAAATACTTAAGAACGCATACATAAACGAGTATCGCAAAAAAGTAAAACGTCCTTCAAAAGTTGATATTGATGAAGTGATCAGTTTTAAGGAAGGCGAAGAGCCAAAACATGCTGCGTTTACAGACCTGAGACTGGAAATATTTGATAATACCATGGGTGATGAGGTGACCATCGCACTTAATGCGCTGCCCTTAGAGTTCAGAGAAGTTATCTTGTTGTGCGATATTGACAGTTTTTCCTATGAAGAAATCGCAAAAATTCTCGAGTTGCCTATCGGTACGGTAAGGTCGAGATTATTTAGAGCCAGAAATATGCTGAAAGATAAGTTGAAGCAATATGCGCTCAAAATGGGTTATAAAGATATGAGGGGACTCAAACATGGAGGGCATAGAAGTGAGGAGGAAGAGTAAATTGATATTATTTGTTTGAATATAAAATAAAAGTTTTTGTCATGAGAGATTTTAACAATGGCATGTCACTAAAAAAACAGATTAGTCTGTACTTAGATAATCAGCTACCATCACAGGAAGCCATCGCATTTAAGTCAAAAGTAGAAGAGAATCTTAGAGGACAGAAGATGTTGGAAAGCGAGATTCAATTCAGAGAATACATCAAAACTAATGTAAAACGACCTTCCGTTTCGCAAGGATTTATAGAAAATCTTATGACCCGTATCCAAGGGTAAAAGTCAAGTTTACAGGAATATTTCAGCGATTTTTGTTGTACTCGTATCCTTATTTCTTTGAGATTAGATGGCCTAGTTTTAGACTGTTATAATATCTAAATCAAAGCATTCAGGTTGCGAGCACTCTGAATGCATGGATTAAATAATATCAAACGTTTCCACTTGGACCCTAATGGGTAACGTCCTACTCCATGAAGTGAAATACCACATCTTTTAAAATTTTTTGCCATTGGTATTCGAAGTAGGTTGAATGTTGACATAATGTATAGTCTTTGGGTAGATTTACTCTGGCATAATATTTTTTGTAATAATTTTGGTGGTTTCAGATATATCACTACTTTAGTGGTTTAATATCAAAACCAAGCCATATGTCAACAGTTGCCACTAAACCAAAGGGATTTGTAAATCGAGCACTTGACCTCATCGAACGAGGGGGAAACAAACTACCCGATCCTGCGATTTTATTTGTCATTCTGATGTTTGCCATTTGGCTACTTTCTGCTGGATTGTCTACATTTGAATTTAGCGAAATAGATCCTAGGTCAAAAAGTCCTATCATTATTAATAATCTTTTGACAGGTGCTTCACTAGCGGCTTTTCTGTCTGGTATGGTGACAACGTTTACGAGTTTTGCACCCTTGGGGATTGTGTTAGTAGCTATGCTAGGCGTAGGTGTGGCAGAGCATTCAGGATTTATAAATACGGGTATCAAAGCCATGTTGGGAATTACACCTAAAATGCTATTGACACCTATGTTGATACTTGTAGCTATCGTCTCACATACGGCAACAGATGCTGGATATGTTTTGGTCATTCCATTGGGTGGTGTTATATTTCTGGCGGCAGGTAGGCATCCTATAGCTGGTATTGCAGCAGCTTTTGCTGGTGTTTCAGGAGGGTTTAGTGCCAATTTTATACCTTCAGGGATAGATCCATTGCTCCAAGGTTTTACCCAATCGGCGGCGCAACTTATAGATCCGAATATCCAATTGAATCCACTCAATAACTGGTTTTTTACTTCAGCATCTACTTTAGTTATTATGCTTTTGGGTTGGTTTGTGACTGATAAGATTGTCGAACCAAGACTCCAAAGTACACCTTATGAATCAGATTTGTCAGAAGATAATGCTATGGGCAAACTAACTACAAAAGAGAAAAAAGCATTTCTAATAGCTTGTGGTGTGATGTTAGCATCTTTAGTTTTATTGTTCATTTGGGCATGGCCAAGTGATTCTGCATTGAGGTCAGAAAAAGGTGAATTGACTGCATTGGCAGCGCCGATCATGAAATCAATTGTACCACTTATTTTTATCATATTCTTGATACCTGGCATTGTGTACGGTGGATTATCTGGCGTATTCAAAAAATCAAAAGACATCATAGACAGTATGACGAAGTCGATGAGTGGTATGAGTTACTATATCGTCATGGCATTTTTCTGTGCATTATTCATAGATGCTTTTAGTAAATCTAATATCGGGGCACTTCTAGCTTTAAAAGGTGCTTCTGTATTAAAATCACTTGCACTTCCCGGCCAAGTGACCATAGTAGGTATCATTTTTCTTACCGCTTTTGTGAATTTATTTATAGGTTCGGCGTCTGCAAAATGGGCGTTGATAGGACCAATCATGGTGCCGATGTTGATGCAATTGGGTATTTCTCCTGATTTGACACAAGCAGCATACAGGGTAGGGGATTCTGTCTCAAATATCGTGACACCTTTGATGCCATATTTCCCGCTCGTAGTTGTTTTTTGTCATAAATATGTGAAGTCTACCGGTATCGGTACATTGGTATCCATCATGATACCGTACTCAGTGGCTTTTGCTATAGTTTGGACCATATTTTTATTGGTTTATTGGGCGATAGGTTTTCCATTGGGTATTCAGGCAACATATGATTATATACCTGGGTAAAATAGAAGCATTTTACATGTCACCCTTTCACGGTTCGGTACAAGGGACTTTGTTTATTTATAATCTATAATCATTTCATCGCTTAGGGATTTTGATGGTTTGCTTACCTAATATTTGGTTAGAATCGAGCCATGCCTTTGGGATTATTGCGTTAAGTGTACTAAACTTAGATTTTAGTTTTGTCATTCCTGGGGATTTTAGGGTATGTGTGACTAACCTTTAATTATAATCATGTTATCCATTTAGGTTTTTTGGAATAATAAAGTAAATCAGTTTGCTTACTTTTTTCGATGTCCATAACTAATATATCATTGTTTTGCTGCATCTTTGCGCAAAATTTTGACCATCATTATGAGCCAAACCGTTCAGCACATTGCTATGGATTATAGCAAATATGAATATACCCAAGATACCTTAATTCATTTATATAAAAGTCTAATAAAACCACGTCTTATTGAAGAAAAGATGCTTATTCTCCTTCGTCAAGGCAAGGTGAGTAAATGGTTTTCTGGTATTGGGCAAGAAGCTATTTCAGTCGGATGTACAGAAGCTTTGGATGCGGATGAAAAAATCTTTACCATGCATCGCAATCTGGGTGTTTTCACATCTAGAAATATGCCGCTTGAACGACTTTTTTCGCAATGGCAAGGTAAGGCAAATGGTTTTACCAAAGGTCGAGATAGGTCATTTCACTTTGGTGCACCTGAATATGGCATCATTGGTATGATTTCGCATTTAGGTCCACAGTTGTCTTATGCCGCAGGTGTAGGTCTTGCGCACACACTATCACAAAAACAAAAAGTAGCCCTTGCATTTACAGGCGAAGGCGGCACGAGTCAAGGTGAATTTCATGAAGCACTAAATACTGCTGCTGTATGGAAATTGCCGACTATTTTTGTTATCGAGAATAACGGTTATGGGCTTTCTACACCTACCAATGAACAATATGTCTGCGAACATCTATCCGACAGAGCAAAAGGTTATGGCATGAAGTCGGTCATCATAGATGGCAATAATATTCTAGAAGTTTACAAGACCATCAGCAGAATAGCAGAAGAAATCAGAATCAATCCTGAGCCTTGGTTGGTCGAGTGTCTTACTTTCCGTATGCGTGGTCATGAAGAAGCTTCAGGAACCAAATATGTACCACAAGAACTCATGGATACTTGGGCTGTCAAAGATCCAATCAGTAATTTTGAAGCTTATTTATTAGATAAAGGATATATCGATCATGATAAAATTGCATCTATTAAAGCTGCAATCAAATCAGAAATAGATCGTACCTATGCTATGGCAGATGCAGAAACACCTATTCAGTCATCAGAAGCACAAGAATTGAGCGATGTGTATGCACCTTTTAATCAGGTAGTCGTATCGCCATCAAGCAGTGCAAAAACTGAAAAACGATTCATTGATGCGATCGCAGCTGGTATGGACCAAGCAATGGCAAAACATCCAAATCTAGTCCTAATGGGGCAAGATATAGCAGAGTATGGTGGTGTATTTAAAATCACCCAAGGCCTTGTAGAAAAATATGGCAAAGGTAGGGTGCGCAATACACCTTTGTGCGAAAGCGCCATCATAGGCATCGGTCTTGGGCTCAGTCTCGAAGGATATAAAGCGATGGTTGAGATGCAATTTGCAGATTTTGTGACTTGTGGATTCAACCAAATTATTAATAATCTAGCAAAACAACATTATCGTTGGGCAACAAAAGCAGATGTGGTCATCAGAATGCCCGCAGGTGGTGGTATGGCAGCAGGACCTTTTCATAGCCAAAGTAATGAAGCATGGTTTGCCCATACGCCAGGTCTAAAAGTAGTCTATCCATCCAATTCATATGATGCTAAAGGATTATTGCTTGCTTCTTTTGAAGACCCCAATCCTGTGATGTATTTTGAGCACAAAGGATTGTATAGATTGATATCTGAAGAGATTCCTGATGACTACTATACCGTAGAAATAGGAAAAGCTGTCACAACCTTGGAAGGCAATGATTGCACCATAATCACTTACGGTATGGGCGTGCATTGGGTAAAAGAACTTGCTAAACAAAGTGGTTACAGTATAGAGATTTTGGACTTAAGAACATTACTTCCATTAGATTATAACGCTATAGATGAAGCTGTTAAAAAAACTGGTCGAGTCTGTGTGCTTCATGAAGATACGATGATCGGTGGATTGGCAGGTGAGATTGCTGCATATATATCAGAGCATCTTTTTGAATATCTTGATGCACCTGTAGTAAGAGTTGCAGGTCTAGACACGCCGATACCATTTACAAAATCACTAGAAGATAATATTTTTATGCCGAAACAACGCTTGAGAGAGAAGGTGGAATGGTTGATGAATTATTAAGCCCTTACTTATGTATATTACTTATTTATTACAATCGATTTGGGTATCTTTTTTTTAAACAATGACATTGCAAAATTTAATCTAATGAAATTACATTTTTTAGTTTTATTTATTTTGGGTTTTTCTGAACTTTTTGCTCAGACATTTGACAAAGAAATATTAGTGTATTTTAACACTGACGGTGGCACTGAAAATAGTATTGCTGCTGCCGATTTTGATAATGATGGTCTAAAGGATGTGTTAATGGCAGGGAGTAGTCCTAATGTTTTTTGGGTTAGAAATCTTGGTAATAATAAATTTGGTCCCAAAATTACGCTTTATGATGATGAAATATTTGGAGAAAGCGCTAAACCTATTGATATAAACAATGATGGAAACATAGATGTTGCTGCCGCATGTTCATACAGCAATGTAATTGTAACATTATTGGGTAATGGAAATGGAACTTTTCAGGAGCCAATGATTATCGATGGGGTGTCTGAACCTTTGGAAGATTTGCAAATTTTTGATATAGATTTAGATGGATATGACGACATAGCTTATAGTACCTATACACCAACAGATAAAATTGGTAAAATATATTGGTTGAAAAATGATGGAAATGGTGGATTTTTTTACAAAAAAGTCATAGCTCCCAAAGCTTTTGGGACAGACAATATTGTTTTTGCGGATTTGGATAATGACAATTTGCCCGATTTGATATCAAAGTCTTTTTGGGATGATAAATTTACTTGGTTTAAAAACTTGGGTAATGGGAATTTTACAGAAGAAATAGTAATACGATCACCTTTATCATCATTAGGAAGTCATCCATTATTTGCTGTCAATATTGATAATGATAATGATATAGATTTACTTTCTTACGATAATGAAAATATATCATTGTACACAAATGATGGAAGTGGAAAATTCTTAATAAGTTATATCGAAACAACAAGTTTTGCTTGGGGAATTGCTGCTTCTGACTTTGATCATGATGGAGACATAGATATTTTTTGTGGTTCTGGTGAGGATGAGTTAGCTGTAATTTTGCACGGAAACGGTGATGGAACTTACCAAAATGAAAAGGTATTGGCTAATGATATTGGCCAAATTACTGGAATATGTATTTCAGATATGGATAATGATGGAATAGATGATGTGTTGACCGTATCCGCTCTTTATAATGGATATTTACTTTTTATTAATAATTATGATGGCCCCGTTTTATCTACTGAAAATTCTCAAAAAGTAGAAATAAATATATTTCCTAATCCAACCGCAGACCAAATTTTTATTAACTGTTTAGAACCTATAATTTCAAAGATTGAGGTCGTAGATATTTCAGGTAAGCGAATACTTACTCAATCAGAAGAAGATGTCAAGCATACTGAAATCTCATTAGCAAGTTTAAATAAAGGATATTATGTATTAATAGTAAAAGACAAAATTGGGAATATTGTGTCTAAACATAAGCTTGTTGTCCAATAGGATAATTTATTTGATATCCAAACCCTTTTTTGTGTTTGTCTTATTTTAAATATACACCTTATCTACCTATTCACTTCCTTCGCAAAATAAGCATAAACGCTTAGATTCATAGGTGCTGACGCTGTTGGGTTTTCTTTGATTCTGTAATAATCTTCGATAATGTCTGCTTGTTGCTCAAAGTTGAAGTCTAATAAACTGCCGCCTTTCAGCATGACTTGATATAGGTTGGCAACACCACCATAGTCGTATCCTTCTTTACTTCTTTGCGCTTTGATGGCTCGTGCTATGTAGATACTTCCGAATTGCTGGAACTGCCAAATATGCATCAATTCATGGATGAAAATGGCTTTGTCGATATTTCTTAAGTAGTTGATAGTATTAAAACTTACGTAAGCAAGTGCTATTTTTTTTGTACCAAATCTTGCTCCTGTATCTACTTTAACCAAGTCGTATTGAATAGAATTACCAAAAATAGATTTGGCTAAAGCCTTTTCTTGATTGGTGAGCGGTCTTGTTTTTATTTTTAATAGCGAAAATATTATTTCATACACTTCAGGCATAGCCACTATATCCATGATATAAAACCCTACATCAATAGACCATTCTAAAACACCTTTAGGAGGAAATTCATTTGTTATGGGCCGATAGAAAGGATAAATAACATGTCGCCATAATCTTTTTATCCTTATAGGTAACTGTTGAAAATAATAGAATATCTTATTCATATTTTTCTATTCAAACCTCAATGCTTTGATAGGTGTGATTCTGGTCACAAGCATAGTAGGCAAGACTAGAAATATCAAGGTGACAACAAATGTTCCAATATTGAGCATTAAAATAGTGATAAAATTGATCTCAATAGGCGCTGTACTAAGGTAGTAATTAGCTTCATCTAGCTTAATGAATTGGAAATGTTTTTGTAGAAAGGCAATACCAAGTCCTAAGATATTTCCCACAATCAGCCCGAAAAAAACGATGTATCCAGCATTGTAGATAAATATTTTTCGCACTCGCCAGTTATTCATACCCAACGATTTGAGTATTCCTATCATTTGTGTCCGCTCTAGGATCAGGATAAGAAGTACGGTGATCATATTTATAATGGCCACCAGTATCATCAATTGTAGAATGATCGTTTCGTTAATGTCTTGAAGTCCCAACCATTCAAAAATGCCAGGATATTTTGATTTAATGGATTCAGCATAGAATTCTTGGGGCAAGATTTCGTAATAAATGTATTCGGAAAAGATGTCTAAATCATTAACATTTTCTAGTACTACTTCCATACCTTGCACCTGATTTACATCCCAACTAAGGATGTCTTGTAATTTATGGATATCTACGATGCCAAATCTTTTGTCATACTCTTCCAATCCCGTATTGTAAATACCACAAATCTGAAATCTTTTTTTGATTCTAGCATTGTCTCGTATAAAACTCATGACAACCTTATCTCCGGTCTTTAAAATCATCTTATCTGCAATGTTTTTTGAGATCAAGAGGTCTACAGACATGGAGTCCTTCAGATAAGTAATTTGTTTTCCATCAATGATGTATTTATTCATCGATGACCAATTATAATCCGCATCTACGCCTTTGAGTAAGACACCATGAAAATTATCCTTCGTGCTCAACATAGCAGGTGAAATAATGTAAGGATAAACACCTTTCACACCACCAAGGGTTGTTTTTTGCTGGACTTTTCCTTCAATTGCATAACCCAAAATTTTCGCCTGATCTTCGTAGTCAATCTGCTTAATATCCCTGATTTGGTCGTAGTAGATGTCATTTTTTTCAATGGGTGACAACTCAAAGTTTCTATTGATATTGCTATCTGTAATGTGGATATGTCCCCAAAATCCAAATATTTTTTCTGTGATTTCTTTTTTGAAGCCTGCGATGATGGCTGTCGTAAGTATCATGACCGTAAGACTCACGGCAATAGCTGCGATGGCAATCCTTATGATTACCTTGGTAAATGACCCCGAATTGGAGAGTGCAATCCTTTTAGCTATAAAATGCTCAATATTCATCTGCCTAAATATGCCAGTATCGGTATAAAACTTTACTTTTGTCCTTTCAAAAAATGCAAAGATAATGAATTTTATAGAAGAATTGAGATGGAGAGGAATGTTGCACGATTCTACACCAGGCGTAGAAGAGTTGCTCAATAGTAAAAAAATAGTAGGATATATAGGTTTCGACCCTACGGCACCGAGCATGACGATAGGGAATTTTGTACAAATCATGTTATTAAAATTATTTCAACTATCAGGTCATCAGCCTATTGTATTGATGGGTGGAGCGACAGGTAGGATAGGGGATCCTTCCTTTAAGGATAAAGAAAGAGATCTCAAGACTTATGAAGAATTGGATAGCAACCTTGCATTTCAGAAAGAGCAGATCAAAAAATTTCTTGATTTTGATGGTCCCAATGCTGCGATCATAGTCAATAACCACGACTTTTACAAAGAAATGAATATCTTAGATTTCCTTCGAGATGTGGGTAAAACACTGACGGTCAGCTATATGATGTCAAAAGATTCTGTAAAAAATAGACTAGAAACAGGACTTTCGTTTACGGAATTTAGCTATCAATTACTTCAATCTTATGACTTTCAGTTATTATTTGATAAGTACGATTGTGTACTTCAGATGGGCGGCTCAGATCAGTGGGGAAATATCACATCAGGTACAGAATTTATCAGGAGAAATATTGATGGTAAGGCTTATGCTGTCACTACACCATTATTGACAAAAGCAGATGGAACAAAGTTTGGCAAGTCAGAACAGGGCAATATCTGGTTAGATCCGAAGTTAACTTCAGCATATAAATTTTATCAGTTTTGGCTGAATGCTGATGATGCAGATTTGCCTAAATATTTGAGATACTTCACGCTTAAATCGAAGGAAGAAGCTGAAGCATTGGAAGTAAAGTATGCAGAAGATCCACGTGGACTGAAAGCGATTTTGGCTGAAGAATTGACTAGAAGGGTACATTCTGATGAAGATTTTGAATCCGTATTGGCCGTTACGAATATTTTGTTTAGTAAAGATGCCAACGCAGCATCTTTAAAGACGATGACGGTGCAGCAATTAGATATGATTGCTCAAGAGATACCATCTTTTCAGTTGGGAAATGATGACTTTGGATCAGATGTAAATATCACCGAATTGTTAGCAAATGTAGGTATTTTATCTTCAAAAAACGAAGTCAGAAAAGCCATACAAGGCAATGCCATTTCTGTTAATAAAAACAAAGTTTCTACGCATGAACACATGGTCTCTAAAGATGATTTGCTTCATCAAAAGTATATCATGATCGAGAATGGCAAGAAAAATAAGTATATGTTGGTGTTGGGTTGATTTCATATGTTTTATGAAAAATCGACGGATCATTTCCAATATTAAACATATAACGATTGAAAGCTTTGTTTAGGATTAATCCTAATGCTTGATAAGTTTTAGATACCATTTAAATTGATATTCTAGATGTTGTAAATATGATGTTTGATTGGTTTGCCTATATGTAAACTGATGCCTAAAACAACAAATAAGCAAATCCTAGTGTTGTAGATTTATACAAAAGCGTTACCTTTGCGCCTCAATTGAAATGATAATAAATACTCCGAATGAGTGACCAGATAAAACATGAATGCGGTCTTGCAATGATCAGACTGCTAAAACCACTCGAATACTACCATCAGAAATACGGGACAGCACTTTACGGGCTCAATAAAATGAATCTGCTTCTTCAGAAACAGCGTAATAGGGGCCAAGATGGTGCGGGACTCGTGACCATAAAGCTAGACTCTACGCCCGGAACAAGATATATCAGTAGACGTAGGTCTAATAGTCCACAATACTTAAAAGACCTGTTCGAAGGTGTATTTTCTCATTTTAATGATATCACCAAAGAACAACTTAATGACCCGAAATGGCTCAAAGACAACAAACCATACACAGGGGAATTGCTATTGGGACACCTAAGATACGGCACACACGGTCCAAATACCATAGAAACAGTCCACCCGTTCCTTAGGCAAAATAACTGGATCACAAGAAATCTGGTACTTGCAGGTAATTTTAACCTTACGAATGTAGACGAACTTTTTGGAGAGTTGCTTTCTTTTGGACAATATCCAAAGGAAAAATCTGATACGGTTACCGTTTTAGAAAAAATAGGTCACTTCCTAGATGATGAAGTGCAACGACTTTTTTCTTGGTTTAAACCAGAAGGATATACTAATCAAGAAATAAATGGCTTGATTGCAGAACACCTTGATGTACAGCGATTATTGCAAAGAGCAAGTAGGAAGTTTGATGGTGGGTATGTGATGGCTGGTTTGATCGGTCATGGGGATGCATTTGTACTTCGTGATCCTGCGGGTATACGTCCAGCTTTTTATTATCAAGATGATGAAATTGTCGTCGTAGCTTCAGAAAGACCTGCAATACAAACAAGTCTGAAAATAAGGTATGATCAGGTCAAAGAATTAACTCCTGGCCATGCATTGATCATCAAAAAAAATGGTACTGTCACAGAAGAACTATGTAAAGACAGGTTGCCTTCTACACCATGTAGTTTTGAACGGATTTATTTCAGTAGGGGCACGGATAGAGATATTTACTTGGAGCGTAAAAAACTAGGTGAACTCTTAGCAGGTCGCATCATGAAAGCCATAAATAATGATATAGAAAATACTATTTTTTCTTTCATTCCCAATACGGCAGAAGTCGCTTTTTATGGTATGATCAAAGGTCTTGAATCCAAACTTAATGAGATCAAACAAGATCAGATCAAAGAAGCAGCTCAAAGCGGATCACTCTCTGATGAAAAGTTGAACAAGATACTAGCCCAAACGATCAGGGTAGAAAAACTCGCTGTGAAAGACGAAAAACTTAGGACATTTATAGCAGATGATGCTTCTCGTGGCGAGATGGTGTCGCATGTATATGATGTGACCTATGGAATAGTCAAAAATGAAGTTGACACGCTGGTCCTTATAGACGATTCTATCGTGCGAGGTACTACACTAAGAGATAGTATAGTGTACATTCTGTCTACACTCAGACCTAAAAAAATTATTATCGTATCGTCTGCTCCACAGATCAGATATCCAGATTGTTATGGAATAGATATGAGTAAGTTGAAGGAATTTGTTGCTTTCAGAGCACTCATTGAATTATTAGCACAAGATGGCAAATCCCATATGCTAAATGATGTCTATGTTAAGTGTAAAGAACAGGAATTATTGCCTATAGAACAAATGCAAAATCAAGTGAAAGTTCTTTATGACCAATACACACAAGAGCAAATATCTGCAAAAATATCTCAGCTCATCACACCAGAAAATATCACACCTGATGTGCAAGTGATTTATCAGACCATTGAAGATCTTCACACCGCTTGTCCTAATAATAAAGGAGACTGGTATTTCTCTGGAAACTATCCGACACCCGGTGGTATGAGAGTGGTGAATAGAGCATTTGTCAATTTTATGGAGAATAATGAAGCTAGGGCTTACTAATAGTGGTTTTGATGTGATGTTTTTTATTTACAAGTTCTTCCATACTATTCATTTCTAACTTAATTTTGATTCGGTTTTTGCAACTTTAAGGCAAAAAGAGCTAAAATAACTTCGGCTCCCCATTAATTCCTTTGTTGTAGGAGCTGAAATGTTACATTATTTCTAATAATCGTAAAGGTCTACTTTTTATCAACCTATTGGTGTTCAATGAACAACTGTTATTATTTAAATAATGGGATATGATGGATGTCATTTAGTTAAAGTTGATAAAAATGATTAATTTTGGGTCTTTTATAATTTGGCCAAAATGAAATATATGAAGTCCTTGTTTGCTACTGTGTTTTTGTTGTTTATGTTTATTCTTTTTGAATTTCCACTTCATGCACAAACCCATGAAGAAGAATATTGCAACAAAGCACATGCGGCAAAACATTTATTCAATCCTTTGTTAAGATTTAACCCACTTACAGAAAATTATGACCTAAAATACTATCGTTTTGAGTGGGATATAGATCCAGCTGTTTATGGGATTTCTGGTACAGTTACACCATATTTTGAAGTATTAAGTGAAGGCTTTAATGAGATAAATTTTGACTTATCTAGCCAGTTTGTCATAGATAGCATTATGTATCAAGGAGAGAAGTTGGCGTACACACAACCATCAAGCTATTTATTGAATATAAAATTTCCTAAGACATTACCTATTTCTTCTGTTGATAGTATTTCCATCACTTATCATGGTACGCCGCCATCGAGTGGTTTCGGATCATTTATTCAGAGTAGTCACGAAGGCGTACCATCACTTTGGACACTATCTGAACCATTCGGAGCGCAAGATTGGTGGCCATGCAAAAATAGGTTGGATGATAAAATTGATAGTATAGATGTCATAGTAAGGACGTCTGAAAATTATAGAGCTGCTAGTAATGGATCGCTTGTCAGAGAGATAAATCTTCCTGACCAAAAGAAGTTGTATCATTGGAAACATAGATATGCGATAGCTCCTTATCTAGTAGCTATTTCTGTAACGAATTATGTGGCATACACGGATGATGTGCTGCTCGGAGATGGAACTATCATGCCTATGGTAAACTATGTGTACCCAGAAAGTGAAGCTGCTGCAAGGGTTGGTACTGCCAATAATGTCAAAGTACTTCAATATTATGATAGCCTTTTTGTACGTTATCCATTTAAAAATGAAAAATACGGCCATGCTCAGTTTGGATGGGGTGGCGGTATGGAGCATCAGACCATGAGTTTTGTCATCAATTATAGTTGGTCTTTGTTAGCACACGAGTTGGCGCACCAATGGTTTGGAGATTATATTACATGTGGCGCTTGGGAAGATATTTGGTTGAATGAAGGTTTTGCTACCTATCTTGAAGGTCTTTCTTTGGAGAGATTTTATCCTACTAGTGGGTGGACAAATTGGAAAGTAGGCAAAATAAACTCCATCACATCCAATGATGGTGGTTCGGTATTAGTAGATAATACAACATCAGTTAATAGAATATTTAGCAGTAGATTGAGTTATAATAAAGGCTCTTATTTGCTTCATATGTTAAGGTGGAAAATGGGTGATGAGCAATTTTTTACCGCTCTGAGAAATTATTTAAATGGCAAATCATACGATTTTGCAAGAACGGATGAACTCCAAAGTTATTTGGAAGATGTATCAGGTGAAAATCTAGATGAATATTTTAATGACTGGTTCAGGGGACAAGGTTTTCCCAATTATCAAGTCGTTTGGGATCAGAAAGATAACGAAGTCCTTATAAAATTAGGTCAGACTAGTTCGCACCCTTCTGTAAGCTTTTATGAAATGCCCGTACCCGTGAGATTAAGAGGAGATGGCAAAGAGCTTATGTTACGATTAGATCATACGTATTCAGGTCAAGTATTTAATGTTGCGACAGATTTTGTGGTAGAAGAAGTCACATTCGATCCTGGATTGTGGTTGGCAGCCAAAAGTACTGTCAAACAAGAAACCATTTCTAGCGTACATCAAGATGATTCTGTTTTTACTATATATCCAAATCCAGTCAATGATGTGATCTTTATCAAAATGGGTGGAAATCAAACATATACTTGGTCAATGATGGATAATCATGGAAAACAAATAAAGACAGGTATGGGACAAAAGGAAGAGGAAAAAGTGTCCACATCGAATATGGCAAATGGTTTATATTATTTAAATATCACACAAGAAGGTAGGGTAGTGTACCGCCATACTTTTGTAAAGATGTAGTGGAGGTTCGATATAAGGTTTATGTTTTGATCTTGTAACTATTTGTACTTTTTTGAATTAAATTCGGTTTTCAAAATCAATTCAATTCAATCCCTTCAGGATTGTTTTCTTTGTTATTTTTACCGTAGGTTTCACCTACGGTTATTCAAATTTAAGCCTTTTCAGGCTTAGTATTGGCTGGATGATTCAAATCTAACAAGTAGATCTATTTTGGTTTATACATTTGTAAACTAATTTTGTCCATGCCAAAGACAGACTAACACAATTTCATGCTGAAGCTTGACATGTTTGCAACTTTCAGGCAAAAATAGCGCCAAAATCCTATTTGCTTTCCACTTAATATTACGGATTTACATCCTTGGTTACTATAATTACACCCCTTTTGGGTTATAGCTAAGTAGTTACCTAATCATTTTGTTTTCAGACTATTAAATCGATACACTGCCATAACGCAGGTTGCATTTATTCAAAAAATAAGTTTACTTCCTAAACATTTTATCCTTTTTTAACCTTTATCTAAGCTAATAAGATTTAGAAAATGGAATATAAAAAATTAGGAACATCAGATATAGATGTGAGTGCAATTTGTCTAGGGACCATGACATGGGGCGAGCAGAATACGGAAGCAGAAGGTCATGAACAGATGGATTATGCCATCACACAAGGCATCAATTTTTTTGATACAGCGGAGATGTATTCAGTACCAGGTAGGGCAGAGACCCAAGGGTCGACGGAGCGAATCATAGGTACTTGGCTCAAAAAGACAGGAAAAAGAAAAGACATTATACTAGCTACGAAGGTTACTGGACCTTCTGTACCAATGAGACACATTAGTGACAATTTAGGTTTTAGTAGACCACGCATATTAGAAGCCATAGAAGGAAGTTTTAAACGATTGCAAACTGATTATGTAGATTTATATCAAATGCATTGGCCAGAAAGAAAGACTAATTATTTCGGACAATTGGGCTATAATCACCAAGCCGATGATGCATGGCAGGATAATTTTGAAGAAGCTATTGGGACAATGAATGATTTGGTCAAAGAAGGGAAAATAAGGCATTGGGGCTTATCGAATGAAACGTCTTGGGGTATTATGAGAACCTGTGCTGTCAGTGATGGGAAAGGGTTACCACGACCACTTTCTATTCAGAATCCATACAATTTGCTTAATAGATCATACGAAGTCGGTCTAGCAGAAATGTCCATAAGGGAAAACATCAGTTTATTGGTTTATTCTCCTATGGGTTTTGGATTGTTGTCAGGTAAGTTTCACAAAAAAATAGATACGCCTAATGATAGAATTAACAAGTTTAAACAACTTGCAAGATATAATAGTCCACAAAGTTATGAAGCAACAGCAAGGTATATAGCTATCGCAGAAAGTGCAGGTTTGACACCGGCGCAGATGGCATTGGCTTTTGTTAATTCAAGAACTTTTGTCACATCCAATATCATAGGAGCGACGAGTATGGTTCAATTAAAAGAAAATATAGAAAGTATTCATGTGAAACTTAGTTCTGATGTATTGGCAGCGATAGATGTGGTGCATAAAGAGATCTCAAATCCTGCTCCATAAATGGTTTTTGTTTGTAGAATCAGGCATAAATTATATTGATTACTTTATTGACATTTTTTCTGTTTTTGCCATAGTCTGCAATAGTTGTCCATACGATAGGTTTACTTTTGATGAGGTAGGTGTATAAATTATTTTCATTTTTGATGGTTTCAATGGAAATCTTTTCGCCCCAACTCTGGAGGGACCATCTTGCTCTTAGTTGAATTTTATTTCCTTTATTTACCACATCTTTGAATTCATGAGTTGTGTTAAGTTTACTAGTAATTTGATCTGTAGAAAGTGAAGTAACTATTTCACATTCATATTGTGGTTTTAAGTTTTCATCAGTTATATTTGTTACTCCTGCTTCTTTGATACCATATCTTTGAGCAATCGTAAAAAAGATGGTCATAAAAAGTCCAAAAGTGAAAGATTTAAAAAGAATTGCTGAGAGTTTAATTTCATCGCCAAAAATATAATCACCAATTAAAGTTGCTAGAAACATACCTAGCGACATGATAACAAAAAGCTTTAAAGAGTACTTAAAGATAGGTTTCATCTGTTTGTTTTTATTTGATATACAAAGATGTAATGAATTTTTGATATCTCAAAATATTTGTATTGACTTTTGAAAATACTAAAAATAAAAAAGGCTTTCTTCGCGGTTGAAGAAAGCCTTTTTAAACTCAAAAATTAACTATGATTATTGTTTTACGATCTTTTCTATATAAACATTTTCATCTGTTTCTACATGAATAAGATACATGCCTACATTAAGTGAAGATATATCAAGCTTAACATTGGATTCATTTACATTTTCTGTTAAGACCAATTGTCCAGCTAGAGTGTACACTTTGATGATACTGATCTTTTCATCAGTTGCTACATTAACATAATATGCTCCAGGATTTGGATATATTCTGATATTATTCGAAAGATCTTTACTTGTTACTACTTTAAAATCATCTGTTTTGGTTACTGTGACGGAATTATTGCTTTGGTTATTATCTTGGATACCACTTACAATGACCGCATCAATAAAGATATTATCGTCTTTGTCGGAAGCATTGGATTGGAATCTGAATTTCACTTCATTTCCGAAAGGTCCTGATAAGATAACAGTTGCCGCATACAAATCTTCATTGATGAAATGATCACCACTTGTGAATGTAGCCGCTTCGTACCATGAATCACCATTGAAGTATTCTAGCCTAAAATGCTCTCCTTTTTCCATTTGATTGGCTCTAAATTGGAATTTAATTTCAGCACCACGGAATGTTGAAAGGTCAAATGATTCAGATGTCATGGTTGATGATTCACTAGAATGATTTCTCAATCTTATAGAATATTGACCTTCAGCAGACATATTACCTTTGTATCTAAAGCAATCTCCTCCGCCATCAGACCAGCCATCCCATCCTGTCTCGAAATAATGTCCAGCTACTAATTTTTTAGCCTCATCTTGTCCAGCAAGTAATCCAGCAGGAACGGTTTTGTATCCTTTGATAATTACAGCGTCAATGTACAATAAATCTGAAGCGTCACCTGCGTCTGCTTGGAATCTGAATTTCGCATTTGCAGATAAAGGGCCATTAATTTTAATTGTTCTTGTGTTAACTTGATTATTTGTAAAGTCTGTATTGAAGACATAAGTAGCTACTGTGGTCCATGTAGTACCATTGTAGTAGCGTACCCAGAAATCTTTGCCTGTCTCAAAACTTATAGTATTAAATTTAAATTCCACTGTTACTGAATCATACGTTGCGAGGTTGTATGCTGCTGATGTCATTGATGAAATTTCACCATTGTTATCTCTCAATCTGATCGAATAAATGCCTTCTGGAGACCTTGAACCACCATAACGTGCGCAATCTGCGCCCCCACCAAGCCATCCATCCCATCCACTCTCAAAGTAGTGACCTGCTATGGTTGTGATTTCTGTATTTCCATTGCTTGGACATGCAGGGCAACTACCGCCACAGTCTACTCCAGTTTCATTACCATTTTGTATACCATCTGAACAAGTCGGACAAGCAGAACAACTACCGCCACAATCTACCCCTGTTTCATTTCCATTTTGAATGCCGTCACTACATGTAGGGCAAGCTGAACAATTACCACCACAATCTACGCCAGTTTCACCACCATTTTGTACACCATCATTACAAGTCGTACAAGCGGGACAATTTCCACCACAGTCAACGCCAGTTTCAATTCCATTCTGTATACCATCTGAACAAGTCGGGCAAGCTGCACAGCTGCCACCGCAGTCAACACCGGTTTCATTTCCATTTTGAATTCCATCATTACATGAAGGAGCAGGTGCACCAGTTGTTTTGTAACCTTTGATCACTACTGCGTCGATATAAACTAAGTCATTATTATCTCCTGCATCCGCTTGGAATCGGAACTGAGCATTAGCTGCGAGTGGTCCGTTAATTTTAATTGTTTTGGTATATACTTGGTTATTGACAAAGTCAGTATTTACAACGTATGTTTTGATAGTAGACCATGTAGTACCATCATAATATCTAAGCCAGAAATCTTCTCCCGACTCGAATGAAACAGGTTTGAATTTAAATTCTACTGTAATAGAATCATATGTTGTCAAATTAAAATTAGGTGAGGTCATAGCCGATATGACACCTGAGTTATCTCTGATTCTTATTGAATAAGTTCCTTCTGGGGATTGTGATCCGCCATATCTAGCACAATCTGAACCACCACTTGACCAGCCATCCCATCCTGTCTCAAAATAGTGACCTGCAAGCGTTGTAATTTGAATATTTCCTGTCGGACAAGCAGGACAGTTGCCACCACAGTCTATACCTGTTTCACTACCATTTTGAATACCGTCGGAACATGTCGGACATGCAGGACAATTTCCACCACAGTCTACACCTGTTTCACCGCCATTTTGAACTCCGTCATTACACGAAGGACATGCTGGACAGTTACCGCCACAGTCTATGCCTGTTTCGCCACCATTTTGGATTCCGTCATTACACGTAGGACATGCAGGACAGTTACCGCCACAGTCTACACCTGTTTCACCGCCATTTTGAACACCGTCATTACATGTAGGGCATGCAGGACAGTTACCACCGCAGTCAATACCCGTTTCGTTACCATTTTGAATTCCGTCATTACATGTAGGGCATACAGGACAGTTACCACCACAGTCTATGCCTGTTTCGTTACCATTTTGGATGCCATCGGTACATGTTGGATTGTTGCCTCCTATAGTTTTATATCCTTTAATGACCACAGCGTCTATATAAACGACATCCGTGTCGTCGCTAGCATCCGATTGAAATCTGAACTGAGCATTAGAAGGAAGTGGGCCATTTATTTTAATTGTTTTTGTATAAACTTGATTGTTAACAAAGTCAGTGTTTAAGACAAAGGCTTTAATCGTGGACCATGAACTTCCGTTGTAGTACCTTAACCAAAAATCTTCCCCTGACTCAAAACTTGATGCTATAAACTTGAACTGAACTGTAACTGAATCAAATGTGGCTACATTAAATGCGGCTGAAGTCATTGCAGATGCAACGCCTGAATTATCTCTAATTCTAATTGCATAAGTTCCTTCAGGAGCTAATGAACCACCATATCTAGCACAGTCAGATCCTCCACTTGACCATCCGTCCCATCCTGTCTCAAAGTAGTGACCTGCGATATTGGTGATTTGAATACCACCTGTCGGACAAGCAGAACAATTGCCTCCACAGTCTACGCCCGTCTCACTTCCATTTTGGATACCGTCTGAACAAGTAGGACATGCAGGACAATTTCCTCCACAATCGACGCCTGTTTCGCTTCCATTTTGGACACCATCCGTACAAGAAGGGCAAGCAGGACAGTTTCCACCACAATCTACACCTGATTCGCTTCCATTTTGTATTCCATCTGTACATGTAGGACAAGCAGGACAGTTACCACCGCAATCGACACCTGTTTCAGTTCCATTTTGGATGCCATCGGTACATGTAGGATTAGATGATCCTGAAGCACAAAATGATTTAATTTCAGATGTTCCGAATTGTCCACCACTGATTAAAGTTGTGGTGCCTTGCATGATATTGTAGTATCCTGGTCCATACGCACAGCAAATACCGTCTCCATAAGAATCATAAATTGAAAAAGTATAACATCCAGTAGGTAGACAAAGCTCATGTGTATTGATCGAATTTGGATTTGAATATGGTCCACCTGAATATATAATTGTACCCGCGCTATTTTTTATATTCCAAGTCGTTTCATTGGCATAGCTATCTGTTCTAACATTCAGTATTAGCACGTTTTCTTGGCATTCATTGCCGCCACCATTGCCACCACCATCGCCTTCACATGCCTGAAGACAAGCAGCTCCGGTTACCTCTGATCTTATGACATTACCTGGTTGGGTGCCAAATCCATTGCTGAAATTAATACCTGCATTGGTAAGATGGCAGTAAGACATGATTGTACCTCCACCTGAAGGTAAACCAGGATTCGGACAGCCACCTTCTGTGGTATAGCATCCGTCAATAGCAGTATTATTTCCATTCCAAACGCATGCGTGTGTATGTTGGGAACCAAAAAGATGTCCAAATTCATGGGTACAAACTTCTACTGACCAGCTATATGTGGGTACATTTTGGTAAGTACTTTGAATACCTGCATAACTCATACTATAATCAGGATTAGACCTACAAAGTCCATCTACGTATGCAACACCACCACTAGCTTTATATGATAAAAGCTGTGCTAAATCACCATTAAATCCTTGTCTGTATGCTGTAAAAGCATTTAACATGGCTATTGATGTGGTGCCGTTGTAAGGACTTGGAACGGTCCAAACGACGATTTCTGAAACAACGGTATTGATTTGTTCATTAGCATAGAGTGTACTTACTTGGTTAAACAAACCCGTGACAAATGAAGTCACATTGGGTACGCTACTACCTTTATTCAAGTATATGTCATAATCAACTTCAAGATACAAACGGACACAATCTGATAATGCTCTTGCACTGCCATCACTAGACCCTCGAAGTTGTTCTTTAGTGTATTGTACTGTATTATCTTTTGCTTGGCAGTCGAATGAAAATAGATTACTTATTTGATCATCTTGGTATAATATATGTCTATTGTCATTTTCTAGCTTTCCGATTACTAAATTTCCTTTAGCCATTGGGTGGGAAATAAAACCAATGATCTCGCCATTGATGACAGAAACTGCTGCAACACTTGATTTCTGACCTTTGATTATTCCTCTGTAGTGCTTTCCCGTGTTTACCTTTACAGTTTCCATACTAGGGGCCAACTTTACAGAAAAGTCAGCTGCAAAAGGATGTACTTCGACTAGTTCCAATGTAATGTCAGCGCGACCATCTTGTGGTATAGAAAGCGTTATTAACCCAGCATTAGTAGCTTCAAGTGCATTTACTTGAGATTTATTTACATTTAGCAAGGAGTAGCTTTCTATTTCTTTTGGAATTCTAACATTACTGCGGTCTGATGAAACACTGAAAACAGAAAAATTTTGTTTCGAATTGCTAGTAATAGCTTTAGCCACAAGGTCTGATGGTTTTAGACTTGTGGATTGACTATACATACCAAAATTGATCAACGCAAAAAAGCAGATAAAAGCGAATAAACTCTTCATTCTAAATATTTAATAAGGTAATGATTGATGTAGATCTAGGTTGGATCAATAAAAATAATATTTACACAAAAGGTAAAATGACATCATACATCATTTAGACAAAAGCTCTAGAGAATTCTTAAAAGAATAAAACTTTTGCTTAGTGATTTAAAATCTTTTACTTGTAAAAACTTATGAAAATGTAAATACTTGAAGTGGGATGTATTGCTTAATTATTGACAACCTAGCGTAAAAGTCGACACAAGAATAGCTACAAATCCATCAGTATTCCTAATAAATTTTTGACTTTTTGTGTAAAATGGTTATATACCCTTGATTGTAATAATGGTATCTACCCAAAAATTATGCCAAAATTCACTGACTTTTGATGATGACTTTTGATCATACATGCTTGCGCAACAATTTTGAAAACCTTTCATATTTAGATATTTCATAATGTATTAATTTTCAATTAGATAATTCTATTTTCTAAAAATTATCACTAAAAAATAAAAAGTGACTAATTACTAAAAATTAGTCACTTTTTATCGAAAGAAGGATCAAAAAGATATTTCTTATTTTTTGATGGTAACGTTATTGGATATATTAATCGTGCTCCCTGCAATATTGTTAATGACAGGATTTACATTGCCTTTTATTTCAGCATTATTAAGGGTCAAGTTTCCTTCATTTAAGACGACGGGTGAAGCGGTGCCAGTCAGATTTATTTTAATGTCTTTGAAGGTGACTATTTTGGAAGGATTAATTTTAATACCATAACTTCCACTGAAATTAAGCGTAACTGTCGTAATTGGCTGATTTGATCCATTTACATTGCCATCTATGATCAAGTTTTTATCAATAACTAAAGCACTAGTTAGCACAGGATTAATACCACTTGATAAGGTAATAGATGCTCCTTCTGTGGCACAACCTGTTATGTCTCTTAGTGTTCCAGGACCTGAATTTGCTGATGATGTGACTAGTGGTGTACATCCTCCAGTAACTGTGACAGGTTTGCAGTTGTAACTTTCTAACATACAATTTCCTGAAGAAAATAGTTGAGTGAAAGTTTGACCAATCCAAGATGTCGGATTTAAAGTACTAATATATCTAACTCCATACACGCAATATGTTCCAGCGCCTAGGGATATGAAATTGGAAGCATTATTGACGGCTGTAATAGTATTATTGCCAGTATTGACAGCGGCATATGTATAAGAATAACCAGATCCAGTTGGAACATTGTTTTCATAAACCACTGCTCCGTTCGGTCCTGTAATTGTCAATGTGCTGCTACTACCAGACGGTCTAAATAAGACACCAGTATAATCACCACATGAATTAGTGAGGTTCAACGCCATTGAAGACTGAAAAGAGACTGAACCACCTGGAATGCCATCTAAGTCATATGCAGTTGATCCTAAGTAGTTAGTACAAGGACTTCCTACTGTGTAGCTGCCATTATAGACACTAAAGATGGCATTGACAGAAAGACTAAAAGTATATATGCCAGGTGTACTGATTTTAAACTTAATAGATGTTTGGGCATAGCCAAAATTTCCTGATGCACACGTGCCTGACCCAACTTGAGGATTTGAATTAAAAGACGAAT
Source organism: Saprospiraceae bacterium UBA7687 (assembly GCA_002482845.1). Lineage (GTDB taxonomy): Bacteria > Bacteroidota > Bacteroidia > Chitinophagales > Saprospiraceae > OLB9. The sequence continues at coordinate 26,018 of DLGT01000065.1, forward strand.
TTACAGAAGAACCAGAAGTTGTTAAAGTTTTTGTAACGATTTCATTTCCGTAAGAAGTGGTTAGAGCCAAATTCAATTGGGAATCTCCTGATGGCACGTTAATTGCATTAGCAGGACAAATACTACTACCCACTGTCAAACAAGAACTAGTCAAGATAAAATTGACGTTAGAAATATCAAAAAACTTTACGCAAGAGAAGCAACTACTCTCTACTTTTACCCTACACATTGAGCTTCCTGGAAGATTGGAAGGAAGGGTGACAGATTGGGTACCATCATTTGCTGTATTTGTTGCCAAACTATATGGGAAAGTCTGACCACCATCTACAGACAATTTTATATTGACTGTATTACAAATAGAACTGGTATTAAAACCTGACCATGTTACAGTGTGTGCATTGCCAGCAGTCCATGTGACATTTGTATTAGGAGTCGTAACAGCAAGTGGACCTGTGGTATTGCTGACCGAAAGTTGGATAGCAGATACATCGATTCCGCCACCATTAGGGTTGTTATCTCTCAATGTCAATCTAAAGTTTAAGGTTCTATTTGCTGTAGGCAAGCATTCTCCTATAGTAGAAAAAGGAGGAACGTTGTTGTTGTTGAGTATATAATTTAAGCTTGGAAAATATCTAGTAGGAGATGTGGTAGGAGAATAACTTCTAAAAATAGGACCTGAAGTACCTCCACAGGCAACGTTTGGGGCTCCATGTGGCGGTCCTGGGTCGTATTGTTCCCAATTATAGGTGACTGCATCACCATTACTATCTGTATGTGAACCCGTAAGTTCGAATGGTGTATTTGCTGGTATAGTTATCGAAGTTGCATTACATGGATTGGCTATAGCTACTGGAGGTGTATTATTTGTAGCAGTACCTGATGCACAACTATTCCCTGATGTACCATTTATAAATGAAACTATCTGTTCTAGACTTCGGACATGGAAATAAGGTGATGTACTAAGAATTGCATTTCCACCTTGTTCTGTAATGTTATGAGTTGCGCAAACCCCTGGATAAGCCATCAATGTAGTTCCACTACCTGGTTCAAAGGAGTTTCCTGTAGAAATTCCTTGTATGCAAAAATCAGTAGCTTGTCCATTAAAACTATGAGATGCCCCAAACATGTGAGCCATTTCATGAGTAACTATGCTCAAAAAGCCATAACCAACATTGGATCCTCCTGCACTCCATCCTCGACCTTTAAACAATGAAGATCCTCCACTATTAGAACAGACAGCATTAAGTTGTGCAACTCCAGAACCACCAAAACCTGGACCAAGATTGTGAAACACATGACCAATATCATACTCATTTTGAGTAAAATATGCAGTTACACAAGTACCCGCATAAGAAGCTCCTGCTAAACTAGGATTTATGTTAAAAGTACTTGTTTCTGGTCTTATAGTGGCAGTAAACGTTACAGCAAGATCTCTTTTATAGATAGTGGTGATGTCATTAATGGTAGCCACCGCTACTGCTATAGCTGCTGCTCCACCACCATTTGCTGCTTCATATTCATCTGTGATTACCACGCCAAAATCGTAGTTTTTTAAAGTAGATCCATTTGTTGATGTCCTCGCACCTGACGGGATGAAAGGCCTTGAATGGTTATGATCAGTGCTACATTCGAAATTCTCCTTACTATCACCGAAAGTAGACATATACTCATTGCCTGTGATATGATCTATGACAATAGATTTTTCGTGCTCTCCAATGATAAATATGTGTAATTTATCCTTAAATAGGGTCAAGCCGACATGATGATTTCTCGAATAATCTGAATACCCTGAATAAGTTGCTATTTCAGGATACTTTTCTGACATTTCATCGCTCATCACGTCATTTCTGACAAAATGATACAAAATTTCTTTACCATCAGGTAAGGTAAGTTTTATTGGAATCCCTTCTGTTTTACGTTTATTAGAAGCACTTTTGAGTTGATCTATCTCATTAGTAGGAATTGTGAAATTAATTTTTGGGTTCAAAATGACGGTATTGTCCTGAGCTGTAGTTGTAAATAAAGGAACAAAAACCAAAAATATAAATTGTATAAAACGCATAAGATCTTGTTTTGAGTTTTAATAAAAAAATGATAAGGACAATTACGATAATTGCCAAATATTTAATAAATTCTCAAAACTGGGGTTGAAACTGATTACAAATATATAGTAAACTTACTACAAATTTAATTTATTTTATCTAAAAAGATGCCAAAAGAGTTAAAAATATAACAAAAAATTTCAAGTTACGATTAGATAGTTACACATTGTATAATTTCTTTTTGGCTGCGGTAGTATTTTGTTTAATATAAATAAATGTTCGTAATACATTGATTATGAATAGTATATATGTTTTATTTATACTTATATGTTTAGACCTTAAAGTAAGATATTGATGTAGGTGCTAGTATTCATGAATGATGATGAAAAAAATGCAATAAAAGGGAAAATATCTTACTTTTCTGTCAATAAGATCTCTTTTGTGTCATTAATCCTTGTGTGAACTCCGTTTGGAGATATGGCTAAGACATTATTAAATATAAGTTTTGTTCCTTCTTCTTGAGTCTTTATAAAATTAATAGCTTGTTCATTTAATGTTTCGGATCTGATGGAAAATGAAGAAGGGTTGGGGCTGTTTTTGGGTTTTATAAATAAGTTATAAGAGAATATTTTGCTTTTTACATTTTCTGGAATGCCAGGTCCATAGTCTAATTTTAACGCAGTCGCAGATGTAATATTAGCTAAAGATATTTTACCATTTAATTCCCCTTCAAATTTCAGGGAAGGTTCAGGCAATTTTTTTACTGACATGGTTTTTACTTCACACAGAACTTTTTTATAATACAACTTAATTTTAAAATCTTCTACTTCATAGGGTGGGCTAAAAGCAAAAGTACTGTCATCTCTTCTGTATATATTACCTGAAGTGACTTTTACTGTAATATCTTCTGGATTTGTATGATTGATAGCAATACTTATTTGATTTTCAACACCCGCAAATAATACATTTTGTCCATTTTCCTTGATAGCAGGAAGATTTGCTGTAAAATTTAGACTAATTAGAAGAGTTATAATTGCTATCATGGTTTAGTATTATAAAAATTATCAAAAACTTCATCCACTGGTTCCCATAATTCTATTTTATTGCCATCTTCATCCATAATATGAACAAATTTGCCGTAATCATAAGAAGTAATCTCATCACAAAAAGTAACGCCTTCATTTTTCAATAAAGTAACCAATTTTTCGATGTTTTCGACTCGATAATTGATCATAAATTCCTTTTGAGAAGGTTCGAAATAATCTGTCTGAGATGAGAATGGACTCCACTGTAGGTATGCATTTTTGCTTGGATCTTCTACTTTTTTGGTTATGAAAGCAGCTCCCCATTCATCCGTATTAAAACCTAGATGTTTGGCATACCACTCTTTCGTTGACTTTGGATCTTTGGATTTAAAGAAAATTCCACCAATACCTGTGACTCGTTTCATAATGCACTTTTTAGCTGTGGGGACTCAATATTTATTTCTGTCAAAGATATAAATTTTGTCTTTTTTAACAATGAAATTACTTTTTCAGGAGATATTTTATCTATTTCTAAAGAAAGATATTTCTCAGGCATACGGATGGTTAGTTTTGCTTTATTTTCTGTTATAATTTCTTTAGGCATCAAATATTTGCTGGCAGTATAATCCGACGCGCCTACTTTTTTTAACAAACTGAATAAAGATAAGCTATATGGAGCAATAATATCTTTTTGTTTTTGAACTTCAAGTTTTGTAATGTTACTATCTGGAATAAGTATTAAATAGTTTTTATACATATTTCGGCAATAAACACCAATACCTTGATTAAAAACAGCCAAAGATACCATAAATCGCTCATCTTCACTTTCTGACAATGGATCCTTAAAAGTAAAACCACCCAAACCTTTCTGGAAGCGCATAATCCAGAAAGTATCCATAGATGTGCCTCCGCAGTGCTTATTTATTTCAGCATTTACCTTATGTTTTGAATTATTTGTAAGATCTATTATTTTCACTCCGAAATATCATTTAATGTTGGTGATAACAAATTTCTACTCTATCTTGTTTTGTTTTTAATTTTGGGGTTAATTGCTATGATTATTCCCCACAAACTGATTTAAACATTAAGTATATTAAAATAATGTAGTCTTTTATTTTGCCAAAGGTGCATATTCGTTGTTAAAGTAACATTAAAATTGGTTTGGATACACATTATAACAAATATTATTAATACTTTTGACCCATCAAATAAAAGTATAAAAAATGTATAAAATTCTTTTTACACTCGGAATGGCCATGTTGAGCTTGACCGTATTTGCTCAAAAAAACAAACAAATTAATAAAATGGATCAACAGTTTTTAAGCACGCAGCCTGATGGTTTGTATGCAAAATTTCATACCAACAAAGGTGATATTTATGCCATATTAGAGCATCAAAAAACTCCTTTGACAGTTGCAAACTTTGTAGGATTGGCAGAAGGTAACATAAAAAATAAAGCAAAAGCAGATGGAACACCATACTATGATGGATTGAAATTTCATAGGGTAATCGCGAATTTTATGATTCAAGGTGGATGTCCACTTGGTACTGGTACTGGAGATCCTGGGTATAAATTTGCGGACGAGTTTGATGAAAGTTTAAAACATGTGGGGCCTGGTATTTTGAGTATGGCAAATTCTGGTCCAGCTACCAATGGATCACAGTTTTTTATTACACACGTAGCAACGCCATGGTTGGATAATAAGCATACTGTTTTCGGTCATGTCATTCAAGGTCAAGACATAGTAAATAGCATAGCTCAAAACGACACTATTATTAAGTTAGAAATAATCAGAAAAGGGGCTTCTGCTGAAGCATTTAATGCTGCCAAAGTTTTTGCGGATGAACAGGCAAATATGGTACAAAAACAAAAAGATAGAGAAGCTAAACTTGCTGCAGAAGCTGAAAAAGTTAAGTTGCAGTTTCCAAATGTAACAGAAAGCGGACTTAGATATATCATCCTTCAGGATGGAACAGGTAAAACACCAACAGCAACATCTAATGTGAAAGTACATTATACAGGTACATTCTTGGATGGCAAGGTATTCGACAGTAGTGTACAACGTGGTGAGCCTATCGACTTTGGACTGAATCAAGTTATCAAAGGTTGGACTGAAGGTGTACAGTTGATGAAGGAAGGCGCTAAATACAAGTTCTACATACCATACAAATTAGCTTACGGTGAGAATGGTTACCCGGGTGCAATTCCACCAAAAAGTGATTTGATATTCGAAGTAGAGTTAATTAAAATCAATTCTTAATTCTGATCTACAGATTAAAAAGTAGGTAAGTTAAAATATAAAAAGCCTTATTTCTTCAAAGAGATAAGGCTTTTTTTATATCTGATTTGAAAATAAAAGGTAATTTCCATACCTTTGCAATCTGAAATATGTTGGCTCCGTAGTTCAACTGGATAGAATATCAGATTTCGGCTCTGATGGTTGGAGGTTCGAACCCTTCCGGGGTCACAAGTTTAAACAATAATAGTCTAATAAAGGCAGTAATTATAAGTAATCATTATAGTGCTGCCTTTTTTATTGTTCATAAATAACTATATTTATTCAAAATATTTACACTATGTTTACACCGCAAAAATTTGGTGTATAAATGAATTTCAACGCTCATCATTATAGAAATACATTTAGTATTGTTGAAGTTTATTCTTATTTTTTACTTCGGTAGCTAACAAGATGGAAAAGACACTTGATATTACAATCTATTTATCTAACATTTAAAATCTGTATAAAAATGTATTTGAGTAAAACGATTTATTTAAAAAGAATATTTTCTTTGTTTTTTGTGCTTATATCCAGTATATCTTTGTTGTCTTCACAAAATATTTTGATTGAAGAGTTTACAAATTTATCGGCCAAAGACTACAATAAATCACATAAATATATTGATAGTGTAGCGTCGAAAATGTTTTACAGAAAATATCATATTATAAAATATCATACTGATTTTCCAGAAATAGATACATTTAATTCTCCAGTCAAAGCCCAGGTAATTAATAGATTAAGCTCTTTTAACACTAATGTGAATGCCGTTCCAACAACAATAGTAGATGGAAAACATTTGCCAACAGGGTCTCGACCAAAAGGCAATACATTAAACTTAAAGACTGAATTTCTCGAAAATATTCAAGTTGTAAAAAACATAGAAGCAGGTTTTTTTGGGTATTCTTTACATTTTAGCGATGACTTCAAAAAAATCACAAGCTTGTGTGGAATTAAATCTTCAAATGGCTTGGTAAGTCAAACGGTGTATATGACACAAGTTTTAGTTGAAGAGGTAGTTGATTTGAGTTCACCTGTTGGTCCAGATGGTTTTCAAAACTTTACTTACATATTCAGAGGTTTCTTTAGATATAGAGTTGGTGTTTTTCTTAATCCAACTGGCTCCTATCATGGTAGTTCAGAAATAACAATTCCAAAAGAAGTAATAGAACCATCTAATCTAAGAATGATTGCTTTCATTGAGGATACTGATTATACAGTTATTGACTGTATCGCAGTGACTTCAGGTCTAAAAAAAGAATATAAAATCGAAGTAACAAATAATACTCCAAAGCAATCTAATTATTGTGGGAATCAAATTTTACCTTCTATTGTTGTAAAGAATAAATGTCAATATGGTATTACAGGTTTTAAAATGGACCTAAAAATAGGAAATCTTAGCGAATCAAAAATAGTTTATGACACTATATCACCTGGAGAATCAAAAGAATATTATTTCAATCCGATTTTATTGGAACCAGGTCGACATTATGTAAATACAGATGTTGATTATATTATTGATTCGCCAAACGAGGCTGACATAATAAAGACAAATGACAGTATTAGATATTTAGTAGCTGGGAAACATGCTATTCCCAATGAAGATTTTGAAAATTTAGAACCAAATAGTATTGGAGATTTTATGGTAAGAAGCCAAAATAATGTTACTTTTATTAAAGTAGATGGCTCAAGTCTTGGATTTGACAAGCCTATAGGAGGTTATGGAAACTCAGAAAACTGTCTAATAGTTGACAGCTGGGATTGGAAATATGATCAAGAAGATGCTGGTATATCCAAACCAGATAATAAGAACTTTGCCTTTTTACATTATTCAAGTTTTGATTTGTCTAATATAAAATATCCAGCGCTCTATTTTGACGTGGCTACATCATATTCTAACTACGCATTTGCGTTGGAGATAGGGGCATACGAAACAGGTTGTTTAAATGGTTATGACAAGTTAAAAACTTTTAGCAGTCAAGAAATTAGTAAAGCACCAGAGTTAAGAACGGCAAGATTTATTCCCAAGAATAATGAATGGTTAACAAAAAAAGTTTCCTTAGATGATTATGAGAATTTGACTGATGTTCAATTGCGATTTTTTGTTAGATGCCCTTCTGATAGATCTAGGGGCAATTCGATCTATTTTGATAATATTAGGATTCAATCTGATACAAATATGTGCTTTATCAATAGTACGGTATTGAGAAATCAAATGGATGTCCATAATTTTGTTAGAGACATGAAGAACTGTAATATTTTGAAAGGTAATTTGTGTATTGGAGAATGTGTTGGTGATTCAAATGTAAGTAATATCACGGATTTGTCTGGTCTTACATTTATTCGGGAAATACAAGGTTCTTTAACGATAAAAAATAATAAATTCCTTTCAACTTTGGTTGGATTAGAGTTCTTAAAAAAAGTAGATGGCGATTTCAATTTAACAAATAATCCAGTGTTAAAAAATACCACAGAGCTAAATTCCATTAACTATATTGGAGGTAGTATTCAAGTAATTAATAATCAATCTCTAGAGAGAATCGAGTTTCAACGATATCTTCCAGAGTTAAATGGTAATTTTATTATCAAAAATAATCCCATGGTGACTATAATACAACCAATGATTAACGCAACTGAAATAAAAGGAGATTTAATACTCCACGATATAACAGCGTCAAATGTGGGAACTAACCTTTCTAGCGTAAAAACTATTAAAGGATCTATTTCTTTCCAAAATAACTTAAAACTGGCCTATACCCCGCTCATTAATAATTTACAAAAAATTGGAGGTGATTTAATTATTGCAGGTAATCCCGAACTGATTTCTATTTTAAATACTCAACTGAATAAAATAGGTGGGGATTTGGTGATAAAGGACTTGAAAAAAGATATCCTGCTACCTAATTTGGACAGTCTGGGTGGAAGCCTTACCTTAGAAAATAACGACAATCTCTCATCAATTGCATACTTTGATAACCTTAATTATGATTATTTTTTCTCAAATACAAATGACAGTTTTGCTGTTGTACTTACAAATAACCCTTCACTGTCAAATTGTAATTCAGCTTTAATGTGTCGCTTAATCAAAGATAACGAAAAGCCAATTTTGGTTTACGGGAATGCCAATCCTTGTAGTAGTTACGAAGAAATAATAGTAGACTGTAGCCCGAGTAGCACATCTAAGGATTTGACAACATGTTTTTATATTTATCCAAACCCAACATCTGACATATTATTCTTAAATAAAGATTGTTTAGGCACTTATACAGTTAGAATTGTGAATGGTTTAGGTCAAGTTGTGTATGAAGGAATAAATGGTCAAAATATCAGAGAAATCAATGTAGAATCATTTTCAAATGGAGTTTACACTTTAATAGTCGATGATAAAATAATTAGATTTACTAAAATTTAGTTTAGAGTATGTTTAAAATTTTATTGCCATATTATCAATATCTTATGAACCTGAGTTCAAAATAATCTCATCGTTTAGTTCACCTGCCTTTCTTTTACATTGCCGGCAGACAGGCTAAACTCTTTAAATCTTTTATCGTCAGAACCATATCTTATTGATTAGCAACTAAGAAAATTTTTAAACATACTCTTATCTTAATATTGAAAAAACCTTAAGGATAAAGTTTTGTGCTTTTCTTGTTTTTTAATCTATAGTTCATAAATTTAACTGATGCTAAAAATGTCAATGAGTTTTTATTCAAGGTACTCATCTTTATCATATGCAATTGCTTCTTTGTAAGGCATAAAAGGCATCTTGAGAATAGTCGTAATATTTGTCACTTCTTTAGGATCCATATGGGTGTCTACACCATAGACTAATTTCCTATTGTCAACCATTACAAAAGTACCAAAAATGCGATCCCAAATTGAAAATATATTTCCGTAGTTGGTATCAGTATAAGGTTGTCTGTAATGATGGTGAATGCGATGAATGTTTGGTGTACAAAAAAGAATCCCTAATACATTGTCAAGCCATTTTGGCATTTGTATATTTGAGTGATTAAATTGGGTAAGAACAACGGACATCGTCTGATACATAAACACCATCCACATGGGAGCACCAATAATTATAACTGCCATAGTGGTGAATACAAATCTAAAAACACTCTCTCCAGGATGATGTCTATTTGCAGACGTTGTATCTATTTGTTGGTCTGTATGGTGAATCAAGTGGAATTTCCACATCCATTTTACTTTGTGTTCTATCCAATGAATAAACCACGCGCCGATTAGATCCATCAATAGAATACCAAGTATCATAAATCCCCATAAAGGTAAATGTAACAAATGTAAAAGCCCTATTTTATGTAAAGTAACATAATCAGATGTTTTTACCAAAATGAATGCCATAGAAAAATTAACAATAATCGTAGTTACTGTAAAAAAGATATTTACTTTAGCGTGGTCCCATTTTCGATAGTTAAACTTGAATAGTGGAATAGCACTTTCTATGAGCCAAAAAATGGTCAATCCACCTACCAAAATAATAGTTCGATGTGATGAAGGAATGTTGCTGAAATACTCAATGATGGTGTCCATGGCTTTGTTAATTTAGAAGGTAACAAAGATAAATAAAAGTCAGTTTCTATTGTAGCTGAAAATAGATTATTTAATAGTTTGAATGAAATAATTTTATCAGGGACCCAATTCATTAGTTTAACTTTTTAAAGTTAGTTGTTTCTTTAATCCCTACCAAACTATCTTTCCGAAATCATTTTTTAGTACCAATTTTGTGATATCGATCAGGTCATCATTTCCCATTGTGGAGTGATATTCTTTTGTTTTGGAACGTAAGTCAAGTAGTATTTTGTGTAGTTCTTGGAAAGCAAGATCGCCTAGTTTGTACAATGCCAAATGATACATCCAAGGGATTGAAGGTGTATAATTTGCACTTTCACTGTAGTGGTCATCCTTTTCTTTAAGTTTGTATGTGGTGTAATTTTTGATAATACCAGGGAAATTTCCACTCACCAACATCGCCTTAAAGTAAGCTGTAAAAAACAAATGCCATCTGTGGTCAAATATTTCTTTTTTAAATGCTGTTAGAAATACAAAGGCATGATTTTCAGCTTGTTTTGCTTTTTGCAGATCTATTAAGGCAAAGATCATAAAAGCTGTATGACCGATTTTACTATGGAAATTTGGAGATTCCTTAGCGACGTTTTGGGATGATTTTAGTATGTCGTAGGCTTCTGTAGCTTTTTTGGAGCGAAGCAAGATAGCCACTAAATTATTTACATAATAAAGATAATCATTATTGATTTCTTTGATAGATAGGTAACCGTAATAGGTAGCTTTTTCCAAGTTCTGAAAGGAAGAATGATATAACAAGTATTGACTGTAAAAATTGACCAAAATCCTTCGTGAATAAAAATGTCCACTTTTGATCATCTTGTCAAAATATTCAAACTTGTCTTCTAGGATATCATAAGAACGTTTGTTGTGCGCAATAAAAACAATCCTTATCCATGCCAATAATCGGTTATATCCATCTAAAGATTCATTGTAGAAAATGGATTTTAGCCAAGGATACCAATCATTCTGAGTATCCTTTTTATGGACGTAATGATTGATGATTTCATTGGTAGCATCATGGAGTTTGTCATTGACAAGTTTTGAATATTCGTAATCTGTTCTGTATTTATGGATAAAATGGTGTACGATTTCAAAATCCTTATATCTAAGTCTGATCTGTAAGTAATGCCTATACACTCTCGAAATGTCATACAATTTTATGAAATTAAAATGAGAAGAATCTGAAGATTTTAATATCCTAATGAGTTCCTTCTCATCTTCTTTAGTAATGGCATCCGTCATAATGAGTTTTTCCCAAATTAAAAGTTTCTCAAGCGTTTTATCTACATCGAGAGAATCTAGTAATTTAGTACACCAATTTTTAATATAACTATACTTCCTTTTGTCAATAGCATCATTGTATTCAGCATAGTTTTCAATCAAAGCAGCATTGTAAATCATCGTATCTACTATGCTTTTTTTTTCACTATCTTCAAATTTTTTGTATTCCAAAAGAAAAATTGCTTCATGTGGAAGAATACATGAAGCAAACGATGAAAACTTGTTTAGACGTGATTTCAAGTGTTAATTATGTTGAATTGTTAATTTGTTTGATTTACGAAATCGTTAAAGAGAGATGCTTTGAAAATCATGATTTTAGCTCAAAGTCATATAGAAAACCATCACTCAAACTATATTTATAACGTAATGCCTCCATCTACACTGATGGTGGTGCCATTGATATAATCTGCTTGATCAGAAGCCAGAAATGCGTAAATGTTGGCGATGTCTTCAGGTTTGCCCAATCGGTTGAGTGGCACTTTTTCACTCATTTTGGCGAGTACTGCTTCAGGCATGGCTTGCACCATTTCTGTCAATATAAATCCTGGAGCTACTGCATTGACATTGATACCTTTTCGGCCCAATTCTTTTGCCCATGTCTGAGTCATAGCGATGACGCCTGCTTTTGTAGCTGCATAATTTGTCTGTCCAAAATTACCATACAATCCTACCACAGAAGACGCATTCATGATACGACCATAACCATTGGTAACCATGTGTGGCGCCACGGCTTTTGTACATAAAAATACTCCTGTAAGATTAATATCAATTACCTGGTTCCATTGCTCTGTTGTCATTTTTAACAAGGATGAATCTTTAGTGATACCTGCATTATTCACAAGGATGTCAATTTTACCGAAATCATTGATGACTTTTATTACAGTTTCGTTTATTTGTGTTTCATCAGCTGTATTTACCTTGTAGAAGGTGATATTATTCCCTTCCTTATTTAAAGTATTTTCTAATTCTAGACCTCTTTCTTCGTTGATATCCCAAAGAGCTACTTTGGCTCCTTCTGCTATAAATTTTAAAACCGTAGCTTTACCGATTCCCGCAGATCCACCTGTGACTATAGCAACTTTTCCTTCCAATGATTTCATGATTCAATGATTAATTGTTAAAATATTACGTTTCAACGGCAAAAATAGGTAGGTTTAATGATTACTCACTATATTATTTAGGAAATGTAAATAATGCGTAATTGTAGTCGCATTATCTTATAGTATTATAATAATCTGATATACATGGTATTAAGTAATTATAGTATTTAAAGTCATATCAAATATTAATATTTATTATTGGTATGCTTATCAATTAAACATAGATATTAGCATCGTTATTAGTGTAACATAAACAAATCATTAATGAATTTTTCACAAGCCACACTTCTCATTCTTGGTATTTATATGTGCATTACTTTGTATATCGTATATAAAGGAGCACAGAAAACCAAAAATATTAAAGAATTTGCTCTGGGTAGCGGATTTTCTCCTACGGTGGTCGGCTTATCACTCGCTGCTAGTATCACAAGTGCGGCGACATTTATTATCAATCCTGGTTTTGTGGCATTATATGGTTGGAGTGCATTTCTAGCTATGTCTGTTGTGCTGCCCATCGGACTATTTATTTCCTTGGTCGTCCTGAGTAAAAGTTTCAGAAAATATGGCAGTAGTATCAAAGCACTCACTCTAGCTCAGTGGGTAGGCAAACGTTATGTTAGTCCATTTTTTTCCATTTTAATGGCATTTTTTTCTTTACTCTTACTTACATTTATTGTTTTAATCTGTGTAGGGTTGACTAAAGTAATAGCTAGTGCAGTTGGAGCAGATGAGTTGATCGTTTTGGTGAGTTTAGTCGTTTTTGTTTTTGGCTATACGATGTTTGGTGGTGCCAATTCTATGGTTTATACCAATACGATTCAAGCGATACTGATGATCATCGTGGCTATTATTTTAATTACATCTGGATTTGGTCATTTTAGTGAAGGAATAAATGCTTTTTGGTCAAAACTAGATGCTTTAGACCCAAATATGTCTTCTTCATTTAATGCTAGCAGTCCACTTTTCAGAGATTGGTTTGAAGTGATTGTGTGTAATTTTATAGTAGGAATTGCCATTGTTTGTCAGCCACACATCATCACCAAATCACTTTTGCTCAAAACCGATGAAGATGTAAATAAATATCTTACAGTTGCTATCGTCGTAGAGACATTATTCTTTTTTGTACTTTTTGCAGGACTTTATGCGAGATTGATGTTTCCAGATCTGATGGTTGATGGTGTTCCCATGAAAATGGACAGCATCCTATCTACCTATGTAGTCAAACAGTTTTCTGTTGGGGTAGGTATTGTGGTCGTTTTAGGCTTAATAGCAGCAGGATTATCCACTTTAGAAGGCATTGTTCAGTCTCTTTCTACCACGATAACAAATGACATCATTGCACCTTTTGCTAAAATAAAGGAAGATTCATCAAGCCTCTCTATAATTAATAAAGTTGTCATTGTTTTGTTGGCCGTTTTGGCAATCATAATTAGCTGCAACCAATTGATAAATCCAAATCTAAGTGTAGGAATCCTTGCCCAAAATGGTGTATATGCCTTTTTTTCTGCTGCTTTTGTACCCGTATTATTCGGAATATTTATCAAAGATACACCCAAACAAGCAGCCATTGGAGCTTCGATTACCGCCATGGTGGTACATTTCAGCGTCTATTATGGACAATTGACACCTTATACAACAGGTGCCATTAGAAATCCAGCTGTGGCAGCAACTTTGGCTATTGTATCAGCAGTTGTGGTCGGATTGATACTCTTTTCCATTTATAGAAATAAACAAAAAATAACGATAAACCAAATCTAAATAAGAAATAGTGAAGACAGAATTCCCATCGTCACATAAGCGAAGAAATGCCACCATCTTATCTACAGGTTCGTACGTCCCTGAAAGAGTAGTCCCCAATTCATATTTTAATGAATTATTGGGCGAGGATGTTGATACTTGGCTAAAACAACATGTTCAAATATACGAAAGAAGATGGTGTAGTGAAAACGAAAGTACAGCTGATTTGGTCGAAAAAGCTTGTCAAATTGCACTCGAAAATGCAAATCTGAAGCCAAAAGACATCGACTTATTGATCATTGCCACTGACACACCGGAGTATATTTCACCATCTACAGCATCGGTCATACAAGATAGGATGAAACTTGTCAATGCAGGGACTTTTGACATTAATACCGCTTGTGCTGGATTTGTAACAGGCCTAGATGTAGCGACAAAATATATCCAATCTGACGACCAATACAATCAAATCCTTGTGGTAGGCGCTTACACAATGAGTAAATATCTCAATCTTCAGGATAAAAAAACTGTGACTTTATTTGCTGATGGTGCAGGTGCAGTAGTAGTAGGATTGGCAAAAAATGATGAAGGATTTCTTCAGAGCAAATTGGCAACTAAGGGAGAATTTAATGGTTGGATGGGAATATATGCTGGTGCAAGCCACGAACCTGTGACCCACGAAGCCATCGAAAATCATGACCATCAACTCAAATTTGTCCAAAAAATACCGACGCATATCAATCCTGAAGTTTGGAGCAAAATGATACAAGATCTATGTGAGAAAGAAAACATTACGCCCAATGATATCGATCATTACTTTTTAACCCAAATCAATATAAATTCGATATTCCAAACGATGGATTTGCTTGGTGTAGATAGGTCAAAGGCAGCCACCATCATGCATTATTATGGTTATACAGGTTCGGCTTGTATCCCTATGGCATTGGACGAATGGATGAAAAAAGGAAAGATCAAAAGCGGTGATATCATTTGTTTTATGGGTTCAGGTGGAGGATTGGCATTCGGAGCTTCATTGTTTAAAATGTAATTGATTATGGATATTTGGCAACAAGATTGGATTTCTAAATGGGCACTTTATAGTCCTAATAAAATTGCTATTCAAGAGCACGAAAGTGGCAAAGAGATCACCTATAAAACTTTGAATGATTGTGCCAATGGAATAGCCCAATATTTAAATTCAGAATACAATATTGTTAAGGGCGATAGGGTAGCAGTACTTGCAGAATATGATATCGAATATGTAGCCCTTTTTTCGGCAGCACAGAAAGCTGGTTTTATCATTGTGCCTATCAACTATAGATTGGCACAAGCAGAAGTAATTGATATCGTTCATGATGCTTCTCCAAAACTTATTTTGACCCAAAAGAAATATGAACATTTGGTAAGTCAAGATTTTGCAAATATCAATCAAGACTATGCTATTCTGACCACAATAGATGGTGACGAAATCAATATAATTACACAAGTAGAAGACGATGACCCAATCTTTATCATTTATACGTCAGGCACTACAGGCAAGCCCAAGGGTGTGAAATATACCCACAAAATGTTGTTTTGGAATAGTATTAATACAGCACTTTCTCTCAAACTGAATGCAGAAAGTCGAACGGTAAATGTGATGCCACCTTTTCATACAGGTGGTTGGAATGTATTATTGACACCTTTTCTACACCACGGAGGATTCGTCAGCATGTGCAATAAATTTGAAGCCGAAAAAGTATTACAAACCATTGCTTCATTAAGATGTAATATCTTCATGGGCGTCCCTACAATGCTTGGTATGATGGCCAATGAAAAAAGCTTCGAAAGTAGTGATTTATCTTGTTTGGATTATATCATCGTCGGGGGCGAATCCATGCCTATACCATTGATAGAAAGATATGCAAGAAAAGGTGTAGCCATCAGGCAAGGATATGGGATGACAGAAGTTGGACCTAATTTGACATCATTGCATCAAGATGACGCCATAAATAAAAAAGGAAGTATCGGTCGCCCCAATTTTTATGTCCAACATCGAATTATCCACGAAAATGGCCACGATTGTCAAGCTAATGAAGCAGGAGAATTATGGCTTCGTGGACCAATGGTGACGCCAGGATATTGGCATAATGATAAGGCTACAAAAGATGCTTTTTCTAACGATGGCGAATGGTTTAAAACTGGTGATATTGTCATAGAGGATGAAGATAAATATCTCTATATCGTAGACAGACTAAAGAACATGTTCATCAGTGGTGCCGAAAATGTATATCCTGCTGAGATAGAAAAAGTATTGAGACAACATACTGATATTCAGGAGTGTGCAGTCATCGGTGTGAAAGATGAAAAATGGGGAGAAGTAGGAAAGGCTTTCATAGTTAAGTCGGCGGAATCTTTGATCTCTGATGAAGAAATAAGGAATTTTTGTATCAGTAAATTGGCAAAATACAAAGTGCCCAAATACATAACATTTATCTCCGCATTGCCTAAAACAGATAGTGGTAAAATAGATAGGAAATCTTTAAAATTTTTATAAAACATATTTTTAAATCATTAAAATTCATAAAATGAAATCTTTAAAATTATTTGGAATTATGGTGCTATTTGCATCGATCATTATGGTAAGTTGTGGCAAAGAAGATGACAAAGGCACTTGTGCAGATGGCATCAAAAACCAAGACGAAACTGACATCGATTGTGGCGGTGTTTGTACCGCTTGTCTTGTTGGAGTTCAAGGAAAATGGAAGTCTTTTCCTGTAGCTCCGATTTTAGCTACCTTGGCTGATTCAATTATTGCTGAGTTTAAAGCAAATAATACTTACACTGTAAACCAATGGAAAGGTGGCACAAAAGCAGTTCTAATTGGTACATACACACAAACAAAATCTTCTGTAGGTTCGATTTACACCATTACACTTAGTCAATCATCACCAACATCATTGACCGCCGAAGGAATCTTTGAAGTAGCAGCTGATAAATTGAGCATGAAATATGAAGTAGCACAAACTGAGCCTTCTATCCCAAATGTAACACCACCTACACCAGCAGGTGGGTTCGGTAGTACTTCAGGCGGTGCTTTTGGCCAATTAAACATCCAAAACTACGTAAGTGTAAAATAAAATTGTGGCTTTAATAAAAGGCGTGGAAGGGAGTTTGGTCTCCTTTCCCGTTTTGTTTTGTTGTTTTTACAAAAAATATTTTCAGCATGTTTAGAAATATCATTTTTTCAATTATCCTGGTATTACCTATTTTGCTTGGAGCACAAGAATCCGGTAGCGATGGTTTCAAAGGTTTTGACAAAACATTACCCACCAAAGCCAATCGTCAACTGCAAGCATATGTGTATTTTTATCAGCAAAATGTAGCTATGAATATAGCTCCTGAAAATGATTTTCTCAAAGGACAAATCGTAGGAAGACTCTTCGGAGCCAATACGACCACAACCTCCAAAGACTTCAAAGCCCGATATGCTGAGCAGCGAGCCATTCCTTTTTTTATATACACACCAAGTATTTTTGATGGAAAAGCCACACTGAGAGCTTCTTTTGAGATAGACTGGACATGGGGCGATGTCGCTTATGGCACAGGTGGAAACTTCGGTTCGGCAATCTCCGCTGATCAAGTCAACCTACAAACCCAAAACCTAGAAGTGGAGTTTGTTCCAACTAAGTATTGGACAGTCAATGTAGGATTGCAAAGAATGTTTGACTCACCACATGATTTGTATCGCACTTTTTTTGATAAATTTACTACAACAGGTTACAGGCTTGCCTACTTCGGTACAGACGGTGTAGGTATCAGCGTGAGAAGACAAACAGACAACAAAAAACTAAAAGCTGGATTTTATAAATTGTATGAAAATAACGTAGAATTAAATGATGATGTGACTCTTTTTGAACTCAATCAGCAAGTCACATTATCACCCAAATGGAACGTTGGTGCTTCTGTTTATTATATCAAAGACAACTCATCAGGTAAAGGTGGTGTTAGTATTCTTGGTCAAGGTTATGGTAGCCAATTGACGACGTATAATGGTGCTTTTCGTTTTCCCATAGGTGCAGATCCCTACAAATCTGATGTATTTTGGTTGGGAACTTATTTCTCAAGAAATGAAGAGATGATGCTTGATCGCTGGTTTATGTCAGGTTTCGTAAATTATAATCTTGGAACCATCAGACAAAAAGCAGCTGGTAGCGAGACCTACACCAAAACAGTTTCCATAGGTGGTATTGCAGCCAATCTTCGTGCAGGATATCGTTATGGACAGACCACAGGTGATGCCATCACAGGCGATGTCATTTTCACAAGTGGTGATGATAATGGTATAGCAGACAAAAAATATAGTGGTGTCATGACTGCCAATACATGGGGAAGTCCGGGTGGAATTTTTATAGGTCATGGTGGATATATTCTATTTCCTCATGGCAATGTTGTCAATCGTTTTGTAGCTGCTGTCACGGACATTTCCAATATGGGATACGGCATTGCAGGTGGTACAGTCAATTTTTCGCGCGATTTGATTCCTAATAAACTCCACTCTAAAATAGGTGGTGCTACGGGGTTTTCTACCATCGCTCCTAATGGTGGCGGTAACTTTATGGGTTGGGAAGCCAATGCAAAAGTTGGCTACGATTTTGGTGCATTCTTAACTGTAGAAGCGCATGGAGCGTATATGGGTTTGGGCGATTTTTATGACAGTACATTAACCAATGGTGGAGTCGCCGAAAGACCAATTGACCCTTGGTTGGGTTTTGTTTGTCTCAAATGGTTGATATTCTAAAATTTTGCAAAACAGTAATTTATTTTCATTTTTAAAGATCAAATTCAATAGCATGAAACCGTCATTCACTATCATATTTACCTTTTTTATAGCTAGTTTTATGGTAGCTCAAACCGGATCATTCAGAATGACTGACTTAGATTATGGCTTACCCACGCAGACTGTCACCATCAAAGATGATATCAAAATAGCCTACTCTGACCAAGGAAAAGGCAGCGAAACCATCCTATTTATCCACGGTCTAGCATCCTACATTCCCGCGTGGAAAAATAATGTCTCAGCGCTCCAATCTGACTATAGATGCATCGCCATTGATTTGCCTGGATACGGTAAATCTTCCAAAGGTAACTATAATGTATCCATGGATTTTTTTGCAGAAGTAATTCACGATTTTTGCGTAAAATTGAATATCAAAAATGTCGTTTTGGTTGGACATTCTATGGGGGGACAAATAGGCATTTCCACGGCACTCAAATATCCTGATCTAGTATCCAAATTGATTTTGGTTGCACCAGCTGGATTCGAGACATTTAATAAAGGTCAGAGACAATGGTTCCGAGATGTGATGACCGTAGATGGTGTAAAACTGACTACGGTAGAACAAATCAGGGTAAACTATGCCTACAATTTTTATGACATGCCAAAAGAAGCCCAATTTATGATAGATGATCGTATTAAAATAAGAACTGCATCTGATTTTACAGATTATTGTTACCACATCACCCAAGGTGTTAATGCGATGGTGGATAGTCCAGTTTTTGATTTTCTAGCATTGATAAAACAACCTACATTATGTATATTTGGATCCAATGACAACTTGATTCCCAATAGATTTCTGAATGGTGGCCCTACTGAAAAATTTGCTAAAGCAGGCGCTGAAAAAATACCAAATTGCACCCTACATTTAGTTGAAAAAGGTGGTCACTTTATCATGTTTGAGAAAGCATCAGAAGTAAATGGATTGATAAAGGAGTTTTTGAAATAAAGCTTACATGCTATGTAACATTAAATTATAAATTTACTATTTTCACTACAGTGGTTAGCAGAAGAGATCAGTTATTCTTCGGGTTAATTTCTTTTTGATCTTGGTAGGTGAAATAATATTAAAAATAACTATAAAACCAATCAAGCGATTTCCGAAATTCTCGTTTCCAACAGCTATTCTTCGGTTTTTGTCGTATATATTTTGAAGATTCTATTAAAATGTACAAATTTACACCTTCAAGTTGTAAGGATTGGTCATTCGATAAAGAATTGCACTTGCTAAAACAAAACATATAAAACGTATAAAACATGGTAGAAAGCCATATCGATTCGACAGAATTACACAAAAAAATAATAGCTCTCTTTGAATACCGATTATTCCCTGAGTTATTAGCCCTCGCTCAGGATTTTTCAGAAGAATCCAAAGCTGATTTGTGGGAAAAACTTATTTCACTACAGACTGCCATTTATCATTTGGATGCACATTTGGAAGCAAATTGGAATACAAAAGATGAAACCTTGGCTTTCCATTGGCAGAATATTGGGCAAGAATTATTACGGTTAGAAATACCTACCGAGAACCATCATTTATACCTAAATCACATACGGAAATACGAAAAACATGAGCTAGAACTCAGACAAGATCGGTCTCCACTTCGATTTGCCATGGAGTATTTTTATTTTTATAAATCATGCGATGTTAAACTGCTCAGAAGACTTATTTATGAAAAACTAAAACTCAAAGACATTGTAGGTACACTCGCAGATTGGCGATATTATGATTTGATCACTGAAGTAAATGATGATGTGGAAGATGTTTTTGAAGATTTACAGTTTATCAATGGCAATAGAATGTTGCTGTCTATCTTTAATAAAGGCAAGGATAAAACAAGACAGGAGTTTTTGACGTTTATTCAACAAATAAAAGAAAAGTCAACGCTTAAATATAAATCTTCAAGTAAAAGTAAAATGCATAAGGTCATTTATGATATTACAGCGCAAAGGATCAAAGAGACAATTTTGTTACTTGAAAAAAATATAAGTGAGATCACAGAAATCGAATTGGCAGAAGCTAAGATAATTCAGTTTTTAACACCTGTCAAATCGTAAATAATACTTAGTAATTCAGTCCACATGTGCTTTTTTTGGGCTCATTAGTTACACCTTAAAATTAAAAGAAAATTGAATAATCAAGATATAGAATCCCTAAAAGAAGCCATAGAAGGATCACCTGATAACCTACCTTTGAGAATAATGTTAGCTGGCAAATATTTGCATTTCGGTAGGTTAGAAGAAGCTGAAGTCGAGTATCAAACCGTTTTGAATTATGATTCCAACCACATAAAAGCCAAGGAAGGTCTTGCTGAAGTCTATTTTAGAAGAGGCAGATATTCGGGCGTTATCGTTATTGTCGAAGAGCTCATGGCACGAAATAAGGCCACTGAAAGGATGATGGTTATATGTGCAAAATCACTTGTAAGAGAAAAGTCTATCGATGAAGCACAAGAGTTATATGAGAAAATATTGGATGAAAATCCAGATTTCGAAGATAAAGAATTGGATGAAAACCTAAGAATGCCTTCATTTGATTTTGAAGAAGATGATGAATTTGACGAAGACGATCCATTTGGATTTGGGTTTACAAATGGTCCTGATGACAAGGATTTTTTGATGGAAAAACCTAGCATTTCATTCAAAGATGTTGGAGGAATGGACAAACTAAAAGAAGAAATTGATCTTAAAATCATCAAACCGCTTGAAAATGCAGATTTGTATGCTGCTTATGGCAAAAAAGTAGGTGGAGGCATATTATTGTATGGTCCACCAGGTTGTGGTAAAACATATCTAGCAAAGGCCACAGCAGGCGAGATTAAAGCAAATTTCATCAGTGTAGGTATCAATGATATACTTGATATGTGGATAGGAAGGAGCGAAAAAAATATGGGTTACATTTTTGAAGTAGCTCGACGCAACACACCATGTGTCTTGTTTTTTGATGAGGTAGATGCTTTGGGCGCTAGTCGTTCTGATATGAAAAATTCGTCTGGTCGACATGTGATTAATCAGTTTTTGTCCGAACTTGATGGTATAGAAGGTAATAATGATGGTATTCTTGTGTTGGGCGCTACCAATGCTCCTTGGCATCTAGATCCAGCTTTTAGAAGACCAGGAAGGTTCGACCGAATTATATTTGTACCGCCACCTGACACAGTCAGTAAAGAAAAAATTCTGGAGATCATTATGAATGAAAAGCCTAAAGAAAAGTTGGACCTAAGCAAAGTTATCGAACAAACTAAGTTTTATTCTGGTGCGGATCTCAAGGCTATGGTAGATATTGCTGTAGAAGAAAAATTGAGAATTGCCCTAAAAACGGGAGTACCCGAACCTATCACAACAAATGATCTGATCGTAGCTGCAAAAAAGCATCATGCAAGCACTAGAGAGTGGTTTAATACAGCAAAAAATTATGCTCTTTTTGCGAATGAATCAGGTATCTACGATGAAATATTAAAGTATATTAAGTAGTTAGTAAGAAAGTATATGGTAATTTTATGTAATGTTTAATGTGTTTTAGATGAATGATATGGATTTTATCCGACAGGTTTCAAGGGTTGATATTTTATTGAGTCAATCAAGATTTTCACAAGCTGAAGAATTGCTTGAAGGTCTTATGTCTGAAGGATATAATGATATTGAAATTCTAAAAATGATGTCTATTGCAAAGATGGGCTTACATAAGTATGAAGATGTAAGTCAACTTTGTACCATGATTATCGACCAGAATCCTAATGAATCATTTGCTTTTTACCTTTTATCTAATGTCAAAAGTGTAAATCGTGGGTTTCAAGAAGCAAAAGATCTTATAGATAAAGCCATCATAATCGAACCAACAAA
This sequence comes from Saprospiraceae bacterium UBA7687, assembly GCA_002482845.1. Lineage (GTDB taxonomy): Bacteria > Bacteroidota > Bacteroidia > Chitinophagales > Saprospiraceae > OLB9. The sequence goes on from DLGT01000065.1 coordinate 48,725, forward strand.
TGCCGATTACCATGCTTACAAGGCAAGTTTATTTCTTCAGACAAAAGACTATGAAGATGCATTAAATAGTGCCAATATAGGACTTCAAATTGACGCTGAGAATATCACTTCACTCAATGCTCGATCATCAGCGTTGGTTGGTCTTGGAAGAAGGCAAGAAGCATTCGAAACTATAGACAAATCTCTAGCTACGGATCCAAACAATCCTGACACACATGCTAATCTTGGCTGGGGATTGCTACATCACGGTAAGTCAGATGATGCACTGATGCATTTTCAGACAGCTCTTAAGGTAGATCCTATGAGTGAATATGCTAAAGCAGGCATGTTGGAAGCCATGAAATCTAAGTTTCCTGTATACAGGTATTTTCTGCAGTTTATGCTTTGGCTAGGTAAGATGAAGGGCAAAAATCAGTGGATATTTATCATTGGTTCATACATTGCTTTACGTCTTCTGGGTAATCTTGCAGACAACAATGAAATATTGAAGCCATATTTGGTTCCAATTATAGCCTTGATTGTAATTTTTTTTATATCCACTTGGGTATTTTCGCCTTTGATGAATTTATATCTCATGACCAATAAATTTGGTAGATATACACTTTCTGAGCAACAAAAAGATACGTCCACTTTCGTGGGTGTAGCACTTTTAATTTCTTTGTTTTCTTTAGTTTCTTATTTTGCTTTCATTCCCAATGAAGGTGTATTGGCATTAGCTTTATTTTCGTTTTTAATTATGATTCCTTTGGGTAGTATGCACATTCCTGACAATGTTGCAACTCAGAAAAAGTTACAGCTAGCTACAGTTGTGATTGCTGTTTTAATGTGTATAAGTGTAGTGATAAGTTTTAACACAAATATAATCTTTACATCCTTTACAATCTTACCAGTAGGATTATTGGTAGCATATCAGTGGTATGTTAATTATCTGACAATCAGGGAATAAACATCAAGATACTCTTCCCCAATCTTTGTTTTTTCTTCTTAATACGCTGACTTGTTTGCTGATGCTTTCATTTTCTGGTTTACTCAGATTAGGATCATCGTCTATGATCATGATGGCAATATTTCTAGCAGCATCCATAATAGGTCTGTCCGAACTGATGTTTAATAACTTAAAATCCAAAAGTCCACTTTGCTGAGTTCCTTGAATATCCCCAGGCCCGCGTAATTTAAGATCTGCATCAGCAATTTCAAAACCATTATTTGTTCTCACCATAGTAGCGATACGTTCTTTACTTTCTTTTGATAATTTGTAGTCTGTCATAAGTATACAGTATGATTGGTCTGCGCCTCTTCCTACACGTCCACGAAGCTGATGTAACTGTGACAAACCAAATCTTTCTGTATTTTCAATGACCATTACAGATGCATTCGGCACATTGACACCAACTTCTATTACCGTAGTGGCGACCATTATTTGTGTCGTTTTATTGATAAATCGTTGCATTTCCCAATCTTTGTCTTTTGCTTTCATTCTTCCATGAACGACACTAATTTGGAAGTCAGGCTGTGGAAAATATTGTAATAGTCTTTCATACCCATCTTGTAAATTCTGTAAATCAAGTTTTTCAGATTCTTCTATCAATGGGAAAACGACATATATTTGCCTGCCTTTTGCTATTTCACTATGCATGAATTGTATCAACTGCGGTCTTGCTGCTTCAAATTTATGAAGAGTCTTGATTTCCTTCCTACCAGGTGGAAGTTCGTCTATAATCGATACATCTAGATCGCCATATAAAGTCATAGCTAATGTCCTAGGTATAGGAGTCGCAGTCATGACCAAAACGTGAGGTGCCAATTCGTCATTTTTTTTCCAAAGACTAGCTCGTTGCGCCACACCGAATCTATGTTGCTCATCTATAATGGACAATCCAAGATGCTGGAATGCAACATGATTTTCTATAAGTGCATGGGTGCCAATGATGATGTGGATTTGACCACTTTTTAAATCTTCTAGAATGACCTCACGTTTTTTGCCCTTGATGCTACCTGATAAAAATGCCACTCTTATCGGCAACTCACCCAATGCTTCAGTGATGGATTCATAATGCTGTTGAGCTAATATTTCAGTAGGCGCCATCAGACAAGCTTGATAACCATTATCGATGGCAATGAGCATGGACAGCAATGCTACGATGGTTTTACCGCTACCCACATCACCTTGTAATAATCTATTCATTTGAACATTTTTGCCCATGTCCGCTCTGATTTCTTTGATGACTTTTTTCTGAGCATTAGTAAGTTCAAACTTCAATTGAGTGTTGTAAAATGTATTAAAATATTGGCCAATCGTAGTGAAAGCGGCACTTTTATACTTATATTTTCTATAAATTTTACTTTGTAGTAACCTGATTTGTACATAGAAGAATTCTTCAAATTTGATTCTATTGCTTGCCAATTCCTTCTGAGCATCGGTTTCTGGAAAGTGAATCCATTGTATTGCTTGATATCGTGAACACACTTTCAGTTTCTCTAGCAAATAAGGTGGAAGTGTTTCTGGAAGGTCTTTTTCAGTAATTGCTGAAAGAAGTACTTTAAGGATTTTGCGACGTGCTTTACTATCTAATCCCTTTCCATCCATTTTTTCTGTGCTGCTATATACAGGATCAAAAGTTTTAGATAAGGAGGTCGATGCTTCTGATATCAATTCCATTTCAGGATGTGCCATCGTTTTTTTGCCAGAAAAGATCGTCACACGTCCATAAATAATATATTCTTCACCTACTTGTAGCGTTTTGTCTAGCCAGGTAGCTCCTTGAAACCATACCAACTCTAGGAAACCCGTACTATCCTTAAACATGCCTTGGATGCGCGACCTATTTGTTTTTCCTTTTATTTTTTCAATAGAAACAAGTTTTCCTTTCAATTGGATATTATCACCATCGGATTTAATATCTTTGATCAGGTGAAAAGTAGTACGATCTATATACCTAAATGGAAAAGTAAAAAGTAAATCTTGTACCGTATGAATGTTAAGTTCTTTACGGAAAGTTTCACCTTTTGTGGGTCCTATTCCTTTGACATAATCAATAGGAGTTTCCAGTATGTTTGGATTATTGATCAAATTATCCTGTCTTTATGATTTCTATTAGGGCAAAAGTATTAATTTTGTGGCACTAATAAAAATAATGGATAATAAGAGACAGTTACAGGTCAGTGAATTGATCAAAAGAAATCTTGGTCCCATCTTCCAACAAGAAGGACCTTATATGTATGGAGAAGCATTTGTAACAGTGACTTCTGTCAAGATTACACCAGATTTAGCGCAAGCAAAAGTCTATCTAAGTGTGTTTAACGCTCCTGACAAATCAGTAGTTTTAGGGCAAGTAGTAAAACACACAGTTCCCATCAAAAAAGCATTAGCTGCTAGGATCAAGCATCATGTGAGAAGGATTCCTGCAATATTTTTCTATTTTGATGAGACTATAGATGAGATGTATAGAGTAGATGACATGTTTAAAAATCTAAAAACCATGTACCCTGAGTCTGTACAAAGAGATGAAGAAGAATAAATATGTAATTATTTGAAAATATAGGTTAAAGAAAATAAAAATGCCTCCCATTTACAAATGAGAGGCATTTTTATTTAGGAGCTCTTGGGTCTTTGTTATTTGGTTATGAATACATTGTGTGGTATTGGACCTTGTACTCCATTGGTATCCCACGCTTTTTTAATGACTTCTTGCACTCCAAAAAACACATTCCAATATTCAGATTGCACACAATATGGTCGAATGGCAAGCATGGTCATCCCGTCGCTAATTTTTAAGATATTGATTTCTGGTTTTGGATTTTGTAGAATATTTGGGACGGTTTTTATAGCTTCTAAAGCTATTTGCCTAGCTTGATCTACAGACTGTTCTACACTTATGGCCATATTTATATCTACTCTCAAACTGCCATGTGTGGTATAGTTGATAATTGTCCCTGTGGAAACTGCACCATTTGCTAAAATAATGGTTTTGTTTTCTGCTGAAAGCAGGGTAGTATTAAATATCCCTTGTTCTAATACAGTCCCTGTATTCCCTTGAGCTTCTATAAGATCTCCGACTTTAAATGGTTTAAATAATAGCATCATGACGCCACCTGAGAAATTGCCTAATGTCCCATTTAATGCAGCGCCGACACCCACTGCCAAACCAGCAAGGATGGCTGCAAATGAAGTTAAGTTTACTCCTAGCATTCCGAACACAGTAAGGAGAAGAAGTATATTTAATAATACTTTTACAAAAGAAGATAAAAAAGATTGAAGGGATACATCAACTTTTTTTGCATTCATGGTTTTTTGAATCAATTTACTGACCCACCCAATGAGCACGGATCCAATAAGATATACAACAATTGCTCCTGCTAGCTTTGGTGTATATGTAATGGCAAGCTCCTTTACAAAATTTAAGGTATTAAAAGTGGGTTCTAATGTTTGAATTTGAAGTGACATGATATTTCGTTTTGTTAGTTATTTGACAACTAAAAAAATATATTGTCACATTTTTTTGAATAAAAAAATAATTTATTCATTGATCATGTCACTCAAAACGCCTTCTTTGAGTGCAAAAGGAGATACTACAATTATTGATGGCTTCACAAGGTCTGCGATGATTTTTTTCAAAGCAATGCCTACGACAATTAATTTTACTCTTTCTAATGGTAGACCTTGCAACTTAGCCCTTTCTTCATAGTTAGTATTTACAATAATGCTATAAATTTCTTCAAATTCTTCCACAGAAATTGCACTAATACTATTATCGTCAATATCCTTAGATGTCATAGATTGAAGTACCTCAAAAGATCCCGATGCACCAATTAAAAATTCTATGTTGTAATTTTTTAGAATGTCCAGCATATCTTTTAGCGTTGCATTGACATGTTCTTTCATAGAAAGAAGTGAAGATTTAGCAATCGGTTCATCATGATGAAAAAGATTGTGGAGCACGCCTACACCTAAGGTATAACTTTCTGACCATAATTTTTTACCTTCAGAAACTAAAATAAATTCAGTACTTCCACCACCGATATCCATGATCAAATGTGTCCCTATTCTGAGTACTGGCAATAACATGATACCTTTATATATATACTCAGCTTCTTTTTGACCATCAATTATATTTATATGAGCATTTAGGATTTTAGTAGCTTCATCTATAAATATTTGTCGATTTGATGCTTTTCTTAATACTGCCGTACCTATAATTTTTAGTTCAATTACATCATGTTCATCTAATCTATTTTTAAAATGACGGATAGTTTCTATACCAAAAGCTAGTTTTTCATTACTTATTACATCAATACCTCCGTCTGAAAGACCCGTAAAAACTCTTTCTCTGTAGGAGGTTTCAAATGTGTGGTCATCTGTTAATTTTACTATTAGAAGATGGAATGTGTTTGAACCCAGATCAATGACTGCTATTTTTTTCATTGGTTATGCTGTCATTATTGATTTACAGCACCACGTGCTCTTGATGCCATATCCGCATAAAACTTTAAACCATCTTCTGTCATATAATTGGCAAAGAGTGGCTTGTTATTTTTATCTACAAATACATAAAACCTACACTGACTACTTAGGTATACATCTACGTCATATACAATTTCACCTTTTATATGAAAGAATTTTCTTCCTATTGGTTTACAGTCTTTAGGTATTCTACCAAGTGGCCTTTTGTAATCTATAAAGCTTACATTCATATCGATACTTGGGTCTTCATTTTGACTGATACTATAAGGTAGACTGTGGAAAATATAATCTATATAAGTGCATTGATCTAGAAGTCTGATCATCACTTCTTGTGTCACACCTGGGATTTCGGGTTGTGACATGTCCACAGCAGGTGGTGTTTTATTCTCTGGTTGGGTTGGTTTTTTAGCTTCATCTTTGCAAGAAAACAAAATTAAAAAGCCAAAAATTACACTTAAAAGACTTATTCTATTCATGGATATTGATATTAAAAGTATTTATTGTTAAAAACTATATTCAGACCTTAACGTAAGGAAGTAACTCAGTAGTCCTGTATCTTCTACATTATCTGTTTTATATACTTTTGTAAATGAAGAAGTATATCTTAAGGACATCCCAAATCTTTTTGTAAAATTTATCCCTGCACCTATCAAGTAACTCACATCATGTGTCTTAAAGTTTGTTTCATCATATCCTGGAGCATCTATTCCGAATAAGTATCCATAAGAAACGCCCACGTCAGCCCTTACCTTATAGAAATTTCCTTCTTCTACAAACCAATCTCTTATACTAAAGACAACAGGAAATTCAAAATAATTTAGTTTGATTTTAAAATTTGGAATATTATCATCTACAGGTTTTACGAGCGATCCTCTTTGACTATACAACATTTCAAGGGATAAATCATAACTTTTTTCAGTGGCATATGATAATCTAGCTCCTGCACTCCAGCCCAATTTATGGAATCCATAAGAATCGTCACCATCAATTTGTGATGCATTGAGTCCAACAATTCCCATTGCCTTAAAACCCTGACTATTCCCATCAAGAATAAATCCTGATAAAAAAATGAATACTAATGTTACTATCCTGCTCATATCTATGCTATTTTGAATTTGAAATAAGTCCAACACATTAATTTTTAGATTTATTGTTTAATTAAATCAGAATTTATGTCTCCTTTAAATCATTTCAGTATATTTGTGGTGCAAATTTATAATTTTTTGTCAATTTATCATGATAAAACATACAAAACCGACCTTACAGAAAGTAGAACATATATTTAAGGAGTTAGATTATGTAGTTAGGTATGAAAAGGGGAATTTTAATTCAGGATACTGTATTGTTGAAAATAAAAGGGTAGTAGTGGTTAATAGATTTTTTGACACTGATGGTCGAGTGAACGTTCTTATAGATATTTTGTCCGTCATAATGGAAGATGAAAATATTCTCACTGACAAATCCAAAACCTTTTATAGAAATCTTATAAAAAACTTAGAACTTTCTAACATTAATCAAGAATAATTTTAAACCCTTAGCGTGCAAATAACTTTTCTCGGAACTAGTACATCTCAAGGCGTACCCGTCATAGGTTGTGAGTGCGATACTTGTCTTTCTAATGACCCTAAAGACAATAGATTGAGATCATCTGTATTGATTTCTGAAAAAGGATACAATATATTAATAGACGTAGGCCCTGATTTTCGTCAACAAATGCTTACCAATAAGGTAAAAAAACTCGATGCAATTTTATTAACTCATGAGCACAATGATCATATTATCGGTATGGACGATATTCGCCCATTTAATTTTAGACAGGGTAAAGAAATGCCTATATATGGTCTACAAAGAGTGCTTGGCGAAATAAAAATGAAGTTTGCTTATGTTTTTGATTCAAGTCCATATCCCGGCTCTCCCAAAGTTGTTTGCCATGAAATAGTTGGCCAAAGAGTTTATGAAATATTACCTCACATTTCTATTAGAACTATTAATGTAATACACGGCACATTGCCTATTTTAGGGTATAGAATTGGTGATTTCGCTTATATTACGGATGCTTCCTACTTAGATGAAGCAGCAATACAAAGTCTTAAAGGTCTAAAAGTGTTAGTGCTTAATGCGCTTCAGTATCGTAAACATTACTCTCATTATACATTTGATGAAGCCGTAGATGTAGCGCAAAAAATTGATGCCGATCATACCTATTTCACACACTTGTCCCATGATCTAGGCAAACATGAAGATATTTTACAAAAATGCCCACCAAATATCACTCCTGCTTACGATGGACTGACATTTACTTTAATATAATAATATCATATTTCCAATCCAGATTGTAGATCCATATTCTCTTTTTCAGTACAATCAAAAAACATGATTATATTATCACTATAAAGGTGACTAACGACAAATGCTAAGTATTTTGTTAACTTTATTTGGTATTAAAACAAAATAATCTTAATATTGTATTATATATCGAATGTAATATTATGAGGTACCTTATTTTTACAATAGTAATGTTTGTTGTTCATGCTACATATGCACAGCAGCGCCCTCAGTTCACCCAATATATGCTTAACAAGTACTATGAAAATCCTGCTTATGGTGGTTTAGAAAGGTCATTGAGCGTATTTACATCTTACAGAGATCAATATAGCGCTTTTCCCGGCAATCCTAGGACTTTTTATGTTGGAGCAGATATGCCATTTTATTTGTGGAATGGCGCATTAGGTTTTACGCTACACAATCAAAAAACAGGTTTGTTTGACAATACTAATTTGAAATTCTCTTATAATTATGTAGCAGGCACTCCAGTAGGTTTTCTCTCATTTGGTGGTCGCCTAGGGATAGATATACTTAGTATTGATGGGTCAGGTATCATTACACCTGATGGAACTTACGAAGGTGTCTTTAACCATAATGATCCTTTTTTGCAAACATCGGTAGCCACAGGTTTTGGACTATCTTGGGAGGCGGGTACATATTTCATGGGTAAAAATATAGAAGCAGGGCTTACACTTGGCGAATTACCAACCCATAAGTATGGAGTTGGAGATGCTATATATAATAAGGCGTTTTTTGCAAGTTTATATGGTCAGTACAAATATTTCTATGATCAAAACACAGAAATTATACCTTCTATTTTAATAAAAGCAGATGCCGCAGTAGTCCAAATTGATTTAGGTGTACTGGGGCGATTTAATGAAAGTTTGTTTGGGGGCATCAATTTTAGGGGGTATAATGCTACTTCAATTGATGCTTTCTCTATCATTATGGGTACAAATTTAGGGAGGAAGTATAAAATTTCATATAGCTATGACTTTGGATTGTCAGCATTAAGAAAATTAAATCAAGGAAGTCATGAAATTTTATTGTCTTATAACTTACAAAAAATTATAGGTATTGGAATGCCTCCGAAGATCATTTATAACCCTCGTGATCTCTGATAAAAACAGTATATTTTCTGTTTTGTCAATTATTTTCTATTTTCAGTAAATTTACTTATCCGAAATTAATATTAATTAATCTATAATAATAAATTATTTTTATTCTGATATTTATTTAATTGTAGAATAATATATTTAAAATTAGATATATTTATTTTTTTCATATGAATGCCTAATTTTATTTTGACTAAAATGCAATATTTGATTGAAATCGTCGTTATTAAACTGCTAAAGAGTTTTTCAGAGATAAAAATATTTTAAAAAACGAATTTAAAATAGTTGTAGTTTTAAAATAGTCAGTTATCTTTACGTCGCTTTATTCCGAAGCCCATATTAATTATAGGTTAAATCGCTAAAAGAAATGAAAAGTTTATCAAGTTTAAGTGCTTTATTATTAGCCGTAATGCTAATCTCTTCTTGCGGTAAGCAAGAGTCCGGTCAGCTTACCGGTGCCCAAAATCGTCCCAAATGGGCAGGCTTTAATCCATTTGGAATGGTGTACATCCCTTCGGGAACTTTGACTATAGGTCAGAGTGATCAAGATGTTTTTTCTACCTATGCCCAAAGACAAAAAGCAATTTCCATCTCTGGTTTTTTTATGGATGATACAGAAATCACTAATAATGAGTATCGCCAATTCGTAGAATGGGTGAGAGATTCTGTAGCTCACGAAACATTGGGCAATAAGATAGAAGATGATTTTGGAAATGAAATTATTGATTGGGAAGTTGAATTGGATTATGAACTAAGTTCAGAAGAACTTGGAGATATGTACTACCAAGGTGACATGGCATTTGAAGGAAAAAGAGAGCTTGATTATGCATCTTTAAAATTCAAATATCAGTGGATCGACTGGCAAAAAGCAGCTCACGACAAAACGGCAACCAGGACATCTATTATAAATAAAGATGAAGTAAAAGTTTTCCCAGATACATTATGCTGGATTAGAGATTTTACATTTTCTTATAATGAGCCACATTCACGTAATTATTTTTGGCACCCAGCTTTTGATGACTATCCTGTAGTGGGTGTGAACTGGAAGCAAGCAACTGCATTCTGCCATTGGAGAACAAAACTTTGGGATCAGTTTAAAGCTGACGAGCCAAATACAGAAGTTTTCAGATTGCCTTCAGAAGCCGAATGGGAATATGCTGCAAGAGGTGGTCACGATATCTCTCCATATCCTTGGGGTGGACCTTACATTAGAAATGCAAAGGGATGTCTTCTAGCTAATTTCAAACCTGGTCGTGGTAATTACCCAGAAGATGGTGGTTTACATACAGTAAAAGCTGATGCATACTTCCCTAATGATTATGGTCTTTATTGTATGGCAGGTAATGTGTCAGAATGGACATCATCTGCGTTCCACGAAAATGCATATATAAATGAGCATGACCTTAACTCTGATTACAGATATGATGCTAAAGAAGATGATCCAGAAGCTTACAAACGTAAAGTGCTAAGAGGTGGATCATGGAAAGATATTTCTTATTATTGTCAGACAGGTACGAGAACTTGGGAATTCCAAGATACGACTAAGTCTTATATAGGATTTAGATGTGTTATCACATATCTTGGTAGATCTATAAATGATTTCTAACATTTTTATTAATTCATTTTATTATTTTGGCTAAAGATTGAATGCCTTATTTTAAAGGTATTCAGAAGTATATCAATTTATTATTTAACAAATCACAAAATTTAATTCACAATGAGTTTTTTCAAATCACCTTCGTTTAAGTACATTAAAAATTTATTAATAGGTCTTGGTGCTGCCGTTGTAATGATTGGAGCATTAGGTAAGCTGAACAGTACTTCTTGGGGAGGTATGGCAATCACAGCGGGTCTATTGGTAGAAGCGTTTTTATTTGCAATGTTGGGTATCCTAGGACCTGAGAAGGATTATTACTGGGAGAAATTATATCCAGGTTTAGATTCTTATGGTTCAAATATTGCACCATTGACAGCTGGAGGTACAGCTTCACCTGCAAGTAGAGCACTTAATGCTGAAGTAGTAGAAAACAAATTAGGCGGTATGTTGAGCGAGTTACAATCAGTTGCTAAAAGCATGGGTTCACTTAAGGCTCTTCAAGAAGTTGATTTCTCTCAAACTGGAGAGCAATTAAAAACAATGAATAATTTTTATACTAGAATGAATGAGGCAATGCAGACACTTAATGCTAGTGTAGAAGATACTAAACAGTATCAAGCACAAATGGCTAGTCTTAGCAAAAACCTTACTTCTTTGAATGCGGTATATGGTAATGTATTGTCTGCATATCAGACAAAAGGTTAATCCCACCAATTCAAATTTATTATTTAATCGTATAAAAATTTAAAATATGTCAATACCTAAGGAACCGCGGCAGTTGATGATCAACGTAATGTATCTCGTACTGACTGCGCTATTAGCCTTGAACGTTTCTGCGGAAATTTTCAATGCGTTTGATATGGTAGATAAAGGCTTGATTTCTGCAAATGCAACTCTAGATGAATCAAATTCTCAATTGCCTATTCTGATTAAGGAAGCAGCAAAGAAAAAAGAATCATTAGCTACTTATGCGGAAAGAATAGATGGCATCACAGCTTTATCTAAGGATGCTACTGCTTACATTAATGGAATCATGGATAAACTAATCGATGAATCTGGAAACCTTAATGGAAGTGTAGATGAAGGAGATTATATCGAGTCAGAAGGTGTAAGAGAACTTTTGGGTAAGAGAGATTACGCTGGTACTACCCGTTTGATGGTGGATCAAGGTGTAGGAGAAGAGTTGAAGGCAAAAATGATGGAGTTCAAGGCTGGCTTCGCAAAAGTTGCTGACCCTGCAGATCAAAAAGATCTAGAATCTAAAATTCCGATTCAAATAGATGATGAATCTTGGAAAAAGTCAGTAAACAAGAAGGAGAACTGGGCTGATTTTACTTTTGGTCATATGCCATTGGGAGCTTGTATGCCTATTTTTTCTAAATTTATAAATGATATTAAAGCATCTGAAGCAGCAGCTTTGAATTACCTTGCTGGTAAAGTAGGGGTTGGTGGTGCAACAGTAGTTTTGGATAAGTTTACAGTTGTTTCTGCTCCAAAAAAATCTTATGTAATCAAAGGTGAGCCATTTGAAACGGATGTTTTCCTTTCAGCAGCAGCTGGTGCAGATTCAAAAACGGGTATTTCTATATCTGTAAATGGTAGAAGTTTGCCTACAAATGCAGAGGGTGTTGCAAAATATACCGAAACGGCAAATAGTGTGGGTATCAAGAAATATTCTGCTGTTGCAAGTGTAAAAGATCCTGTGTCAGGAGAAGTGAAATCGTACAAAAGCGAATACGAATACGAAGTAGGTGAAAGATCTGTAACTATTTCTGCATCAAAGATGAATGTATTTTACATGGGTGTTGACAACCCTGTAGAAGTTTCTGCAGCTGGTGTGCCTTCTGGGCAGATCAAAGTATCTATGGATGGTGGAGATATTAGCAAAAACAGTGATGGAACTTTTAATGTAAAAGTTAATAGTCCTGGAAAAGCTGTTGTTAAAGTATCTGCCCCTGGAGTAAATGCAAGCAAAGAATACAGAGTTAAGAGAATTCCAGATCCAGTTCCTTTGTTAGGTGGTACCTTACAAGGTGGTGGTATCGGTAATGGTTCTTTCAAAGGACAAACTGCGTTGTTGCCAATACTTAAAGATTTTGAATTTGATGCTAGATGTAACATGGCTGGTTATACCCTTGTTAGAGTAGCAAAGAGACAAGACCCAGAAGTTGCAGCAAACCAAGGAGCAACTTTACAAGGTAACGCTAAAGCAATTCAAGGAAAAGCAAGTCCTGGCGATAAATACGTTTTTCAAGAGATCAAATGTAAATGTCCAGGGGATGCAGCAGCAAGAAACCTTGGTCAGTTAGTTTTTGATATTCAATAATTAATATTTAAATTTTTATTCTAATGAAGACATATCTTAATTATTTTGGGTTAGTATTCATACTAATGATGTCAACAGTTTCTTACGCTCAGAATGGGGCAGAAGAGGTAGAAGAAGTTAAAACTGAATCATCTACTCCCGAAGAAGATATTTTTATAGACGACTTAGTTCGTAAAAGAATCGTTGTAGAAAATAGATTGATGGCTCCACAGCCAATTCGTGAGGCTGATATTTCTTGGGAAAAAAGAATTCAGAGAGTTATAGATGCTAGAGAAAAGTTAAATCTAGTGTTTATCAGCGAGGAACTAAATCTTTTTACCACTTTAAAGACAATGATAGGTAATGGTGACATTACAGCATTTGGCGATGAGTTCTTTAAAAATGTATTACCACCAGCTGAGATTGATGCTAAAATGGTTAAGATGGATACAACAATGGCATTAGATGAGAATACTTATGAAGAGAAAATTGTTATATCAAAGAACGATGTAAACTGGAGAGACATTGTCCAATACAGAGTTAAAGAAGTTTGGTACTTTGACAAGCAAAGATCTGTGATGGATGTTCGTATTTTGGGCATAGCACCAATTTACCAAAGTCCAGCTGATAAGCTTGCGGGTATACCACCTGCACCTATGTTTTGGGTATATTATCCTGAAGCTAGACTACCTTTGTCTAAATTCAGGGTTTTCAATGAAGAGAATGATATCGCTCCAATGACTTGGGCTGATTTATTTGATCAAAGAGTCTTTACAAGTTACATCTACAAACGTTCAAATGTATTAGATTATAGACTTAAAGATTTCTTTGTCGCTCAACCTGATGAAGAAGACAATAGGTCTGGTATAGATTTATTATTACATTCAGAGAAAATCAAAAATGAGTTACTCAATTTTGAACATGATCTTTGGGAGTATTAAGATCTAATATAAAAATAAGAAGGGAATGGTCATTAGACTGTTCCCTTTTTTATTTTATCTAAATTTTTTCATTTTATATTTCTAACGTATCTTACACACTCAAAGTAAATGAGTCCAGAATTGTTATGGATTTTTTATTATTTATTTTGTATACAAGAATTAGATCATAAAAGACATCAATAGGTAAGTCAGATTTTAGTTGATTTTACTTTTTAAACTAAATTTTTACACTAAATATTTTAAAATTCAATGTCAAATAAAAAAATTAACTCAGCCCTAATTTCTGTTTATTTTAAGGATGGACTCGAAGAGATCATACAGCTTTTACAGAAACAAGGGGTGACAATTTATACCACAGGTGGAACACAAACATTTATAGAATCACTAGGGGTATCGGTAGAGAAAGTGGAGGATCTTACTAGTTATCCTTCTATATTAGACGGTAGGGTAAAAACGCTACACCCCAAAATCTTTGGTGGTATATTGGCTAAAAGAGATGATGACCATTTGAGTCAATTGGAAAAATATGAAATACCAACTATTGACTTAGTTGTAGTGGATTTATATCCGTTTGAGGAGACAGTTGCGAATACATCAAATGAGGCTGAAATAATTGAAAAAATCGATATAGGCGGTATTTCATTAATAAGAGCAGCGGCCAAAAACTTTAATGATGTTGTCGTCATTCCTTCTCAAGCGCAGTATAATGATTTATTAGCCATACTTAAAGATTCGGATGGAGCGACAACTATTGAACAAAGAAAGTATCTAGCAGGTCAGGCATTTATGGTTTCTTCTCATTATGACACGGCTATATTTAATTATGTAGCTGCTAACAATGTAAAATCTAAGGTCTTTAAGGAAAGTATTTTGGAAAGTGAAGTTCTGAGATATGGTGAAAATCCGCACCAAAATGCGGCTTTTTATGGAGATCTATCTGAAATATTCGAAAAATTATGTGGTAAAGAGTTGTCTTACAATAATTTAGTTGATATCGACGCAGCTTTACAATTAATGGCTGAGTTTAAAGATGAGGAACCAACTTTTGCAATTTTAAAACATACAAACCCATGTGGTGTAGCAACCAGAAAAACAATAGCGGAAGCGTGGGATGCCGCCTTAGCTGCGGACCCAATTTCTGCTTTTGGAGGAATCTTGATATCAAATACTACTGTTGATTTAAAAGCTGCTACAGAAATAGATAAGATATTTTATGAAGTACTAGTAGCAACTGACTTTACAGATGAAGCAATAGATTTACTAAAAGCTAAGAAAAATAGGGTTTTATTAAAATTAAAAAAATACCCTGAAGTTAGCAAAATGTATAAAAATCTTTTGAATGGAGTCATTGTTCAAGATGCTGACAGTAAAACAGAAACGACTACAGATTTTGAAGTGAAAACAAAAAAGTCACCATCATCAGGCGAAATGAATGATCTTGTTTTTGCATTAAAATGTGCTAAACACTTGAAATCAAATACCATAGTTTTTGTCAGAGATAACCAATTATTGGGAATGGGTTGTGGTCAAACTTCAAGGATAGATGCTTGTAGACATGGGATAGAAAAAGCAAAACAATATGGTTTTGACCTTGTGGATGCAGTGATGGCCTCTGATGCTTTTTTCCCGTTCCCTGATTGTGTTGCTTTAGTAAAACAAGAAGGTATAAATGCTGTAGTCCAACCTGGTGGTTCATTGAAAGATCAGCTTAGCATAGATTACTGTGATGAAAATGGTATGTCTATGGTTTTTACAGGTATCAGACACTTTAAACACTAATAGCAAAGTGAATTTGGTCATTGATATCGGTAACACTAGAACTAAAATAGCTGTTTTTTCTACTTCAGAATTAATTCATTTAGATATATTTGATGTATTTGGCGTAATGAAAGCGCGCCAAATCATCAAAATGTTTAATATAAACAAGTGTATTTTATCTAATTCGGGCAATGTTTCGGATAAATTACTTTTATTATTATCGTCTTTAGATCAATTTATTCATTTTGAAAAGGACACTTCGACCCCAATTATCAATGAAAATGAAACTAAGGCCACACTAGGAAAAGACAGATTAGCTGGGGCAGTTGGAACCTTGTATTATTACCCAAAAGGACGAACATTAAAGGTTGATCTTGGTACTTGTATTACCATGGATTTTGTAAATGAGCATCTTGAGTTTGTCGGAGGTAATATCAGTCCTGGCATCAATATGCGTTTGAAGGCTATGCATCATTTCACAGCTAAGTTACCACTAGTCCAAGTAGTAGTTAATGAAGGGCTTTTTGGAAAGACAACGACAACTGCTTTGCAAAATGGCGCTGTAAAAGGCGCGTTTTTTGAAATTGAATCGTTTATACATAGAGTTAGGGAAGAATTTGGAATTATTAACGTTATTTTAACCGGTGGAGACGCAATTTTATTTGAAAAATACACAAAAAATGAGATCTTTGTCGCCCCTAACCTCGTTTTGGAAGGTTTAAACGAAATATTAAAATATAATGCAAATAAAAATTAAATTATTAGTTTTTTGTCTTGCCATCGCTTGTACGATGTTAGGTCAACAAAATGACAATAGTCCATATTCTAGATTTGGTATTGGAGAAATTTCTGATAACAATTTTAACCATTCTAGGCAGATGGCTGGACTTGGTGCATCTTATCTCGATGGATACCACATTAATATTGTAAATCCAGCATCATATTCTTTTTTAAATTCCACTGCATTTGATATCGGTCTTTTTGCAAAAAGAACATGGATAGAAGATTCAAAAACTACAACCAAAATATGGAGTGGTAATTTAGACTATATCTCATTGGCTTTCCCATTAACAAATCCCATCAATGAGGTATATGATGGTGTCCAAAATAAATACAAACTTGGTATGGCCATTACATTAATGCCACATTCTACTGTTGGTTATAATATATCTTCATTAGACTCTTTGGCAGGTATTGGGGTGTTTAATAGAAATTATATAGGCACTGGTGGAACATATAAATTATTATGGGGAAATTCCATCAGATACAAAGACTTTTCTTTTGGTGTGAATGCAGGTTATCTTTTTGGTAAAATTCAATATGAGAGAAATGCTGTTTATCAAGCATCTGAATTTGCATATAATACTATTTTTTCTAATAATTATAATGTAAGTGGGTTCTTGTGGAATGCTGGCCTAATGTATACTAAGGTGTTGAATGCTAAAGAGTTGAAAGAGAATAGAAATTTGCCTTCTAAAAGGATTTCTTTGGGGCTTCATGCTAATTCTGCAACAGGTTTTAATACTTCTTCCAATATAAATGATAGGCTCTTACAGCAAATTACGTCTTCTGTTTTTAACATAGATACTATTAATTCTGTGGTAGATTCTGCGGGTAGTGGTAGATTGCCTGCAGAATTTGGACTTGGTTTGACCTTTTACTCCGGCGAGAAAAGTGCAATAGGGATTAATTATTCAACATCTCTATGGTCTCAATATTTTAATGAGGCAGCTGGTGATCTAAAAGGCGAACTGAAGAATGCAAACAAACTATCTATAGGTGGATATTATAGACCAAATTATAAATCCTTTGATAATTTTTTTGAAAGAATATATTACAGATATGGTGCTTATTACAATACAGATCCAAGGGTTGTAGCCAATGAACAAATTAAGACTTATGGGGTTACGATGGGATTTGGTATGCCTTTTGTTTTCCAAAGAAAGATTTCACATGTAAATTTAGGATTAAATCTAGGTGTGAGGGGACAGAACACACCGATATCTGAAAAATTTGTTAAAATTACGCTGGGTGTAACTTTTAACGACGATGAATGGTTTTTAAAGAAGAAGTATTATTAAATAAAACAATTAACAAAATTCATTTACCTTATCATGAAAGTTCAATTATTTATTTGTGCCACCATTGTTTATCTTAGTGCAGCGGTTGTTTCCGTAAATGCACAATGTGACACATGGATAGGAAAACCGACCCAATCGGATGCAGAAAATGCTCATACAATTTATAGACAATCTTTAAAATCTAATGAGTTTGAATTAGCCTTTGAAAACTGGCAAATAGCATATAAACTTGCCCCTGCAGCTGACGGTAATAGAGATTATCATTATACAGATGGTATAGAAATTTATAAACAAAAATTATCTAATGCAACTGATGAAAAACTTAAACAAGAATATGGTGAAATCATAATGAGACTTTATGATGAAGCTATCTCTTGCTATAAATCAAAGTCTATTAAAGTAAAAGGCGATACAGAAGAAGCTTTGAATGATAAATTAGGTTATTTGTACGGCAGAAAAGCATATGATATGTTTTACATTATTAATACGCCGTATGCCCAAACGATAGAAGCTCTAGATAATTCAATAAAATATGCAGGTGATAAAGCTGAATATATTATTATGGATCCTTATGGACGTATTATCGTGTGGGAATACAAGGAAGGAAGAATGCCTAAAGAAAAAGCGGTAGAACTTTATAAAAGATTATCTCAGATTTCTGAATATAACATTGCAAATAATGAAGCATTATCAGCGGGTTACCAGCAAGCACAAGCATCTATGGATGGTATCTTTGCAGAAATAGAAAAGGAAATATTTGATTGTAATTTCTTTAAGGAAAAACTGATACCTGAATACGAAGAAAATAGAGATGACCCACAAGTTTTAAAGCGTGTTTTAGCTACTTTGAAATCACAGGGCTGTGCTGAGACTGATTCAGTTATCATTAAATTAGATGCTGAATGGAAGGTGTACGCAAAAGAAGAAAATGAAAGATTACAAGCTGAATTTGAAGCAAATAACCCTGCAGCAGCCGCAAAAGCTGCTTATGATGATGGAAAATATAATGAGGCAATAAGTAAATATAGACAGGCTATCGCAGATGAGACTGATAGCGACAAAAAGGCGACCATGCTCTTTGCCATTGCATCTATTGAATTTAGAAAATTAAGCCAATATAGCCAAGCTAGAAACACAGCACTAGCTGCTGCAAAACTTAAGCCAAATTGGGGAAGACCTTATATGCTTATCGGTGATATGTATGGTAAAACTGCAAGATCTTGCGGTGATTCTTGGAATCAAAGGCTTGCAATTCTAGCGGCGATGGATAAATATAATTATGCTAAGTCTATCGACGGAAGCGTAGCTGGCGAAGCTAATAGTAGACTTTCTAATTATTATGGTTCATTACCTGATAAAAGTGAAGGATTTATGAGAGGAGCAAGTGAAGGACAAAGTGCTACCGTAGGATGTTGGATAGGCGAGACCGTTAGACTTCGATTTAAATAAGTAGATTTTTTTAGATATAAAAAGGGGAACATTCTGTTCCCCTTTTTTTTTGGCCGTAGAGGATAATAAGATCATAAGGTTGGTTACTTTTTATAGTTAAAGCCGTCTTATTTACCATAAAAAGAATAATATCAAATCTAAATGCTTAACTTTGTTCAAATAATTAATTTTATAATGAAGCAAATTTTAATATTCTCCATAAGTATTTTTCTGTTTTCACTGAGTTGCTCTCCCAAAATAGTCGAGCCCAAAAAAGCAGATGAAGTAGTAGTAAATGAACCAGAAAAACAAGAACCATTATCGCCATGCGCCGGATTTACTGAATTGTCTGGAGAAGATAGAGGCAATGCAGAGACTGCTTTTGTTTTATATAGAGATTTTCTTAAAGTTAAAAATTATAAAGAAGCTTTAGAACAATGGAAAATTGCATATTATCTTGCTCCGGGTTCCAACGGTAGAGTGAAATATCACTTTGAGGATGGAGTTGCTATTTACAAGAATCTGTATGACAATACTATTGACAAAAAATTGAAGTCTGCATATGTCGATACAATTATGATGATTTATGACAAACGTAAGGAGTGTTTTGGAGATGAAGCTTATGTAAATGGTCTAAAAGCTTTCGATTATTATTATCATTATAGCGATTATACTACAGAGCAAAATGTTTATGCATTATTTAAGACAAACTTTGATGTCAAAGGTAAAAATGCTGATTATTTTGTTGTAAATCCTTTTACAAAAGTGCTTTATGATGGCGTTGTAGCAGGTACCATTACAGCAGATGAAGGTAGAAAGTATACAACTTTAATTTTTGAAACAATCAAGCAAGGTCTGTCTACTTGTAAAGGGGCTGGGTGTGATTCTTGGAATATCATCAATGAATACGCTCCAGTTATCTTAGAAGGTTTGGAAGGCGTTGATGGGTTTTATGATTGTAATTATTATACCGAAAAGTATTACAATCTTTATACTGCTTATCCAGATAGTTGTGAAATTATAAATCTCGCTTATGCTAGAATGCTTAGAGGTAATTGCCTTGAGACTGATGCTAAACTACTTGAACTGAAGAATGTGAAAACCAAAAAATGTTATGAAGCACCACCTGCATTGAGTTGTGCTGCGCAAGGAAATGAACATTATAGTCAAGGTAAATATTCTAAAGCAATTGATTCATATCTCGACTGTGTTGAAAGTGCTACGGAAAATGAAGCAAAAGCAAAATACTTAATCCTTATTGCAAAGATTTATTATCGTGATTTAAAGAACTACACTAAATCTAGAAAGTATGCCTTAGACGCTGCGAGATTAAAATCTTCTTGGGGCGAACCATATATGCTTATCGGAAATCTTTATGCTTCAAGTGGACCATTATGTGGACCGGGAAGAGGGTGGGAAAGTCAAGTCGTTACATGGCCTGCCATTGATATGTGGACTAAAGCAAAAAATGTAGAACCACGACTTTCAAGTGAAGCAAATCAACTAATCGCAAGATACAAACAATATATGCCTAAAAAGGAGGACATTTTTTTTAGGGGTGTTAAAGCTGGAGATTCATATTTTGTCCCGTGTTGGATTCAAGAAAGTACAACAATCAGAACAGCAGATTAGATTATATTTTATTAGAAAACCCATATCATTTAAAGTTCAATTTAAAATGATGTGGGTATTCTATGATATTGGTTGAATTTTTAAATATAAGAAAGAACAATGATTATTCATCTTCACCAGCTGCAGTAAGTTCTTTTTCAATATCTTCCATAAAAACAAAATCAACTGACTCTTCTACGGTTGGCACAATGTTTAGGATCGATTCAAGTCTTGAGATTTCTATTAATTTTTTAACAGCAGGATGATTTGCCCCTGTTAATACAAAACAACCATAATCTTTCCAGAGCCTATTCGCTGTCAAAATGGCGCTTAAACCTGACGAATCGACATACTTTACATCAGTGATGTCTAAGATAAGGTTTCTTACACCTTCATTTCTGAAAAAAACGAATTCTGACTTAAGATCAGGCGCTAAAATTGAGTTAAGATTCTCTTCATCAAGCTTTAGTATGGTATACCTATCTGTTTTATCTAATGTAAACTTCATTATTATTAATATTAAATGATGTACTGTAATGTGTTGACAATAATTATTGAAACTAAATTCCAAATCATTTATTGTCAAGGACCCGCAAAAGTACGAAAATTTAAATAGTTTTTTGTCACCATTTCTAAAATTAGTCAGAGATTGTATTGAAAAATGAGATCAAGATCATTATTTATGGGATAAAGTATTAAAAATTAGGTTGAAAAGCATAAAGAATAATTATAATGTATTAATTTTGTTCTGCAATTTTAACAATTACTTATTATTTTAGCCGACAATGCGAGGTTAATGATTGGTTAAAAACCAATATTTTTATATTTTCTTATTGATGCTAATAATTATATACCTTATATTTACACTTAATTATTTGTAATATGTAAAGTATGACAGTTTAGCAGGTAATTTTATAGTGGCATGGTTTTGTACTAAATAAATAACATCAACATCTTACCACTTTTTTTGTTAATGAAAATTAATGAGATCAAAAATGTGGTCTCATATTTTAAAAGTGTTAGTTGTCAGAATTTGTTAGCAATAATAAACTTAAAAAGGGGTTAAATGAACAACAGGAAGTTTTCACCAAAAGTAAAAAAAATAATACAATTAAGTCGTGAAGAAGCTATAAGGCTTGGTCATGATTATATTGGGACGGAGCATTTTTTGCTTGGTCTGATACAAGAGAAAGATAGTCTTTCTGTAAAGGTTTTGGATTCATTAGAAGTCAATATAAATGAACTGAAGCATAAAATTGAAAAAACACATGTTCCAAGACAAGAAGAAGAACTTGGTTACAATTATGGAAGTATTCCACTTAACAAACACGCAGAAAAGGTTTTGAAGGTTACTTCCCTTGAAGCAAAGGTTTATAAAAGTGATGAGATAAAGCCAGAACATCTAATGCTTTCTATACTGAAGCATGAGGAGAATATTGCGAATAAGATTTTGAGTGATTTTAATGTAGATTATGATTCATTCAAGGCAGAGATGGAGTACGTTAGACAAGAACAAGATCCGAATGCACCTGATTTTATGAATCAAGCCCCATCTGATTCAAATCTTCCAATGGACGATGACGATTCTGGTGATCAATATGGCAATACTCGAAAAGCAACTGGAAAGTCTAGAACTCCAGTTCTTGATAATTTTGGAAGAGACGTATCTAGACTTGCTGAAGAAGGTAAGTTGGATCCCATCATAGGAAGAGAAGTAGAAATAGAAAGGGTTTCACAGATATTGAGTAGAAGGAAGAAAAATAATCCAATCCTTATCGGGGAGCCAGGTGTTGGTAAAACAGCGATCGTAGAAGGGCTTGCTTTGAGAATTATCCAAAGGAAGGTTTCAAGAACATTGTTTAATAAACGTGTTGTCATGTTAGATTTGGCGGCACTCGTAGCTGGCACTAAATATAGGGGACAGTTTGAAGAAAGAATGAAAGCCATCATGACTGAGCTTGAAAAAGCAAGAGATATCATTCTTTTTATTGATGAAATTCATACCATTGTAGGAGCAGGAGGCGCTACAGGTTCACTAGATGCATCCAATATATTTAAACCAGCATTAGCTCGTGGCGAATTGCAATGTATCGGTGCGTCTACCCTGGATGAATATCGTCAATATATCGAAAAAGATGGTGCTTTAGATAGAAGGTTCCAAAAAGTAATCGTAGATCCACCTTCTCCAGAAGAAACAGTGCACATCCTTCACAATATAAAAGTGAAGTATGAAGATTTCCACAATGTAAGTTATTCTAATGAAGCAATTGAAGCTTGTGTAAAACTTAGTGAAAGGTACATTTCAGATAGGTTTTTTCCAGATAAAGCAATAGATGTAATGGATGAAGTGGGGGCAAGAACTCACTTAAAAAACATTCATGTACCTAAATATATTGAAGATTTAGAGAAAGAAATCGAGACAGTAAAGGAGCAGAAAAATCAAGCAGTAAAAAGTCAGCAATACGAGAGAGCAGCTGATCTAAGAGATCAAGAGTCTAAACTTTTGAGAAAGTTAGAGCAGAATAAAGAAGAATGGGAAGAAGAGGCTAAATCTAAAAAATATCCTGTCAATGAAGACGATATCGCGGAGGTAGTTTCTATGATGACTGGTATCCCTGTGAAACGAGTCGCTCAAAGTGAGTCCAATAAGCTCGTAAAAATGACTAAGGATCTCGAAGGAATGATCATTGGTCAAGACGAAGCGATCGTAAAAGTAACTAAAGCCATTCAACGTAATAGGGTAGGACTGAAAGATCCGTCCAAACCTATTGGTTCGTTTATATTCTTGGGCCCTACTGGTGTGGGTAAGACAGAACTCGCGAAAGCATTGGCTAGATATATATTTGATTCAGAAGATGCTTTAGTACGAATTGATATGTCTGAGTACATGGAGAAGTTTTCTATATCAAGATTGATAGGAGCGCCTCCTGGATATGTAGGATACGAAGAAGGTGGACAATTGACCGAAAAAGTAAGAAGGAAACCTTATTCTGTAATTCTTTTGGATGAAATAGAGAAGGCACATCCAGATGTATATAACATATTACTTCAAGTTTTGGACGATGGACAATTGACTGATGGTCTTGGACGTAAAGTAGATTTTAAGAATACATTGATTATTATGACATCTAACATAGGTGTTAGACAATTAAAAGATTTCGGACAAGGACTGGGTTTTGCTACATCTAGCAGACAAGAAAATGCTGAAGAGAATACTAAAGCAGTAATACAAGGAGCTTTAAAGAAAACATTTTCACCAGAATTTTTGAATAGAATAGACGATGTAGTTATATTCAATAGTTTGGAGCAAGAAGATATTTTCAAAATTATAGAGATCAATCTTAAGCATTTATTCAAACGTATGAATAACTTGGATTATGAATTGGTCATGTCTGATGAGGCAAAGAAATTTGTTGCTGAAAAAGGATTTGACCCGCAATTTGGTGCTAGACCTCTTAATAGGGCAATACAGAAATATGTAGAAGATCCTCTTGCAGAGTTTATACTTGGCGAAAATCCTGAAAAAGGAAGTAAACTTTTGGCTGAGATAAATGAAGAGAAAAATGGTATAAAAATTGTACTATTCGCTTCTGCAAACACACATGAAGACATAAAATAAGAAATATTGATAAGTAAAGTGCATTAATTGAGAGAATTAATGCACTTTTATATTTATATTTGCAGAATAATTAAACATAAACAAAAAACATTTGGCAAAAGGTAGAGTACAACCACAATCTAAAGTTCAGGATGACAAGTATAATTACAGACTGAATAGAGAGATCA
Source organism: Saprospiraceae bacterium UBA7687 (assembly GCA_002482845.1). GTDB lineage: Bacteria > Bacteroidota > Bacteroidia > Chitinophagales > Saprospiraceae > OLB9. The sequence goes on from DLGT01000065.1 coordinate 73,133, forward strand.
CTGTCCCGCGAATCAGATTGGTCGGCGACAATTTAGAAGAATTATCAGAAGCAGCTAATAAGGTTATTGAGCCTGGCGTTTTTAGTACTTACCAAGTATTAGGCTGGGCAGAGTCATTAGAGCTAGATTTAGTGGAGATTAGTCCAAATGCAGATCCACCAGTTTGTAAAGTCATAGATTACAAGAAGTTTATCTATGATAGAAAGAAAAAAGAAAAAGAATTAAAAGCTAAAACAGCTAAAACCGTTATAAAGGAAATCAGATTCGGTCCTAACACTGATGATCACGATTTTGACTTTAAGGTAAAGCACGCAATTAAGTTTCTAGAAGATGGAGATAAAATAAAAGCATACGTTCAATTTAAAGGTAGAGCAATTGTTTTTAAAGATCGTGGTGAATTAATTTTGTTGAGATTTCTGAAAGAACTCGAAGAGCTGGGTGCTGCCGAAGAACTTCCAAAGTTAGAAGGAAAGCGTATGATCGTTATGATCTCACCAAAGAAAAAGAAAGTCCAATAATTAGAACACTAGATTTTACAGGACGTTAGAATTTATTTTTCAATAAATTTGTAATGTCTGTGTACTTATCTTTCCATATTAAACAAAATGTTGCACCGGCAAGAAAAAAAGATGTTACTATATATGTAATATTAAATCCTTTGCTTACCTTTGCAGCCCTAAAAGAAGTAGTTATGCCTAAAATGAAAACGCATTCAAGTGCAAAGAAAAGATTCACACTTACTGGAACAGGTAAAGTGAAAAGATTTCAAGCAAATGCACGTCACTTGATGAGAAAAAAGTCTAACAAAGCAAAGACCAGATTATTAGGGTCTACACTTGTTAGCGTAGCAGATTCTGCAAAAATCAAAAGATTGCTTTGTCTGTAATATTTTAATTTATTTTTTAACGAGAGTACAGGAAAAAAGAATTCCTTTTAAGAGTCCCTGTATTGCACTAAAACACAATAGTTATGCCTAGATCAGTTAATTCAGTTGCATCAAGAACAAGAAGAAAAAAAATTCTTAAAGCAGCTAGAGGTTACTTCGGAGCAAGAAGTAAAGTTTACACAGTAGCAAAAAATGCTTTAGAGAAAGCATATACCTATGCATTCAGAGACAGAAGAAACAAAAAAAGAGCTTTCAGAAGACTTTGGATCATCAGGATTAATGCAGCTACTAGACAATATGGAATGTCATATTCTAAATTTATTTTTGCATTAAACCAAAAAGAAGTAGGTCTTAATAGAAAAGTATTAGCAGACCTTGCTATGAATCACCCTGAAGCTTTTAAAGCAGTAGTTGATTCTGTAAAATAAGTCAATAAACCAATTGAAAACGTAAAAAGAGCTTATCATAATGATAGGCTCTTTTTTTTTGTATAGCTAGGATGCTATTTTTTTGACTTCACCTGTCTAACAAGATTTTTTTGAAAAGCAGACTGATTATCTTCTTATTACGTTTTAGAAAGTGACTACAATTATTTAACTTGGTTTTTAAGTAGTGTTGAATTCCTTTTCGAAAAGTTGTATTCCAAAAAGGCTGAATCGGAGTATCTAACTATGAAGTAAATAGCTATAGGATATTATTACAGTTTATTAAATAATTAAAAATTCTTTCTTTTACATAAGTATTATTAAAAAAAAAGACGATCCACTACTGAATCGTCTCTATTTTTTGGGAGGCTAATGGGGCTCGAACCCACGACCCTCGGTACCACAAACCGATGCTCTAACCGACTGAGCTATAACCTCCGTCTTACCACAAACCAATCTGCCCTAAGGCTTCATAAATTTTTAGTGGTGCAAAAGTATAAAACATTTATATAATATGGGTAATATCTAGCATTATTTTATTCAAAAAATATTAAAAGCATTCCTTTTCTGAATAAGTGATTTTAATTTTTGCTGTTTTTAAGATACATGAAATGTTTAATCAAGTAGGTTTTACTTAACTTCTCGGAGGAGTATTGACTATTGTTATATAATTTGTAAAGTTTTAACTTTTTAAATTTGATTAGTTAACCGCTGAACTAACTATTTTGTATTTGCTATCCTTTATTTGCAGCTTATTTTAGGTATGGTTAAACCTTTCTAATACGTACATGCAGCATGAATTTTAGAAATAGTTATATAACTACATTTATTATAATATATAATATAAACAAAAAGTAGAAAAATTACTACACATTTCATTTCTATAATGTATCTTTACCCAAAATATAGATGGTTTTTAATCATGGTTTAAAAATATCTATAGATTTTGTTTCTCTATATTTAATAGAATTTGCCGATTTGGGCTTGAGTTGATTTGTAAAATATGTCTTTAAATCAAGAATTAGTATCTGACAATTTTTCAGTGTTGCTACGTGAAAAGCCTGAGCAAGCACTTCACTCTATGTACCAAAAGTATTATTCGATGCTTTGTTATCAGGTTATGTCTATTCTTAAAGATAGGTCAATTTCAGAAGATATAGTTCAGGAAGTTTTTCTAGAAATTTGGAAGAAAAGAGAGGAACTTGTCGTTCAGCAATCCATAGAGGGTTATCTAAAGCGCGCTTGTAGAAACCGTACCCTAAATTATATCAGAGATAATCATGTAAAATGGGAAGATGAATCTAGTCTTGCTGAACAAGAAGATACAGGGTTTACATTCGAACAATATCTTTCGGCGGAAGAGTTGAATCTCAAAATTAACAATGTTATTGCAGAATTGCCAGATAAATGTGGTGTCGTTTTTTCTTTGAGTAGATTTGAAGATATGAGTTATGCTGAAATAGCAAAAGAACTCAGTATTTCAGTAAAAACCGTTGAAAATCAGATATCTAAAGCATTGAAAATTTTAAGAAGGGAAATATATAAAAAAAGTAGTTTTGAATAGGGGTTTCCCTGTTATATGGTGTCATATTATTGAAAAGTGATATAAATGAATTATTCAGATAAGCTGAAATATGTACAAAAGTACCTAACTGATGAAATGACTTCATCGGAAAAGGAAAGTTTTGTCACTTGGGTAGACGAGAGTGAAGAGAATAAAATCCTTTATGAGCAGTTAGGTGGCATATGGGATAATGCAACTTATATCCAGTCAGAAGAATTTAATTATGAAGACGCATACAACAAACATTTATCTTTATTGAACAAACCAAAGACAATTGAAAGAAGCGCTAAAATCGTTAAGTTCAATTACTTTAGATCTATAGCCGCAGTTTTGGTCTTTGCATTACTAAGTATCGCAGTATTTAAATGGTCGTTTGACGGACAGATTATTGAAGCTAAAGAAGAAAGTATTTTTGTTACATTAGAAGATGGTACCAATGTTTGGTTAGATAAAGATTCAAAACTACAAATTTCAAAAATGACTGAAAATTCTAGACTAGTGAAGCTAGTTGGGAAGGCATTTTTTGATGTAGCTCACCAAAATAACAATCCTTTCAAAATAGAAACTAAAAATGCTGAAATTAAAGTTTTGGGCACCAAGTTTTTAGTAGATACAAAGGCAGAATTGGTAAATGTAAAGGAAGGAAAAGTTGAAGTATCTAATCAGCAAAAAGCTGTAATCCTAACAAAAAATCAATCAGTATCGTTTAAGGATAGAGTAGTATCTGACATAAAGGATGAAACATTCAATACTAATTTGCTTTGGTTTAATGAAGATTTAGTATTCGATAATGTAGCATTTGACAAGGTAATTTCTGATATTTCTAAGGAATACGCACTTACCATAGAGTTACCTGAACAAAATAATTGGAAAAATTGTGGCTTTACGTCAGGCTCGTTAAAGGGCAATACCATCGAACAGATAATAATGATACTTGAGATCACCTATGAGTTAGAATACACTAAAATAAGTCCTAATTCATACAAATTCACAAAAGTCAATTGTAAATAATTGAGTACTTTAATTTAGAAATATAACTTTTGTAAGGTCTAAATTAAGCTTTTTGTTATCGTGGTTTTTATCATTAAATCACAATCCAGCCTAAAATCCTAATAGTTTTTGAGTTAAATTAGTACCTTTGGAACTTAATGTATATTATTAAATTTTAGGAGTCAAAATTGGTCAGGAGTTATTTTATAGCAGTTTTTATTTTTACTTACTCCGCTTTGTGTCATTCGCAGACAAGGCCAGATGAAACATTAATAAACTATACAGCATACCATAAACCACTTCGAATCGTTTTAAAAGATCTATCCAAGATATCAGATGTTAATATTATTTATTCAGAATCAAGGATACCAGCCGATAGTCTTATTAATATTTCGGTGATGAAGGAAAAACTAGGTGATGTCCTACATTTAATACTAAAAGTACATAGCTTGACTTATGAAATAGTAGGCGATCAATTGGTATTAGCTAGACGACCCAAAGATAACCAAGGTAATTCCAAAACGATCTATGGCTATATAAGAGATAAAATATCTGGTGAACTGCTCGTCGGTGCTAATGTTTTTGTTACCAATGGAAGCAGAGGGACCAATTCAAATGAATATGGGTTTTATAGTTTTAAAATCAACCAAAAGTTAGAAAGGATACACTTTTCATACTTGGGATACAAGTCTGAAATTTTGGAGATGTATATCCAGAAAGATACATTTATTAATATCTATCTTCAACCAGATGGCTTGTTGAATGAAATCATTGTCCTTGATGATCTCCTAGAGGAAGAATATGAAAATACTGCATCACAGCAAAACCTTCACATAGATAAAATACTTTCGTCAAATCATCTAGCTGGTGAAGCAGACCTATTTAGATATCTAGGTGGTTTGGCTGGCGTATCTACTGGTGCTGATGGGATCGGCGGTCTGAACGTACGTGGCGGTTCATCAGATCAGAATCTCGTTTTATTGGATGGTGTTCCCGTTTACAATACAGGACATGCCATGGGTATTTTTTCTATTTTTAATTCGAGTGCCATAAAGAGTGCAAGTTTTTATAAGGGAGGTATTCCCGCTAGATATTCCGGACGACTATCATCTGTCATAGACGTTCATACAAAAGATGGAAATTTTAACAAATTTGGTGGTGAAGTTTCACTAAGTACCATCGCTGCCAAGGCTACTCTAGAAGGTCCTATTGTAAAAAATAAAAGTAGCTATATCGTTTCATTCAGGCGCACATTTATTGATGTTTGGATCAAGGAAATCACAAAATTCCAAAATCGTGATAGACAGCGACAGGGTTTGGCTAATTATTACTTTCAAGATTTTAATGCTAAACTTAATTTTAATATTGGCAAAAAAACTCGATTATTGTTATATACTTTTCAGAGCAAAGATGATTTTTTTAACAATTCTTCTTCGATTAATGGAGATATTCTGCAAGAGAAAAATGATCAGAATCTGAATTGGGGAAATAAAATATATTCGCTCAGGCTTAATAGTCAGCTCGATAAATCGTTGTTTTCGCGTACATCGGCATATCAAACAAGTTATAATTTTGAAAGTTATCGCAAGAATCTATCAACTTTTGAAGATGATCCAGGAGGAGTTGAAACTTTTTTTGATGCTTCATTGTATGAAACAGCAGTGAATGAAATCGGTATAAAACAGGATTTTGATTGGTTACCAAATAATAAACATACTTTAAAGTTCGGGCTTGGGTTTATTAAGAGAAATTTTGACCCTAGGGTAACTAATGTATCTCAGGATGATTTTGGTTCACCATCTGAACTAATTGACGTCAACGCGATAAAAGGATTGAATCCTAAAGCGAGTGTTTCGGGTAGTGAATGGAATGTATACGTAGAAGATGAGATCAGCCTTGGAGAAGGTCTTAGAATCAATGGCGGATTAAATTTTGCCACTATTCTTACTCAAAATAAGAAGCAGTATACTTCTTTACAACCAAGACTAGCATTACTTGCAGGAGGAGAAAATCTATATTTTAAGTTTGGGATATCTAAGATGCAGCAGTACTTGCATTTATTGACAAATAATGGATTAGGTCTTCCCACAGATATTTTTGTACCTACTAATGATGTACTTCCACCGCAAAGATCATGGATATTTAATACATCATTTGGTTATAGAACAAATGATGGTTATAGGTTTGGAATGGAAGTTTACTATAAACGACTAGATGACATTAGTAGTTTTAAAGAAGGTGGCGGAATAGATATAAATCAAAATATAAATTGGGAAAATGGAGTTCCTATTGGTACTGGAAATGCATACGGTTTGGAGACGTTTTTTGAAAAAGTCACTGGCAAAACGCTCTTTTCACTAAATTATTCTTATTCACTTTCTGATAGGACATTCCCAAATATAAATAATGGACAGACTTTCCCTTTTGGATTTAATAGAGACCATAATGTGAAATTTTCGGTAACATATAGATTGTCCCAATTTTCTGAATTTTTGGTAAACTGGTCATATTCATCAGGTAATTATTATTCGCAACCAAGTGGAATTTCAGTACCAATATCTGGTCAACCTGTGTTTGTTTATTTAGAAAAAAATAATGCTACTTTCCCAGATTTTCATCGACTTGATTTTGGTTTTAGTTTTTACAATGTTTATAAATGGGGTAGGGCTAAGTTCTTTTTAGGTCTTTATAATGCCTATAATAGAAATAATCCATTTTACTCAGAACTAGTCAGAACGAATAATAATACTGGAAAATACGAACTTAGAAATTACAGCTTATTGCCATTGCTACCTACCATAAGCTACAGTATTTCATTTTAATAAATTAAGGTAACGAGCCCATTTTACTTGAATTTAGTAGTAATGTAGTATTATTTCTATAAAAACTGTAAAATATACATGACATATTATGAATTATTCTAATATAATACTCATATTTGTGGCTAAATTCATCTATGGGGATTTTAAAATATATATATTTCTTTTTTGCATTACTCCTATTAGGGTGTGTGGATATTACCCCTTTGACGTCCGATTCATCGTCTGATAAGATGTTTGTACTATGTGAAATGGAAGCTGGTAAAAAAATTATAGCTAATATTTATTATGCAGGAGATGTTACAGGTAAAAAAATAAGACAAGTCGACAACCAAGATTTATTGTCATTTTCTCTTGCGGAGGGTGATAAAGACTGGGGATATGCATTTGAATATCATAGAAGAGATTCGCTATTTTACATTGAGCCTGATAAATTTCAAATTAAGGAAGGACTTTTCTATAGATTTTTAGGTATTGGTCAGAATGTAAAGGGCGTGGACCCCAAAATACAAATACCCATTTCTGTTATACCAGACACTTTTTTGATAAATGAACATAAAGTAAGTTATGATGGTGGGATGGCTAATACAATATTAACTGGAGTACTAGTCTTACCTAAAGGAATTAGCAAATCTTCTTTTTTCTATATAGTACCAAGATCTGAAAGTGATTTAACTTGGATCTTAACAGATTTCCAAAATTTCAATGGACAGGCATTTCATAAATTAGCCCATAAAGAAGGCTTTTTAATTGATTATGCTATGTTAAATACTAATGAAATAAAAATGAATTTGTCTATCAAAGAAAATGAAGCAACATCAAAAATCGCTTTTGACTTTTATAATGTCACGGAATCATTTTATAGGTATAATGTATATGCATCAAATGTTTTTAGTGGTGGTAGTACAATTACTGCAAACCCACCGATAGCTGGCTTTAATGTTCAAACAGATAAGGCTTTTGGTAGTTTTAGTGCTTTGACAAAAACAAGTAAAACTTATATTATTAAATAAATATGTTATATATAAAGCTATAACACCCAATATTTTTATACACTATTGATAAATTACATTTAGAAAGATAAATCAAAAACTATATATCATCTTTTAGTTAATTAGACTTTTATATTATTCTAGCTTTCGCCTTAAATGTTTGCCAAGCATCTATTTTCATATAATATTTTAAATAAATACAATATTTATATGTTTTTATTCAATGTATAAAATTGTGATTGATAAATATGTAGTAATAAAATGTAGTTAATTGTGCATAAAATACTACATAAATGTAAATAATCTTACAAAAATGTAGGGGTATTGCAGTTGCTTTTGTGTCCTATAATCGTAACACCCAAATACCTAATAATATGAATGCAATAGAAATAATAAACGCTTTAAAGGAGTTTTCTTTGACAAGTTGTCTTGATGAACAAGAGATAAAGGACCTTGTAAGATTTGGCGAAATTCGTGTCATTGAGAAACATAAACATGTATTTGAAGCTGGACAAGCAAGTGATGAAATTTTCTTTTTGTTTAAAGGTGTTGTGAAAATTACGACTTATGCATCCGATGGTAGAGAAGTTATAAAAGTAATCCTTCACCCACAAGCTATTCTAAGCGAACATAGTATTGCTGGTGAAAAAATAAGAACTAACAATGCAGTCGTAATGACATCTGATGCAGTATGTTTGGCAGTAAAAGTGGAGTTTATTAGAGAGTTGATGTGTAAAAATGGCGCTTTGGCCAATAATATTATTGATTTACTTGGTAGAAAGTTAAAATATAATGAAGAGCGTCTAGAATCATTGGTATTGAATGATGCAAGAGAACGTATTGTTCAGTTTCTTAAAGTTAATGCCCAATCTTTTGGTCAGGCAGTAGGTTATGAACTATTATTGAGACATGACTTTACGCAACAAGACATCGCAAACTACACTGGTACATCGCGTCAGACAGTTACTACGGTACTAAATGACTTAAAGAAAACAAATAAAATACACTTCAAAAGAAAATCAATTTTGATAAGAGACATTAAGGCTTTATGTTGAAATTGATTGTTTTTCTCATAATTTAGTTATACCTGAAATTGTAAAAAAAGGTGGATTCAAAAGTGAATCTACTTTTTTTTGCTCAAAAGTTTTCATATTTGAAAATAATGATTACTTTTGCGTCGCTTTAAAAGAAAGCACTAGGAAGAGTGGCAGAGCTGGTTGATTGCACCGGTCTTGAAAACCGGCGTACCTGAGAGGGTACCGGGGGTTCGAATCCCTCCTCTTCCGCTGAAAGGAGCATCCTGTAAGTCACACTTATGAGATGCTCTTTTTTTTTGTGATGAGCTAAATTAAAGTAATCACTTATTTTACTTCAGTAATAAAATACAAAGATAATGGGAAGAGCATTCGAGTATCGACGCGCAGCCAAAGAAAAAAGATGGGCCACTATGTCCAGGATATTTCCTAAAGTATCTAGAGCAATTACCATGGCAGCTAAGGAAGGTGGTCCTGACCCTGAGACTAACTCAAAACTTAGACTAGCTATCCAAGCGGCTAAAGCTGCTAATATGCCTAAGGACAATGTGGATAATGCCATTAAACGTGCGTCTGGAAAGGATGGTGATGATTACACTGAAGTAAATTATGAAGGTAAAGGACCACATGGCGTGTTGGTATTTGTAGAATGCGCTACTGATAACACTGTAAGAACCGTTGCTAATGTGAAATCTTATTTCAATAAAGCTGGTGGAGGTATAGTTCCTACGGGTTCGCTTGAGTTTATGTTTAATCGAAAAACTGTGGTTGAATTTGAAAAACCTGCCAGTTTTGATCCAGATGAATTTGAACTTGAAATGATAGATTTTGGATTAGAGTCTTTTGAAGTGGACGAAAATACAGTATATGCATATGGTAATTATACTGATTTCGGTACTTTGACAAAAGCAATTGAAGAAAAAGGTATTTCAATTACAAAAGCAAATTTACAAAGAATACCTACTACTCCAGTAGATTTTTCTGATGAACAAATGGTCGATATAGAAAAAATGCTAGATAAGTTAGAAGATGATGATGATGTGCAAGCGGTATATACAAATATTGCATAGAGAAATCTTAAATTAAACCATTAACAATGGGTTCTCATGGCATAAATATTTTTTTTATGGCACTCGTTTATTTTCTAAAAACTATTTATTGAACAACTTGATTAGTCATATCTGGTACGACTTGAGTTGTATTTAGTTGAATATGAAGCATATAGTGAAGATGTATATTTATTTGTAAAAAAAATACTACTTTAGGTCGGTTTTTAGTCAAAAATGACTATTTTTGTAATGCATTTAAAATTTTGATGACGTAGCAAGTATAGCAATATTAGCTTATTTTGAATATTTAGGATATCTGTTTGTTATTAGAATAAATAGGTTTAAAACAATATTTGACAATTAATACTTGAAATTATGGTGCAGTTTTTTGACAAAGAAATATTATTGATAGATGACGACAAAATGCATTTGTCTATACTCGAGGAAAGGATCAAAACTTTGGGCTTCAAGAATATTATTACAGCGAACAGTTATAAATCAGCTGTACAAATCTTAGATACGTTAGTTCCAGATCTTGTGATTACCGACCATTTTTTGGATAATTCTAAAACAAGTTTGGATTTCGTTAAAGAATGTTTACTATTTAGAGACATACCTACCATTGTTATTACTACATTTCATACAGAAAAAATATTTGATGAGATTCTCGTATTGACACCTATAGATTTTTTATCAAAATCATGTAGTGATTTTGAACTTTCTAAGTCCCTTCAGTTGGCATTTTCTAGACTCATGCAGCAGGCTCAAACTTCAAAATTGAAAGAGTTTTTCTTTGTTAAAGTAGGAAAGAACATTAAAAAAATTTGTTTAAATCAAATTGAAATGATTTCTGTTGATGGAAAATATTTAAATATCAGCGTAGATGGACGTTCCTATATAGTCCGCTCAACACTGATTGATTTTATTAAAAGACTTCCGCCAAATTTTATCAAAGTGCATCAGTCATTTATTGTTAACTTAGACTTTGTGGAGACAATTCTTGTGGAAGAAAGTAAAGTAAAATTGAGAACATGCGAAGCTGATTTCAGCAGAGCATTTAAGAAACAATTAATGAGCTCATATTTTGTCTCCTGATATTAATTTTTGCTAATTCTCTGAAAATTTTTAGTTAGTTTATTTTTTCACTAACCAAATAAAAACCAGAACATGCTCATGAATAATGAAGCATTTACAACAATATTAATTATATTTTGTATTTTCAAAATATTTTTTACTATTTTTTTGTCGGTCCTATTATACCGAAAACACAAAAAAATTAGGGAATTATTAGATTTTAGAAATCAAACATATGGAATAATTGCACACGACTTAAAGTCACCTTACATATCTTATTTTAAAATTATAGAAAGGTTGCACAAGGCTGTTGCTGAGGGTAACATTCCATACGCAAATGAGCAACTTGATTATCTAGAGAATAGCTTTTATGCCACAAAAAACATTCTGTTTAACATGATGAAATGGTCACAATTATCTGAGAAAAATCAAAGTCAAAAGCATGAACTAACCATCATATCGGAGTTTTTAAATGAATCAATTGAGCATTTAATTGTTTGCGCTAAATTAAATAAAATTTCTTTACAGTCCCATGTTAATTCAAATGAAAGCGTTCTTATTTCTAAGCATTATGTTTCTGCCGTATTACGAAATTTAATTGATAATATAATTAAACATTCAGACGCTACACAGATAGATTTAAATGCTGAAATTAAGGCTAAAAATTTAATAATTAAAATAGAGCATAATGGAATTAACACACCTGTTGAAGTTAGAAAATCATTGCTAAAACAATTGAAAACGAATACTGCTATAAATAGATTTGGGACTATGGGTTTGGGTTTGTCCATAATAACTAAATCATTGAAAAAATGTGGTGGATCACTACAAATTAATCAATATGAAAATGGAGAATCTATTGCTGTTTATTTTCCCATACTCTAATAGATTAAATCGACATAAAAACTAATCATGGTTTATTTTATAAAACGATAATGATTATTTTTATTCGCAGTGGCAAATTCCATTTCACAGATGATTCTAGACTAGTCATGACCTTTAAAAATAAATAGATGAAACAATCTATTTACATTGTATACGTATCAGAATAATTTAACTGAAACTCCTATTAACCTCAATGATAGAAAATTATCTAATTTACTTACTGTGATAAATTACTTTACTACTATATAAATCAATTTTTGTAATAAAGTCAGTTTTTTAATAGGTTCTCGCCATGCTTAATTTATCATTGAGCTCTTGCCATTGGTAAAATATATGATTTAATTATATGTAATTTAGTCTTATATGATTCACTTAATGACAAAATCTGCAACCCAATGGTAAATTTGGTCAGTTTGGGCTTGAACTCATTGTGTTGAATGAATTTACCAATAATTAAAATAGATTAGCTTACTATTTTACTGAATTAAAATTATGTAAATACTTATATAATAATGAAATATGTATTAATTAAATTGTTAATATATTTGTTCTTGCAATTGTGATTAAATGTTCTTTTTACCTTAATTCAAAATGTGGATAGGGTTTGATATATGTAAAAGGTTCCTTAGAGTAGAGTCCTATCTTATTTCACAATTTTGCATTTACACTTCCACTGATGTAAAATTCGTGTATTTTAAATTCAGTCAGTGTTCACCAACAGTTGATTATTTACATTTTTTAGCATATTAAATATTATATAATGAAACGATTAGACATTAAATTATTTATTATTATTTTTTTCATCTTGATAATTCCAAACTGGGCAGTTTCATTGAATGGACAAGTTACGTTAACATTGTTAGAGATTGGGCCTAGCAGTCAAGATGAAAATAAGTGTTATCAAGTAAATTTGTTCAATCACAGTTCAAAAGACTTGACTCTAGCAGGTCAAAATTATAGATTGTACTATGATGCCAGCAAAGCTTTTCTAATTGAAAACTCAATATCATCGCTATTACCAAAAGATTATACCAATCTTCATCTTGTCCAACATTTTTTTGATGTAGATGCTTCAGGTTTTGGTGCACTACCATATGATGGACATTTAGGATTTATAAATTTGGCTACTGACCTTCTAAATCACACAGACAAAGGTTTAGTCCTTCCATCGAATGAAACTACCAGCATTTCTATTGCTGAGATGTGTTTTAATGTGGTTGATGATGTGAATCCAACATTTACTTGGGCCCAAGATAATCTCACCCATACCTATGCGACTGCATTTGTAGAACTTACTTCAACAGATGGAAAACAAGAAACAAAAATTAATATTGATAATTACAATGTTACACATGCTGGCGTAACTAGCACCCAAGAAGCAAATGTCTGGTCTGCAAAAATGTTTCCTAACCCATTTCTAAATCAATTGGAAATTACATTTAACAATGCTTTAAACGACGATGCAGTTCTGAAGATGTATGACATTTTTGGACAGTTGATTATAACCCAACCATTATCAAAAGGAACGCAGGCAATTAAACTTGAAACCGCCACTGTTTCTAATGGCGCTTATATCATTGAAATTGAACAAAAGGATGGGTCTAAAAGCATTTTGAAAGCAGTAAAAACTAATAATTAATTAATTACCCAAGCACCAAAAAATCGAGATACTTATGAATAGCCATATTTTTACAAATAAAATTTATCAAGGCAGGTTAACAATATTATCACTCCTGATAGTTCATTTATTTATTTCACAAAGTGTAAATGCGCAAATTGCAAATGCTCCTTGTAACTCCAATTCTCCATGGGTAGATAGTACATATACAAACTTGACCGCTCAAATTAATGATAATGTTGGGAGTGTCATTCCATTATGTATAGGTGGTGTGACCAATATAGGCAATCTTATAGATGATAATACGGCAAACTTTACCACCATAAATATAACTGGAATAGGCTGTAATGCTACTATTGGTGTTGTCGATGACACTGCTGTTGATACTTATCCTGCTGGTACTTGGGCAGGTTTTCGTATTGGTACAAGTGGCTTGTTGGGTGTGGGTGTTTCATCTACAGTGACAGTACAAACTTATAATAATGGTTCTCCTGTGCAGTCCCAAGTGGTTGTATCAAATGTACTAGGATTGGATTCGGATCTACTTTTTGCTGATGGTACCGCCAATGTTGGTTTTGTCACTACGTCACCATTCGACGAGGTTAGAATTACTTTTCAAACACTCGTCGGTGTATTGTGGTCGGCCCAAATTTATCATGCAGTCATTACTAAATATTGTGTAGGACCAACTCCTGCTTGTAATACCATGACTGCTTTGACACAAACTGAATATCCAGCATTTATAAGCGATGCTGGTACTACAGGAGTGACGCTTGGGAGTGTGACAAATACTCAGAATGTAGTTGATAATAATCTCAATAATTTTGGTTCAATAACATTGCCTGTGGGAATTCTATCCACTGGTTTTATTTCTGTAAAAGATCAATTAACGGATTATGTGGATGGAACTTTTGCTGGCTTTGAAGTATCCAATGGAAATTTACTTGGGGTTGATTTACTTCAAAATACCACAGTTACGACTTACTTAAATGGGGCAATCCGAGAAACAAAATCAGCAAATGATTTATTGCTAGATGTATCCCTTTTATCAGGTTCTAATCGTCAGACGGTAGGATTTATCACCACACTTTCATTTGACGAAATCAGATATACGATTAATCAAGTAGTAGGTGTTGATGTTGGAACAACCCAAGTTTACAGCGCAGTAATAAAGAGTTATTGCGCAGGTCCTGCATTAGAATGTAATACACAAACAGCTTTAACGGAGCCAGATTTCCCTGCTGCTATTGATGGTGGTTTGACAGGTATTTCAGGAGCATTATGTGTAGGTTGTTCAGTAACTAACGTAGGTAATGTCGTAGATACTTCTGCAAGCAATTTTGGCAGTATCAACTTGACAGTTGGCTTAGCAGTGAGTGGCTCTATAGCAGTAAAAGATGTGATTACAACTTATCCTGCAGGAACCTTTGCAGGGTTTGATATAGAGAATCCTGTTTTAGTAGGTGTGAATGTTTTGAATGGACTTACAGTGCAGACATATCTTGAAGGAGTCTTGGTAGAAACATCAAATGCTGGTACTTTGGTGTCAGTGGGTTCGGGTTTGTTGACTGGTTCAGGACGTCAAATCGTTGGATTTGTTGCTACTCAGCCATTTAATACCGTACGACTGACTGTATCTCAAGGATTGGCTTTAAATCTTGGCACTACAGAAGTGTACAAAGCAGTATTAGAGCAATTTTGTGCAGGACCAGATCCATTGTGTAATGTAGTGACAAGTCTAGTGAAACCTACTTATCCAGTTTTTATTAACAATACAAACACTGGTATTGATGGAATCTTGTGTGTTGGCTGTGCTATCAATGATGTTGCCAATGTCATTAATGATGACACTGAAGACTTTGCAACCATTGTATTGACAGCAGGAGTTGGCGTAAGTGGAAGCATAAGCGTTAAAGACGGCATTTCAGATTATGGTGCAGGTGCGTTTGCTGGATTTGAAATAGAAAATACATCTCTTTTATATGTCAATTTATTGAATGGAATTACCATTAGAACATATTTGAATAGTACACTTCAAGAAACCAAAACTGGAGTAAATAACATACTTACAGTGGAGAGTTCTATATTTCCAGATGATGGTAAAAAAACAGTAGGTTTTGTTACGACTTTGGCTTTTGATGAAGTAAGAATTTCTGTTGAAAATATTGTAGGTGTCAATACAGGAGAAACCAAAGTATTTAGATCTGTTATTAAAAATTTATGTGCAGTTGATTTGGAATGTGATGAAACGTATTTCCTATCAGAACCAACTTTCCCAGTGATTATCAATAGTGATCAAACAGGAATATTTGGTGTGGCTTGTGTCGCTTGTTCTGTCAATAATTCACCAAACGTCATTTCAGAAGTTCAAACTGATTTTGCAACAATTACGGTTGTGGCGGGTGTATTAGCAACTGGTGACATTTCTGTTCAAGATCCCCTTTCTACCTATCCGGCAGGAAGTACAGCTGGTTTTGTTATTGAAGATACAAATACATTAATACAAGCAGATTTATTTAGTTCAATTAATATTTGTACCTATTTAGATGGTGTAGAACAAGAATGCCAAACAGCTGGCAATCTTATTGAATTATCATTAATAGGCATTTGGATTAATCCGGGCCCAGGCATATATAATGTAGGTTTTGTTACATCACTTCCATTTGATGAAGTCAAAATTTCAGTTGGTTCTCTAGCAAGTGTGATTAATGTAATAAGAGTTTATTCAGCATTTGTGGATACCAGAGGTGCTAATGATGACGGTTTTGATTGTTGTCCAACAATTGCACCTACATTAAGTGCATCAGTAGTAAATACAAATTGCCCTTCTAATACTTTTGATTTAACATCGCTAGAAACAAGTATAGCACCAGGAACATCAACATTAGTTTGGTTTACAAATGATGCACATACTGGTTTGGCTTATGCGACACCAACTGCTGCTGTAGAAGGTACTTATTATGCTTTTTATTATAATGCAAATAATGATTGTTACAGTCCATCAAGTGACTCTGTAGTTGTTAATGGTTCATTCTGTGATACAGATGGCGATGGCGACCCAGATAATACAGATCCAGATCCAATCGATCCATGTGTGTATGGTCCAGGTCAAGTATTGGCCAATGCGACAATGTTATGGCGTAATTCAGATTGCGACGGCGATGGTGTGACCAATTGGAATGAAGTAGCAGGTATCGATGGTGATCCATTGACTACAGGTGATAATACAGATCCATTGGACCCATGTAGTCTCAATCTTGTACAAGTGACTTTGGTAGCAACAAGTACGGGAGATTGTGATGGTGATGGTGTGACAAATGCTGACGAAATCAATGGTTTGGATAGAAATCCATTAACACCAGACGACAATACCGATCCACTTGATCCGTGTGATTATAATGAAGCAGACCAGGTATTTGCAAATACAACCCTTGTTTGGAGAGCAATAGACTGCGATGGTGATGGCAATCCCAATGGAACAGATCCAAATCCATTAGTAGCTACGGCTTTAAATGATGTTTTGTTGGCACCATTTGGTACGACAAGCATTGTAAATGTATTAGCCAATGATGATTATTTACCAGGTGCGAATACTAGTTTGACAGCAGTAGGAGGCACTTATGCTGGAGCAGCTTTATTAGATCCATTGACAGGGGAATTGAGTTATGTTCCTGCAATTATGGAACCAGGCACAGTGGTGACTTTGATCTATCAAGTATGTAATTTAGATACGATTCCAAATGTTTGTTCAAATGCTACGGTGACGATTACCGTACCACCAGCAGGAGATACAGATGGCGATGGCGACCCAGACAATACAGACCCTGATCCAATCGATCCATGTGTGTATGGTCCAGGTCAAGTATTGGCCAATGCGACGATGCTATGGCGTAATTCGGACTGCGATGGCGATGGTGTGACCAATTGGAATGAAGTAGCAGGTATCGATGGTGATCCATTGACTACAGGAGATAATACAGATCCATTGGACCCTTGTAGTCTCAACCTTGTTCAAGTAACTTTGGTAGCTACAAGTACAGGAGATTGTGATGGTGATGGTGTGACAAATGCTGACGAAATCAATGGTTTAGATAGAGATCCATTAACAAAAGGCGACAATACCGATCCACTTGATCCGTGTGATTATAATGAAGCAGACCAGGTATTTGCAAATACAACCCTTGCTTGGAGAGCAATAGACTGCGATGGTGATGGCAATCCGAATGGAACAGATCCAAATCCACTAGTAGCTACGGCTTTAAATGATGTTTTGTTGGCACCATTTGGTACGACAAGCATAGTAAATGTTCTTGCTAATGATGATTATTTACCAGGTGTGAATACTAGTTTGACAGCAGTAGGAGGCACTTATGCTGGAGCAGCTTTATTAGATCCTTTGACAGGAGAATTGAGTTATGTTCCAGCGATCACTGAACCAGGCACAGTGGTGACTTTAATATACCAAGTATGTAATTTAGATACGATTCCAAATGTTTGTTCTAATGCTACGGTGACGATTACCGTACCTGAATCATGTGTTGAGATTTCTACCAAGGTATTATTAGAAGGGCCATACAATAGTTTTTCAGGTCTGATGTCCACCACATTGAATAATCTAAGGTATTTGCCAGGCCAAGATCCAGTAACGTTTTTTGGTCAGGAGACACCTGCAGGACAGCCATATAATGTTGCACCTTGGAATTATAATGGAACAGAAGGAGATGCTTTTGATTACAATCTTACGGGAACACCGAATGCAGATTATCCTACGAATACCACAGATTGGGTTTTAGTCAGTTTAAGGACAGAAATTAATAGTAATACCACTGTTTGTACTAAAGCTGCATTAGTCTTTAGTAATGGAACGGTTCAGATTCCTTCAGGATTTGACTGTTGTGATCTTAATATCAATGAGACCTATTATGTAGTTATAGAACACAGAAATCACTTGATTGTCATGTCACATGTCAAAGTGCCAGTTGTAAATGGTGTCATTTCTTACGATTTTACAAACCAGGATTCTTATGAGACTTTGCTCGGTTTTGGACAAAAAAATGTAGGTGGAAAATGGGTGATGTACGCTGGAAATGGTCAACAAGTAAATTCTTCATCGGCGGATACAGATATCAATGTTAATGACAAAGATCTTTGGCTCAACCAAAATGGTCAAAACAGTAGCTATTTTCTCAATGATTTGGATTTGAATGGAGATGTTAATGTTCAAGATAAAAATGTATGGTTGTTAAATAATGGTAAGTTTTCGGATGTACCAAGAAATTAGCGCAATATTTAATGGCTTTTTAGTAACCTATCAATGAAAATTTGGCAGGTTCTAAGAAGCAAAATAACTTAGCTTTATTTTCAAAACTCTTAAATTTTATTTTATGAAGCGTCTATTTTTTACCATATTTTTGGCCTTCACTTTTGGTACTTTGGGTGCACAAAACTATGATATTCGATTAAATCTGGAAAGCGTAGATTGTGCAACTAATCAAGTATGTTATGATGTACAATTGAGAAGAAATGGTGGTGTCAATTTCGGTTTGGCAGGTCAGAATTATCGAATATTTTATGATGCATCTTTGGCATCATATATTTCTGGAACATCTTCATTACCTGGTTCTTATGGTGCTTTTTCTTTGGTACAAGATATGCAAGATGTAGATGCGAGTAGCATTAATGGACCGTTGGATTTTGAAGCAACTTTAGGGTTTTTAAATTATGCGATTGATCTTAATGATATTCAGAATGGTGGTGTTTTTTTGCCAGTAGATGGTACTTGGATGACTACTTCAAATATTTGCTTTAATGTAGAAGAATCAGTTTTTAATGATCAGAATGCTTGTTTGCAAGTCGTATTTGGCAGGGTAGGTTTGACAGATTTATACAGTACAGCATTTGTGGAAGTTTCAAGATGGATTAGTGCAAATAATACCACCAACAGTTTAGGAATTTTATACGATGATCTTAATACTTCAGATGGTGAATCAGCATGTCTTAACACATCCTGTGGTGCGCTTACCGTATCCGTAAATGATAAAGCTGTTTTCGAAAATGTGGTAAATGCCGCAGTAGATGTATGTTTGTCAGCTATTACTTCAGAAAATTCATCAGTCATTTTTAATACTTCCAATGGTACAGCCATTGCGGGGCAAGATTATGTAGCTGTAGTCAATCTAACTGTAAATATTCCAGCAGGCCAGATGTGTACAGAAGTATTGATTCCTATTATTGATGATGGCGTTTATGAAGGGTCTGAAACTTTTAATGTAACATTGACAAACCCATCTTCAAATATGACTATCAACAGAGCATTAGGTGTAGTAACGATATATGATAATGAAGGTCCTTGTAATGCAAGTGCGCCAATTATTTCAGGAAATTGATCAATTTTTATAAAGTAATATAATCAACATTTCAAAAAGTCAATGGATGTATCCCCAATTATCTGTGTTGTTTCCAATTGATGAAGGTGCAATAATTCAATGTTACAATCAGACTTTTGGGGTGCATCATTAATCTCACGGTGTATTCTGGTCTTGCAGCTGCTATTTTTCAATGGATGCTGAATAGCAAGTCAGGCTTATTATAGGTAGATGTTACAATTTATATGACAAGTTGTAAAATCGGAATACACCATTTTTTATGCCTAAAATATAGTGAATATCATAGTTGTTTGAAAGATATTTGTTATTGCTCAAAAGTGTTGGTTTTATAGATTAGGTTTGTTTTATACGCGTTTAATAATCAATGTTTTTTCTAGAAATTTTAATTGATATTATTTATTGTATTCTAATAATCTCAATATAAGTCAGACTCAATTTAATTTTCGGACAAATACTTACACAGAGCCTTATAGTTTTAGCGGTTGATTGTGGGTGTTTACGAATGGTTTATTTAATTGAATTTTAATAATCAATTCAAAATCATAGTATTATGAATGAACAAAACATTTTTACACACTCACCATCATGGTTCTATAAATTGATGATCTTTTGTTTGTCATTATTTGGGATTTCATCTACAACTTTTGCTCAATGTAATACTACGGCTGGTAATGACATTTCTTTTGTCGCTACGCCTCAAAATAATGATCTTGACTATAGAGATCTTTATATCTTGACAGACTATCAAAATATCATTCTTGACACTGCTTCTGTGACTAACTTTCCTGCGCAAGATGCAGGTTTATATAATATTTATGGCGTCCAATATTTATCATCTCAATACCCAATAGTTCAGATTGGTTCGTCTATTTTTAATATTGTGGGAAGTTGTTTTAATTTTTCTTCTCCATTAGAAATTTTAGTTTGTCCGCAGATCGATTCCTGCAACACTTTTGATGGAAATTTTAGCTTTAGTACCGTGGGCGGGAATACTGATTTTTTGACATCTTACATACTGACTGACAAGGAGAAAAATATTTTACAAGTTAATTCTTTACCTTCATTTTCAACAATTGATACGGGAGTTTTTTTAATCTTTGCTTTAAATTATATTGATATTACTGGTCTTGTCCCAGGAAGTCATATCGATAACTTAGTTTCCGCTTGTTTGGATCTCAGCAATCCACTTGTGATCAGAAGTTGCGAAGCATGTAATGTGTTTTTGGGTGATGATTTTGAGTTATGTTTTCCACAAACTGTTTTATTAACGGCTTCTAGTACTAATCTAGGAAGTTATAGTTGGAGTACAGGTCAGACTGGCGCTATGATAAGTGTTTCGCCTTCTGCGACGACCACCTATATGGTAACTTTCACAGCATTAAATGGCTGTCAAATTATAGATGAAATTACTATAAATGTCAACTTTCCACCTATAGCCAATGCTGGTATTGATAAGAATATTTGTAGTGGTCAGTCCGTCATCTTGACGGCTGATTTAGTACCGGATGCTTTTTATCAATGGAGCAATGGTCTTAACACACGTAGTATTACTGTTAGCCCTAATATTACTCAGAATTATACTGTTACAGTGACCGTAGGTGATTGCTCATCGGAGGATATTGTTCAGGTTTTAGTAAGCGAATGTGGTGCTGTTGCAGGCTTAGTTTGGGAGGATTTAAATGCGAATGGTATTTTTGAAGTAGGAGAGGGCAGCATACCTAATAGTACAGTCCGATTGTTTGATAACATGGGTGCTCAGGTGGCTCTTACTTTTTCAGATATGATGGGTAATTATGTATTTTCTGACCTCGTTCCCGGAGATTATTCTGTTATGTTTGATCGCCCTTTAGGTTTTGAACCAACGGTGGCAGACCTTGGTGGTGATGAAAATGTCGATAGCGATGCCAACCCAAATACAGGAATCACAGCAATATTTATGGTATTGCCTTCGGATACTATTTCCAATATTTATGCTGGTTATTTTAGGTTTGCAACAGTAGGTGATTTTGTATGGGAAGATAGTAACAAAAATGGTATTCAAGACATTGGTGAAGAAGGGATAGACCAGTCATTAGTCAGATTAATAGGCGTAGATGGACGAGGTGTTGCTGCAGATGATACCGTGTTTACTGATATTATGGGACAACATAGTTTTGCAAATGTAGTTCCGGGTAATTACACGATTATATTTGACTTACCCAACGACAACTTTAGAAGATCGCCCGACAACATTGGTATAGATGATGCAAGAGACAGTGATGCTGATGGGACGGATGGTACCACGTCAATTTTTTCTGTTCTTTCGGGTGATAATACTTCGATGTATGATGCAGGTTTTTATAGATGTGCATACATTGGCGACTATGTATGGCTAGATAATGGTGATGAATCTAATGTGCAAGATGATACTGATCTTGGACTGGATGGGATTGTCATTTATTTATATGATGCTTCATTTCCAAGTCAAGCCATAGATACCACAATTTCAACAGTTAGCAATGGTTTTTCAGGATTTTATAGTTTTGAAGTTTGTGGTGTGGGTGATTATTTTATCAAAGTAGGGACTCAAGAAATGTATGATTTAGTCATGCCAAATGAAGGGGTAGATGCTGATAAAGATAGCGATATTACGGATAGAATAAATGGGCAGTCCGATGTATTGAATATCAGTTATGCATTGATCCTAAATAATATAGACATTGGTTACCAATTTAAGCCTTTACCTATCGACTTAGTCGATTTTTATGGTAATTGGAATAAAACAGAAAACATCAATTATTTGTATTGGAAAACAGCTTCTGAGATTAATAGCGATTACTTTGAAATAATGAGGAGTGTAAATGGCACACTTTTTGAATCAGTAAAAAAAGTTAAAGCAAAAGGCAGTTCCAATTCTGAAAAGTTATATGAATTAACCGACGATCAGATACAACAAAATGGGTTATACTTGTACCAATTAATTTCTTATGATTTTGATGGGACAAAGGATATTAGCAAACCGATAAGCATTTGGGTAGATAACCTTCTTGATATCAAGTTAAGATTATATCCAAACCCTGCATCTACATTAATAAATGTTGAAATCGAGCATAATATAGAAAGTGTAGGAACTGTAGAAATTTTTGACATGGTGGGTAGCGATGTATTAGATAGCAAAGACTTCAACCAATTAAATGAGACAACTCAGCAAGTAAGTCTAGATATTACAAGTTTAAACAATGGAATTTATTATATCAAGCTTAATTTAGATGGAGTGGTTTTTACGAAAAAAATATTAATCCAAAGATAAAGAGAATATTGAAATTTGTGGTAATGAACTAATATAGTGGCGTCGGAAACTACTATAAAAGTGCAATGATAAATTGCTTTGTATCACAAATGGTCACATCAAAGAACCAATCTAATATTCTCGATTTTTAGGTTCGGGGCAGGTAAGATATACCTTGATTGTGTATATTTTACCTCCCCATTTATTTAGTCAAAAAGTCACAGCTAATTTTCCTAAACCAACTCACTAAAATATGGTCTAATTACAATTTAATCACTGTTTTTTATTATATCAAAAATTCAAAAACCCGTTGGACTTCTCATTTGCATCTAGCTTTAAAAATTATTGATTTTTAAATTTGTTTTTTTCGCAAATCTTACATCATAAAAAAATATAATTTGGACGATACTAAAGAGTTTTAAATTCAATACATACATCACTTCCTTTATCATCGGCAGATTTAATGATAAGTTTTGCGTTTAGAAGTCGTACTATTTCCTTAATAATAACATACCCCATTCTGAAACTATCTTTTCTTATTGTATTGCCCTTGTAGTCGTCACTTAGTATTGCTTCTACCATGACATTAGACAGTCCACGACCTTCATCTTTACATCCGATACATATCTTTCCATTTTCCAGTGTATACGCGTATAATGTAATTTTTCCTTGATCAGTATATTTGATACTATTGGTAAATAGGTTTCTGATTATGGTAGATATAAGTGATCTATCCGAACAGATAGTAATTTGTGGATCACACATCACAGTTACCATGATTTTTTTTGTGGCTATTTTTGGGTCTTCATTATATAAAACAGCATTCTCGACTAGCAAGTCATGAACATTAAAAGAAATTGGTTCTGGTTGATGTTCTCCATTTCTAATGTGGATCCATAATAGTGTTTCTTCTACAAAATTCTGTATTTTGGACGCAGACTCATGTATATGTAGTAGGTTTTCTTTTTTGATATCGTCATTTATAGATCCCCAATGATCTAATAGTATTTTGGTACTAGACGCTATAAAACGAAGCGGAGACTTGATATCGTGCACTAGTATGGACTGAAATAGGTCGTTTTGTTTTATTTTTTCATTCAATGTTTTGTTAGTCTGAACAAGGCCTTCATTTTTCTCTTCGACCAATGTTTCAAGGTCTTTGTTTTGTTGGATAGTATATCTATTGTACCAGCGTGAAAATAAATATGACATTAACAATCCTATACCTAGGAGTAAAGCTTTAAACCACCAAGTTTGATAAAAATAGGGAAGTACTTGTATCTTGACTTTTTTATATTCGAATGCATCTTTACCGAAGCCAGTTCTTTTTCTGATCGTTATTTCATAATGACCTCGGGGTAAATTTTGAATGACTATATGATTGTCTTGAGTGACTCGTTTCCAATGACCAAGTAAATGTTCTATCTTGTATTCAAAAATTAAATTGTCTGGATGTCCATAAAAAGTGGTACCTACACTCATTTTTAATTCTTGTACTGGCTGATTAAGTACCAATGTATTAGTAATATTAGTCTTTGATACGCCATTGAGCCGCACATTTTCTATTTCGAATGAATGGCTAGGAAACAAGGGTTGTAGTTTATTAGGAGTAAACTGGACAAGACCATCCATCGAACTGAAACTAAATCGTCCATCTCTGAGTTTAAGCGCTGGTGTTTGACATCCACCATTAAATTCATTAGTCAAAAAACCTGAAGATTTATCATAGTAATAATAATAGAGTTCTGGATTTTTTCCCTGAGCATAGTCCACCATGTCCTTAAATTTAGTCTGAAAAAGACCATTGTAACTCGATATCCATACATATCCTAAACTATCTATCAAAGCGGCATGTGCAAATTTTAAATAACCATTTTTGTCAAGGGGCATTTTGGCCCACTTTCCATTGTAATGCAAATAATATCCTTGTCCATACGTTCCCACAAATTGGTAGCCATCTTTTAAATCATGCATAATTCGGTATTCTGCATCTTTCTTTTGATCTACTTTTTTGCACTTTTCTGTCGTGGGCGAAAATTTATAAATGGAAGAAGTGGTCAATATAAAGATGCAGGACTCATCTTTGGGTTTATAAAGATAATTTATAAATTGACGTTTGTCTACACCAATATCTTCTTTGCTCAAGGTACGACTTACTTTTTGATGATCCATACGGATCAGGTAGTCGGGATTAGATAGGAAAAATGTGCTGTCACTTTCTTGGCAGATATTAGTGATCGCCCTTTGTAGCTTTTCTACAGTTATAGTTTCCTTTTTTGATCCCTTTTTCTCAATAATAATTTTATTGTGATCACTATACCACAAATTTTGGTTTTTGTCTTGATAATTAAATGCTCTATTGTATATGTCTTGTACTGTATTAAAACTTCCTTGACCATTTTTATTCAACCTGATATAATTTCCAATAAAAATATCATCTTTAATATAATATTCAGTTTGACTGTAGTAGGCAGCTACATTTTCATTTATGATAGGTACCTGAGATTCAGTGGAGTGTTTTAAAACTTCAAAACTGTTTGGTATTACTTTATATAAACCGTATTTAGAACTCCCAAAATAAAAAAATCCTGTATTGGCATTATACTGGCCCGTTATAATAGAGTGCTCGATTTTATCTAAAGGTACATTATTTAACTTTGGGATGGCAATGAGGCTATCATTTTTAACTTTTAACTTAAAGATCGTTTGTTTATACAAGCAGTATGTGGCTTTATCTGATTGGAATATAAAGCCTGATTCAAGCATGTTTAGCGGTAACTTAGTCTTTCCTATTTTGCTTGAACCATTTGTATTATGTAAAGAAAGACTTTTATTATTTTTTAGAATTACTAAAATACTATCCACCAAAAAGTATTCTTTGTTCTGATCAAAAGTTTTTATTTCATCATGAAGAAAAGTGGTTCCGTTTTTAGTGAAATGCTTAATGTTTTTGTATCCTAGTTTGAATAGAATTAAAAAGCGATAATGGGCACTATAGTTTTTAAATTTTGCGGTAGATTTATCATTAAAAAACCAAGGAACATAGGTTTCATTTTTATTTAATTGGATTAGTTTTTTCTGATTTAAAGGACCTTCATACAAATTGTCAATGCCATCTACAGCATAAATCGAACTATTATGATCTTTTGTTAGTAATGAAATTCGTGGATGCAATTTACTATGAGTTATTTGGGAGAAGTTCTGACCATTATACACGCATAGACCACCATTAGTACCTATCCATAATCTGTCATTTTTATCAAATAGTAAATTTGTTATGGAGTTTTGTGGCAAACCATCATTAGTCGTATACTGAAATACTTGTGCCTGTTGAGCTTCGCAGTTTATAAAACCTAGAAATAAAACTACGATATTGATGTATAAATAGTTGTAAGCCTTCAAGGGATTAGGTTATTTGACGGCTCAATGTAGTAAGAAATTATAAGATAAAAAATGATAAAAATAATAAGTAGTAAAAATACTACTTACATTTAAATGTATAATTACATATAACGACTTACGATAATGTGATCTTTGCGACATCATTTTCTAGACCTATACCAACTTATATCTAGTTAAAGAATGAGATTAGAATCCTAAATGTCACACAAGGCTGTGATATAAATATGATTTTTCTCATTTTTTAAATATATTCTTTATGAAAGCTAAGATTATAGTTTTATTTTTAATGCTTGTTTCCATTGTGGTTCAGTCCCAGATCACGGGTTTAGCCTTTAGGGATTATAATGGTGATGGTATACAACAAGGTGGTGAGCCAGGTAGAGGCAATATTCTAGTGAAATTTTATAGCAATGCTGCATTACCGTCTAAAGATGCATTTGTAGGTAGTACCACCACCGCAGCGAATGGTACATATTCTTACAATCCACCTGCTTATCCAGTAAGGATCGAATTTGAAATTCCCAATGGATACTGTAATCTGAGCCCCACGCAAGATTTTAGTGCAGCTAATGGTAATACCTATGGTACTGCAGTGCAATTTGCTACTGGGCCAGGTGCGTACAATTTCATTATTTCTTACCCAGCAGATTACTCTATTACTGCTGATCCACAGGTATTTACGTCTTGTTTTGTCAATGGTGATCCATTGATACCTGGTGGTACGTCGGGAGCTGCGGAGTCGCTAGTAGGTATGAATTATCTGGATAGTGGTGATGGTTCCAATTCTGGCGTCCCTGGTGCCACGGGTCCTCCACACGATATCGTAGGCTTAAATAGTCAGGTAGGACCAGTGTGGGGCATTGGTATGTCTCGTCAAGCCAGAAAAATGTTTGCTTCATCTATAATGAAAAGACATGCAGGCTTAGGGCCTTTAGGTGGTGGCGGTATTTACATGATAGATGTAGATGCTTACAGCACAGGCGCTAATTATAGCTGGCTTGATTTTGATACAGATTTAAATATTCCTACGAGCAATGAATCAGGGGTTTATACAAATTCACTGGTATCGTCCAATAAAGTTAACTTCAGTCCCGTCATTGGTACCAGTCCACAGAGAGGTCTTACAAGTGATAGATTTGCGCCTAGTCAGGATGCTGCAGCTTGGGAACAAGTAGGTAGGGTATCTTTTGGTGACCTTGATATTTCAGAAGATGGTAAATGGCTATATGTAGTCAATCTTTATGACAAAAAACTTTATCAAATTGATCTAGTTGACCCATTCAATCCTGTAAAACCAGTCTTAGCAGATGTAGGTACAAAGGTCAAGGGATTTGATACACCTGACCCTTGCTCGGGTAATGCAGGACAGCATATCCCTTGGGGGATCAAGGTGACCAGAGGTAAGGTATACGTGGGTACTATTTGCAATGGAGCAGATTTGGCAGGTAATACGATTGGTACAGTTAATGACATCAGAGGTTACATTTATGAATTTGATATTGCAACCCAAGCATTCAATCCAGTACCTGTGATAGATTTTCCACTTAATTATAGAAATTCTACTGTCAATAGATGGGTACCGTGGACCAATGAATGGATTGGATATTTTGAAGGAGAAGGTTTTCCTATTATTACGGATATTGAATTTGATGGCAAAGGAAATATGATCATCGGTATGGTGGATAGGAGAGGACACCAAGCAGGATGGGCAAATCATGATCTTAATGGAAATGGTTTTTATAATATTGCCAATGTAGGAGATATATTACAGGCGGTACGTGATCCCAACACACCAGCATGTACTTACAGTTTTCAGTTTGATCCAGAATATTATAAAGATAATTTACATCACCCTGAACCAGTTAATGGTGGACTGTCTGTACACCGAACAGCTGACTCAGATAATATTTTGGCAACCTATATGGACCCTGTACAAATTTGGTCAGGTGGAACAGTGAGATTTGATAATAATACAGGAAATCGTACTGCAGGATATACCATATATTATAATCCAGATGGTGGCGTTACAGGTTCCTTTGGTAAGGCAGCTGGTATTGGTGATATAGAAGTAGTACCTGATCTACCTATTATAGAGATAGGTAATTATGTTTGGAGAGATTTGGATAGAGATGGAATTCAAGACGGAAACGAACCTCCGATTGCAGGGGTCATCGTAGAGTTATTGGATGTAGGTGGCAATGTGATAGGCACATCGGTCACTGATTCTAAAGGTGGATATTATTTTAATGCCAGTAATGTTACTGACCCTGCTGGCAATGGGTATCCTGGTCCACTACCATACACCAATTATATGATCAGAATATCATCTACACATTTTAACAATCAAGGGGTAAATGCTACTCCATTACAAAACCACGTCATGACAGCTTCTAATCAAGTAGGTTCGGGTTTGTCAGACTATGCTGATAATGATGCAAGTATTACAGCTGGGATCGCAAAAATTAATATAACAACAAGTCAGCCGGGGGAAAATAATCATACTTATGATTTCGGATTTATATACTGCCCACAGCCTGGTACAGGGACTACTACCACGATTTGTGATAACTCTACTACAGCAATAAATCTGTTTAGCTTACTTACAGGTGAAGATACTGGTGGTACATGGACAAGAGAATCAGGATCAGGAGGTGTATTCAGCACGGTCAACGGGACATTTACACCTCAACCTGGTGCCACTACGTCTATTTTTAGATATACTGTTGGTGGCAATGAATGTGAGGTTAAGTCGGAAACGGTAACTATAAATATAAATCCACAAACCAATGCAGGTACGGATGGTAGTGCTGAAGGATGTGAAGGTGGTATCATCGTCATAAATCTATTCGACCTTATCTCTGGCGAACAAGCAGGCGGTACTTGGACTAGACTCACAGGTACAGGTGGTAACTTTAATACAGCTGCTGGAACGTATGCACTGACTACAGGTGCGACTAGCTCTACTTTTAAATATTTAGTGACAGGTATCGCACCATGTACGGATGACGAATCTGTTGCTACTGTGACGGTCACTGGATCATGCTGTGTGATTAATACTATTACAATTCAAAATCTCGAGTGTCTGGATAATAGTACACCTGGATTGATCACAGACAATAGATTGCGCGTAGGTATACTGGCGACAAACTTAAATCCTTTATTATCTACTTACAATGTCAGTGTTAATGGAGGCACCACTATAATACCTGCTTCGGGTAATTATGGCGTAGGTACTTATTTTACTTTAGGTAACGGAACTGCTGGTTCTGGGGCAACTTTTAGAATAACATTGACTGATGCAGTAATACCTGGATGTTCAAATTTTGTGGATATAATCTCTCCAGATAATTGTGAACCAGCAGACCCACCGTGTGATACGCCAAAATGTGGTACAGCTTCTATCCAAGTGAACGGAAATTAAACCAAGAATAAGATTAAGACTCAGGTACAATTCTATTTTTAAACTAGAATTATATCTGAATCTTTTTCTTACATAAGAATAACGCTTTCATAATTGAGGGGCCCTTTTTCATAAGAGTGAGGGCTCTTTTTTATTTTGTAAAATTAAGAATTGGTGTCCACCCAAAAATTCCTTAGTTTGAATACCTGAAAAATCTTGATTTTTACTAAATGGATAATCATTCGTTACTATTTATAGGAAGGGTGAAAAAACTTTGATTATGATGCAATTTTTGGATTTAGCCTGAACCCATCCTTAGAATTAATATTGTCGTAAACTAATGACAAATAATCTATTTTTAAGTTGCAAGGATCGTATGTAAATAATAACCTATAGAAAACTACAAATCTATTAGAAGTGTAAGTTAAGATATGACGGCTTTGGCCACCCAAAATAAGCTAAAACTTTAGTTGCTGTAGTAATATTTTCTTTTGTTGTTCACTTAAAACTATAAAACAAATATTTGATTATATATTATTACAAAGAATTTAGAAGTCTCCTTTTTGAGTCAGTTAATGGTTTTTTGGAAATACATACTATATTTTAGTATGTATAAAATATAGATAATAAATTATTTATAAATTGTTTGATCTGTGTTTTGTCCATAGTTTCTTAATAAGGAAGTTAAACGTATATGCCTAGATATAGTGAATTATAAAAAATGTAGGAATAATACTACATAAAAATAATGGAAAAATGTGTGTATGGCTAATTAATAATGTCTTAAATTTGTATTACATTCTTACAAACAGATAAATTATTTATTACAGGAATTATTACAATTGCATTACTCAAACACATTACACCTTTATGAACGATTTACACAAAATTTTAGTGGTGGATGACCACCAAATTGTCTTTAGCGGAATTCAATTGATCATGCAAGCAGCTGGACTTAAGTATGATTTTATGAGCTGCAAGAACGGAAATGACTGTATCAATATGTTAAAGAAACAACATTTTGATCTCATCATTATGGATGTCAATCTACCTGATACAGACACCTATCAACTTATTGGCCTTGTATTGATGGCTCAGCCAAAGCAAAAAATATTAATGTTTAGTATGAGCTCTGAAGAACTTTATGCAAAACGTTTCTTAAAACTTGGTGCCTTAGGTTTTGTCAGTAAACAAGCTAGTAATGAGGATTTTATCAATGCTGTATCTACTGTGCTGAATGGAGAAACCTACGTGTCTGCTTTCTTATCAAAATTATTTACCCAAGATGTCATTAAGGGCAATAAATCAAACCACGGTTTTGATAAACTGACAGCTAGAGAATTTGAGATTATGAGTTATTTCTTGCATGGTAGAGGCAGTAAGGAAATCTGCAATGTGACGCATTTGCATTCTTCTACTGTGGGGACGTACAAGTTTAGAATTTTTGAAAAATTAGGAGTTAGAAACTTACTAGAGCTACAAGAAATGGTGCATGTGCATGGCATAAAATAGTACACCTGACTACACAATAATCGTATTTGTGATTCATTAGTATTTGTCTTTTAACTGGTTTTACCGCAGTTAAACGTTTTAAAGGATCGTTACTATGTGGATAAGTTTGGGTGATAAATTGCTCATCAGTCTTTGTTCATTTTGACTGATGGGCATTGTTTAAATGTAAAAAAATGTAGTATTGTATACCATATCAGCCTGCACTATGCTAAGCTTAATGGACGATTTATGTGTTCGTTTGGAAGCTTAAAAGCCGATCGTCGCAGTAACGCAGTATCGTCACAAGTAATGTATCTGCGGTGCACTATTTTATGAATCCCGCTAAAGCTGGACAAGTTTTGCAATTCAACATGTTTTATCCTAAAATACCAAAGTATAAAATATTTTAAAGCCATTTATGAGTGCATTTTTTTATTATTAATTGTGGTAATGAATTAAAAATTCTTAATAACTTGGTTGAAGCATAGAAATAGAGTAGTAAATGCGCAAGTTACATACTTTCTCCAGCAAAAGGTTATAGTAGATGTCAGTGCTACGTCTTTGCTTTCCAGTAAATCAGACTTTTGATATTTCTGAAGCTAAAAGCTGCAGCTACTTTATATTGCCCTGTTGTTATAGGTGTAGTGAAGGAAGCCGTAAATTATTTACGTAGTCCAAATCTCACCTTTTCCCACTTTTTATAGTTATTAGTGGTTAGAGATTACTTAAGGCACAAGTTACAAACTTGCTTAAGGTGGCACAAGTTACAAACTTGCGCAAGCAAGGGGCAACAACTCTAAGCTTACTTCCTTGTTTAACATATACATTGATTTTATAAACACAGGCTTACCGCTCGAAATACCAAAATAAATATGATCTGGAAAATACTATCCGTTATAGGTCTCTCTTCTTTTGAAATCTATGTAGCGTTAGCCCTAGCAGCTGGTGTAGGTTTGACACTGTGGCAGACTTTGATCTGTACTATGATAGGAGGTGTCGTTGGTGCTTTTATCTCCCTGTTTTTAGGACAAAAAATAGAAAATTGGATCAACACATACCTCCGAAAGAATAAAGAACCCAAGCCAAAGAAAGGCCTATTATTTCGTATTTGGAATAAATATGGCGAATGGGGATTGAGCATACTAGGCACTATGTTTTTTGGTGCTCCTGCGACGATAGGTATAGCTGTTGGCTTTAATGCTAATTTATATAGGATGTTTCCTGTGATCGTCACCGTAGTTGTGATACGATGTTTTACGTTTACATTTTTGGGAGACTGGCTGGAGAGATTAATATGAATATAGATTTTAGATAATCTACAAATAAATTATACTTCAAATTTGCCATCGTTCTCAATTTTATTTCTTCGATGTAGTTTAGGTTCAAAAGAAGTGACATACAGTTGAGGGGAGTTTTAAGCCTTATAAATCTATTGGAACGATGTGATTTCAACTTACATATGGATGAGGAAATTTAAGATGAAGGATGATGATCGACTTTAATTGAAAGATTAGTATTGAAGATGGCTACATCGGAACCATTCTAAGACTTTGTAGTAACAATGATTTAATTTTTACTTTCCAATACAAAAAGTGA
>DLGT01000073.1 GCA_002482845.1 Saprospiraceae bacterium UBA7687
AGATCCCACTAGCGTCGACTGAGAATCAAGTTTTACTTCTATTTTGCAATTCCAATTATGATAAATTTATACAGGTAGTGAATAAAATTGTATAAATACCCTACTTTTGACCATCCTTTTACAGCCCAATAGAAATAACATGAATTTTGACAGTAAAAAATCATATACACTCGAAGATAATGTGGTGCTTTTAAGACCATTATTAGAAACAGATATCGAGCATTTACTGCCTTTCGCTAATAACGAAGCCGATATATGGAAGTATTCTATGGTTTCAGCTGCTGGACAAGAAGGTATGCAAAACTATATTTCTACTGCCTTAAACCTTAAAAACGATGGGAAAGATTATCCGTTTATCGTTTTTGACAAAAGATCCAACAAGTATGCTGGTTCTACACGATTTTATGACATTCAACCTTCTGCAGACACCGTACAATTGGGATTTACTTGGTATGGTAAAGATTTTCAAGGTACGGGATTAAATCGTCATTGCAAATACTTGATGCTGCAATTTGCTTTTGAAGTTATGGGCGTATATCGAGTTGAGTTTCGAGCAGATAGTAGAAATCAAAGAAGTATTGCCGCCATGAAATCTATTGGTTGTACGGTGGAAGGCACATTAAGAAGCAATGGTTATACACAAGATGGAAACCGTAGAGATAGTACCGTACTTAGCATCCTTCAAGTTGAGTGGGAAGAAAATGTCAAAGTTAATTTATTTAAAAAGTTGATGTTATAAATTTACATCTTTAATTGCATCAAAAAAAAACATTCTAAAATTATAAAAAATAGTTTTCATGTCTCTTAAGTCCAAGTTAATATTAGCGCTTCTTGCCATTGTAATTATTGCGTTTATTGTGATGAATGTATTTCCAACTAAAGATGACATACTTCGCTACCCAGACATTGTGAAGTCCCCTACGATGAACATTAATCTGCCTTATGGAAAATCATTGGACATCACCTTTAATGAAGAAAAACTCAAAAATTACGACTCCATCGTGATCAGTAAAGATCAAAAATTTATTGATAAACTAATCAATAAATATTCCCTAAGTGTCAACACAGCAGATTATACTCTGGGATATCATAAACTCGAAGTTAGCATATACAGAAAAGGGAAAGCAAGGACAATAGATTTGCCATTTATAATGGTGTCTGATGTGATGCCAAGCGAACTTTTATTTACAAAACTCAAAACCACTACCCATAATGCCAAATCCTATACACAAGGGTTCGAGATTCACAACAACATTTTATATGAAAGTAGTGGTCAATATGGCGCATCATCTATCAGAAAAGTTAATTTAAAAACTGGACAATTGATCACTGAAAAAAAACTTGACCCTTCTTTTTTTGCAGAAGGTCTAACCGTATTAAATGGGAAAGTCTATCAACTTACATGGAAAGAAGGCCAATGCATCATTTACGATGAAACCCTTAATGAACTTAAAAAAATAGGATTCAGATCGACCAACGGTGAAGGATGGGGCATCTGTAATGATGGTGTATCGTTAATCATAAGTGATGGTTCTAATAAACTGTCTTACCTACATCCAGAAACATTTGCTGTCGAAAAAGTAATAGAAATTTATGCTGGCAATACACCTGTCAATTACCTAAACGAACTAGAATATGTAAATGGATATATCTATGCCAATATCTATACAACCAATCAGATAGCACAAATCGAAGTTAAAACAGGTAAAGTATTGGGTGTAATAGAACTATCATCTCTAAAAAATGAAAATCCAAATGGTGAAGTGCTTAACGGTATAGCTTACCAAAAATCAAGCAATACATTTTTTATCACTGGTAAATATTGGGATAAAACATATGAAATCTCTATAAATGAGAAACTTTAGCAGACTTGTGGAAACGGTACATTTTTAACGAGTGAGCCTAATAGGCATAGCGAAGTGATTTAGTTAATACTAATTAATATCATTTCAAACTCATCTGAGCAAAATATGGATGTTCAGGATTAACAAGTAACTCTTGTTTTAAGGGATGAATGATCAGGTCCATATCTCCCATAGGTATAGCACCAAAAAGTGGCTCTGTATCTCCAGGGAGTATCATGGCACGGCAAGTTGTAGCTCTATTTTTAAACCTTGCTTGAACATTATCGACTACATCATATTCTTCTATAGACCCATTGGCAAGTTGTGCTTTACGTTTCTCTACAATAGGAAATTGTAGTTGTTCCTGAATGACCTCATTTATACACAGATTGTATGCGCCGGAGTCAACTAGCATAGTCACATACATTCGTTTAACTTCTTCTTCACCCATTATATGACGACGGACCATTGATATGTCATCACCATTGATCAATTCTATTTCTGCATGTACTAATCCCATAATGTTGTTTATAAAAAATGAAACAAATTTTTGTTATCTTAGGTTCCTAAGACTATAATTTTCGCCCAATCAATTTATACAGTTGCTCTATTAATGTGAAGATCTCCTAATTTGATCGCCAAAAGAATGGGGTAAATATGATAAGGATCGTGAATAATTCCAATCTGCCGAGCAGCATCAAAAATGTAAATACCCACTTTGCACCCATAGGTACACCTGAAAAATTATTGACAGGACCTAGATTTCCAATAGCCGGGCCTACATTGCCCAAAGTCGTGGCTACACCTCCTATCGCATCTATAAACTCCATACCGATCACTGTCACTGCAAGTGATCCAACAATAAAAAGCATCAGATAAACCAGCAAAAACACTAAAATATGTGTGAGTATCCTCGGAGCTACAGTTTCTTTATTGATTTTGATTCTGATCATAGCTCTTGGGTGCAAAATCCTTTTAAACTCAAGATATGTATTTTTGACAAATACCATGTGCCTGATGAATTTAATGCCTCCTGCTGTACTTCCAGCACATGCACCAAGAAATAATGTCAAGAAAAAAAACATGGTCAGCCCCGGACTCCATAAGGTATAATCAGCAGTCACAAAGCCTGTCGTCGTCACTAGACTTACAAGGGTAAACAAGCCATTCCTGAAGTTCTGCTCATAATCACCACCTACCATAAAATTTATCCACAAGCCCAAAATAAGTGATGTCCCAATAATAAATAAAGCATAATATCTAAATTCTTCATTAATCCATACTTTTCTCAATCTCCCTTTTAATAAGTAGTAAATAACAACATAATTACACCCTGCTATAAACATAAACAATGCCAATGTATATTCAATAGTGGCAGACTGAAAAAAAGCTACACTTACGTTTTTGGTAGAAAAACCACCTGTGGCCATCGTAGCAAATGAATGGTTGATGGCATCAAAGGGCGACATACCTTCTACCCACAATAGAAAAAATAATACAACAGTCAGACCGAAATAAATAAACCATAATCTTTTGGCAGTTTCTTTGATCCTTGGATGTATCTTATCTGCCGTCGGTCCAGGAGATTCTGCCACAAATAATTCAATTCCTGCTATACCCAATAATGGAAATAGTGCAACCGTCAATACAATAATACCCATCCCTCCTATCCAATGCGTAAGACTTCTCCAAAACAAAATGCCATGCGGTAGGACTTCTATATCATTAAATATGGTGGCGCCTGTCGTGGTAAATCCTGATACAGACTCAAATATGGCATCCGTAAAGCTAGGTGTCACACCTGCAAAATAAAAAGGTAATGCACCGAATAAACCTAAAAAAAACCACCCTAATGCTACAATTAAATAACCTTCCCTCTTATTAACTATGGCGCTACTGCTGAATTTATAACTCCATAATAAAGCACCAAATAGTGTGGTAATACCGCCAGACTTAATAAAACTGACCGTATCGGTAGCTTCATAATAATTGGAAATAAATGCCGTACCAAACATACTTACTCCCAGCAAAATCATTAAGACGCCGACGACATTGGATATAGGTTGAAGGTTTATCTGCATAGCTTATCTGAATAAATCTTCAATTTTACCTATGGCACCAGGCAATGCCAGAATAATAACCTTGTCATTTACCATTAATACAAAATCTCCTGTAGGTATGATCGTTTCATCATTTCTGATCACAGCACCGATGATAGCTTGGTCTGGAAATTTTATTTGCCGCAATGGAAGTTTAGTCATCTTGTTTTCTTTATGAATGACATATTCTATTACTTCACCATCTACACCATGAAGACTTGCTATCGCTTCTACTTTACCTTTTCGTACAAATCTAAAAATATTATTGGCCGCAATGATTTTTTTATTGATCATAGTATTGACACCAATATTTTGAGAAATATGAGTATAATCTAGATTTTCTACCAATGCAATGGTCTTATATACACCCAAGGTTTCTGCCATCAAAGAAGTAATGATATTAGTTTCGCTATTAGGGGTCACTGCTATAAAAACATCCATCTGTGACAGACCTTCTTCCTTGAGCAACTCAAAATTGGAAGGATCTCCTTTGATAACCAATGTATTATTAAGTTCGTCCACCATTTTCTTGCACAATTTTTCGTCCTGCTCCAC
The DNA here is from genome assembly GCA_002482845.1 of Saprospiraceae bacterium UBA7687. Taxonomy (GTDB): domain Bacteria; phylum Bacteroidota; class Bacteroidia; order Chitinophagales; family Saprospiraceae; genus OLB9. Next base: position 4,499 of record DLGT01000073.1, read on the forward strand.
AATAGTGATTTTGTAAATATCTTCAAGTTGTTTTGCAGCTTGAATAGATATCACATTCCCACCTATAAACATGATACTTTTGATCTTCTGCATAGGCTTCCCTATAGATTCTAGAAGATTTTCTACATCCTTTTTACCTGTGATAAAGTAAATATGATCACCTCTACGCAATCTCGTATTTGCCCTAGGTAGTATAGTTTCATTACCTCTTAAGATAGCGATTGGACTATGGGTTGTACTTTTTTCTAACCGGATTTCTTCTATGGTTCTACCGATGTATATTGATGGTTCTTCTATGGTTATACCTATGAGTGAGACCTTTCCATTTTCAAATTCAAAACTATCTGTAACTTGACTAAGTTCGATAAGCCTAACGATCTCTTGAGCAGCAAGCAAGGATGGCGAAATAATCTTATCTACACCGAGTTCATTGAAAGTGCTTTTAAATTCTTTTTGAATATTGGCAATATTATTGATCCTAGCTATAGTCTGTTTTGCACCAAGTTTTTTAGCAAGAATACAAGCCACAATATTATCATTTTCATGAGTGGTCACAGCTAGAAAAATATTAGTACGCTGAATGTCAGCATCTTGCAAGGTTTGTATAGATGAAGCATCTCCTAAAATAGTTTGCACATCTAAATGTGTCTGAGCATATTCTAAGACGTCTTTGTATGTGTCTATAATAACGATATCATGTTGAGCAGAAGACAATAATTTAGCTAAGTGAAAACCTATACCTCCTGCTCCTGCAATTACTATTTTCATGAGAAAATTTTTTATTTGGTATCAGTAAATACCTTATTTTACGCAAATGTAGTACTTATAAATGACACAGATACAAGCGTACAGGGCAAAATAATAATTTGGGAATAGTGTATGATTCATCTCTTCACCAAATATTATATACTTTTTTATGCCCTTTAGAGCTCACTTTAATCCAATAATTAGGAAAATAGCTTTCAATATTACAATTTATTTCGTTTGAAACCAACACAATGGAAACTGAATTCGTTATATAATTAAGAAAAGTTTGATAGAAGGAATGAAGATTTTGATGGTGTGCCTTGGTAATATTTGTAGATCTCCGATAGCACAAGGCATTTTAGAAGAAAAAATAAAGACTTACGGTTTAAATTGGGAAGTTGATTCTGCTGGCACATCAGGTTGGCATGATGGTGAACATCCTGATAGTAGAGCAATAGCTACAAGTCGGATAAATGAAGTGGATATTTCTCGTCAAACATCCAGAAAAATCAACAAAAAAGACCTAGATTATTATGATCATATCCTTGTAATGGATAGCGCAAACTATCAAGACGTCTTAAAAGTCTGTCAGAAAGAAACTCAAAAATCTAAGGTCAATCTCATCACAAACTTCAAATATCCTCACAAAAATATCGCTGTTCCTGATCCTTACTGCAATGACAAGTTTGATGAAGTTTTCCAACTTTTGGATGATGCTATAGAAGGATTAATTATGGCCATAAGATAAAATATTTATAGAAGTAGTTGTTTCCTATTGCTAAATGTAGTTATTTTACACATCATTTATAATCTAAAGAAAGTCCCAATTCATGATTCATAATTTATCATCAAAAAATTCGATTGCCAATACATTTTTAGCACAGATGCGAGATGTAAACACACAGAATAATAGGCTCGTTTTTAGAAAAAACATGGAACGACTAGGCAATATTTTTGCCTACGAAATCAGCAAATACTTAGAATATACAGATCAAGAAGTGGAGACGCCACTAGGAATAGCCAAAACTGCGATTCCATCATCCAAAGTGGTGCTTTGTACCATCCTACGTGCAGGATTGCCTCTACATAATGGTATGCTTGACTATTTTGATGAAGCTAGTAATGCCTTTGTGGCCGCTTATCGCAAAAATCATAAAGACGGTTCATTTGAAATCAGCTTAGAATATGTCACTTGTCCAGACCTCAATGATGCTACCTTAATTCTCATTGACCCAATGTTGGCCACAGGTGCTTCTATAGAAAAATCCATTGACTCACTACAAGAGTTTGGCACTTACAAGGAATTACATATTGTCACCATCATTGCTTCATCTTATGGAGTCAAACATGTAAGAAGATTATATCCCAAAGCACATCTATGGATGGCAGCAGAAGATGATGAGCTAACTGCAAAATCATATATTGTGCCAGGACTCGGAGATGCTGGAGACCTTGCTTTTGGTAAAAAAATCCAAGAATAAAACCACAATTTATGCCACTTAGGATAAAATTCAACTCACCCGTTATATTGACATTTGCGCTGTTTTGTTCGGTGATCTACTTTCTTGATGTGTTCTTAGCTGGTAGTCTGACACCATACTTTTCAGTCGGTACGTCAATACAATGGTCTAATCCATTTTCAATACTCACGCTATTTACACATACAATTGGTCATGGTACACTCGAGCATTTATTGGGCAATCTGACATTCATCCTCCTTCTTGGACCAATTATCGAAGAGAAATATGGATCTCAAAAACTTCTTTACATGATGCTGGTGACTGCTTTTGTGACAGGAATTTTGAATGTTCTCTTTTTCCCCACAGGACTTATGGGTGCAAGTGGCATTGTGTTTATGTTAATCCTTCTAGTATCCTTTACCAATGTGAGTGCTGGACAGATCCCAGTCACTTTTATCTTGGTAGCTTTATTATTTATTGGAAAAGAAGTGATTCAAACCACAGAAGCAAATCAAATATCTGAAGCTGCACATATCATAGGAGGAATATGTGGTGGTGTATTTGGATTTAAAGGAGTCAGAAGGTAAATTAATTTCTACCAAATTTAGCAGTGATCTCAAGCATGTCACTTCTGAACTGTGGTGCTGTACCTAAAATCACTCCTTCGAACAACCACTGATCTCCACCTTCAAAATCTGACACCATACCACCCGCTTCCATTACGATCAATGCACCTGCTGCAATGTCATAAGAATTAAGCGAGTTTTCGTAAAATGCGCCGAATCTAGCACAAGCCACATAACACAAGTCTAAGGCTGCGGAGCCAATTCTACGAATACCGCGTGTAGAAAGCAACACTTTTTCTAACGCTTTAAAATGGCCGATAGTTGTATGTTCTGTCTTGTAAGGAAATCCTGTACCGATCAGCACATCCTGAAAAGATTCCCTTTCTGTAACAAATATTTGCTTATTATTTAAAAAAGCGCCACCACCTTTCACGGCATAAAATACTTCGTTGCTGATAACTTCATGTACTATTCCAATTATAACATCCGTGCCGTCAAACAGCGCAACACTCACTGAAAAATATGGTAAAGAGTGTAAAAAATTGGTTGTACCGTCGAGTGGGTCAATAATCCATGTTAGCTTTTTCTGAGATTGCTCCACCATGCCTTCTTCGGTAATAAATCCCGCTTCAGGGAGAATCGCCGAGAGACCTTTGGCCAATATTTCTTCTGATTGCTGATCCACATATGAAACCAACGAATTGGTACCTTTTTCGATTACTTGATCTGAATTGACCTGATCTCGATGTTGCCTTATGAAATCAGCTGCTTGAGCTACCACAACCTTTGCTTTGGTTCCCAATGTTATTAATGTTTCCTTATCCATATTTTTCTTATAATAAATAAAAAAAGCCAGAAACTATCTGACTTTCATTATGATTTCTATTTCAAAAGAAGATAGAATTTGCTATCCACACTTCTCTGACTATTTGATTTAAAATATTTTAAAAATTATCCCATTTCTGACACTACTTCCACTACTTCTGGCACCATTCTTTTGAGCATCCCTTCGATTCCTGATTTCAGTGTGACCGTAGATGAAGGACAACCACTGCACGAACCTTGTAGAATCACGGTAACAATACCTTGATGAAACGACTTGAATTCTATGTTGCCACCATCCATTTCTACAGCTGGTTTGACGTAAGTATCAATCAATTCTTTTATTTTTTTGACCAGTTCAGCTTCGTCACCTGTGTAAGTCATTTCTGACTTTTCAGCTTCAATCTCTGCCATTGCCGCTTCAAAACCATCATTAATGATTGATTTATTTTCTGTGACGTAAGCTTTAATAAATTCCTTAAGATTAAGCATGATATCTTCCCATGCATAATTAAACTCCTTGGTCACAGTAACGAAGTTATTACAAATGTAAACACCCTTTACATAAGGAAATTGGAATAGTGCTGTTGCTAATTCCGACCAATCTTTTGCCAATGACTCTTCTTTAAAATCAGCCGTACCCTTATAAAGCATTTTATTAGTGACAAATTTCAATGTCTCTGGATTGGGAGTTTGCTCTGTATATATCATGACAGGTGATGTCATAACTGGTCCTTTTACTTCTGGGCTATCTATTGTTTCCATTATTACTTTCTAATTTATTGATATGCAATTTAAAACATAATAAGTCGAGCTTGGTTTAAACCAAACTATTTATTTTATATTTGTGGTTTATAAAAACCAAGATATGTCTGTAAGTTTTGAAGAGTTTAACACCCAAACGAGGGAAGAGTGGATTGCAAAAGCAAATCAAGATTTAAAAGGTAAAAAGGATGCTTGTGAATTCAAGTACTTTGTAGAAGAAGGTCTTCAGATCACTCCATTTCAAACGAATGACTCCGCACGAACAACTTACACTATTGAAGGACAAAATACAATCTCAGGTGTAATCATTGGAGATACAAATGAAGCAAATCAAGTTGCAAGAAAGTTTTTAGAAAATGGTGCTCAAGCTCTTGCCTTCGATGTAAACGCTAGTACCAATTACGAAAATTTGTTTGATGGGATTCATTTGGATATGATCACCACTTATTTAATGTCTTCAAACAATGATCTTGACCAAAATAAACTTTCTGAATTTATTTCTAGTAGATATTCTGGTAAAAGTACAGATATAGTCATAGGTGATAATCTTGCTTCAGATAGTTTTAAAAAAATTGTGGCCATATTAGACCATGCAACAACTTTTAGGAATAGAATACAACAAGTAACTAATACTTTTAGGGCTTTGGTTGATGAAAGTGAGTATCAAAATACAGTTATAAAGCTATCTCTAAAAAAAGATTTTCTCGCACAAATAGCTGAATTGAGAGCCATTAGAGTGATATGGTCGAATGTATTAGAAGAAAAAAAAATCACTTTTACTCCATTGACCATCATCAGCACTATAGATATTTTGGATGATCACAACGACGAAATACATCCATTAATACAAGCTAATTATTTATTGATGTCTGCATATATGGGAATGAGTGATATTGCTTTTGGCCTTCCCTTTAGTTCTGATCCTGAGATGGCAAGATTATCTCTTAATATTCAACATATTTTTAAAGAAGAGAGCTTGTTAGATCGAGTGATCGACCCCACAAGAGGAAGTTACATCATAGAATCACTCACAGATCAATTGGTAAAAATAGGCTTGGAAGATCGCCAATGAGATTGATTTAGAGAAGAAGGTATAACATTAATATGTGATAATAAGCAAGGTTAATCGTCTGTAAAATCGATCCGTTTGTCTAAATAGTCGTTATAATTATGTTAAAAGGGCTTGGTTTTTGATATATTTTTACAAAAATTGAGTTTTAAATCAGATATTTGAAGTCATTATCTAATTTTGAGTGTTTACATCGCACACATTTTAGGTATAAGAATCAGCATTTAATGAAATCAGAAAATATTAAAAAAATGGTATTAAGAAGTTCAGTAGTTTTGGTCGCTCTATTCGGCTTGTTCTTTTACAACATGAACGAACCCAAAGCGGTGGCCAAAGACAAAGAAGCATTGATCCTTCAGGGTCTAATACAAGCTATAGAATACGTACATTTTACAAAAAAACCTTTAGACGATAACTTCAGTAAGGTGGTATACAAAACATATCTTGAAAGACTAGATGGACAAAAGCGATTCCTTACGCAAAAAGATATCGACCAACTAAAAGATTATGAATTACAGATAGACAATCAGGTAAATGCATTGACATTTGAATTCTTTAACAAATCACTTCCATTAATGGACAATGCTGTCTTGAAATCAGAAAAATATTTTAAAGAAATCATTGATCAACCTTTTAACTTTAATAAGGGTGAAAGCATAGAGTACGATCCTGACAAGCTTGATTATGTAAAAAATGATGATGCCCTCAAAGATCAATGGAAAAATATCTTGAGCTATGAAATCATGGCAAATTGGGTAGAAAAAATGGAAAGTCAAGCTGAAAAAGCAAATAAAGAAGGTAATAAAACAGATGAAGAGTTAAAAGCAGATGCCATCAAAGAAATCAATAAGAGATATACAGATTGGTTTGGTAGACTAGCAAAATTAAAAAGATCTGATCGTCTAGAAGCTTATTTTGGTTGCATTTCTAATTATTATGACCCACACACTGACTATTTTAGTCCAAAAGAAAAACAAGATTTTGACATCAACATGGGTGGTAAACTTGAAGGCATCGGTGCAAGACTTCAGACGGATGGAGATTTTACAAAAGTATCAAGCGTAGTCGTAGGTGGACCAGCATGGAAAACCAAAAAACTTCAAGATGATGATGTCATCCTTAAAGTAGCTCAAAAAGGACAAGATCCTGTAGACATCACAGGAATGAGAGTTGATGATGTAGTTCAGCTAGTAAGAGGTAAAAAAGGCACAGTTGTCATTCTTACTGTTCGTAAAAAAGATAATTCTGTTGTTGATATAGAAATTGAAAGAGATGAAGTACAGCTAGAAGACTCAAAAGCAAAATCTGTAGTACTCAACATGCCAGGTAGTATTCAAAATATAGGTTACATCAATCTTCCTAAATTTTATTCTTCATTCGAGACAGATGGTGGAAACTCTTGTGCAGTAGATGTAGCAGAGGAAATCAGAAAATTGAAGGATCTGAATGTAAATGGTATCATCCTAGACTTACGTAACAATTCAGGTGGATCTCTAAGTGATGTAGTCGATATGAGTGGACTTTTTATAGAAGAAGGTCCAATTGTTCAGGTTAAAGGGAGAGAAACCAAGCCAAATGTATATACAGATAAAGACAAAAGCGTGCAGTATGATGGACCTTTAGTCATTATGGTGAACCAATTTAGTGCTTCTGCTTCTGAGATTATTGCTGCAGCAATGCAAGATTATAATAGAGCAATCATAGTAGGTAGTACCTCAACATTCGGAAAAGGCACGGTACAAAGATTTTATGACCTAGACCAATTGGTTTCAGGTATGACTGAGTTCAAACCATTGGGTAATGTAAAAATGACCACCCAAAAATTTTATAGAATAAATGGTGGTTCTACTCAATTGAGAGGAGTTGTGCCAGACATTATTTTACCAGACATCTACCATTATATAGAGACAGGCGAAAAGGAATATGACAATGCGCTAGAATGGACAGAAATAGCTCCAGTACCTTTTAAACAAAACGTTGTTAAGCTCGAAAACAAACAAAAGCTTATCGAAAATAGCAAATCAAGAATAGAGCAAAGCAAAGATTTCAATCTTGTACTCGATTATGCTAAATTAGCAAAAGCAAATAGAGATCAAACAAAATATCCGCTCAAGCTTAACGATTACCGTGCTATGGTGGATAAGAAAAACGAAGAGTCCAAAAAATATGACAAATTAGCCAAAAACGATATTATAGGACTTGATATAACAAATTTAGAAGTCGATCTCGCAAAAATAAATATCGACGAGTCCAATAAGGCAAAAAATGATGAGTTTATCAAAGATCTCAAAAAAGATATCTATCTAGAAGAGACCTTATTTATAATGAGAGATATGATAAATCTTGAAAAATCATTTGTCATCCAGCAGAAAAAAATAGCTGCTGCTAATTGATAAAGTTTTTTTTATTATAGCTTTTAATAAAAAAAGAGTTGGCAAATCTGATTTTGCCAACTCTTTTTTTTGAAACTAATTATATTAAAATAATAACCGTTCCCTTATTTACAGCAATTTGTGTCACACATTTCCATGCTAAAAGTAACACCAGCATAAGGACTGCCAATAGTTATCTTCTCTTTGAATGCAAGTGAACCTGCCAGTCTCCATTCTGTAGGATAGTTCGTGACGTAACCACCGTTAAATAAGACGTTAAACCTTTTGTTTTCTACATTAAAAGCAAACCCTAAGTCAAGTCCTATATCTCCTGAAAATACAAAATTATCTAAGAAATAATTTTCTACTTCTGAATCCAAGACAGACTCTACTGAATTTGACTCAACTCCTTTTACAATATTCATCCTGTAATATCCTGCGCCAAACTCGACATAAGGAGTCAGGATAAAATTTGAGTTTTTAAATAATGGAAAACGAATATCTTCCTTAAGTCCAAAACCCGTAACCGATGCATAATTGGTATTGACCAATGTGCCCAATTGTTGATAGTAAAATAGTTTTGGTAGATTAAATAATCTCAATTGATATTCAAAGGCTTCCTGATCCAATGAAAAACCATTTGCAGATAAGGTATTTCTGGTATCATTGAGAGAGTTGACATAATATTTTCCACCTACCGCTACTATTTTGGTATAACAGTTTGCGCATGTTTTGCTACTGTCCATTTTAACCATCAAGCTGTCTTGTGCAAAAGAAAATTGTGTGCACCCAAAAAATACGATTAATAATAAAATTGATCTCATGTAATAAAAATTTTAATGTTAATATCGAAAGTTAAAAAAATTAATGTAAACAACCTTTAAGCATTTCCAATGTAATAAGATATGTAGGTTTAACACCATCAAGGCCTAGACTTCCCGATGCTAGTGTACTTCCTGTTTCGAGTGGATTGTCAGATGCATAGTAAGCATACCTTAGTTTCACATTAGGGGCTATGCTATGTCTGATTTTGGATGCTGCTTGTATCGCTTTTTGATAGTGTGCTCCCTCCATTTCTAATCCAACTGCCTTCCACGACGATTTCAGAAAATAATTTAAGATATCTTTATTTTGCAATGAAGTACCGAGTACTGTAATCATTGTACCTTCATAAACACCCAAACCACAATCCTTAAAGTGCTTTGATGTCAATGCATTATCAAATGGATAATTATCTGCGGACCCTTCGAATACGTGCGCTGTCGGTATCATGATATCTCCTTTGCCACCTTCTAAGATTCCTGCTTTACCCATGATATTGATAGATGCAACATTGAGCGCTAGCCTTTTATCATCAATGATATATGGTTTTAGGAGTTCGTCCATCGTTTCATAAGCTTGCTCACCAAAAGCATAATCCATGACGATGATGACAGGACTTTTACTATCTTCTACTTTGATAAAACCTAGCTCTTCAGGCAAATTTTTGACATCTAGTTTTGTCGTATCAAATATCTGGGCACCAATATTGGTACCGCTTGTATCCGACAATTGAATCATTCCGTTCTTTAAAGCATAATTTAAGACAGTCTCCCTCATGTTAGCGTTTGCTCCATCACTAAGCACTTCGGCAAATTGTGCTAAATTTTCATATTTTACCTTTTTGTTTAGCGCCGACTTAGCATAAAAACAATTCATCACACTATGCAAATTTGCACTTATGATGTGAATAGGTCTATCAAATATTTTTTGTTCGTACAATGTTTTTTTGATGTTGTCTGCCCATTTTTCACCATAAATATGATGACCTAAATTTTCTCTCAATGCAGGAGAAAAAGTTATTTCCCTATCTATTTGAGACAAATATTCATCCATACTCAACTTACCAAGCCAATAAGTAATTTCAAATAGACTATTTACTTCCGAAGATTTTTGAAATCTGGCATAAGCATTAAGTATATCATCATAAGTACGCCCAAGTATGGTGTTTAGATACGTAAAACCAATATCTACATTTATTTCTTTACCTTCCTTGATGTCATTTATGAGACCTTCTAGCATAAGCCAAGACCTATTTTTTCTGCCACGTATATCAAGACTATTCTTACGAATTTTTTCTGATTCTATATACATGAAAGTCAAGTGTGTGAGAATATCATATACATCGCTACCGCCACGCGTCATCTCGATAAACATCTGCTCTTCATCTACTCGATAACAATTACGTTTTCGTCGTGGCGGCACATGTGTCTCGAAATGCGAATTTTCGTAACCTTCTCTTGATATTAGTTTTATATATCGACATTGTTCTATCCCTTTGGGCAATCTTTGGAAAATGTAGAGCAGACCGTCTAGTTCTACTTTTTCTTCATCTGCTACATAACCGTATATTTCAGGTTTTAGTGACAACATGGCTGAGATCATCGATTCTCCCGAAACACCCAGTGGCTTATAACTTCCTCTGATAAACAAATGCCTCATTGAGATATATAATCTTTGGATAGCAGCGCGTGATATTTGAGCTTGTGTAGGTGGTTTGGATTGAAATGGTTGCATAAGTGCTTACTTTATCCTATATTATCAAAGATTGAGCCAATTATGTTATTTAGATGCTTCTAATAATAAGATATCAAATGGTGTATCTATCTCTACAGCTGCGTTAATTACTTTACTTGTGACTCCACTATATGCATCTCTGACCATACTCCCTTCCTTAAAAAAGACTTGTACTGGAACTGTTTTTTTACCTTTGGGTACGTCCAATGCACATACCACCATATCATCTATCTTTTGGTCGTTATATTTTCTAGCAAATACATAAGGCTTTGTATTAAGGGTAAAATGTTTTCCTGCGCCTATAGAAGGATGACTTCTCCTAAACTGACCTATCTTTTGCCAATGGTCTAGTACTTTTGCTTTTTCTCCTTCTGCGATTTCATCCCAATTCATAAATGATCTTAGGGAAGCATCACCATTTGCTACTACAGCCAAACTTCTAGTAGTTTCATCACCATAGTAAATCTGCGCTGCTCCTTGTGTCAATAATAACTTTGTACCAGCTTCGTATGGTTTTGATCTTCTTTTGTCAAATGGACTTCCATCATCATGCGAACTGATATAATTTAAAACACTTTTTCCTTGTAAAGGACCATGTAGTAGTTTGTCATATTTTGTAAACAAATCATTATATGACCTAGTAGCATCTCCTTTAAAATCAAAATTTATTAATGCATCAAAACCATAATTAAAATAATCAACTTTACGATCACCAAAATCAAATAATCGACCATTGCCAGCATAGTAATTATAAACTTCCCCTACCATATAAAACTTAGTATCTTCTGACAGTTGGCCAGGATGAGCAATTTTCCATTCTTGATGAGCTTTTAAAGCTTCTTCATACAATGCTTTCCAAACGTCTTCTTCTGTATGCTTTACAGTGTCAACTCTGAAACCATCTATTCCAAAATCTCTGATCAAATCTGTAAGCCACTTTATGATATAATAATAAGGTCTTTTAGGATAATTCGTCCTTGCAAAAAATGCATCCAATTCTGCTACTTCGGATTCATAGCGACCTTCAGACTTCCACTTTTCAATTATAAAATCTGGTAGTGCGACTTCATTTTTTGATTCCGTGCGAATATCTGGCAAATTTTTCACCAAGGTACATGCAGTGGTTGTTTCATAATTTTGATAAGTGCAAGTAGGCTCTGTCCTGACCCATGCATCAGGCCATTGTGTATCTTCTGGTGTGACAGGACCTGTATGATTTATCACAACATCAAATATGACTCGAAGCCCGTTTTCATGAGCAGTTTTAACCATTTTAGCAATATCAGATTTCGAACCAATTCTATTATCAAAAGCAGTCCAATCTTTGGTCCAATACCCATGAAATCCGTAAGAGATACCAGTACCTTCGTCAACAGGAGAAGTAATATTTTCTACCAATGGAGTCATCCAAATCGCATCTACTCCTAATTTATTAAAATATCCATCTTCTATTTTATCCGTAATTCCTTGTACATCTCCACCCATAAATCCACGATATGGTGCTGCTTCTTTTGGATGTTTAAAATCATTACCTCGATTGCCATTATTAAATCTATCTGTCAAAAGAAAGTAAATCGTGGCATTTTCCCATCTGAAAGGTATATCTTTGCGCGCGGTTTCTGATAGTTTTTTATTGCTAGAACATCCACAAATGATTGTGATACATACAAGTATAATAAATTTCTGCATAAAAATCCTTTAAAATTGGACGCCAAGATAAAGATAGAAATCCAATTATTGACCATTATAACCTTAGGATATTATTATAATTTTTTGCCAGTTACAACAAATCTTAAAAAAAATCAGTTAGTATCCATTGTAAAAACAAAATAAACATCATGTCAAATACAGAATATAAACCAGCAGAATATTGGTCTGAAGTAGGCGAAAGAGTAGACAGTCGCGAAGACAGCAATATTATAGCCGGTGATGATGAACCATATTACTATTACAAAAGAGAAGAGTTTTTAAAACTGCTTGACGAAGTAGATCTACGTGGAAAATCTGTATTAGAAGTAGGGCCAGGACCAGGTGGTAATCTTAAGTTTTTGCGCACTAAACATAGCAAAAAGCCTAGTAAAGTTACAGGCGCTGATATTTCTACAAAAATGGTGTCTCTTGCAACCAAAAATAATGAAAATCAAGTAGAAATAGTCCATTTTAATGGTGTGAATCTCCCTTTTGATGACAATACTTTTGACACTATCTTTACAGCAACGGTTTTGCAACACAATACGGACGAAAAAATGTTTACAAGTATCGTTAAAGATATTTGTAGAGTAGCTAGCAAAGAAGTTTATCTTTTTGAAAGAATAGAAAAGACTCCAAAAGGAGACGAGCTGAATCAAGGAAGAACCATCCAACAATATACAGATCTTTTTGAGCAAGGTGGTTTTACATTACAATCGAAAAAATTTATCAATATTCAGATCAGTTATTTGGTATGTGGCGCTATCAGAATCCTTCTAAACCCCAAAACAAGGGAAGAAGGCCAACCACTTACCAAGTTTTCGCTATTTTTACAGAACATCACTTTACCTGTAACAAAAGTACTTGACAAAATATTTAAAGCAGACAGAGACCTGTGTAGACTGCATTTCGTCAAAAAATCATAAGCGTTTTTAATGATTTTAAAAATAAAATTACGATTTCCTTTTGTAATGTGAAAAAAGACGTTAATTTTGCGTCGCTTTTCAAACAGCAGGGTACCTTAGCTCAGTTGGTAGAGCAATGGACTGAAAATCCATGTGTCCCCAGTTCAAATCTGGGAGGTACCACACCCAAAGGGATAATTTATAACAAATTGTCCCTTTTTTTATACCTTTTATCTTCGTTTTGCTGTTATTATTGACAATTAAGTTAAGATTTTATGCAAATCCATTCTATTTCGCGTGTGCTCGCTACCCCATTTATAATTTTGGCAATCGGCATGATATTTTATAGCTATACCTATAAAAAAGAATATTCCGCTTATATATTTGTTCCAGTCACCATACTCGTTGCATTATATGTTTTACATGGCCCGATAGATCATTGGTGGAAAACCAAGTACCCAATAAAACTAGACAAAAAATTGAAGGATTGGTTATCATCACATTTTGTCTATTATAACAGCCTTAATCCGTCAGAGTTAGAAAAATTTGAGTATCGAATGGGATTGTATCTTGACGGAAGACTATTTAAATCTATCGGCGCGGAACAACGTGATGTCCCCGAAGATATCAAATGTATGGTGGCCGCTCATGGTATTAGAATGAACATGGGGCACGATGATTATCTGATAGGAGATATGGATAGAATATTTTTATACAAACATCCATTCCCGTCGCCTGCAATGCAATTTCTTCATACCGTAGAAACGAATATAGAAGACGGTGTCATTATATTATCATTAGAACAATTGACAAATGCTGTTTTATACCCAGATGATTATTATAATGTAGCTTACCATGCATACAGTGAAGCTTTTATAGGTGTGAGAAAAAACTATCAATACCCAGATACAACTGATACTTGGGATGGAATAGAGCGAGTAAGTGGATTCTCAAAAGAAGTCCTAATCAACCAAACGGGATTGCCAGACTTAACATTATTGCCTGTTCATATGACTTGCTTTTTTACATTTCCTTCATCTTACAAAACTGTTTTTCCAGATCATTATGAAAAATTCAGCGCCATTTTTAAGCAAAGACCATAAACAAAATAAATACCTTCAATCATACCTTAGTCCTATAGGTTGGCTAATCTTAGAAGCGAGTAATTTTGGATTAACACGTATTACACTGACTGAAACCAATAATGTAAAACAGCGACCGTGTATTTTTACGTCAGATGCTCAAGTACAACTTCAAGAGTATTTTAATATGGAAAGAACTAGTTTTGATATCCCATTTGATCTCAAAGGTTATTCTGAATTTGCTTTAAAAGTTTGGGCAGCATTAATTAAAATACCATTTGGCAAAACCATGTCATACAAAGAACTTTCCATTTCTCTAGGCGACGTAAAAGCGATCAGAGCCGTGGGTACAACAAATGGTAAAAACCCTATCCCAATTATCATCCCTTGTCATAGGGTTATTGGCAGCGATGGAAGTCTGACAGGTTACGCACTTGGACTAGATATTAAAAAGCAGCTATTAATACTAGAAAATCCAAGAAAATTTGGACAAATACAGACAAAACTGGCATTTTAGGCTTATCAAAGACATTGTTTTTTGGGATGTTTTCATTTACAAATAATTTAATTCTAAGACGTAAATTGCAAAGTTTTATTAAAATTTTCTTTAGTAATTAAAAGCAACTTTTGTCTTCTTTTTAAAAAATAGGTCTTAGTTTTACGGTTTTATCCTGATTGTACTTATGCCTGTAACTGAACCCATTTATAAATTATTAGACAAAGATTTAGTAAAATCATTGCAGGAAAAACATTATTCTGCATCTGAATCAGAAGTCAATAAAATCCTTACTAAAAATGGTGGTAAAATAGAATTAAGAAGACAAATAAACGATTACTTTACCTTTACAGTTAAAGACCAAGAAAATGAAATCATCATTTTAAGAGCAGGCAAAATTGAATATTCCATAAACTGTACCTGTCAGAATTTCCAATCTAAATCTACTTGTGCCCATATCGCTTCTGTACTCAATTCAATTGAAAATCAGTTTGAAAAAGCCGAAGAAAATGAAAAACTAATTATTGAAAACCAAGCTAAGCAAAAAATTGATTTATTAAGTGATAACATTCTGGCCAATAAAGAAATTTTTATAATCCATGGTGGAGGAAGATTCAACTCAAGGTTTATATTTGAAGAATTCCCAAACATTAGAAATGTTGCCGTACCAAGGAAATTGAATGCTCAAAAGATCGATCAAGGGATTCGATTGACATTTGATGGAAAACCACGTAAAATCCAAACAGATTTTGTTGTCAATAAAAAAAATGACCTCGAAATCACTTGTTCTTGTCGTAATCTGAGCACCCATGCCATGTGTCAACACGCTTCCATGGGGCTTCGGTACTTTATTAATAGCTATTATGCAAATCCATTCGAAGAATTTATCAATCGTGATGAAGAAAAAGCTGCAATCCTTAAAGAGTATGGATTAAACATAAACGACCCTGAAGCTGCACAATTTAAATTTGGCCAAGATTATGGTGGAAAGCTTACAGTAATTTCTGCTCCTGATTATATCGTGTCGAGTGCAAATATTCCTTTGTTAAAATCTAAATTGGTCGTAAAACCAAAGGAAATCGTCAAAAAGCAGCGTACATTTACACAGGTAGATTCGCATGAAATTGGATTTTACTTTATGTTTTCACATCTAAAGACAGAAAATAATCCTGTAAAAATAGAAGCATTCAAAAAGGAGAAAAATAAAAAAGGTGGCGAAAAATTATCTAAGCTTTCACTATCCAATGAAGAAAACTTAAGCCAATTTTCAGTCTTGTCTCAAGAAAGATTCAATGCTTTGATGGATTTTAGTTTTATAAAATTTAAAAATGAGATCAGCTTCGATTCTTATTATACGCTTAATTATAATAATTTTCAAAAATATTATAATGAAAAAACAAAACTGTCTTACATAAAGTATTTCTTCACAAAGCTTTATGAAAATTGGGATATTCTGTCTGATTGGAATGATGTAAAATTTTTACCAGAAAAGGAGACATTTCACCAGTCCAATCTTTTTAATCTTACTTTGTCGTCAGATCGCCTTATTACATCTATCATCACACAACAAAATGATAGATTTGTCATGCTGAATCTAATATTCAAAACAAAAGAAGGTGAGACCATAGATTCAGGTTCGGAAATAGACATTTATCAAGGTCGCTTGATTAAAATAGACCACAGACTTTATATCCATGACAATGAAGAGATGATTCCTATGTTAGAGTCAATGCCAAAAGGGAAACTTTATTTCCCAATAACGCAAAAGCTCACAGTAATGAAGGAGATTCTTCTTCCACTCAAGCAAAAGTATAACATTGCATTGCCTGACGATCTTGAAATGAAAATCAAAGATGTGCAAATGACACCTGCATTACATTTCCGAGAGTTTCAGAATAGCTTTTTATTTTTAGAACCTAAGTTTTATTACGGTGATTATATTCTAGATCAAGCATCGTCTAGTGAATTATTTGTAGAAGAAGATAGTATCAATTATCTGATCAGTAGAAATAAAGAAGTTGAAGAAGAATTTTCTGAATACATAAAATCATTACACCCAAGTTTTAGAAACCAAGTATATACGCCATATTACCAATTACCTTTTGAAGAAGTCATGAAAAACAATTGGTTTATCAATGTCTCCAAACAGTTGATGGACCAAGATATTAAATTAGTAGGCGTCAAGGAGCTCAAAAGATTCAAATATAATACATCCACACCTTCGTGGAATATGAGTATTTCTAGTGGTATTGATTGGTTTGATGTAAATGTAACTGCGCAATGGGGAGATGAAATTTTACCTTTCAAAGATATTAAAAAAGCCATTCTAAACAATCAAAGTTTTGTAGTGCTAGGCGATGGTTCCTTTGGGGCAATACCTGAAGAATGGATCAAAAAATATACTTTCCTATTCAAAATAGCCAAAGAAGACAAGGATGGCATCCAAGTTTCAAAAAAACACTTTGGCATTATTGATTTGTTGTTTTCTCAGATAGATGATGAAGAAGTAAGGGCAGAAATCGAAGAAAAGAAAACAAAATTGCTCAATATTGAAAATGTAAAAACGACCACAATACCAAAAGAAATCAATGCCACACTTCGTCCATACCAAGAATCTGGATACCAATGGATGCAAGTACTAGACGAAATATCTTGGGGCGGATGTCTTGCTGATGATATGGGATTGGGCAAAACATTGCAAACGATTACATTCTTGCAATACTTAAAAAATAAATATAAAAATCCGACAAGTCTCATCATTTGCCCAACTTCACTGATATTTAACTGGGAAAGTGAATTGAAAAAATTTGCACCCAAACTCAAATATCACATATTTTATGGTCTAGGTAGAACATTTGATGATGGACATTATGAAGATTTCGACATCATCATTACATCATATGGTACTGCCAGGAATGATATAGAATCTCTGATGTCATTCCAATGGGAATACATCATCCTTGATGAAAGTCAAGCCATTAAAAACCCTGATGCCAATACGACAAAAGCCATGCAACTGCTCAAATCTCGAAACAAATTAATTCTGAGTGGTACACCTTTGCAAAACAATACTTTTGATCTATATGCTCAATTTAACTTTTTAAATCCAGGATTACTCGGAAGTAGAGACTTTTTCAGAAATGAATTTGCCAATCCAATAGATAAAAATAATGACAAAGATGCTAGTCAGACTTTGCGTACGATGATCAAACCATTTATGCTACGACGTACCAAATCTGAAGTAGCTGTAGACCTGCCCGAAAAAACAGAAACCATCCTTTGGTGTCAGATGGACAAGGCTCAAAAATCAATGTATGACGAGTATAAAGATTATTATCGCCACGCGCTTACGCAAAAAATAGAAGAAGAAGGAATGGCAAAATCTGGCATGTACATCCTTGAAGGGCTCTTACGTCTTCGTCAAATATGCGATGATCCAAGGCTGGTAAAGGATAAAGAAAAAAAACCATTCAAAGGGGTAAAAATCCAAGAGCTAGTCAGAGAAATAACCGAAAACACTGGTGACCATAAGATGCTTGTCTTCTCACAATTTACAGAAATGTTGGCTCTGATCCGCGAAGAACTGGACGAAAACAAAATTAAATATTGTTACCTAGATGGTAGTACAAGTGCCGCAAATAGAAAGGCCCAAGTAGAACTATTCCAGTCTAGTCCAGAGATAAAAGTATTCCTCATCTCTCTGAAAGCCGGTGGTGTAGGTCTGAATCTTACCGAAGCTGATTATGTCTACATCGTTGACCCATGGTGGAATCCAGCTGTTGAACAACAAGCCATAGATAGAACCCATCGTATAGGTCAGAAAAATAATATTTTTGCCTATAAAATGATATGCAAAGACTCTGTAGAAGAAAAAATATTGCTTTTGCAAGAGAAAAAGTTGGGTATTTCTAAAGAGCTCATCACAGAAGATGGTGCATTCTTCAAAAAACTCACCAAAGACGATATTAATTTCTTATTCAGCTAATGCCAAATTTATATATCTTTACCATCAAATAAAGTTAAAAATCATGTCCACATCCGTTAGAAATCTTCACCCATCATCACTTTGGAATCATTTTGCAGATCTAAATGCAGTACCTCGTGCATCCAAAAATGAAGAAAGAGTTATACAGTTTGCACTAGATTTTGGGAATAGTTTAGGACTTGAGACCATCAAAGATCATGTAGGAAATGTCATCATCCGCAAACCTGCAACGCCTGGTATGGAAGATCGAAAACCGATAGTAATGCAGTCACATCTAGACATGGTCCACCAAAAAAACGGGGATACCATCTTTGATTTTGATACCCAAGGCATTGATATGTATATAGATGGAGATTGGGTCAAAGCTCGTGGCACCACTTTAGGCGCTGACAATGGCATCGGCGTGGCTACCATTATGGCTATTCTAGCGTCAAAGGACATTGCACATCCTGCTCTCGAAGCATTATTTACTATAGATGAAGAGACGGGTATGACAGGTGCAATGGGTCTGCAAGGTGGAATGTTAAAAGGTGAAATACTCCTAAATCTTGATACAGAAGAAGATGACGAAATCGATATAGGATGTGCAGGAGGCATAGATGTAACTGCCATTAGAAATTATGAGACAGAAACGCTCAATGCCAATGAATATATAGGATATCAAATAGATGTCAAAGGTCTGAAAGGTGGACATTCAGGTGTAGAAATACATCTCGGACGTGGCAATGCAAATAAAATCATCAATAGATTGCTTTATGGTCAGGAAAGTAATGATGTAAGACTCGTATCATTTGAAGGTGGAAGTTTACGTAATGCCATCCCTAGAGAAAGTACGGCTTTAATTGCAGTGACAAAAGTAAAAAATGATGAACTTTTGGCTTCCATAAATCAAAGAATCAACGACATCAATAAAGAATTTACATCCATAGAGCCGAATTTATTGATAGAAATAAAAGGTGTCGATACGCCTGTGTCAGTCCACACAATCACAGACCAAAAACGAATATTAAATGCCATCTATGGCGCTCACAATGGTGTATTCCGAATGAGTCCAGATATTGCTGACCTTGTAGAAGCTTCCAATAATGTAGCCAAAATAGATGTCAAAAATGGTCAAGCCAAAATTCTTTGTCTCACAAGGTCATCTGTAGAATCTTCAAAGCTCGATGTGGCACAGAGTCTAAAATCCGTTTTTGAACTAGCAGGATTTGATGTTACATTTTCTGGAGATTACCCTGGTTGGACACCGAATGTCAACTCACCAATATTGAAAGTCTTGACTGAACTTTACGAAAAAATGCATGGTGCAAAAGCATCAGTTGTCGCTTGTCATGCAGGCTTAGAATGTGGCATCTTAGGTCGCAATTATCCTGATATGGATATGATATCTTATGGCCCTACTATCAAAGGAGCACATTCACCTGACGAAAGAGTAAATATTGCTTCTGTAGAGAAATTTTGGGATTTTACATTGGAGATATTGAAAAATGTACCTTTAAAGGTTTGAAGTTAACTCGAATAAACAAGGTTATTATATCTATTGTAATAGTAATTTATTGACCGATAAAATTCATATTACACGTAGACATGCATTTTCATCTATATTTTAGGCAATTTTAAGTACATTTTGATCTATTCACAATACAATTTAATGGTAATATTGCTCTTTACATAGATCAATTTAGAATATGTTTAAAAATTTTCTTAGTTTCTAATCAATAGGTTATGGTTCTGAAGATAAAAGAATTAAAGAGTTTAATAAACTAAACGATGAGATTATTTTGAAGTCAGATTCATAAGATATTGATTATAAGGCAATAAAAATTTAAACACTCTCTTATTTCATTTATTGTTCAGACATCCTATTAAATCTTCTTTACAACCATCATTTGTAACCCTAATTGATCAATCTTATGTTGATAATTTGGAGTTGCAAAAGTATTTGTTAGTGCAAAACCATAATTAGCAGATAATGAAATACCAATTCCTTTAAATATTTCTTTTTCATAACCGATCCCTACCACGGTACTTACATTAAATTTATTGACTTGAGATTTATTGTAATCCACTTCTATAGATTTATCTTTTACGAAAGTATGATGACTTTCTGTATTTACTTCTCTTATCTCATTTTGGATGATTAACTCATTTAATAGACCTCCTTGTACATAAAAACCTTTACCAGATTTGTTCAAGTAATATGAAAGAGTTAAGGGTAAAGCCAATGCTTTAGTATGATTTTGTAATGAGAAGTCTAAATACACATTTTCATTATTCGTCACAGGACTATTTATACTTCTAGATAAGATAAGATTAGTATTTATATCTCCTAATCCCGTAGGTAAACTATGAGAAAATTTATTTTCAAATTCGGATCCTACGTTTATCTCATCTACGGTTGAATACGGCAAGTTGATCTCATACTTTGACGTTTGATTACGCTGATAATACATCAAACCTGTATTCAAGACCAAATGATCATTTATCTTTTTGTTTAATGCCAATCCTAAGGCCAATGAGGGTGAAGTTTCTTCTTTCACAAGCAAACCTTCTAGCGGATTATTAAAACTGCCCTTTACTTTATCTTGCCAAAAAATATATTGCATGGAAGGTCCAAAAGATAACCCATTATTTGATTTAAGTTTTGGTGGTAAATTTTCTTGCACAACAGGCAATTCTAATGATAAAGAACTATTCTGTTTAAACAAAAAATTATTATTTAAAGTAGGTAGATACGCCATTTGAGTAGGTATCCTAGATGCTAAATTGCTAAGTTCTAATGGCTCATTTAAGTCCATAACTTGAAAATTATTTAACTCTATATCCTTGTTTTTAGTATTTATAATATTTGGAGCAGAAGCTTTTGAGCTTTTATTTCTTTTACTGATTTTTATGTCATTGCCGCTATTATCTAAAGATGTAAGTTGAATACTCTGATTATGAGCATTTACTGCTACTGAAGCATGATCTTGTGATTTGACCTCATTCTTAACATCTTTTTTAACTGTGTTATCGTCATCATTCGAAATAACAATTTGATTAGAGCACTCTTGTAACTCTTTCTGAAGAGATGCTATACTCTTACTTTTATTATAATTGTCTATTCCCATGAACAAACTCAATAAAATACTAGAGCCAACTAAAATAATAGGCAAGATGCCAACTCGCCTTCTTTTATCTTCTTTGTTAATTTCGGAAGCAATACTATCCCAAACTTCATTGTCTGGAATGTTCCAATCCTGTGGTTCAATTCTTTGATTAAACCTATCACGAAAAAATTTTTCTAAATTATTGTTACTATCTTCCATTTTCTTTATTTAAAAACATCCTCAAGTTTTAATCTCAACATATTTTTTGCTTTCATAAGTTGAGTCTTCGATGTACTTTCACTAATGTTTAGCTTTTCTGCTATTTCTAAATGATTATATCCTTCTATTACATATAAATTAAAAACTGTTCTGTATCCTGTGGGTAGTTTTTGAATCATTTTTGTTAAATCTTTGAGATTCAAGTCAGACAATATTCCTGACTCATAAACAACTTCATGGTCAAAATCTTCTATTTTTTGAAAATCGATTTTTTTCTTTCTCAATTTTTCTAAACAAGTATTCACAAAGACTTTTTTTATCCAACTAGAAACATGTCCTTTTGCTTCATCATATTGGTGTAAATCTCTAAAAACCTTGACAAAACCTTCCTGAAGCGCATCTTTTGCATCTTCCAAATCTGAAAAATACCTTTGACATAGGACATAGAGATTAACTTTGTATGCTTCATACAATTCCTTCTGAGCTACCCTATTGCCCTCAATACAAAGTTTTATTTTTTGATTATCCATCATCCTTGCTTTAAAAGTGACTGATTATTAAAATTAGTTGCCTGAACAAACAAAAAAGTTTTGTTTAAGTTTAATTACATTTTATTTAAACAAAAAGATAAAATTCAGGCAACCCTTTTAAAAGTATTTACACTTATGAAGATGTATTACTTTTTACTTTACCGAGTCCACTCTAAAAAGTGGTC
>DLGT01000120.1:0-15594 GCA_002482845.1 Saprospiraceae bacterium UBA7687
CTTTCCAATACAAAACTTACTAAATATCGACTCCAACAAATCATCTGTAGAATCTTCACCTGTGATTTAGTCATTGGAAATAGACACATTACAAAACAAAAGATTACAACAAGTCTGGTTTGTTTTTTTCAATATACTCTTTAAGTTTTATGACGTTAGGAACCTTTAGTTTAGATAGTATTCTAATTTTGTGCGTACTTAATGTGGAAGGCTGAATACCAAGGAATTTTGCAATATCCTTTGACTTTTCTCCATTAATTATAAATTTCAAAATTTGAAATTCTCTATCAGTTAGGGTTTCAAATTTTCCTTGTTTATTACTTAGATAATCATTCGCAATCATTTCTGAAATGGGTTGTGATAAGTATCTAGACCCAATCATAACGCTATTTATGGCTTTTTGTATTTCCGCTACTTCAGCTGATTTTTGCAAATATCCTTTCACACCTAATTTAAAAAGTTTTTTAATATGTAATTTTTCTTCACAATCTGAAAATACTAAAATGTTTTTTGATTTGCTTTGTAGCAAAGTAGTAATGATCAACCAACAGTCTTTATTGGTATTGCTATAGTCCACAATGATCAGTGAAAAAACCTTTTCATTAATTTTGTTTTGAACATCAAGACAAGTAAATTTTGAAGTCGCAATAGTCATATTATCATATTGAGAAAGAAGATGAATGAAGCCAAGGGTTATTAGTTCACATTCATCTATTACCAAAATATCAAATTTATGTTTTATACTATTACTTAACATGGATTGTTTATTAAATATCTTATTAGATACTCTTCTTTTCATTTGTAAATTACTTTTTAAATACTTTATATAAAAAGTAATTTACAAAGACTAAAAATGTACTAAATGTGTACAAATGTATTCATTAGTAAGGCTAAAAAATCTTTTAAATATTGAAGAGTGTTTGATTTTTGACTGCTTCTGATGTTATTTTCGGTACTTTAACATACACGCAAATTTAGGGGAAATTTTAAATTAACTTATAGATAATGGCTTAGCATAGTATCAAATAGTCAGTATTGCAACAAATTACGACGATAATTTGTGAAATGACAAGGAATCTTTGAAAATATGTAGTAATTTACTGAATAAGGTCAATAAATAACTAAATTTGGACAAATATGAAATATACAAGGAATTATCTTCATTTATTGACAACCTTGATTGATGGTTATGATCTTAACTGTTCTAGTCGATTACAAAAGAATGTAGGGAAATATATAAATTATCTTGGAAGTCAAAGATTATAATCAATTTATTATATTTACCAAATGTGCGGTTTGGAAAAATATCACATTATGATAAACAATGTGGTGCATATAAATGATGCACAGTATCGTAGAGTTCAATTACCACAATATTCTCCTGCTATTTATCTAATGATAATTGTATATTTCATTCAGTTTTGAGTCTACTCCGAAAAATGTTTGGCAGACAAAAAGAGAATTATTTTTTTATACTAATTTGATAATCAATACTTAACTCCTTTAGGGGCAGGGGTATTTACCTTTAAGGGCAGGGTAGAAAACAGTTGATTGTCATAATACGAATATTTTTAATGTAGAATCAGTTTTTAATACATGTAATTAAATTGTAATAGAAAAATTACTATTCAAATTTAAACATTAGTTTAAATTCTATTACACTTATATTTACTCACTTTTGCGCAAAAATTCAGAAAGTAGGCATAAGTGTATGTTGGAGCTAGTATGAATGCTGTTATTTTTTATGATATATGAGCGGATTATTATTTGTTTTTAAATTTTAATCATCATTTATCAAAGGAGTGTTTTGTGATATTTTTCCTGTTTTTAAACAATGTTGCTAAGGTATCATTGACGCTTGATTATATTTTAGAAGTTGTTGCACCCGACGTAAGATAAATATTTGATTGAATATGGGATTCAGGTTTCATGTTTGATCTTTTTGTAGTTTTTGTTTGAACCTAAAATTTTGAGAATGAAAAGTTTTTATTGCCTTATAGGCAGTGATTTTAGTCGTATTATGCGTACTAATTTCTTAAAGAGTATAATGCTCGTTATACTTATTTCTTTTGTTTCACGAGAATCGATTTCTGCTACTTGTACTACATGCACAAACAATCTAGTGACAAACCCAAGTTTTGAAACCAATGTAAATAGCTGGACACCTTGGAATGGTAGTTTATATAGGAATACTTCTTTTCCACAATGTGGTACTGCAGGTCATGCTGAGTACAATAAAACAGCTGGAGATTGGGGAGGTTTTTATCAAGATATCAATGTCGGTACTGGTGGCATGGCTAATGGATCATATGTTGAATTAAGGTTTTGGGCAGGTGTTCATGATGCTGCAGCTAACTCTTTATTTGGGATTGAATTTTATAACGGAACTACCTACCATAGCGAGACTACACTACAAATTGATAAAGTACTTGGTGGATCTCCATCTATGCAATTTTATTCTATCAATGCAGTTATCCCCAATGGAGTTACAAAAATTAGATTAGTGGGAAAGGTAAATTGGGGATACATTAAGGTAGATGAAGTTTGTCTTAAGACTATTGTTTGTGATCCAGATAATGCAACAGCACCACCATATTGTGCACCTACGCCATCATGTCCTAATGGTAGTTTTGTTTGGTCACAATCTATCAATCCTAATGATGGTACAGCAAGCTTAAGGATGATATGTGGTGCAACAACGAGTTATACCATACCAGGACCATACCCAGTAATTTTTGGAAGTGGAGCACTAACATTCAATATAAATGACGTCGTGAGTTATGATGGTTACAACGGTCGAAATACTGTAACCCAAGCGAATGAAAAGTGGAGGCTAGTTTTTAAAAAAGCAGGTAGTATCGTAGCTACCACCAATTATACGAATGATGTTCCTGATCAAAAGACCCAAGGGTATTGGAGAGGCAGTTTGGGAACCGTCAATGTTCCGAATGGTGTAGATCAAATAATTATAGAACACTGGTCCGTTGCTCAAGACTGTAATAGTCCTAATAGCGTAGTACCTGTAAGCGTTTGTATCAATGCATCAGTCCAAAACCCATGTATTAATATGGCTTCTTTGGCTCAGGCAAGTACAAATTTAGTCAAAACAAGAAATGTTTCTGATGAAATTACTTGTGGAGATTCACCTACACACAGAGTATTTTATGCAGGTTGTTTGTCCAATAATGATGATGATTATTACAGAATTGTATCTGGTGGAGAATTTAAAGAGTATTGTGATGGTACGGCATCCTTGGATATGATTGTCGAAAATTATAACAATCCAACTCAAAGATTTAGTGTCGCCATTATTTTTTCTGGTCGCACCTTTAATGCACCTGCTGGATCACCACACTTAGATGGTTGTACAACAAGTGCTTCTTCCAATTGGTATTATTATACCACCGTAAGAGGAACATTGGTAGGACAAAATGCTTTTGCAGGAGCAGTTATTTCAGTAAGAGAAAAAATGTCTGCCTTTCAGTTAGGAAGTAATGCCAGTTTATATCCATCAACTGCTGGTCAGTTTGGTGCTAGTGGATGGTTAGATTATACCATATTAATGCAACCCACTAATACTACGTTTAGTGCAGGTTGTGGTTTGGATTTAAATTTTTATTTATCAGGTGGAGATTTGACACCAACTCAATCGTCAACATGTAATTATATTTGTTCAGGTCAATCCGTAGATTTAAATGCTGTAGCAGCAGGTGGTAAACCAAATTATACTTACACATGGAGTAATGGATTGGGGTCAGGTCAAAATAAAACCGTCAATCCTTCTAACACGACTACTTATACTGTGACCATCACTGATAATAATAATTGTACTTCTTCAGATCAAGTGATAGTAAATGTACATTCTGTTTTGACGCTCAATATATCTAATGATGAAGTTTGTGCTGGTGGAAATTATACTAAAACAGTGCAAGCTACAGGAGGTAGCCCAGGATATACTTACACGTGGAGTAATGGATTAGGTCAAGGTAGTCAAAAATCTTTGCCTGCTGCAAATGGTAGTTATTCTGTGACAGCTACGGACAGTAAAGGATGTACAGCTATTGGAACGTTCACCGTGACTGCCAATAGCCTTACAGGTTCTGCTTCCAATGACGGCCCGCTCACCTGTACAAAACCTACAGTTACCTTGACAGCCAATCCTGCAGGCATGACATATTTATGGAGTAATGGCGGTCAAACTACAAGGAATAAAACGGTCACAACACCAGGCACTTACCATGTTACAATTACGGATTCTAACGGCTGTACAGCTGTAGCAAGCACCACTGTTACTCAAGATATTTCGGTACCTAACCCAACTGCGAGCAATGATGGCCCACTCACATGTACAAATACGAGTGTCGCAATGACAGCCAATCCAGCGACGGGCGTAAGTTACTTATGGAGTAATGGTGGTCAAACCACAAGAACAAAGACGGTAACTGGACCAGGTACCTACACGGTAACGGTTACAAATGTCAGTAATGGTTGTAACGCAATAGCAAGCACCACGGTAACCCAAGATATTACAGTACCCGCTGCCACAGCGATTAATGATGGCCCTTTGACCTGTACGAAGACGAGTGTCACGATGACGGCCAATCCAGCTACAGGAGTAACATACTCATGGAGTGGCGGAGGGCCCAATAGAACAAAGGTAGTGACCACAGCTGGAACCTACACTGTTACCGTGACCAACAATAGTAATAGTTGTACAGCAGTAGCAACCACAACTGTCAATCAAGATGTAGCAGCGCCCAATGCAACAGCAGACAATATAGGAGGACCATTAACTTGTGTCACTAATACTGCCACAATCAGAGCATTCCCTAATGTAGCAACCTACACCTACAGTTGGAGTGGCCCTAGTGGCTATACATCTACAAGTCGTACGAATGTAGTAAATACACCTGGCGTGTATAATGTGACAGTGACTAATCCAAGTAATGGATGTAGCGCAATAGCCACAACAACGGTTATTCAAGATATCACTACACCGACTGGAAGTGCCACCAACGATGGTCCTTTAAACTGTGCAAAAACTACGGTAACTTTAACAGCCAACCCAGCCACTGGCGTGACGTATGCATGGAGTGGTGGCGGTACGAGCAGGACAAAAACAGTAACAGTAGCAGGTAGTTATAGTGTGACCGTTACGAGTACGAGCAATGGTTGTACATCGGTAGCGACAACGACAGTGACAGGAGATACTCAAGTACCGAGTTCAAGTGCGAGTAATGATGGCCCTTTGACGTGTACTAAGACGAGTGTGACTTTGACAGCCAATCCAGCTACAGGCGTGAGTTACGCATGGAGTGGTGGAGGAAGCAATAGGACAAAGGTAGTCACCACAGCGGGAACATATACGGTTACCGTTACCAATAATATCAATGGCTGTAGTTCAGTCGCCACGACCACCGTAGATCAAAATATAGTTGTACCCAATGCGAGCGCCGACAATATCGGCGGCCCACTGACATGCATAGACAATAGTGCAACGATTAGAGCATTTCCAAATATAGCAACCTATACGTATGCATGGAGTGGTCCGTCGGGTTATACCGCTACATCAAGAACAAACAACGTATCAGTGTCAGGAAACTATACGGTCACCGTGACTGATAGTCAAAATGGGTGTACGGCTTCGGCAATTACCAATGTATTACAAGATACGAGTATCCCTACGGCGAATGCAGGACCAGACAAAACAGTTTGTAATGGTACGAGCACGACAATTACTGCGACGGGAAATGGTACTTATTTATGGAGTACGGGTGCAACGACAGCCATGATCACGGTGAACCCAAGTACCACGACAACGTATACCGTCACAGTAACGGCAGCTAATGGCTGTACAGCCAGCGATGCTGCAGTAGTAACCGTGACACCAGTGCCTACATCAGGACTGAATGGCCCTAATGAAATCTGTGTGGACGAATATGCGGTGTTTAATGCAAGCCCTTTAGTATCAGGAGCGACGTACACTTGGACCTTTGACGGCGGCACGAGCTTAGATGGTGATGCCAATGACCCAACAGAAAGCGTCAAGTGGTCAAACACTTATCAAAATATGTCAAGAACAGTAACGCTGACAGTGTCAAAAGACAATTGTAGCAATACCTACACAAAAGCCATCCTAGTAAAAACAGGCGTTTTATTAAATACGCAAGACAACTACCCCGTATGTCAAGGAGGCAGTGTACAGATAGGCCCTAACCCAAATGATGGCAACCAAGTATCACCGGGGACAACTTTCCAATGGACACCCAACCTATTTTTGAATAATAATACCGTGGCACAGCCATTAAGTACACCACCATTTGATATTACCTACACGCTGACAGCTACCTTAAATGGGTGTGCAGTAAGCAGACAAATCACTGTCGATGTCAATGTAAATCTCAATCCAGTAGCAGATGCGGGGCAAGACAAAACCTTATGTTTAGGCAATAGTGTACAAATCGGGGGAACACCAACGGCAACACCACCAGCGGGCGCGAGTATCTCAGGTGTGTTATGGAGTCCATTGACAGGAGCGGCCCAATACCAGCCAAACCCAATGGTAAACCCGACCACCAATACCCAATATCGCGTAGTGGTCGTAGCATCTACCGGTTGTACAGATACCGATTATGTCCAAGTGACCGTAGTACCGAAAGCAAAAATAGGAGATTATGTATGGCGAGATGACAATGCTAATGGAGTACAAGACACCAATGAGCCAGGCCTAGGAGGCTTGGCGGTAAAATTATACAAAACAAATAACGAAGAAGTAGCGCAAACGACGACAAACGGTCAGGGATTTTATGAGTTTGATGTATGCTCGGGAACCTATTATGTAGAATTTGGTACAGTGCCAGGATACAGCCGAACGTTCGCCAATACATCAGATGATACCAAAGACAGTGATGCCAATGTAACCAATGGTAGAACCCAGAATTACACACTCAACCCAGGCGATAATAATCAGACAGTAGACGCAGGCTATATACCGAATGGAAAGATAGGTGACTTCGTATGGGAAGATAAAAATGGCAATGGCCAGCAAGACAGTGGAGAGTTAGGTATAGGAAATATCACTGTACAATTACTAGATCAGAATAACAATGTCATCAGTACTACCACGACAAGCGGCACTGGCGCATACGAATTTGATAACCTGCCACCAGGAACGTATTATGTACGAGTGACACCACCGACGGGGTACAATGTAACCACATCAAATACAGGCAATGATAACACAGATAGTGATATCAACAGTGGCACTAATACCACTGGAGCAATCACTTTAGGCGCAGGCGAGACCAACCTGACGATCGACGCGGGCTTACTGAGAGCAGCAAGCTTAGGTGATTATGTATGGGAGGACAGCAACGGTAATGGCATACAAGATGCAGGGGAGCTAGGCATACCAGGAGTTACCGTAAGTATAGAAGATGCGAGTGGCAATCCAGCGAGAGATATCAATAATAATATTATCACATCGACGACGACAGGCGCCAATGGTTTATACCAATTTACAAATCTAAAGCCAGGGACAGTATACGTTGTAAAATTCAATACACCACTCGGTTACCAACCAAGCAGTGTAGATAGGGGAGGAGATGATACCAAAGACAGTGATGCAAATACAACGACAGGCAAAGCACCAGGTGTGACCTTAGAGAGCGGACAAAATAATACGACGATCGACGCTGGGTATTACAAATTAGGAAGCCTAGGTGATTATGTATGGGATGATCAGAATGGCAATGGTGTGCAAGATGCAGGAGAGCCAGGCATCAGTGGACAGACGGTAACACTAAGCGGCACCACAGGCGATGGCACACCAATAAACCAAAACACCACGACAGGCACAGACGGCAGCTATAGTTTTACGAATCTGAAACCAGGCACATACACCGTTACGTTTACAAAACCAACAGGGACAGCCTTCACGGGACAAGACAATGGAACAGCTGAGAAAGACAGTGATGCGAGTCCTATCACAGGAAGTACAGCAGAAAAACCATTAGTAAGTGGTCAAAACATAACGACAGTAGATGCAGGCGTACTGAGACCAGCGAGCCTAGGCGACTATGTATGGGATGATAAAAATGGTAATGGCGTACAAGATGCAGGAGAGCCAGGCATATCAGGCGTCATTGTAAATATCGAAGATGCGAGTGGTAATCCAGCGAGAGATATTAATAACAATATTATAACAGCGACGACAACTGGTACGAATGGACAATACCAATTCACGAATTTAAAACCAGGAGTCGTGTATATTGTGAAATTCAATACCCCATCAGGCTACCAAGCAACATCAAATGATAAAGGTGGAGATGATACCGAAGACAGTGATGCCAATGTGACCACAGGAAAATCGCCGCAAGTCACACTAACGGGAGGGGAAAACAACCCAACGATAGATGCTGGTTACTACCGAGTAGCGTCGATAGGCGACTATGTATGGGAAGACAAAAATGGCAATGGTATCCAAGACAGTGGCGAGCCAGGTATCGCAGGGGTAACCGTAACCTTGACAGGCACGAAAGGAGATGGTACATCGATCACGCCGATCACCGTGACTACGGGTACCAATGGAAGCTACCAGTTTACCAGCCTAGCACCAGGAAGCTATACGGTGACGTTTACCAAACCAGTCAACACAGTGACGACGACAGTAGACCAGGGTGGAGATGACAGTAAAGACAGTGATGCGAGTACCACCACAGGAGCAGCAGCGCCCGTTACGGTACAAAGCGGCGAGACCAATAATACGATCGATGCGGGTTATCTGAAGTCAGCGAGCCTTGGAGACTTTGTGTGGGAAGATCTCAATGCAAATGGCGTACAAGATGCTGGTGAACCAGGAATCACAGGTGTGACAGTGAGATTAGAAGATGCGAGTGGCAATCAAGCAAGGGACATCAATAATAGTTTAGTCCCGAATGCGACGACAGGCGCCAATGGTCAATACCAATTTACAAATCTGAGACCAGGCACAGTTTACGTGGTTAACTTCATATCGCCAAATGGTTATACAACTACCACAAAAGACAATGGTAGTGCAGATGACAAAGACAGTGATGCTAGCCCTAGCACAGGTAAATCACCACAAGTGACCCTGGGCAGTGGAGAAAATAACCCAACGATCGACGCAGGCTATTATAGGAGAGCGAGTCTAGGAGATTATGTATGGCACGACCTAAATGCTAATGGCGTACAAGATACAGGCGAACCAGGCATCGGAGGCGTGACAGTACGTCTATTTAAAGACGGAGTACAAGAGACATCGACCTTTAAAGGACCGAATGGATTTTACAGTTTTGTAAATCTAATCCCAGGCACTTACACAGTTAAATTCGATACACCGAGTGGATACCTACCGACAGTAAAAGACGTAGGTAGTAATGATGGTCAAGATAGCGATGCCAATACGGTAAATGGCTTGACACCGAACATAACACTAGCAGGAGGAGATGATAATACGACGATAGATGCAGGATTTTACAAGCTAGCTAGAATCGGAGACTTCGTGTGGGAGGATAGAAATGCCAATGGTGTACAAGATGGCTTTGAGCCAGGCATAGCAGGCGTTACAGTGACCTTGACGGGAACAGATGCCTTCGGAGCACCGGTGAATAAGAGCACAACCACTAGTACTACAGGCCTGTACGAATTTACTAATTTAGTACCGGGCAGTTACATCGTGACCTTCACCAAGCCAGGAGATACCTACAAATCATCGCCATCAAATGCAGGATCTGACGATGCCAAAGACAGTGATGCGAGCGTGACGACAGGACAGACCACGACCATAGTATTAAAGTCAGGAGACAATAATCAGTTGATAGATGCCGGATATTACAGATGTGCTTACGTAGGCGATTATGTATGGATAGACAATAACGACAACAACCTACAAGATGGTGGCGATGTAGGACTGAATGGCGTATTGGTAGAGTTGTACAAAACGAGTAATCCGAATACACCTGTACAAACGATGTTGACGATCGATGATCCGAGAGGAGGCAGAGAAGGGATGAAAGGATACTACATGTTTGAAATATGTGATCTAGGCAATTATTTTATCAAGGTAAAACCAGATATGAATATCTACCAATACGTCCAACCGAACCAAGGCCTAGACGATGGCATAGATAGTGATATCATCGACTTTATCAATCAAAGTACATTAACCTTTGTAGTGAGTTATGCGGCTGAAATCACAGACATCGATGCAGGTGTGAAGTTGAAACCATTGCCAGTGACGATAACGACATTCGCAGGAAGGTACAACGCAACCAGAGAAGTCAATGAGTTGAAGTGGACGACAGCTAGTGAGGTCAATAATGATTATTTTGAGATAGAACGCAGTATCGACAATGGAGAATTTGAAGTTATCGGCAAGGTAGCGGGACGTGGACAAAGTAACGTAGAAACGACGTACAACTTTGATGATGCAGACATAAACTTGAATGGTATGTATACCTATAGATTACGTCAAGTAGATTATGATGGCAAGATGACGCAAGTGGGATATGTAGTGATCAGAAAGGATGGAAAAGGAGGTAGTGTGACGAGCATCTATCCGAACCCATCTGCATCAGACATACAAATCGACATCAAAGTAGACGAAGGTTCCCAAGTAAGAGCAGATGTCTACGACCGTACAGGCAGATTAGTTATCCAAGGGTTGATAAATAGGGTAGTAGAAGGAGTGGATGGTATTAAAACAACGATAAATAGTGGCGATTTAAATGCAGGAGTTTATATCGTGTTGCTCAACATCGATGGAGAGCTATCGTCGCACAAATTGATAATTATAGAGTAAAACAAAGGCGTATAGGATTCTCAAGTTTTTTAGGTTCACTTAAAGAAGTGTACAACCCAAAAAATGTTTATTACAGTCAGGGGAGCGTCGGAAACTTCCCTGACTTTTTTATTGGCAATAGGCTTGAAGTCTATACCAGATTTATAAACGATAAATCAATTATATAAAAGTACAACTGTTTTGTAATTGATTTATCTTAAATTTTTCAATAGAAGAGCGATAAGCAATGAAACCTTTAAGTGGAAAAAAACCACTGATTATGTAGTTCATGAGTCTTAACCTTGATCGACTTTTTGGATGATGAACTACTTTTCTTGATCAGTTTCGATATGAAATATGTCGTATAATTCTTACTCCAATATCATTTGTAGTTATAATATTACATAAAGTGATTAATTGTCATTACATATTATAGAAAGTACGCATGTTAATTTTGCGAGGTATTTGCTAATGACCTTTTTTGGCGTCTTTTTTTCAATGTAATTAGGATTAAATGATTACAAATATTTAAGAATAAAGATAATATAGGTTCCTAATTAAAAAAGTTTTAAAGTCATCTTTTGTTGTTTTAAAAACTAAAAGTATTATAAATCTATAAGCAATTATCTCTTCGAAGTAATACTAGTTTTTTAGAAGATAAATGAACTAGCTTAAGACTATTCCAAAAAACAAAACAAAATTAACGCTTTCATAATTGAGGGGCCTTCGTATCCTACGGAGACCCTTTTTGGGAATAACATAAATTTAAGCAGCCAATATCCTTCCGCACCACCTACTGGTCAAGGCATTATTGATAAAGGTATTCTTATCGGTCTTGGCAAGAATGTTAATACTGATTGATGCAAATATCATCCCTTTTTTACAACAAACCAATCATTTTTGCATTTCTCCGTCGTTAATGTCCTTTTTTACGCTTAATTTTGTCCCATGATCAACGACAATTTAAGGCCTATCACTGATTGGCTGCCTATAACAAAAAAAGAAGTAGAAGCCCGTGGATGGGATCAACTTGATGTAATATTGATATCAGGAGATGCTTATGTAGATCATCCTACATTCGGTACAGCCGTAATAGGACGTATCATCGAGAGCGAAGGATTCAGAATAGCCATCATTCCACAACCCAATTGGAAAGATGATCTCCGTGATTTCAAAAAGCTAGGCAAACCTAAATACTTCTTCGGGGTCACAGCTGGATGTATGGACTCTATGGTCAATCATTACACGGCCAATAAACGTCGAAGATCAACTGACGGATACACACCTGGCGGAGAAGCAGGATTTAGACCCGATTATGCTACCATTGTTTACACCAATATCCTTAAAGATTTGTACCCTGATGTACCAGTTTTGATAGGTGGTATAGAGGCTTCATTACGCCGTGTAACACATTACGACTATTGGTCAGATAAGTTGATGCCATCTATTCTTGTAGACTCGAAAGCTGATATGCTTGTCTATGGTATGGGTGAGCAACCACTAAGAGAAATACTAAGGCTTGTTAAAAAAGGTGTGCCGCTTACTTCTATAAAAGATGTCAATCAAATATCCTACCTAACAGAGAATGTGCCTGCATCCAAAAAATGGTCAGATGTATCTCTAGTCAGTCATGAAGTCTGTCTTCAAGATAAAATAAAATACGCATCCAATTTTAAAATCGTAGAAGTAGAATCCAATAAATGGCAGGCCAATCGTATCTTGCAAGATGTGATGGGAAAGGTCTTGGTCATCAATCCACCTTTTAAGACCATGACAGAAGCGGAGATGGATTATTCTTTTGATCTTCCATACACCAGATTACCGCATCCTAAGTACAATAAACGTGGAGCTATCCCATCGTATGAAATGATTAAGTTTTCGATCAACATGCACCGTGGATGTTTCGGTGGATGTAGTTTCTGTACCATCTCCGCACATCAAGGGAAGTTTATTGCATCAAGATCTGAAGAGTCTATTCTCCGCGAAGTAGAACAACTAACCAAACATCCTGAGTTCAAAGGGGTGATCTCTGATATCGGTGGTCCATCTGCCAATATGTACAAGATGAAAGGCAAAGATGAAAGTATCTGTGCTAGATGTCAAGCGCCTAGTTGTATTCATCCTGTTATTTGTTCCAATCTAGATGTATCGCACAAACCATTGACGGAAATCTATAAGAAGGTAGATGCATTTCCAGGTGTTAAAAAAGCTTATGTTAGTTCAGGAGTGAGGTATGATTTATTGGTAGATGATTTTAATAAAAACAATCAGGATGGTAACCATGATGAATATATGGAGCAGTTGGTCACCAAACATGTATGTGGCAGGCTCAAAGTAGCACCCGAACATACAGGTGATGCTACACTAAAGATTATGCGTAAACCATCATTCAAATACTTCAAAAAGTTTAAAGAGAAGTACGACAAAATCCAAGAGAAACATGGTCTTAAACAACCATTGATTCCTTATTTTATCAGTTCGCACCCAGGTACGACGGAAGAAGACATGGCCAATCTAGCTGCCGAAACTAAAGAGTTAGGATTCAGACTAGAACAAGTCCAAGACTTCACACCTACACCGATGACGGTAGCAACAGAGATTTATTATTCAGGAGTACATCCTTATACTTTGCAACCAGTAGAAACACCCAAAACAAAAGAAGATAAAATCACCCAAAACAATTATTTCTTTTGGTACAAACCAGAGTTTAGAAATTGGATACGGACTAGACTTACTAAACTGAATAGACCAGACCTAGTCAAACAACTGCTAGGTGATGACAAACCAATGCCCGCAAATACTTGGCGTAAAAAAGGTAAAGAAGCATTGGCCAAAGAACAAGGGAATAACAGGCAAGACCAGAAGAAGGCAAAACCTAAAGGACCTAGAAAGTATCCACCAAAGAATAGATAGAAGTCTGATTCATTTATTGGCATTGCAATATCTGATTTCAATCAGTTGTAACATCTTCTAAATAAATTTGGAAACCCATTAACCATAGACTTCTATATTAAACGAAGCTCAATGTAAATAAGCAATCGTGTGCAGCTTCAGCGGCATTAGCAAATCACCAAATCACCAAATCACCAAATCAATCAATATTACGAGAAGGGGCTAGGGGATGAGTTAATCTCCTGTATTATGCGAAGCCCAACGTAAATAAGCAGTTCGGCAAATCACCAAATCACCAAATCATCAAATTCCCAAACGTGTGCAGCTTTAGCGGCATCACCAAATCACCAATTGTGTATAGCTTCAGCGGCATTAACAAATCAATCAAATTTGCAAATCAAGCAACATCATGAAGGGGCTAAATGATGAGTTTAATTCCTAAATAATACGAAACCGAAAATAGTGTCCTGTAGGGACAACATATAGGTAGAAAAAAACCAATCCCGATAAATTTTAGTCCCGTAGGGACGACACATTTCAAAAATGATACTGAATATTGCGAAGCCCAACGTACACAAGCAATCGTGTGCAGCTTCAGCGGCATCCGCATTTTAACAATTCAGCAATTCAAACTACACATTTAAAAATGATAGCCTAAACGAACTTCTAATGAATTCATGCTGACTTTACCTAATTCTCTATAATTTGAGATGTTGCTATCCTTTGCTGATGGGGAAAAGACAGAGTTCAAGTAATATTTATAATTAAGCCCCACACTGTATCTATTGAAAAAACGATAGTGAGCACCTAATCCAGTATTTATTAAAAGACGGTTGATATTGGTATCATGATCATTCGCTACACCAAATAGTCTTCCTGTCGAAAAATTATACTTTTCGCCTATGGTACGAGATATCATTGGCGTGGTAATGGCTGCATTTGCTGTTATCAATAGATTATTTAGGACTTCATATTGTAACATGATGGGTAGCGTCATGCCTAAAACTCTATGTTCTATTGGGCCTTGGAAATTTGATGATAAAATATTTTCTGATCTAGTTTTAATTTCTTCATTAATTGGAGTTTCAATGACTTCTTCAGGCGTGTATGTACTTTCTCTAATTATTTCATATTCACTTATTACTCTGATTTCTAATAATTGCCTTGTATTTTCATATGTGAATGTAAATAAATCTATACCTAAACCATATGATAACGAAAACGATTTTCCAAGGCTAACGTTTCTATTTATGCCAAAATTTAAAGCATTTATACCTTTTATTTGAAACTTGGACCTAACAAGTCTCTGAGCTGTGTAATAATTAGATTCATCTTGATAGATGTAGTACAATCCCTCCCATTTTTCCACATTTTCTGCACTAAATTGATTTTTGATAATGCCAAAATAAAGACTATACTTCTTGAATGTTTTTTCTTCCTGACTTTCTTCAGATTTTACAGTATTAATAGGAGTTTTACGCGTTTTTCTTTTACTGTTTTTGGTTTGAGCATCGACTGCAAAACAAATACACACCATCATTAAACATAGGATTGACTTCTTCATTTTAATTTTTTTTTTGAGTCGCAAAGGTATTTATATTTTCAAATTATCAATGAAAATTACTTCAATAATTAATATAACTATCACTCCACGTAATGCTCAACACTAATATTTAGCTTTAAAAACAACCCATTTCTGATGTTGTACTAAACGGGCTGATCAAATAAAATTTTATTCGCGATTGCAATCAGTAATAACATCTTCCAAACAAATTAGGAAACCCATTAACCATAGACTTCTATATTAAGCGAAGCTCAACGTAAATAAGCAGTTCGGCAAATCAGCAATTTTACAAATCACCAAATCATCAAATCACCAATCGTGTGCAGCTTCAGCGGCA
>DLGT01000120.1:15621-35484 GCA_002482845.1 Saprospiraceae bacterium UBA7687
CAATTTAACAAACTACACATGCTGATCAAGTAAAATAGGATTCCCGTCTGGATCTAACACTACAATATTCGCTGGACCAGTGGTAGTTTCGTCAGCTTCTACTTCCAACTTAATACCCTTACTTTTGAGACTTTTCTGAATGTCACGCACATCGATAAATGAATCAAGTTTTTGAGCATTTTCATCCCATCCAGGATTAAAAGTCAATATGTTTTTTTCAAACATTCCTTGGAATAGACCTATAATCGTACTTTCATTTTTCATGATGAGATAATTCATTTTTAAGTCTCCACCAAAAACAGTAAATCCAAGATTTTCATAAAATGCCTTAGAAACATTAAGATCTTTAACATTTAAACTTATAGAAAATACACCTAGTTTCATGGCTTCGAATTTATTTTGTGAATGAATAATTGTATTTGACGATTCGGTCATTTGGAGTACAGATGAAGATATCATTTTGAATGGCAAAAAAGTGATACCTAAGATACCCATTCCTACTTTTTTGAGCCAGTTTCTTTTGTTTGAATTTGCCATTATATACGTTTGAAATGAAAGATACTGCAAAATATTTAAACTATAAAGTCAGAATTTTAGACGAAGATAGTGGTTTGTTTTGAATCTGATGTGCAGTGTAAAATAAAATATTTCCTTGTCATTTTATTTATCCACTTAGTAACAATAAGATCACATTGCATTAACCAAGACTTAATGTACGGATAAGACATATTGGTCTCTTTAAATATACCTTTGGGCCACATAAAATAATTTAATAAATGAAACTCGCATATTTATATACCACATCAGAATTGACACCTTGGAAGGAAAACGTCAACTTAGAAACCCTTGCTTTTCTTATCTCACAAACGCCCGTGGAGATATATACAGAGATCGTTCATTTCGAAGGATTTAACAGTGATATGATCGACAAGTTAAGTGGTTTTGACCTAGTTTTTAACCTTTGTTATGGTTATCAAGATGCCGGTCAAGTGGAAGTGGCAGGATGGCTACAACATTATGGGATCAAACATACTGCATCGTCTTTTGATGCACTTACGATGGCTCAAGACAAGTCTTTACTTCCAGACATTTGTGCTAAACTTGATCTTTATACACCAGAAGTTTGGTACAGTACTGAAGTGCTAAATGACGAATCTCTATATATCTCAAAACCTAGAAAAGGTAGTTGCCACCGAGATATCCATATCAATAAAGGCAGTTGGATGAAGGAAAATATCCACCCTGATGTCGACGATTTGATCATACAACCATACATACCAGGCAGAGAGTTTTCAGTAGCTGTTATTCCTGTTTCAGGCGGGAAATATTACCACGCTTTGCCACCTGTAGAAATCGTACCTGAAGACAAAAACCGTATCTATATTGCAGGTCAATCATTTGGTGCCACATTTAGGGATTTTGCCCCATCAGTTCCTGAGAATACCATAGACGAACTCATGGAAGCAAGCGAAAAACTACATAAACTGATAGGCCTGAAAGGAATGTCCCGAACGGATTTCAGAGTTAGCCACGACGGAACAGTCTATGTACTTGATGTCAATGCCATGCCCAATATGGATCCTGTTCGCTCACTAATGCCCAACATTTGTCAATATCATGGCGTAAGCATCACCGATCTTATTACAAGGGTTATTGCAAATAATGATATCAACCTTAGCAAGGCCAAAAAGAAATCTAAGGACAATATGGAAGCGTTTTATTTGTGAAATGAATAAGGAAATGTTTTAGATTTTGAAGTAATTATGGCAACCAAAAGAGAATTTTATTCGTTATTTTGGTTGTATAATTTCATAGTATCTAAAATAAGAATTTATGTCGCGAAAATTGGTTCTTTATATTGCGATGAGTCTTGATGGATTCATTGCCAAAAAAGACGATAGCCTTGATTTTCTATCTATTGTGGAGACACCAAATGAAGATTATGGTTATGCTGAATTTACAAATACGATTGACACAGTGATTTGGGGTAGAAAAACATTTGATAAAGTGAGATCATTTGGACCAGATATCCCTCATGCAGACAAAAAAGTGTACGTTATTTCTAAATCAAAGGTAGGAATAGATGGACATGTCGAATATTCAAATGATGTTGTTGACTTGGTAAAAAAGTTGAAATCTGAAAAAGGCAAAGATATTTATTGTGACGGTGGCGCGGAAATTGTGACTTTATTACTTAAACATGTACTCTTTGATAGGATTATTGTAAGTGTGATTCCACATATCTTAGGCGACGGCATCAGACTTTTTAAAGAAAATAACTTGGAGCAAAAACTGTCCCTAAAAAGGTGTGTAAGTTATCCATCAGGATTGGTACAGTTGTGTTATGATGTGGTGGAATAGGGATAGTTGTCTGTAAATATTTAATATAGTTGATACGACAAAAGCCATACAGCTCAAAAAACTTGTATGGCTTTTTACATGTATCCAAAACGACTAAGTGACTTATTTTGAGACTGACTTAGCCCATTTTCCTTATTTTTTAATATCTTTGTTAGAATGATTTGAAATTTTTCAATCTAATCTAAAAAGGGAATATGGGGCGTAAAATACTTGTGTTAATTATAGTTTTGTCATTTATTACAGCGTGTAAAGCTCAACATACAATTTCAGATATCAATGCATTAAAACAAACTTCTTCATTAAGTGAACCAGATTCAGATTTTACCATAAGAGAATTGTGCTATATCAACAATAAGGCCTTATCTTATATTTTAGAGAGTAATGATATAGTTTTTGATGCAGAGTTTTTTACTGAGTTTAAGTTTGATAAAAACAACAGTTTTATATTGTATCAAAAGATGAGTGACTCCATTTTGCAAGAAAACCTGAAGTATTTGATGGATAGCATGGACAATATGGCTATACAATTTGTAAAAAATGATATTAAAGTATTAGACTTTTGCAATAGTACGCAGATGTCTGCTCATTTTATATCTCAGAATAACCAAACCAATGAACATCAACTAAGCGCTACATCAAAATATAAATCTCATTTTTCAATTTCTGACATCGTTCAAATAAGAGATTTGTATTATATATTTTGTGAGTATAGTGAATATTTTAATTCGATTAATGAAATTGAAAAATCAATATTAGGTTTTCAGTTTAGGAAATGCAAAAATAATGGTTTTATAAAGTTTGAAAATTTTTTAGAATGGCATGGTGAAATGGTTGGGCACCTACATTTTAAATTATTTACTATAAAAAATGACAGCATTATGCTCAATGATATCCCAAAGAGTGATCGGTTTCACAGTAAAGCTGGATTTTATAGAACAAAAATTAAAAGTTTTGAATGTGAATAATCTATTACAATACTCATTGTTTAATCATGTGTAAAATTAAGTTATTTGCTAGTTTTATTTGTTTGCTTATTATGCAATCTTCCTGTCATAAATCTTTTTATGATCCCATTGCAGTAGTCAGTGAGAGACATCAGTATTTAAAAAGTATTATTATCAATAAATTAAACATTGATACAAGTGGCTCAGATGTTTTTTTTTATACAAATACTTGTGAAATAAATGATGATATCATGAAGTATTTGCACGAAACAAAGAGTTATGGTACCTATAATAGATATTTTACCGTTGCATCTAAAGAAAGCATAATTAGAAGTCCAAAACTAACAATTAATAAGCAAAAGGCTTGTACAATATCTGTTTCGTTACCAGTTTATGATATCTCTCAAGACCAAATTTGTGTTATGGTAGAAATTTTATCATTCAGTGAAAGTAATTGGATAGGTAGTAATTCTTTTTATTTTATTTTTGATAGACTAGGCTCTAAGGACAAATTAAAGTACGTAAGCCATGTGAATACTGGAATTCAAACCAATGTTGGGCCACCAACATATTTACCAGATTTAAAGGATATTGACACGTCCAGCTTAAAAAACAAGATTATACGAATAGATTCACTTCTAAAAAATACACAGAATAAAATTCCAGACTCTCTAAAAATTAAAATGGGTATTAAGTCTAGGTTTTAACTGAAATCAATTTTTTTTTGAAAATAAAAAAGTTACATAGCCCAAAAACCTGTTTAGATTTTTTAATATGTATTCTCCATCAATACTACAAATATAAATCACTTACAATTGACTGATCGAGAATGCAAAAACAAAATAACCCATCGCATGATTTTTTTGAGTTTGCTATTTATACACCATCTTATACACAGTATTACAAATTTATATAATCTAGCACATTTAGTATAATCTACAAGTTTTGATATTGTTTCCAGTATATACAATGATGTTTTTATATTTTTCAGTATTATCCCCAATTACTTCGATATACTTACTAATATTTGGAAGACATTTTTAGATAATTGCATAATTAATTATATTATTTGTAATATAGTTTCCAATATTTACAATATAGATAGTAATATTTACAATAGATTTTCCATTTATTACATAATTTATTATATTATTTGCAATTTGTTTACTATTATTAGCGTTATATTCTAATTTTTTTAAAATAATATTATGTTGTATTTAAATCTTCCACCTATATTTGCCGCAAGAGGCATTAAGAATCCTTATACATTTTTAGTTAAGTCAGGTTTTACGTACCATACAGCCACCAATTTGCTTAATAGTAATACCCGATCTTTTAGATTAGACCACATTGAAGCACTTTGTCGCATCCTAGTTTGTGAACCTAATGATTTACTTGCATGGAAA
The DNA here is from genome assembly GCA_002482845.1 of Saprospiraceae bacterium UBA7687. Classification (GTDB taxonomy): domain Bacteria; phylum Bacteroidota; class Bacteroidia; order Chitinophagales; family Saprospiraceae; genus OLB9. The sequence continues at coordinate 20,333 of DLGT01000120.1, forward strand.
CCTGACCCGAATGTCCATTATGCCGCTCAAAACCCATTAGAGAAGCTCAGAGTTTCTGGACCTGAACCCACACTTAATGAAACACTCGCCACCATGCCACTTTCTGAACTTAAAAGAGCTACTAAAGACTTTTTGGAACTTGGTAGTTCAGCACCCTTAGATTGATGCAAAATCACAAATGGTAATTAAAATTTTTACTTTATTATTTTTGTGTTTGCGAATATAATTGATGGCTACTTTTCTACAAAAAGTTGTTGTAACTCGTAGGCATAACATTCCATTTTAAATAGGTGAGTGTCGAAGTCTTCAACTTTGATCCCATACCTTAGTATTTTAAATAAATCTATCTTAGCCTGATAGATTATCTAAGGTATAAAAGCCCCAAATGATCCTAATTAATAGAAACTACTCTATTCCCACCAAACTAATTTTATATTTTGTTGTTACTACTCATTATTGTTGCTGAGCGATAATAAATTTGACAAATACTTTATTATTTACCATTTATTTGGTAATATCATTCACCAAATCTTTTGTATTGAAACGTAGTGAAACCATCTTGGTCGCTTTATTGGCATTATTAAACTTTACCCACATCCTTGATTTTATGATCATGATGCCTTTGGGAAATATCCTAATGCCAAAGTGGGAACTCACCACTTCTCAGTTTGCCGTTATTGTTTCTAGTTATTCATTGGCTGCTTTCGTGAGTAGTTTTGCTGCTATTTTTTTTGCAGATAAATTTGACCGTAAGAAGCTTTTACTAATGGCATACTTCGGATTTTTATTGGGCACTTTCGGTTGTGTATTTGCTACAGGACATTATACGATGGTATTGGCAAGAGTGATTACAGGTATTTTTGGTGGTTTGATAGGTGCACAAGTATTGAGCATTATTGGTGATGTCATTCCTTATGAAAGACGTGGTCAAGCTATGGGATTACTTATGGGTGGTTTTGCATTGGCATCCGTAGTAGGTGTTCCATTTGGACTTTTTTTAGCCAATAATTTTGATTGGTATTTTCCTTTTATTGTTGTAGCTGTAGTTGGAAGTTTTTTATATCCATTCCTTTTGAGATATATCCCAAATGTGGATGCGCACCTTGCAAATCCTATTGACCTTAACCAAAGAGTTCAGAACTTTTTCTTGATTTTTAGCAATAAGACACAAGTTACGGCATTGGTATTCAGTATGTTGATGATCATGGGCCATTTTATCATTATCCCATTAATCAATCCATACATGGTATATAATGTAGGTGTCAAACAAGAATATACGCCCCTTATTTATCTCTGTGGAGGGCTCAGCGCCATGATTACTGCACAGATTACAGGAAAGATTGCAGATAGATATGGCAAGAGACAGGTCTTTGTAGCATCTGCTTTGGTATCCACCATCTTTATATTCTTTATAACCAATATGCCTACGATGCCACTTTTTATTGTCCTGCTTACTTTCGCATTATGGTTTAGTACAGCTACAGGTCGTACGGTACCCGGTCAAGCAATGACCACCCAAGCAGTCAATGCAGAAACGAGAGGTAGTTTTATGAGTCTCAATTCATGTGTACAGTCATTGGGTTCGGGATTAGCTACACTTGCGAGTGGATGTATTACTTATAGCGATAGTAATTATGCCATTCACAATTACAATATTCTAGGATATATCAGTATCATTGTCATACTGCTGTCCGTGGCTATGGCTTATAGATTGGATAGATTGATTATGCTGCACTTTATAGTGAAAGCTTAGGAAATTGTTTTAGATTTTAATCAAAGAACCTTGAATCAAATATCAAGATACTATCATAAAAAAATAGAAAATCATTAGTTGCTGATGGATATATTATCAACCGTTTCCCTATAGGGTGCAGGGTAATAAACGGTTGATTAACATGTTTTAAGTGTTTACGGGGTAGACCTGTCTATAAAAACTGCACCACAAAAACCAATAACTTAACATACGTAACGTTTCCTTAATATTCAGGTATCACTGATTTAACACTAGTGGAATACCTTTGGGTTTCAACCTGAACGTACATGCCAATATTAACTGAATCTGATATCTCTCGCAGTCTCCATTTGCAGAAATTTGGTGCTGCAGGCACGTCTCTAACAAAGGCAATGATGCGCCTACTGAGGATAGATCAGCTAAACATCATGTATGACAAACATTGCCATTTAGAAGGTTTAGCGTTTGTAGATGCTATTTTGTCGGCATTAAACATCACGGTCGATATTTCAGATGTAGACCTAAAAAGACTACCCAAATCAGGCCCGTTTATAGTCGTTTCTAATCATCCACTCGGAGGTGTAGATGGTTTGATCATGCTGAAAATTATGCTTACCTATCATCCTGAAAGTAAGGTTATGGCGAATTATTTATTGGAAATGATAGAGCCACTAAAACCATATATTTGTGCTGTAAATCCATTTGAAACTAATAAAAATACTAAAAGTAGCCTATCTGGTATTAGAGCAGCATTTTCTCATTTAGATAAAGGTTTGCCACTTGGTATTTTTCCTGCAGGTGAAGTCTCAACCTTACAACATAAAATGGTATGGCAGATTGAAGACAAACCTTGGGATATAAGCGCTATCAAGTTTATCAAAAAAGCTAAGGTTCCTGTTGTTCCCATGTATTTTCATGCTCGCAACAGTGACTTATTTTATATCGTTTCTGCGATGAATCAATATTTACGAACTGCAAAACTTCCTTCTGAAGTCTTCAATAGTGCGCACAAAAAGATTACCGTCAGAATAGGCAAAGCCATACCTGTTTCCCATCAAAACAACATCACCGATATTAGCATCTACTCTGACAACATTAGGACAAAATGTTATCACTTAGGGCATGTATTCAGACGTAAAAAAGTCTTTGATATTAAAAAACTTCGCGTCAAAAGAAAGGTAGTTCCGATTCTTCCTGGCACATCCGGTTTGTCAATAATTAGAGAAGTAGAAGAATTGAGACTAACCAATAAATCTGTTTTTGAAAATGACATGTACGAATTGTTTTTTACAAAACTTGACCACGCTCCAGCTATTAAAACAGAGCTTGGTAGACTTAGGGAGATCTCATTTAGAGAAGTAGGAGAGGGGACAGGACTTGCTTTAGATTTGGATAAATATGACAAATATTATCATCATCTGATATTGTTTGATAAAGGTAATAGTCAAATCGTAAGTGCTTATCGAATAGGTATGGGCAGAGAGATAATGGCAGAACATGGTATGAATGGCTTTTATTTGAGTAGTCTATTTTATATGTCAGGGCCGATGCGCAATTTTTTTAATAATGCCATTGAGATAGGCCGAGCCTTCGTAACCAAAGAATATCAACAGCGACCGATGCCTTTGTTTTTGTTATGGAAAGGAATTTGTGCCGTGACAAAACTTCATCCGGAGTATAAATATATCATTGGGGCGGCAAGCATTAGCAGCCATTATTCACCATTTAGTAGATCGCTTCTTGTCCAATATCTGACTAAATATCATTTTGACAATGAGCTCGCATTATACGTGGCACCCAAAAGAGCGTTCAATGGCATCATGAAACTAAAAGTTGCAGAAATCCTGAATGACCCTTCTCATCAATGTGTCAAAGCTATCGACCAACTCATAGAAGATGTAGAGCCCAACGGTCTTAAAATGCCCATTCTTATCAAAAAATACTTGATGCAACGCGCACGACTATTGTCTTTTAATGTAGATGCCGATTTTAATGATGCCATTGATGGTCTCATGTACATAGAAATTAAAAACATTAACTTAGAAAAACTTAGCTGAATTTAGTTTTATCATTTTACTCGAATTTTTAATGAAATCAAAAATAAAAGTAGCATTTTTTGCAGAGATTTTAATTGAAGATTTTGATGGTGCTTCACGTACCATTTTTCAATTAATCAAGAGCATTCCTAAAGACCGATTTGAGTTTTTATTTTTCTGTGGTGTAGCTCCTACAGGTGTTTTTGATTATGAAGTGTATGAAGTGCCGACAATTGCATTACCGTTCAACAAAGGCTACAAAATGGCCATCCCATATTTCCATAAAGATCAACTTTATAGCAAGTTGGACGATTTTGCGCCTGATGTGATCCATATTTCTACACCTTCGCCTTTAGGCAATGCAGCTCTTGATTATAGTGCCACGCATGACATACCAGTGATCAGTATTTACCATACCCATTTTTTATCTTATGTGGACTATTATTTAGAAAATTTTAAAGTCTTTGTTCCTTCTGTTAAAAGTTTCATGACCTCTATGCTGAAGAAATTTTATCATCAGTGTGCTTTAGTTTATATGCCTACACAGGTTATGATTTCTGAACTTGGTCAACTAGGTTTTTCAGATGAAAATATGAAGTTATGGCCCAGAGGACTTGATACAAATAAGTTTGACCCAGCCAAAAGAGATGTTCTGTTTGTTCAAAATATCACCCAAAATAATAAACCAAATCTATTGTTTGCAAGTCGATTGGTGTGGGAAAAAAACCTGAAAACGCTTGTGAAAATATACCAAAAAATAGAAGACGAAGGTAGTCAATACAATCTCATAATTGCAGGCGACGGAATGGCATCAGAAGACTTAAAGAAAATGATGCCCAATGCTTTCTTTTTAGGGAAATTGTCTCATGATCAATTGGCAAAAGTATATGCTTCTGCTGATGTTTTTGTATTTACATCTATTTCAGAATCTTATGGAAATGTAGTTGCAGAAGCAATGGCTTCTGGATTGCCATGCGTCATTGCAAATGGTGGCGGATCTGCTTCATTTATCGATCATAGTTTCAATGGTTTTCTCTGCGATCCTGAAAATGAAATAGACTACTTAAACCATGTCAAAAGTGTTTTGCGAAATGAAAACCTTCGTAATCAGTTCATTCAAAAAGGATTAGAAAAGACGAAAGAATTAAAGTGGTCACATTTGACGGCTACTTATTTTGCAGATTTGGAGTCTTTGGCTTCAGTTCCTTCTTCAGTTGCTGTATAAAACACTCATAATTTGGCAGTTCTTTTTATCACCCATAAATATCCACCTTCTACAGGAGGTATGGAAAAACAAAGTTATGAATTGATTAATGGCTGTCGAAAGCACCTTGATGTATATTCGATAGTTTTTGATGGCAGTGAACCAATTTATGTCTTTTTCTATAATCTCAAACCTAGGGTTTACCAAATGATAAAACTGCATCCAGACATTGATATCATTCATCTCAATGATGGACTCATGGCAGCAATATTTCACTTGCTTAAAATTCGTATTGAAGGTATTAAAATTGTGGTAACATTTCATGGCTTAGATGTAGTGTTTCCTTTGAGTTTGTATCAAAAATATCTGTTACCAAAACTTCAAAGATTTGATGCTTTTATTTGCGTGAGTGATGCTACCAAACAAGCTTGTTTAGAAAGAGGATTTGAAGAAATTAAACTTTTTGTTGTAGACAATGGTGTAGAAGATGTACTCAATAAAAATACAAATAATACTGATTTTTCTGTTTTAAATAAATATGGAATAAATGATGATTCTATTATCATTTTGGCTATTGGAAGACCTGTGAAACGCAAGGGTTTCAGTTGGTTTGCCCAAAATGTAATGCCTTTATTGGATGATACATTTAAGTTTGTGCACATTGGTGATGTAAAGGTTTCGGATTCGTTTTGGTTCAATCTGCTGCCAAAAAAGACACAAGAATTAGTTTCACTCTTTTTAGGAAAAGCAACTGATGCCAAAGCACTTAGAGATGAATCTGAAACAAATAAAAATGTCATTTTATGTGGGAAAGTTTCAGAAGAAGATAAGGTCGCAATCATATCAAACGCTAGTATGATGATTATGCCCAATATTAAAGTAAAAGGTGATATGGAAGGATTCGGTTTGGTAGCATTAGAAGGATCAATAATGGGAAAAACTGTATTGGCAGCCAATATGGAAGGTATTACCAATGCTATTCATGATGGTAAAAATGGGTTTTTATTAGAAAGCGAAAAACCTGATATTTGGGCAAATAAAATAAAAGAACTAAGCCGAAATAAAGTTTTATTTGACACCCAAGTTCGGGATTATACGCTACAACATTTTTCGTGGGAAAAGATGTGTCTAGGTTATGTTCAAGTTTTTGAGCGTCTAAAATAAATTAATTAAAAAAAAAGCTATTGAATAGGCAGGCTTATAAATTTTTAGGTTATGCCATTTGTTGGGATTCAAAAGTCCTTCCATTTTAAGGGAAGGATTTAGGATGGGTAAGTTTAGATAAATTAATAATTCATTAATAACTAATATACAATGAATTAACAGCACTTAAAGACTTTTGTGTATCAAAACACCAAACGAAATATCTTATGATACGTAGCTGTCTTTTTACATTTTTTTGTCTTTTTATTACATTGGGACAATCCATAAATCTTCCTAAATTTGAAACTACCTTAGCATTAAAATACTATGAAGATCATGCTTTATACATTCGTCAAAGTCAAGGCATTCTTGATCTCCTAAGTTATAATACTTGGGGCTTGCCTATAGAATTATTTGGCCATGACCACGATCGAAGATTTATAAGTATGGCTGATAGTATTTTTGACTTAAATAAAGACATCATTTGTTTACAAGAAACTTTTCATCCACGATTAAGAGATAATCTGTTGTCACATTTAGGAAAAAAATATTATACCTTTAGTGATTATAGATGCAGTAAAGAAATTGTACCTTTTGTAGAAAAAGATTGTTTTGGTGGATTGATGACGTTATCTATTTACCCAATCATTGAAGAAAAATTCTACCAATATCCTACTTCTGATAAAACATCAATTATTGAAAAAATAGGCAGTAAAGGTTTTCTTTTGACTGTAATAAAATATGGAAATCGACATATCAATATTGTAAATACACATCTTTATGCAGGAGACAATAAACATGCTGAAGTTATGAGAATGCAGCAACTTTCATATATGAAAACAATCTTGGATAAAGTGCTAGATAAAACAAATCCGACGTTTATGGTTGGTGATATCAATATTCATCACCCAGACGTGGCTCCTTCTGATGCATATTATTATATACAAAATAATATGTCTTTTACAGATTCAAAACCTACACTTGAAGACCACGATTTTACTTCTGATAGCAATTGCAACAAATATGTTTCCTCAACTGAACGACCATCAAAACTAGACTATATCTTCTATAAATCTTACGATAACAGATCTCCAAAAGTACTTCACCAAAGTAGATGTTTAGATGGTCAAAATCCTATGTCAGATCATTTTGGTTGGTCTGTTACGATGAAGATTTGATGGATTACGGTCTATCCCTTGCACAAAAGCCTTGATTTTATGTAACTTTGCGCCAAATAAAGTTCGAATGTTAAATCAAGCATATATAGTTGGTGGATTAAGAACTGCCATAGGAAGTTTCAGAGGTAGTTTGTCAAGTGTGCGAGCAGACGATTTGGCTGCGATTCCTATCAAAGCTTTGATGGAAAAATACCCACAAATCCCAGGAAATAAAATTGATGAAGTCATCTTAGGATGTGCTAATCAAGCAGGAGAAGACAATAGAAATGTAGCAAGAATGGCACTTTTGTTAGCAGGTTTACCTCAGACCGTACCCGGAGAAACCGTCAATAGACTTTGTGCATCAGGTATGTCAGCAGTGATACATGCAAGCCGGAGCATAATGTGCGATGATGCAGAACTAGTGATTGCTGGTGGTGTCGAGCATATGACGAGAGCACCTTGGGTGACATCAAAAGCTTCTGCTCCATTTGGAAGTGATTCAGAAATGTTTGACTCGAGTTTTGGTTGGAGATTTGTCAATCAAAAAATGAAAACCATGTATGGTACCGACGCCATGGGAGAAACAGCCGAAAACTTAGCAGATATCTACAAAGTATCTAGAGAAGATCAAGATAGATATGCCTTTTTATCGCAACAAAAAGCAACACAAGCTAGAAATAGCGGAAGACTAAGTGAAGAAATCACGCCTGTACTTTTGCCACAAAAAAAAGGAGAACCCATCGTTTTCGACACAGACGAGTTCATAAAAGACAAAACTTCCCTAGATGGACTCGCAGCATTGCGCACTGCTTTCCGCAAAGAAGGAACGGTCACAGCAGGAAACGCTTCAGGACTAAATGACGGCGCAGCAGCATTATTAATAGCTTCGTCAAGTGCCATTTCAGATTACAGTTTAGATCCATTGGCAAAGATTGTTTCATCAGCTGTTGTAGGCGTAGAGCCAAGAATTATGGGTATCGGACCAGTAGATGCATCTAACAAAGCACTACGTAAGGCAGGTCTCTCTATAGATGATATGGACATCATAGAAATCAATGAAGCTTTTGCAGTGCAAGTATTATCATGTTTAAGAGCTTTGGGTGTAAAAGACGATGATCCACGTGTGAATCCGAATGGTGGCGCCATTGCTATGGGCCATCCATTAGGTATGTCAGGTAGTAGAATTTTGCTTTCGGCAGCTTTACAGTTGCGTCATTTAGGCAAACGTTATGCGCTTGTAACGATGTGTATCGGAGTAGGGCAGGGATATGCTGTGATTATTGAAAATTGTAATTAAGTCACTAATTTCCGAAAACATTTATTTACCACAATACGTTTCTTATGTTAGATTCGTTATAAAACTAAAAGCAAGTTTATGGTAAAGATTTTTGGAATGTTATTTTTTATGATGGTCAGTTTGGGCATCCATGGTCAACGAATCTTGCAATTAGAAATATTAAGAGAAGTAGAGGCCGTCAAGTTTTATGAAGGAGAAAGCATAGTTTTTAAATCTTCAGAATTTCCAAAAGATTGGCAGAAAAAGACCATCGAACGAATCATTGTTGAAGATGGAATCATCATTTTTACGGATGGTATGGTTATGCTAAAAGACATTACTCAAGTCCGATTAGAAAATAGTGCTGCTCAAATTGGAGGGAAAGTACTTAGCGGTTTTGGTGCAGGTTGGTTTTTATTCGGAACCATTGCTCATTTCGCGACGGAAAACAAACTTCGATGGACAGATGTCACGATAGGCGCAACAGCTGTAGTAATTGGATGGGTTTTAACCAAGTTTATTTCCAAAAAGACTTACAAAATGGGAAAAAATGCCAATTTGAGATTGCTAGATGTTAGTTTTCCTACACCAGAAGAAGTGCAGCAGCCAGTTTTAAAACCTTAAACATTTCTTCTTCAACTTTCCACGTTCAACATTAAACCTTAAACTTTCAACCTTAGACCTCCCACCTTAAACATTCCTCCTTCATTCATAATCCAAGCTATCTTTCACATATTTTTTTAGAAAGAGTCCAGCAATAAGGCCAAATGCAAATCCACCGATATGCGCCCACCAAGCTACACCATCACTATTGCCAGAAGGCATCAATGAACCCACACCAGATAACACTTGCTGTCCAAACCAAATGAGTAAAAATACTAATGCAGGCACATAAAACGATCTAAAGAGTATAAGTACCAAGACTTTGATTTGTGATTTTGGAAACATGAGTAGGTAAGCACCCATCACAGCCGAGATGGCACCACTTGCACCTAAAGATGGTACGACAGCCGCCGAAACAATCATATCTACATTACAAGGATTGTCATTACTGCAAGGAAGACAGGTGATATTTTGTAATTCTTGTGGTGTAGTACTGAAATAAATATGTGCAAAACTAGCAGCTAATCCACCAGCAATATAAAATAGAAGAAATTTAAAACTACCTATTTTGGCTTCTATATTGTCTGCAAATACCCATAGAAACAACATATTTCCAAGCAAGTGCATCCAGCTACCGTGTAAAAACAAACTAGATATCAGTGTGTGATATTGTGTTCCTTCTATTATTTGAAGAGGTATAGTAGAAAACTGACAAATAAGATTGCCTGGCGTGGATAGTTGGAGTAAAAAGACTACGACATTGATGACAATGAAGGTATAACTTACGAGTGGTTTGTGGCCACCTTGTACTTGCGTGTCACCGATTGGAAAAAACATATGTCAGTAGAGTTGGTAAATCAATTATTTATGGTTAGGATACAAATTTATTGTACCCGATTGGTTGCAGTGTTATGAAAGATGTATTCAAGGATCTTTTTATCTTCTTCGGACATATCTTGATTACGTCGTTTCATGACAATTTCTGCTGTTTCTATTGCCTTCTTGAGTTGATGTGTGGTAAATCCAGAAGCGCCTCCCCAAGAATAAGACGGAATATAAGTACGCGGAAACCCGTCACCAAAGATATTGCTCGCTACACCTACTACCGTTCCTGTATTAAACATGGTGTTGATGCCTGCTTTAGAGTGATCACCCATGATGAGACCGCAGAATTGCAAACCAGTATCTTCAAATCCTTCTTTGACATAAGACCAAATTTTGACTGGAAGATAGTTGTTTTTTAGATTGGAAGTATTGGTATCAGCACCTAGATTACACCACTCGCCGATGACACTATTACCTAGATATCCGTCATGCCCTTTATTAGAATTTGCGAATAATACACTATTATTGACTTCGCCACCAAGACGACAATATGGTCCTGCTGTGGTAGGCCCATAGATTTTTGCACCCATTTTGATCACAACACCTTCACATACTGCCAAGCTACCACGGATAAGGCAGCCTTCCATCACCAATGCTTTTTTGCCAATGTAAACTGGACCACCTTCTGTGTTGATGATACAACATTCCATAACAGCACCTTCTTCAAGAAAAACTGTATGTTTTCCGATGACTTTGTTGGTGTCAGATATGGGTTGCGATTTTCTACCTTTGGTAATGATGTCAAAATCATGTTGAATCTCTTGACCATTGAGCATAAAAATATCATAAGGTCTCATGATCCGACTGATATTAAGGCCTGCTACGCCTTCTAGATTGATACCTTTTAAAGTTTTGAGTGATGCAGGATCGTCAGAAAGTAGGTCAAACTGATCAGCAGATAATCTTGCAGCCAACAACTCATCACCGAGCAACAATGCTTCGTTTAATTGTAATTGTTTGATATAGTTAAGTATAGTAATCGAAGGTAGTAATGTACTGTTTATCAGTAAATTATCATCTTCAATATTTATTGGATACTTTTCTGCTAGATAATCTTGCGTTATGTAACTGACATGCCCATTTAGGTGGATTTCCCACTTTTCTTTGATAGTCAATATACCTACTCTTAGTTCGGCAATAGGTCTTGTGAATGTCAATGGTAATAAATGAAACCAATTGTCATCACCGAAAAGAATGATATTTTTTGGAAAGTTATTTTGTTTCATGTTGGGGGTATTCATGAATGTTTATTAGGCAATCCTCTATATAACGAATTTAAAACAGATTTGTCACAAAAAGTATTGGCAAAAAAGTAATATATTTATAAAAATATTCAAATACATAAAAAAAAAGCCCTTAGGTTTAAGTAAGGGCTTTCTATAAAATTTAACTATTAGACTATTTGTTGGTGAATTTCGCAAACTTTTTATTGAACTTGTCAATTCTACCTGCGGTATCCACAAATTTCACTTTTCCTGTGAAGAATGGGTGAGAAAACGCTGAAACTTCCATTTTTACCAATGGATATTCATTACCATCTGTAAATACTATGGTCTCTCTTGTCTTTGTACATGACTTAGTCAAAAACATCTCATCATTGGAAATATCTTTAAATACTACCAATCTATAATCTTGCGGATGGAGATCTTTTTTCATTTTTTGATCTATTTATCTTTTATTTAAAATATGATTTTATAACTATTCCCCGAAAAGGAACGCAAAAGTAATGCTTATTTGACAATATTTAAAATTATTATTCAAAAAATAATAAAAAAAGACATATATTACTAAATTTCGTCAAGATTCGGGTGGTTTTTAAGTATTCAATGCGCCACAAACACTCAAAACTTGCCCTGAAACATAGGTAGACATATCTCCACCAAGATAAACGCAAGCATTGGCAACGTCATCACCACTACCTAATCTCTTGAGAGGAATGCTGTCTATATAGGCTTTCTTCTGCTCATCAGTAAGCACGTGTGTCATATCTGTTTCTATAAATCCAGGTGCGATTGCATTACATCTGATATTACGCGAACCGACTTCTTTGGCGATTGACTTTGTAAAACCAATAATCCCCGCTTTAGATGCGGCATAGTTTGCTTGACCTGCATTGCCAAAAACACCAACCACCGAACTCATATTTATAATGGAGCCAGATCGATTTTTCATCATCGGCTTTAATATGTGTTTTGTAAGGTTGAATACAGATTTAAGATTGACGTGCATAACCTGATCCCATTGTTCTTCGCTCATTCTAAGCATTAAAGTATCTTTGGTAATACCTGCATTATTAATCAGTATATCTATCTTTCCAAAGGTCTCCACTACTTCGTTTACTAGTGATTCTGCTTGTGCGTAATCAGATGCATCAGATTTGTATGCTTTGACACGTACTCCTTTTAGTTCGGCAGCTGCTACTACTGCAAGGGCTTTTTCTTCTGATGATACATAGGTAAATGCTATATCCGCACCTTCTTCCGCATATTTCATAACGATGGCTTCACCTATTCCCCTTGATCCACCAGTGATCAAAGCTACTTTTCCACTTAATAATCCCATTTTATTATTTTTTTGCAAAAATAGACAATAGGTCGAATATAGGAATTGATTTCGGAAATTGTTTTGGAAAAATTCACTTATTGACTTAGTAATTTTCCATATATTTGCATAAGATTAAACAAGAATACGCATGAAGGAATACAAAACCATAGAAAATACAGAGACAGAAGAAGCCAAAGAGCCAGTAATAGATTATGATAGAATCTATACTTATGCCGACTATCTCAAGTTAGAAATAGACGAGATGGTAGAGATCATCCGTGGTAAGATATTTAGGATGTGTGCTGCACCAAGGACAAAACATCAAATTATAAACGGGAATGTTTATTATAGGTTGCGGCAACAATTAGAAGGTCATAAATGTCAAGTTTTCAATGCACCGATTGATGTAGTACTTCCCATTGCAAATAAAAAACGAACGAAGTCCACCAATGTAGTACAGCCAGATATTTGTGTGATTTGTAATCCGAAAATCATCGAAGAAACAGCTGTTTTTGGCGTTCCTGATTTTGTAATAGAAATTGTCGCAGGCAAGGATATAAAGCGAGATACGCAATACAAATACAGCATTTATGAAGAAGCAGGCGTAGGTGAATACTGGATCGTATTTGCGGAGATACGTCTTGTAGAAGTTTTTATCCTAGAGAATGGGAAATATCAGCGACTCAATGCTTTCTCAGAAGATGATGTAGTTCCTGTGAAGACTTTGCCAGGACTTTCGATAAGTATAGATGATATTTTTGAAGGTGTGTGAAGGGAAGAACATTTTTTGATTAGTACCATTTTAACTTTTAATAAATTTTTACATTTATGAAAATCATTATTTTAATTTTTTCTTTGTTAAATATATTAAATGTAAGAGCTCAAATCCCCTTGCAAATTCCTGAAAAAAAGACCTATATGTATGACAAAAGTGAACAGAATTATTATGATGCATGGAGTTTTGATTTAAGAATTGAAAATCAAATATTAAAGAACAGAGATTCGATGATATCTGAGTTGAGATTTAATGATCTTAATAATGCTTATTGGAATCGTTTCATTTCATACTACAAGATGATACCAAATGATGCTAGTGATATACTCTATCCATTTTTTGAAGGGATAGAAAATGATAAAGATTTATTTTGTCATATATACAAGGAGATACTTCAAGATCCTTCAAGAAATATCAGGAATTTAGGTAAGAGAGGAGTCCATTATAAAAAGCAATTGGATGTGATGGATAAAGTTTGTGAATGTATTCTTAAAAGTTACAATCCAAAGTTGTTAAAAATCCTTGATTCATTGGAATATAAAGATCAATATTTTCGTAAGAAGTATGAAAATTTACCCATAGCACAAAAAAGAATTGATTCTCTCAATTTAATAGTTGTGTTTGATTTGTATGAAAAATATGGTTATCTAAATCGAAGAATTGTAGGACCTGAATATGAATCACACATGTTTTATATTATTCAACATTCAGATTTAGCTACCATGGAAAAATTCTTACCTATCATATATAATGAAATTAAGCTAGGTAGATTAAGTGTTACATTGTATCCATTGTTGCATGATAGAATAAATATGCTAAAAGGAAAGCCACAAGGGTTTGGTACACAAAGCGTTATGAATGAGAAAACAGGTAAATTTGAACTTTATAACACCATTGAAATGAACAAAGTGAACTTCAATAGAAAAAAATATGGATTAAAATCTTTAAAATGAAAATAGTAATACTTTTGTCAATTTCGTTCCTTCTCTTCAGCTGTAAAGAAGAAGTTGTGCATAATTATCAAGCTGAAATAGATCAATTGTCAACCTATGTAAAGCAATCTGAATATTTGGAAAAGATCTATAACTTAGACCAAAATATACGCATAGAAGGAGCTGATTTATTACAGAAAACTGGTGAAAAGAGTATCGAGTATAAAAATAATAGAGACTCGATGATGAAACTAGATGTCATAAATCTAGCCAAAATAGAAACATATTTGGCGAAATATGGATATCCATCGCTAAAAAACCACACTTAAGATGCCGTATTAACTCCTTGGTTAGTCATCCATCATAATCCTGACAAAGAGACTTCTAGAAAATATTTCAAAACATTATACCAAGCTTATAAAAAAGGTGATCTCGAAGGTGGTGCATTTACTTTGTATCTAGGTAGGTTTTATAGTGTATTTTACAATAAAAGATTAGATTTGGAAAGTCCATATACAGTGGAATTTGAAGTAGATACCTTGGTGAAAGCATTGGATTTGCAGCAGTTGAGAGATGAAGTGGATCTGGTTTTGGAGAAACCATAACAATTGGATTGATTGTTTTTTTACTAATATAGGGTAAGATAATTGTTCGTAAAATCTTAGAGAAACGTTAAAAAAATGATATATTTCAAAGAATTGCCTTACTTTCGTAATAAATAAATTTGTATAATGACAACAGTTGAAATCACAATTTCAGATAATAGCAAAGTAGCTCTACTACTGTCTTTGTTAAAAGAACTCAGTTTTGTTGTTGTTAAAAACATTAAAGAAAGTGTTGGAGATCAAGTGGTTGATGACAT
>DLGT01000150.1 GCA_002482845.1 Saprospiraceae bacterium UBA7687
GGTGCAATACCTGACGTCTAGACTGTCTAGGGTTCTTACAAGGATCAAAAATCTTGATTCTGTCTCTGCAAGGGGATATCGTACAGTCGCAATCGGCATTCAAGGAGCCGAAGGTAAAAACCACCTAAATGGGTTTAGTTTTAATGCCACAAAATCAATCTCTGCCATCTTGCAAAAGCCATACACGCTGGATATTGCCACAGGGGAGGTCAGCATTATGGGTGTAGCACCTGCCTTCGATACGCTAGGCGGTATCGGCGCCAATACGGTAGGTATCAAGGCATACTGGGCCAAGATAGATTTTGAAACGAACAAAGCAACCGTCTCACAAACGAATCAAGTGAAGTTGGGACTGGACACGGCAATTACCGATGTGATGCTCACGCACGCAGCACCACCTGCTGGCACAGGAATCGATGTGTTTGTATTGTCGATTGTATTCTACCAAACGGTGAATGGTACTGATTACCTTCTCCAAAATGGTGCGCATAATGCTGCCGACATCATTGCTATACCATAGGTATGAATGCAGTGATCGAATTGGTAAGAACGTATGGGGACGAGGCGACAGTGGGCCGCATCTTTTTTAATGATGTGGAAATCTGCCAAAGCATAGAGTTGCCTTGGCAACACAACAAGCCAAACGATTCCTGCATACCTGAGGGCGAGTACAAACTTCAGCACCGTCATACAGAAAAGTATGGCGACCACTTGCTGGTAGAAAATGTACCTGGACGGGCGTGGATCCTCTTCCACCCTGCCAATTACGCCAAAAAAGAGCTTCGGGGCTGTATCGCTCCGGTCATGGAAGTCAGAGGTCTATATGGAATGTACTCACGGGTGGCACTCCATGTGTTGCTACGGAACATCAGACAAGTAGGTATTCATTTTTGTACACTTAAAATTTGTAGTTATGGGCACAATCATGCAGCGGTGGGCATCTCCCACCCCAAAATTTTTCAAAATACTTAGGAATGTAGGTCTAGTGATAGGCGCTGTAGGAACAGCGATACTCACTGCGCCGATCACCCTGCCAGCGACATTGATCACGATAAGCGGATACTTAGTGACAGCGGGTGGCGTGGTGACGGCAGTGAGTCAACTGACGATCCTCCATGAAGATGCACCTGAGCCAAAATCTACGGAAGATGAGTCATAATCATCAGGTAGGCATGGCAGGCGGCAGCATTACGGGCCTGTGGGCGAGCATCAGCACGTCAGATTTGGTAACGACATGTTTGATGGCAGCACTAGGAACGATCGTAAGTTACTTTGTATCTATGCTATTAAAGCGATTTTTTGGCAGAAAAGTTCCTGAGTAGGGAGACATGAGATTGGAGTTTTGAGTTTTTTCAGCCCTGGCGCCCTTGAGTGAGGCGTTGGGGCTGAATTTATTTTAGATTGGATTTTGCAGATTTTAATGAATATGATCTTAAAAAAGTACGGTGAGGATTTATCTTTTAGTCACTTTATATTTTTCAGTTCTATTATCAAAAGCAGGGAATGTTCCTTCAAGAATTTCAACAACACTGTTATTAATCGTTGGATTCTCAATTGCTCCTGTAGAATAACTTACCTTATTAGCATCTTCTTTGGTTATCTTGATATGAATAATTTGCTCGGCATCGCAAACAATTGCCAAATTAGGGTTGTGTGTGACAATAATTATTTGACGCTTATCTTTTACTTGCTTTATGAATTTCCCAATGATTGTATGGACGCTTTGATTGTCTAAATTTTCCTCAGGCTGGTCAATAACTAAAGGAATATCATCATTGTCAAGCAAAAGGTAAAAAATCAGAAGTAAAGCACCTCTTTCACCCGGAGAAAGTTCTGATAATTCTTTGTCGCCTAATTTTAATTTGTAAATAGGATTTAGATAGTCCATTGAGAAAAGGAAATTGTAGAAATCTACAGGACCATAGCCTTTCTTTAGTTGATCCCGAAGATTGCGTGCAGCATTATCTTGGTCTGTTCTTTTGTCATAAAAAAGATGGGTAATAAGGTCCTGAATAAAAAGGATAAACCCTTCTTTCGTATTGAGCTCAGAAACTTCTATTATTTGTTCCAATTTTTTATAGCCATCTTCTTTTCCAATAAAACTTCCTTTCGCACCAACACTGATATGGTCAAAGAACTTTTCAATGAATCCTTGAAGATGCAAGGAAACATCAAGCTTAATTTTATAATTGTCTGTTAAATTGTTATCAGCGTCAATAAAATCTGTTACTGGCTTAAAGAGCTGCCTATATAGGCTTATTATTTCGTTCTTTTTGTCATAGAGATTTTCAACGAGGACTCTACGTGCATTTCTAGCTGATTCAAATTCGATCTTGAGTTCATTATCTATGTAGCGTAATACTTCTTCGAAATACCTGAGAGTTCCTTCAACTTGTTTTTCGCCTATAATTGTGGCTCGACCTGCTTCCCAAACTTTAAGGTTGCTCAAATATTGTTGGTGCAATTTCGAAGGCTCGTCTAATTTCTCTTTCAATGCTGTGATTTCAGCAAGTATAGTTTTTACTTGAGACGGTAAGCTGTCTTCTGCATTGCCAAGTAAGTTGTTTACGGCAATTAAACCTTTCTGTTTTTCGGAAATTAGTGACGTTATTGGTTCGCTGTTGACATTAAGAGTAATTATGTTATCAAGTTGAATGTTATACTTTTCGTAAATTGGTTTCTGAGCGGCTATAAATGAGGAAAATTCATTAGATAAATTTGATACTGCTTGATTAGCTTTAGTGAGTTCGTTTATAGCGATATTTAAATCTGTTTTGTCTTGATTTTTTTCTGCTATTGTTTTTTCAAGCTGAAGTAGCTTTTCTCTAAGAGTTTCTATCTGTTTGCTTATGGCTTCTTGATTGCCACTGTTTTGTGGCACGGGTACGGCAATTGGTTTAATTTTGTCATGAGCTTCAAGTTCTATCTTTTTCTTATCATGCGAGTCCTGTATTGTTTTTCTATAATTCGGATTTCTTTTAGATTCAATATCGGCAATTTTATTATTAAGTGTTGTGATTTCGTTTTTGATTTTGTTTATACTCTGTTGAATAACCTCACTTTTATTAGATATTAATTCATCAAGTGAGTTAGCTCCAATTCTATCACTTTGTGGGGTATGAGAGAAGATAATTTTCCGAAGTTCTTTTTCGAAATCTATGCCATCTTCTACAGAACATAATGTTTCGAGAAAATTCTGTGGAATATATTTTACCCTCTCTGTCAAACTGCGATCGACATCCTCACTGAGACGCTTAGTATTAGAAGTTCCATTTCTCCATGTTAAAGTTGCTTCAAACTCTTCTGCTTTATTTGATGGCTTCCTTTTTCTAAATTTTTCACTGTTTAAGAAAGAAAAGTTGTCAGCGTTATGAGTGTTTCCGCATAGTCCGATAATATCAGCCAATGCACTTTTACCATTTCCTTTATTACCAATAATAGCAACTAACCCCGCATTAAGAGATATATCCAGGCCATCAAACCATGTTTCAGCAAGTGAGGAATCTGGAATTTTTGTTATGCTAATTTTCTCAATGAATTTGGTTGGGTTACCCTCAATTCTATTTAGTAGTTCGGGTTTTTCGCCAATGAAGACTCTATCACGTTCATATAGGATTTGTCTTAACCCTTCGAAAGATGTGTCAGATTTTATCCAAGTATAGCATTTCCCGATCCGATCTTTCATAATCGCATGCGAATTATGATGCGCATCGCTGCAATCCAATAAGAGATTATTTACATTTTGCTCAGTTAGTTTTTCCTGAGCCTTATAAAAGGCTGGAATACTTTCCGATGATGTAAAGACTATGTGACACTTATTGATTGCATCTTTCTTTTCTGCAATACTATTATCGTTCCAAGAAAAGGCGTCCCATTCAGTTTTACCGATTGCAATTAGAAATTTATCCGTGAAATATGTCGAGTTTTCTAAGAAATAAATGATTTCTTTTTCATCACAGTTAAGATTATTAAAGCCCTCTTCTAAATCTGATCCAAAATGTTGCAGTTCATCTACTGGGATTCCGGCTTTGATTTGTCGACCAAGATCGGTCAAACTTTCAGAGGTAATTAATCCACCCCATGTAATTCCACTATTTAACCCAGGTGTCAAGCTATATTTAGCACTCAAGCCATTCAAGAATTGAGCTTGAATAATTTCTGGTGTAACCTTGTCAGAGAATATTATATGCAGATTAATTCGCTTGAATTGACGATGTCCAGCAAATTTCTTTATTCTAAATTCAATTACAGGAAGTATAAGTTGAATATTTGATAATCGTCCTTTGGATTTATATTCAAGAACTTTTTTGTAACCATCAATAAAAATATAGTCGTTGATTCCTATAACTTGGATCTCTTTTGGAAGACTTTCAAGATCTTTAATATAGGTTTCCCATACATCATCATTCCCGTCAGCTTTGAATGACTGAATAATGGAAGCGGGAGTATGCACATGTAAATCCCATTTTCGCCATTTAGAGCCTCTTTTATCATTCATAGTGTTTATTTATCTAGGACCATTCAAATCAGCCTTGATGCAAAAAAGTTTTATTATCACAGCGTATTTACCTTTCATTGTTTGTTCATAATTGCAAAATTCCCTACTTCACAAAACACCATTAACCTTGATTTTTGTGGCTTTAACAAACCTAATTAAAAGTTTAAAATAATTTTGACTAAAATTTCTCATAACTCTATTATTTGCAATTCAAATTAATAATATAAAGGTTTGCAAGCTTGTTAATAAGTTCCGTTATTATAAACGTTTCACCCATTTTAAAACGATATTATTTTTGATAATAAGGTCTATCGCCACCAAACATTCTTCCTTCAATTTCATTAAACTTAGGCAAATATAGGACTATTTAAGAATGGTAGGTATAATTTTAAAATTTTTATTTGGCCTTTTGTATTGATAGTTGTTTAGCAATGTATTTAGGACTTTGATTTAGTTCAGATTTTGAAGCACAAAACTGTCAATTAGCTCACAAAATAACTTAAACTCATGCTAAAGTAAACCTAAAGCTTATGTAATAAACTTAAATGATAATAGTAAAGGGAGAGAACGATATCCCAACAATACAAACAAAAAAGATTTAAATACTTTAGTCGCTAACGAACGTTCACTTCTGCATGGCGTTCATCAAATGTCCATTGGACACAATTAACGCTTAGTGTTCCCTGCATTTTGACTTTAATAGCTGTTATAGGATGTGTTATTAGCTGTGTAAATACTTTTCAAAGCATCTTCGCTTAGTGTCCAATTTTCTTTCAGCATTGTTCTATGGTTGTCAAAATAATAGTTTGCTAATAAAAAAATCGGTTGTTGCATTAATAGACCAAGTTGTGGTTTGATAATTTTCTCCAATTTGGCTTTGTGTTTTTCAACATAGAATGTCAAATCAGATAATTCGACATTTTGAATTTCAAGTAATTCAAAAATACTATCTGTAAGAGAAAAATTAAGGTCTTGTTTATCAAAGTCTTTATTGAAGGATTTGTATAACTCAATCATCTCCTTCATATAATTTGAGTAATACCTTTTTTCGTCAGACATTAAAGCGAAAATGTTGCAGAAATAATCATCTGTAGCTTCCATTAAAGCCATTGACTTTGCTAAATGTCTAAGTATTCCCTTGTCATTTTTATAGGGACCTTTGTATGTACTGTCGTGGCTTACCTCTGCAAATGCGTGCTGTAATAAAGTTCTAATTTGAATTTCACAAGTCAGAAAAGGTCTAATGTCTTTGTTAAAAGTTAAATCGTCTTCAGTAGGTTCTACGACAATGTGTAAAGATTGATAATCAAAAATATTGGGTTTGTCTTCAATTTCTTGCTGAATATTTTTTGTGATTTTAGACTTCCACTTTGGAAATTTTAAAATTTCATCTGCTACTTTTTCAATGTCGGAAGATTTTAAAACAACAATCCTTGTCCCAATTTTATCTTCTATGTCTATGAAAGGATTTTTGTATGGTTTTTTGCGATACAAAGCTTTAAATAGAAAAGACTTCTCGTCTTTAATTCTGTTAGATGGTAATATTTTAACTATGTTTTCTTTTGAGAATTGGCTCAAAATTTCTGTTGTCAGACAGTTGTCGACAAAATTTCCCCAAACCTTCAAGCTAGGTAGTAAGTTGTTAAAGTCATTTAATATTGCTTCCTCTTGCTTATTCATTCGATGAATATGGTCTGCCTATAATTTTTATTATTGTGTACTCTTGACTATTAATATCTAATGCGTTTAGCTCGTCTGGATTGTCAATTATGACAACTCGATTGTCAAAATTCTCTTCAGGACCAACAACATTTATATTTCTTGGAAAGTCGATTTTTCTTTTTGAAAGTCTGGTTTTTATTAAGATACTATCCTTTACGATAGCAAAAGGTAATTCTTGGCAAACATCGCCAATATAGCTATCTCGAATTCCGTTTTCTGTCGGAATATAGGTGTTTGCAAAGTTTATAGGATTTACAGTTGGATTTTCGTTAGTTGAAAATTCAGTCTTTAAAACAGAAAGTAGGTTAGCTTTTGTTTCTGTATCTGTAATATGTGATAAAATAAATTTTTCTGTTTTATCATAAAATCGTTGAGATTGAATTTTCGCATTCTCGCCAACAGAAAAACCTAAAAAATCTTTGTAGAAATACTCAGCTGGATGTGTATCAGTTCTAAACTGGTCATCGTAAAGAAAACAACCAAATTGTTCATTTACATTCTCTAAAACCTCGTCTGTCTTTGCGTAAATTATACCAATTTTGTATAACTTTTGAGATGGTGAAAGAAATACTTTTTGAAGAACACTTACTTGTGAATGTCCATCAATATTTGAAAATTGCAAAGCTTCGTGCGGCTCTGCTTTAATGACAATATGAACTGGCAAGTTTGTTTCATTATCAAAGCAATTCATTATCATTAAATAACCACCGGGAATGGATGTTTTCCTTTGGCTGTCTGCTAATAAGTCTGCAATGCTTGATGTGGCTGTAATAAAATCTGCATTACTCAAACTATTTAAGTCATTCGACAAGTCATAAAATGAACCTACATTTGTATCTTCAATTTGTAACTCAAATGCTTTTGAATTTCTACCTGCTGCATCAATTAATCTAACTTTTATAATTGCTAAAACATTGTTTTCAATTAATAAGATTTCATTTGAGAACTCAGCAGTTGCTGCATCTTGCCCATTTTGTTTTGGGTTGATTGTGTGAATTATTATTCGTCTTACATTAAGGTTGTTGAAGTCTATCATATTTTTATTTTTCGAAGTTGTGAATTAGTAGGGTGTCCGCCAATATTGAAGGCAACATGTTGATATACTTCACTCTGTTTTTGAAAATAACTTTGCAACATATTGGTTTATAATTCATAATAAATATATCGAAATACGAAAGTTTGTTAAGGGCACCAAATATTAAACTCAAGTTAATTATTTTTCTTAAACATTGACCTTTCAAAGTCAAATGTAAAATTAAATTAATGATAGTTCTAATTTCTTTTAAAGAATTTCGAAACAAAAAATTAAATGCTGTGCTTAAAATATTCTTAAGTGATTTTTTATAAGTTAAATTTCCCGATTTTGAACACATTTTATTTGCTTATATTTGTTTTGTAGACTTGACTCTACGTATGTTGGCGTAGGTACATGCATAGGGTAAATTTTTAATTCTCCCCTTTATTCGTCATCTTCAAAATAATCTACTATACTTCTTTCTACTTTTTCAAATTGTCTAAATTCCACAAATTTATTTACTTCTTTTTGAAAAAAAATAGTGTTAATTTTTATTTTAAGAGCACCTTCTTTTTTAAAATTATTTGAAATTAATTTCCAACTTAACTCAATATCGCTTCCTTCATATTTCGGCTTTATACATATGATATTACTGATATATTCTTCATCAGGTACAAAAACATTTCGATGTGGGTTTATAAACAAATTCCTTTGCGTCTCATTGAATTCGATATCACTTTTATTATTTACTTGAATGTATTTCGAAGGAATATTTTCATTTCCAATTTCTTGCAGATTTCCATTTGCCTGAATAATGAGTTGAGGATTTTCTATAGGAGTATGCCCAATGTTTTTAATTTTTATTCTGAATCTAAAATAGCTTTGGTTTTCACCTTTGAACAGAAGACTGTCTATAATCTTTGGTGATGCATATTTAGTGTATTCAAGAAAACTGGTAGGTTCTTGCCCTACCTGGTAATAAGTAATTTGATTATAAAATTTGACTGTGCCAGATAGTTCATCTTTATCATTTTCAAAACATACCGATACCTCCGATTTTTATTTGTACTTGTGCAAGTTCAAATACCAATCATGAGTAAGTTTATTTTCGTCAATTAAATCTACTATATCATCCCAAGAGAATAAATGAACCTCAAACAATTCTCTTTGTCGATTCTCTAAATCTTTGATTCGAATATATTCTTCTATTTTTGAATCTTTATTTGCAGTAGTTGCAAAATAGAATTTAGCCAAAGGTGGTTTAAAAGACTTTGCTAATTCTATCTCTCTATCAATTTCATTTTCTGAAAGCAATTTATGAGAATATTCATCTTTTCCTTTGCATTGGATGCCATAATATAACTTTTCTCCGTTTGGGATACCGTAAACATCCACACCATTTTGACTTTGACCTTTCCTACCGTTCTTCTTTATTTCTTTACACTCCCATATTTCCCCCCAAAGTTTCTTGCACAAATTTTCAAAATCGTCCCAGTTCTCTGGTTTTCTTAAATGCTTCTTTGCTTCCATAATTTTGATTGGATATTCCTTTACTTTTCTGTTGTGCAAAACTCCATGTTAAAAAATATTATATTAGCCATAAAAAATCAGTTTAACAATTTATATACCTTTTAAAATTCTTTCCATTAGAATTGAAAAAACATCTGGATTTTTAGTCATTTGCAGAAGCGGACATTTACCAGTATCTTTACATATTTCAGAACCGTCTTGAAATGGCACATGGAAATCAATTTTTTCGATTCTTATATTATAATTTTTCTTCTCCCCTACTAGAATAATTCTTTTATTAGTTAAATATAAGGTACCTGTATCGACAAATTTCAACTTATCGTTTTTGAGATTATGAATTTTTGAATTAGAAGAGTTTAGGTAAAATGATTTAATGGTTTGAAAACTAGTGGTTTTTGGATTTGTACTCACCCGTTGTCTATCACCTCTTGGTTCATACCAAACGACATTAAATTCCATGAAATGACAAACTTCTAATTTTTGCAAATCAATACTACAATTAATAACAGGTAACTCAAGGTTTTCTAATTTCCAATAAAGTTTTAACTTATTAAGTTGCAATGATGTTTTTTCGCTGAATTGAATTTGTATATTGAGGTTATTTGAAATTGCTTTTAGCTCCTTTTCTTGTTCTGGTGAATATCTTTGATCTTTAATGATACGAGCGACATAGTTTTCAATGAATTTTGTTCTTGTTTCAGATGAGATGCTCTCTGCAATAGTGTTTGTTAATTGAAGAACTTCTTTAAGTTTGTCTAATGATTCTTTTTCTTTGGGTGCAAGTCGCCCATTAGAAATGGCTTTTTCATAATTCTGACGATAAGTTAGGCTACCAATTTTTTGTCTAATTGTATTTGTCGATTGCAAATCCAAATTTAAAATATGTTCTAAATGATTAAGTTCAGGAGACTGACTTGCCACAAAAGGGTTTAAACAATAGCAATGGTTTAAATAAACTGCATAAAATTCTTGAAGGTTAAGAGGGAATTCAATACTTAATGTCAATAAATATCTATTTTCAATTTCTTTAATGTCGGCCTGTGTAATATCTAGTATATTTTTTGTTGCTAACAAATTATTTAATTCAATGATAGCATTTTCTTCAGGTTTTTGTCCTAGAAGTTTTTGCATAAAGCTTGCTTTAACTAATGATCTTTCTTGATATAAATTGTTATTCATCTTTAGTACTTTCTATATTCGTGATAAACAGGGTCGTTCCAATTACAAACACCTCCGTGATGAGAGCAAGCCCCTCTTCCTGTGGCACTAGAAGTTGTACCATCGCAACATCTGGTAACATAATATGCAACTTTTTTTCGCAATGGATTTATTTTGTTATATAACTTTTCTGCTTCTGAATGGCCACTTTCCATTAAAGGTCTAAGATCATTAACCGCTTCTAATACATTTCCAATTTTATTGTAACAAATAGCACGATTATATTTCATGTCAGCATTAGTTGGATTTAAGGCTAGTAACCTACTAATTGCTCCAATTGCAGTTTTATATTTACCAGCCTTAACTAATTCATTTGCCTTAATAGTCGAAATATCTATTCTTACTTGTTTGATTCGATCTTCATCATTTGTGGTAGATACAAAGTTTGATGCTGAAAGAATGTAATTATCTGCTAAATCAAATTTATGTTCATAAATTAATTTTGTTGTTTTTTGAATATAAAAATTTAAACTGTCTTTCCTTTCTTTGTCTCTTTTCGCTTCAAGTTCTTTTCGCTCAATTTCTTTTTCTTTTTCTATTTTCTGGGAGTATGCCTCTTGTAAATCAATGCTTTTATAAAAATTAATTGTAGGAATTGCTCCACCAATAAAAAGAACGCTAACAATTACTCTAATAAATGGGGTATATTTGAATTTAAGCGAGTTTTCAATAAAGGACTGACCAATAGGATTTATAATAAAACCCAACGATCCAAAAATTAGTGTAATTAATGGGTGTTTAAAATGACCTAAACCAAACATTAATAATAAGATAGAAAGTATCCAAAAAAGTATAACTTTCAACGGTCTTTTCTTGATTTTGTGATTTGATTTTTCTGTGAAGTATTCAGGTATTACTTTTGATTTTTCAGGGATTAAGTTTGGAACATATCTCATATAGATTTCATGACATTGGTTTAGAAAAAAGGTATAGCAGTTATTATTTTGTTTGGGAATTTGGTATTTTATGAATAACTTTTTTGAAAAACTACAATAATGGCAATAAAGGTAATAAAAATGATCAATGTTAGTTAGAAATTTAATAGTTTGAGAATAGAAAGTTTTAATTATTTTGCACATCATAAAACTTTGCTATATACCGACACGCAAAAGCTAGTGATTTTTAAAAATATATTTACGAGAAATAATCTTTTATATTTATTCCATTTCATGAGTTTTTGTTTTATATTTTAGTGTAAATGTCTTTTTATAAAAAATTTATATTATGTTAGTTAAAGCAATTAAACCTGGTCCAAAACCTAAAAAAGAAGATGGGACGAAGGATAAAAGAAGAAGAGTTACGGAAGTAAATAAACCAAAACATCCAGAATTAAAACCTCATGAACATAAACCAGGGGATTGAAATTAGTTGTTTAATTCTTAAGTTTGCTTGATGGATTAACAAATAAGATATTTCGATGAGTCTATTCAAAGGATGGTTAGGTGAAAAAATGGCGATGTTCCATATGTGGGTATCCTTGCCTGCTATAACTTATCATAAATTTCATGGTATTATCCTTCCTTCTCAAAATGGCACCACACAGATTGATCATCTTATTGTCTCAGTTTATGGGTTGTTTATCGTGGAAACTAAAAATAAAAAGGGATGGATTTATGGGTCTGATGATGACCATAACTGGACACAGACGCTTATAGGCAAGACATATTGCTTTCAGAATCCACTCAAACAAGTCTATAGACAAAAAAAAGTACTAGCAGAATTTCTAGATTTATATGAATCAAAAATATACACTGTGGTTTATTTTGTAGGCGATAGTACATTTAAGACATCAATGCCTGATAATGTAATCAACCAAGGTATTTGTAAATATATCAAGCACTTCCAAAAGCCTATCATAACACCAGAGGATGTGGATCAAATATTACATCTATTAGAAAAACATTTGGCTGAAACTTCCATCACAAGTAAGGATCACTTAAACTCCTTACATGAAAGGCATAATTCAAATACTATTTGCCCAAAGTGTGGCTCACCACTTGTGGAAAGAACAGCAAAACAAGGTGCTAATGCTGGTAGAAAGTTTTTGGGATGTGGGAATTATCCAAAGTGTTGGTTTAGTAGGGATTTGGGCCAAAAATAGGAGATATAAATATTATTATGACTAATTGCAAATAAATTTGCAAGTCCATTATGAGGGCATTATACCCTTCCAAATAAATTTGGAAGCCCATTAATGAGGTAGTCCATAAAATATTTACGATTATTTTAACATTCCTTCAAGACTCGTCAAAAGCATATTTATCGTTATTATAAAAAAATGTATAAATATGAAACTCGATCAAGCGCTCGAAAAAAAGATTGTGTCTTCCATCGCTACCATGGATAGGAGGATGCTCGATGTGTTGCTCCCCGATAAGGGCGTCTATGACGATACCTATAAGGAGGTTTGGCTAGCAAAGTTATTTGCTATGTATGATGAATGCAAACAGGTAGGTGATGAAACCCTGACTATGTATGAACGGCTTTGTACGGAAGAAGATGACCCGATGTTTGGGCAGAAGGTGTATATCTTTTGTGCACCGGCAGCTAGATGGTGCCTTATGTTGGCATTTGTGGTGAAAGATGATGTATTTGTGGGGCTAAACCAATATTTTGGTTTTAGGCAACTAAGAAAGGAGAAGTTATTTGATCCTAAACATGACATAGAGATAGGATTGGATATCTACGATAATGAAATGATCGGCTTTGTAGAAACAGATGAATTTAGGAGGCATAAAAGAATGTTGCAATCATTTGAAAAAATGATGAAAAATGATAGGCGTAAGGAGATAGGTCGAAAATGGTTATTGATGATGATTAAAAAATATACTGCCATTTATCAAGAAACGATGTTCGGTTGCTATTGTGAAGAGATCGATAGGTTTAACACGATCATTACAGATTTTCATAACTTGTATAGTTTTATGAGAAAACCAGGGAGTTATGTTAAGCTTTATAATCAATACAAAGTATTAGCAGATAAGGATGATGAAGCTTCCGTATTGAAGAGGAGGAAACTGATAGGCAACAATATGCTGATGTTATTTTCTTTTTTTACTAGTAAGAATTTTGGTATGAATTCAAAAGGAGAATTTACTTATTCTTACACCATAGATCAAAAACGATATACATTAAAGTTACACTTACGCGACCCAAGAATTGAAGTAGCTGGATTTTTTCCATTTATCAAGGAGAGTAAAGATGTGATTTCACATTTTTTTGATAGGTTTAAGAGTGATTTTCCTACTGAGATAGAATCATTAAGCATAGAAAACATGGTGAATTATTATACAGAGTTTCTTGAGGAGGTATTGATGGAGATGGATGCGTAGGGAGGGATGGTTTAAGGTCGAAGGTTGAATTGTTTGAATGTTTAAGGTCTAATTTGGAATCGTTTAAGTGAGTTTAAGGTGGAAATGTTTAAGGTGTAAGGTCTAATGTCCAGTCTACTCCGAAAACACAATTTTATTGACAATCAAACGTTTTCATCCTGACCCTAAAGGGAAACGTTTGATTATCAATAAATTAGGACAAATATTTTTCATTTATTTGAACAAATGGCTTTTTGGACTTGACTTTAGGTTGAATTATTTAATGTCGAAGGTTGAATTGTTGAAAGTTTAAGGAGGTTTTTACCGAATTCTGATTCATTCCCACCGAATTCTGATTTTTGGGGTTTGTTTAGGAATAAGAAATATACCTTTAGGATGGACATTGAAACATTGATAATTGTATAGAAGTGAAATGGTAGTTTAGTAGATTTCCAGAAAACAAAATTAAACTAACTCTAACTTAAAGATAAAATTGTTATAAAAAACCTTTAATTTTGTCTAGTTTCCAAACAATGTTAGCATGGTATTTATGATTTATCTGTCAAGAATTTCATGGTTACATAGTGTTATGATTTTGTAACTTGGGATTTAAAATGGAATTTTATAAAATATGAGATCGCAGTTACAAACTGCAACCAGCAAGGATGCACAAATATTGAGAAACTGAAAAATTAAATTGTTATGATATTTTTCAAATCACTAATTTTGATATCAATAAATTTTAACAGAATTTATTTATTGGGAATTTTTATTATACTTTTCATTTCATGTAAAAAAGAAATAATCAATCAAGATTTTGAATTTCAGGATGTAAAGCTATTGAATATTGTTAAAGAATACCAAAGACAAAACATACCAAATAACGATAAGATAATATTAATGGAATTATATAGAAATATAACAAGCAATCCCGTATTATTTTTATCAACAATTGAACATCCAAATGAATTGGATATTTATGAAGATTTTTTTATTTATCATGATGATAATTATGAATTAGTATTATTTTACCATACACCAGTATTTTCCTACTTTGATTTTAAGATAAATCGAAGCGAAATAAATAATATTAAAAAAATAAAATATGGACATATTGACCCCAATGCAGAGTATGAAGTTGATCTATCATCGGAAACATTGTGTGGTGGTTGGTATGTTACTATTGAAGATTCTATCAGTTATAAAATATTCAATATGAAAGATAGTATACGTAAACATCAGGATGTCAAATGTCAATACCAAAAATTAGAAAAATTCATTGACCCCTTTTGTGAATGCTGCGAATGTGAGGATAAATGAATAGCACCTCTCTCGTTCAGACCTGGACCTACATCGATATTCAATTTTTTAAAGCTTTAGTTTTGAAAGATGATGATGAGTAACTCATTTTATAGCTTGGGATTTAAAATGAAATTTTATAAAATATGGGATCGCAGTTACAAACTGCGACCATCAAGGGATAAGGTACGAAAGTCAATCTTGTTTTTATTACCAATTTTGCGTTGCATACCTTTTTGGTGCATTATTTGTTATAGTTATATATCTAGGGTGAAGAGTTCATCGTTTGAATCGTTATGAGTACTTGTATTTTAGATTTTTAGGTTTTTAGGTTTAAGACATTTAGTAATCCATGTAATGAAGGACAATAAAAAAAATCAGAAGGAATCCAAAATCGTAGAAGCAGCAGAACAAGTCTTTAACGAAGTTGGGTTTAAGAATGCTAAGATGGAAGATATTGCTTCTAAGGCAGGTATCACCAAGGTGACACTGTACACCTATTTTCAATCTAAAGAAAACCTGTATCTAGCTGTTACATTTAAGGCATTGCAACTTCTTATAGAAAAGTATTATGATACGATAGATAAAAATAAGGATAAAAATGGGCTAGAAAGTATCATTGCTATATTGGATGGTTTTATGACTTTCTGTGAGCAAAATTATCTTTATTCGGAAGCATTGTTAGAGTATTTTGCTATGGTCCGGTCTACTTCGGATGGTACCAATGAAGCCAAACTTACCGAAGCCGTGAAGGATAGTATCTATTATGTGAAGCTTCAAGATATGCATAATCTCCCATTCAAACTGGCCGTAAAAGAAATAGAACGCGGGAAAAGGGATGGCAGTATCGTCAGTACACTTGACCCCATGTTGACCACACTGCATGGCTGGACGATGGTAGTAGGATATGTAAAGGTCATCAGTGCGTCTGGAGGAAATGCCACGCCACTATTTAAAGTAACCTTAAATGATCTAAAATCTCTGATATTGAGACTGGCAAGACATACTTTCCAAATGAAATCCTTGTAAAGCTTGTCCATGAATCTATTAATATACGGACATAAAATAAATGATCAAGAGGAACTGATGTATGTAGCATCTTTGATTCATTATGCACAAGATGCTGGGATTAGTCTTGTATTCTATCGTCCATATCTGAAAGAACTGCAAAAGTATAATTTTGAGATTACAGGATTTGTGTCCGTGGATACGCATCGTGAATTAAAGGATTATCAGATAGACGCTGCAATCACCTTAGGAGGCGATGGTACAATTCTGAAAATTATCACTTTGATCAAGGATACGAAGATACCTATTTTGGGTATAAATTTGGGTAGGTTGGGATTTCTAGCTAGTGTAGAGAAAACGATCATTAAGTCAGCTCTAGATATGCTGATTCAAAAAGAATATACGGTGGTGACTAGATCGCTGTTATCCTTGAAATGTAATATGCCATTATTTGAGTCATTTCCATTTGCGCTTAATGATTTTACACTCAATAAAAGGGATACATCATCCATGATTACCATACATACATATATCGATGATGTATTGCTCAATTCTTATTGGGCAGATGGTATCATCGTGAGCACTCCTACAGGATCTACGGGATATTCGTTGAGTTGTGGTGGACCAATAGTATTTCCTGATTCTCAAAATTTTGTCATCACACCTGTGGCGCCACACAATCTGAATGTACGACCTATTGTCATCTCTGATGCGCACAAAATATCACTAGAGGTAGAAGGTAGGACAGATAGTTTTATGTGTACATTGGACTCAAGATATGAGACCATTACATCAGCACATTCGATAGAGATCAGGAAAGGCAGTTTCGGGATTAATTTTATTCAGCTTCAAGATCATTCTTTTATGAAGACCATCAGCGAAAAGCTTTTGTGGGGATTAGATAAGAGGAATTGATTCCTCTAAATTTACCCATCCTATATTGGTGCCACAAGCCGAAGTTTGTGGTTCCTTTATTATTGAGTGAAATCGTTCACTCAATTTGTTCCACAACCATGCAGTCATCCTCAAGAAGGAAGGACTTTTGAATCCCATTAAATATTATATTCCATAAATTTATAAGCCTGTCTATTCAGTGGCTTTTTTATGTAACTTAATTTCAAATTTGTAATTTAGATAGTATGATTATTTCATTTGAGTTTGATGGTATTTTTTATAGTAGTGACTTGAAAAAGGGGAAAGACATTTCTATTCCCTTGATATCAGATGCTACGGGACCAAAGTGTTTTTTTGCCCCTAATTTCAAAATTGAACCTGTGGTGGCAGGAGATTTTATAGGTAGTGTAGCCGCAGGAAGTCCTGTAAACTTTAAAAACATATTTATAAATCCACATGGAAACGGTACACACACAGAGTGTGTAGGCCATATTTCAGCTGATCCTTATACGATATACGAATGTCTGAAAGAGTTTCATTATGTCGCTAGGTTAGTAACTTTGACCCCTGAAGTATTACCAAATGGAGACCAAATCATCACGGAACAATTGTTGATAGGGCTGCTGGAGGGAAATGTCGGTACACAAGTAGTAGTGATTCGTACCTTACCCAATGAAGAAACTAAGACCACAGTGGATTACTCTGGTAAAAACCCACCATATTTTACTACTGAAGCGATCCAATATCTTCACAAAATAGGCATAAACCATCTCATCACGGACTTACCATCTATAGATCGTGAAGAAGATGGTGGAAGACTCGACGGACACAAAACTTTCTGGGGATATCCTGATCATATCACCGATTATAAAACCATCACGGAAATGGTGTACGTGCCAAATGATATCGAAGATGGACTGTATTTTTGTAATATACAGATAGCAAGTATTATGTCGGACGCTAGTCCTAGTAAGGTAGTATTGTATGATATGGAGCGGTGATGCCGCTAAAGCTTCACATGATTGCTGATGCCGCTAAAGTTGCACATGATTTCTTGTTTGGTGGAAATATAATAAAACGAAAGATGCCACCCTTACAGGGTTTTAAACGGCATTGGGCATATAATTTGCTACAATCTTGTCATCCCTACGGGATTGGATAAGATCAAAATTAATAGATAAAGGTTATAAGCGAGACGCTTAAACTAATGCAAGCTAAGCGAGGACGCTTCGCTTAACAATCGGTGTTTCTCTTGATCGGATGTTTCTAAGGCACCCAATCGCATCTGATGGTTAACTACATTTTTTCTATTTTCACGTCTAGGCACAACTCTTTTAATTGTGCATCGTGTATAGGGGATGGTGCGTCGATCATCATGTCTCTACCTTGGTTATTTTTAGGGAAGGCTATGAAGTCTCTGATGGATGACTGACCATTCATCACGGCACATAATCTGTCAAATCCGAAGGCTAGACCACCATGTGGAGGTGCTCCGTACTCAAA
The DNA here is from genome assembly GCA_002482845.1 of Saprospiraceae bacterium UBA7687. Lineage (GTDB taxonomy): Bacteria > Bacteroidota > Bacteroidia > Chitinophagales > Saprospiraceae > OLB9. The sequence goes on from DLGT01000150.1 coordinate 17,999, forward strand.
TGCTCCAAGGAGAAATCCAAACTGTGCTTCGGCTTCTTCTTTGGTAAATCCTAGTAGATCAAAGTTTTTGGATTGTAATGCTCTGTCGTGAATTCTTATAGATCCACCACCGATCTCTGCACCATTGATGACTAGGTCATACGCATCGGCTTTTAAGGACTTCATGGTTTCGTGGTCACCATTTAGCATACGAGAGATATCTTCTTTTTTGGGAGAAGTAAAAGGATGGTGCATGGCGTGAAATCTATTGGCATCTTCATCCCATTCTAGTAGTGGGAAGTCTAGTACCCATAAAGGTTTGAAATCTCCAGGTTTGATGAGGTCAAGTTTTTTGGCCAACTCCAAACGCAACTCGCTCAATTGTTTTCTTGTCTTTTCAGTTTCGCCACTTAGTACAAAAATGATGTCACCTTTTTCTGCACCAAAATGTTCTGCCCATTGTTGTAAGTCTTCATCTGAATAAAACTTACCAACGGTAGATTTGATGCTCCCATCTTCCTGATATTTTACATAAACAAGTCCTTTGGCACCTATTTGTGGTCTTTGAAGCCATTCTGTGAGGTCTTTTAGGTCTTTGTTGGAATATTTTTCGGCGATACCTTTAGCACAGATACCAACCACCATTTCTGCTTCATCAAAAATGCTGAAACCTTTGCCTTTTACAAAGCTATTCATCTCCACAAATGACATATCAAAACGAAGGTCTGGTTTATCTGAACCATACTTTTGCATGGCATCATCATAAGACATACGTGGGAAATCTCCCAATTCTAATCCAAGCGTGTGTAAAAACAAGTGTCTTGCCAATCCTTCAAATGTATTGAGAATATCTTCTATATGGACAAATGACATCTCACAGTCTATCTGTGTAAATTCTGGTTGTCTATCTGCTCTAAGGTCTTCGTCTCTAAAACACTTCACGATCTGAAAGTACTTATCAATACCAGCAACCATCAATATTTGTTTGAAGGTCTGAGGTGATTGGGGTAATGCGTAGAACTGACCTTGGTTGAGTCGGCTCGGCACGACAAAGTCTCTTGCTCCTTCTGGCGTACTTTTGATCAGAAAGGGCGTTTCTACTTCTATAAATCCTTGTGAATCTAGGTACTTTCTAGTCTCAAGTGCCAATTTGGACCTAAAGATGATATTATTCTGAACAGGTGTTCGTCTGATATCCAAGTATCTATATTTCATACGGAGATCATCACCTCCATCAGTTTCGTCTTCTATGCTAAATGGTGGTACTTTTGACTCATTGAGAATATTCAGTTCTTGGACTTCTATCTCGATATCTCCTGTACTTCTGTTTGCATTTTTGGATGATCTTTCTCTTACTATACCTGTAGCTTGAATAACGAATTCGCGACCTAGTTTACGGGCTTTTGTACACAAATCTGCGTTTTCGTCCATGTTAAATACCAGCTGTGTCACACCATATCTATCTCTCACATCTGCAAAAGTCAATCCACCTAGGTCTCTTCCTTTTTGGACCCAACCAGAGATCGTGACTTTACTTCCCACATCTGATATTCTCAACTCCCCGCAATTATGACTTCTGTACATATAGTATATTTATTAAGATTTGACCGCAAAGGTACAATTATGGTGTGGATAAATAAAAATTCTAAGGTAATTCTGAGAGGTAAAAGTTAATTCATCTTTTATGTAACCATTCTTACCACAGATTTCATCTGTGGTTATTAATATTTAAGCCCTTTGGGGTTTTAAATAAATTGTTACTTTTTTTGACAATATATTTTTGATTTTTTTCGTCATTCAGATATTAAAATTATCACTTTATGCAAAAAATAATAAGTTTTCTACTTTTTTTCGGATGTTTGGTTTTTATGTCTTGCGAAAAGGAAAATCAAAATAATGCTTTTTCTTACTTTCAGATTTCCCCAAATCCTGGATCAACTGTTTTTGAATTGTCAGTTTTTGAAGATAAATGGGTAGTAGGTACACCGATTGAGTTTAATGTTACGGATGGTAAAGACTCTTTGATATTAGAAATATTCAGCAATATTCAAATACCAACTCGTATATCTTTTGATTTAAGTAATCACCCATTAGGTTTTTACAATGCAAATCTATCAGTTAATGGTCAGACGTTTTCACAAAAATTTATAAAAGCGATAGAATGAAGCTATTTTTCTATTTTTTAATGTCATTATTTGTAACTACTGAAATAAGTGCGCAAATTGTACATGTGCATCTCAATATTAATGAAGCAATACCAATAAATAGTCCATTAAAAGGAATACATAGATATTGGTATAATGATTCTACAGGTATTAATTTAGGTGGCGTAGGTTTAGGAATTTCATTAGATGAAGTTTTTTATAATAAATATAGCGTTAAGTACCAAGCAAACTTTTCAACCAACAAATTTTATGATGAATCTATCATATTTACAGACATTCAAGGGAATAGATTGACTGAAAAAATAGGTGAAACAACAAATATAAATTTTACATTTCATTCCATTGTATATTCAGGATTAAAAAAAGAAAAAGGGTTTCTCTTTGGTATCGGTGCAGGGCTGAAATATCATATTTCTTCAAAATCTGATTATGGCGATTCAAATATTTTTGGACTGGACGTTTCTTTTAATTTTGATAATGAATCTACAAAAATTCTTGTTCTAATGGTTCCTTTAGAAATAAGGTATTATACTCAGAGACTTAATTTTGCTTTAAGAACAGAAATTGATGTTACTAGAACTTCACATCTTGACAGGTTAAAAAAAGAACGTTTTATCGCTTTAAACTTTGAAGTAGGGTATCAGATTCAGACCAAAAAGAGTAATAAAAATTGAAATATTAATCAAGCGTCAACTTAGCTGGACCTTCTAGTTTAAAATGGCAACCTGGTTCCACAATAAAATCGCCACCTGGACTAACGGTTCTATCTTGAGAAAGCTGGCATGTTCCATTATTACATGGTTTGATTACGATCACTGATCCTGATGGCAGAGGGTTTGGAGGCACTGAACCACTTTTCCAATTTGTGGGAATCATCCAATCGCCATCACCTGTAAAAATGTGCACGGTTTTAGGATTTGCGGTCGTCATTTTATAAACCCTACCATCATTGATGTCAACTATGTGTAATTCACCATCTTCTGTCTCACCAATATCCACAATACCTGTAAAATCTACCGGCATTTGTTGATTTACTGTAACCCAAGAAGATCCAACTTTAATAATTTTGCGAAGGTTCCTTGAAAAATAATCGGCTGCAAAATACCAACCCTTCAAGTCAGGATAAGCATAACCTCTATATACATTTCCACCTACAACTGACCTGTTATTTGAGTTGATTTGATATTGATAAATTGGGAATATATAATTTGAGCTTGGAAGACATGGTGCTGCTGTAGGATGAAGTAGAGAACCTTCATAACAATCCCAACCAAAGTTACTACCAACGATAGAATCAACTGGTCTGAAGTTGATTTCTTCACGTGCTGATTGCCCAACATCACCGATATACATATCACCTTTGTATCTATCAAAACTCCATCTAAAAGGATTTCGCAAACCATAACAATACACAGGTGATGTATTATTAGGGTTGTCTGCAGGAATGGAATAATTATTACCACCAGAAGTACTGTTTATATTGATACGTAAAATTTTTCCTAAAAGTGATAATGAATCCTGACCATTATCATCGGGATCATCTCCTGAACCACCATCACCTGTAGAAATATAAAGATATCCATCCTTGCCAAAATGCATCTCGCCACCATTGTGATTTGAGTAGGTGTGCGGGATGTTTAGAATAGGTAATCTAGTGGCTACATCCGCCTTGTCAGGATCTGAAGCACTTATGGTATATCGATCCACAATTAGTGCATTTGTACCTTCTTGGGTATGAAAGACAAAAAAGTAACCATTATTCTTAAAATCAGGGTGAAAAACGACTGAAAGCAAACCTTGTTCATTTTGATCGCCCATACCCATGATGGAAATCAACGTATCATTAAGGATATAGTCTTTCGTAAAGACTTTGATTCGTCCACCTTTTTCAGCTATAAATATACGATTAGTTCCATCGCAAGCGTGCGTGAGTTGTATAGGAGCAGCGAGATTGGAATTGATTACAGTACTCAATACAATGGTTGTGTCTTGGGCTGAAATGTGACGAAATGACATAAGGCAAATAAAAATAATAAAGCTGAGATACGTTTTCATAATGAATTGTTTGCGTTATTTAAGCATTTATATGCTCTTTATCTAACGTTTACAATTACAAAAACACTACATAATCTTAAAATGATATAAAAATACTACATAATTTTGTAAGCTGCTGATGGCTTAAGGCTTAAAATTACGATTACAATAATTAGCCACTAGGTCACCTATCCAACCATTTTTTAAAAGCGGGCGCTTTTTCTCTACTGATATCTACTTCTAGTTTTAATGGTGGTATCAAAGAGACAGTCAATTTTTGGTTTTCGTGTGGTTTTACACTTTGAATGGCATTGATATTAATGATGGACTGACGATTGGACCGATAAAACTGTTTAGGGTCGAGCAATTCTTCTACTTCTTCTAGTGTTGCAAAATCAAGCATATACTTTTCTCCAGAAAATGTGTAAATGAAGTTGATGCTATCCCTATAAAAACATGCAATATCTTTTACAAGGACAGGAATCCATTGTTTGCGATGACTGACTATAAATTGTTCCTTAAACTTATTTTTTAAAGCATCTGGATTAGAGATAAGGCTGATTAATTGATGAAAGTCGTTTGGATATTCGGCTTTACTATTTATGATGGATCTTGATTTGTCTATTGCTTTTGTAAGATCATCGGAATCAACAGGTTTTAGGAGATAATCGATTCCATTTACTTTAAACGCTTGAATGGCGTATTCGTCATATGCTGTTGTAAAAATCACTGGGCATTTGAGGTCATATCTTTTGAAGATTTCAAAGCTGATACCATCACTCAGCTGGATATCTGCAAAGATGAGATCTGGCTCTGCGTTTTCCATAAACCATTTAAAAGCAGTCTTCAGACTTGGCAAAACTTGAATGATCTCTATATCTTCTGCTACATCTGATATTTTGTATTGCAATTCTTTAGCAATAAGATGTTCGTCTTCGATGATTAATGCTTTTATCATGACAATTTGTTTTAGATTAAAGGAATTTTTACGGTGTAAAAGTCTTCCGTTTCATTAATAATAACGGGTCTTTGGCTTAGGTATTTGTATAAAGATATCATACTATTCTGCCCTTGTTTATTGCTAGTTTCGACAAATCCCTTTGTTTGAAAATTGTTTTGGACGACTAGATAATCGTCTTCTACGTACATTAAAATAACAAGTGGAGTGTCATCATCTGCAATGTTATGTTTAATAGCATTTTCGACCAAATTTTGCAAGGTAACTGGGGCTATTTTTCTATAATGAAACTCTTCTGGAATATTAATTTTTATTTGTAATCCGTCTCCAAATCTAGTTTTTTGGAGTTGATTATACAAATCTACAAACCTAAGTTCTTCCATAAGGGGAACCGTTTCGTTTTCTTTATTCTTTAGAATATATCGATATACTTTGCTCATTTTATCTAAAAAATCGCCTGCCTGACGTTGGTCTATTCTGATAAGGCTACTCAAAGATGTGAGTGAATTGAATAGAAAATGTGGGTTGAGATGTTGCTTTAGGTTTTCGTACATGACCGCTGTTTTTTCCTTCTCGAGGAGTTGGGCTTTTGATTTAAGGTCTTCTATATTGCTAATATTTCTAATTCTAGCGCGAATAGTATAAAATATGATGTACCCTATGGAGATGCAGATTAAAGAGATAAACCACCAGCTTTTGTAAAAAGGTGTTTTAATCGTTATCTTAAGGTGTTTTTCGGTCGATAGCCATTTTCTATCGTTTGATATTGTACGTAGTTTGAATAGATATTTGCCGGGTGGAAGATTGGAATAAACAGCCTCGGCGATGCCATCAGATTCTACCCATTCTTCATTAACACCATCCATTTTATATTGGTAGGTGTAAGGATAATATTTTTGCATACTTAGGCAACCGAACCGAATAGAGATAAAATTTTCATCTGGCTGCAATGTTATTTCTTTTTCATCAGACAAATAGATCGATTTTTCAGGAAGTTTTATGGAACTTATTAGAGGATTGGTGGCAGGATATTCTAGCTTCATTCTTTCTGGGAAAAACTCCACAAGGTTTCCTTTAATATTGGTAAGCATGTGACCATTTTCTAAAGGCACAAAGTAATTATAGTAAAAAGAATTGCTTTCGCTAAGGTGGATTTTGAAACTGTAAATGGTATTATTTGTAGGATTTACAATAGAAAATTTATTGAAAGAAGCACACCAAATATTGCCATCATGGTCGGATGTAGATGACTGGAGATTTTCGCTTATGAGTCCATCAGAGCTATCCCAAAATGAAACATCGACATCATCAATAGATTCAATTTTTTCTTTTCTTTTTTTGAGTTGAAATAGTCCGCGAGAGATATAGGTAAAATACATATTGCCATGATTGTCTATACCTAATGAATTAAAATATCCACCCGTACCATTTTTCATGCCTATATTCATATCTACAGTGTAAATGATGTTGTCTCCAGGATGAATGTAGCCTGCGGAAGAATTTTGCGCAGACATCCAGGTACCTTTATCCTTAAAACTATTGAGCCAACCAGCTGAATAGGTCAACCCGTCGGGGTCTATTGGACAATGAAAAGTTATTTCTTGAATTGTATTTTGTTTAAAATTCCAGCGCAAGACCTGATCAAAATTATTACCTAAGATATAAGTGCTATCTGTCTCTAATGAAAACACTCGTGCTTTGTAACCTTTGTACTTTCCTGTCAGTCCATAGAATCTCTGAAGTTTGTTTGTCTTTATGTCATACTGAAGTGTGGGTTGGTTTATGGCGCAAATAATAGCAAGACCTTTATGAAACTCAATGTCCACAATGAATGTGGGCGATTCTTCCCCTTTTGTCATTGTGATTAAATCTATATATCTACTTTGGTTATTTATCGGATCATAAACATATATTTTGCCATTTCTAGTACCTAGCCACCACTCACCATTTAAATGGTTTTGCGCCATACAAGTGATGTGCCAATTCTGATCTAATTCTGGATATTTTTCGGCAAGCCGGATGATGCGATAAAACATTCTGCTTGGGTTGTATCTAGAAATACCAGCAATAGTACCTAGCCAAAGTGTATGGTCTGTATCTTCCCATGCAGAACTTACATAATCACCAATGATAGAAGCAGGGTCAGAAATACTGTTTCGCACGATTTCAGATTGATAATTACTATTTAGATCAATTCTTATGGTTTCAAAACTATTGCTAGAATACCAAAGTTGGCCATCAGATGTTTCGAAAATATTACCCATATAAGGATTACTCAATCTGGAACGCATGTTGATGCGATGTTTTATACTTTTGTTTTTAGTGTCCAATCCAATGACATCCCTAGTTACATCGTCATACATCCAAACGATGCCGTTTTTTCCAGTGTGCATGGTGCTGATACGATGATTATTGAAGATCAATGTATCTTGGATGTTTTGGTAATTGGTAAAATCTTCATTATCAAAATCAAAAAAATTAAGTCCATTTTTTGTCCCTAGCCAAAGCCCTGTACCAGATGGGTCGCAGGCAATTCCTCTTTTCCCTATTTGGTCACTAGTCATACTACATGGATTATCCATTTCATGTCTGAAATAGTGAAATCTTCCGCTGCTTATGTCCAACTTTACCAGTCCAAACTCACTTCCTGCCCAAATATTTCCATTTCGATCACAGGTTATAGCATTCAGTCTAGGGTAGATGGATTTGTCCCACGTGCGATAGTTACGGAAAGTACCTTTTGATTTTAGATAACAAAATATGCCATCTTCTGTAGTGCCCCAGATATTGCCTTTTTGGTCTTCACATATTGCTGTTAAGTGATTATTTAAAATGGTGGTACTGTCATGTTCGTCATGACGAAACACTTCAAATCTAAACCCGTCAAACCTATTGAGGCCTAATGAAGTACCAATCCATAGAAAACCATCTTTATCTCTGAGCATATCCGTCACATTGACGCTGCTGAGTCCATCCTTTTCGGTCAAGTGGTCAAAAACAATATCAGGCTTAATGTTTTTTTCATGGCTCCTAAAGTCAACTATGCTAGCATTACTGGCAAACTGTCCTATTGCCAAAACTTGCAAAAAGCATAAGAAGAATAAAATTTTTAATAAACCGCTCATATACCCTGCAAGATATATTTTCTAATGAATACAGACGATATTTTGGAAATGAAACGTGGTAAAACATCATTTAAGCGTAGTGAATGTGGAATAAAGCAAATAGGGCAACATATTAACTTAAGATAAAAGCAATTAGGTTTTTATTTGAATATTCTCAAGGTGCATAATCCTAGCTATTCTTTATCATTGTATCAGCCAATGATTGATAGCAATCTGACCAAGCTTTTTCTGTCTCTTCGTTCCATTCAGACCCTAATCCTTTTTTTAATGTCCACAACAGTGCATTACCTACCATTGTATAATGTTCGGTTTTAACACCATATCCTGTATGTCTTTTGGACATGGCCACTAGTTCGTTAGATTCGATTGTCGGAGCATGATCTAGACTCATAATGATCGAAGATAACATATCTACTAGTTTTACGTACTGTTTGTCCATTTCTGATGGAAACATTCTCCTCAAAGCGGGTTGATCTGTAAAAAGCTTAGCATAAAAAGCATCTCCAATGATTTTGGGGTCAATACCCATCAAAATTTTCCATGTCTTTTTTACCAGTTTTATTTGTTCAGGTTTCATTGTGGTAATATTTGATTTTTATTGATTTCCTACTATGTTGTCAGCTGCTTCTTCACCACTATTAATGGCTCCTTCCATAAATCCCTGCCAATCGGCCAAATGTTCGCCTGCAAAATACACATTTTCATATGGCTCTTTTAAGATTGGCATTACTTCAAACCACTGACCTTTACCATAAAAAGCGTATGCGCCACTAGAGTAAGCATCTTGTCCCCAATAATACATTAAGTCTTCGGTAACGTACTTACTTACATTCCCAAAAGCAGGTTTTAGTGCATCTATAATGATATCTAATCTTTGACTTTTGCTGACTGATGCCAATACATCTGCTTTATCTCCTGTGGCATAGCACATCAATACGCCAGTCTTGCCACTTTGGTTTTTGGTACCATGATAAAAATAATGAGCTGGTGTGTCCGTAAGCATATCAAAGTCATCTCTCTTCCAGAATTTTTCTGAAAAGACTACTGGGAATTTACCAATTCTAGCATATTGTAATTCATGTAAGGCATCCTTCATCAGGTTAGGAAGTCCTGGTTGCCAATCAATTTTCAAAAGCGAAAATGTAGGAATGGCACAAATCACTTTATCAGCATTGAAAGTCTTACCATTGCTGCATGTAATTGACACACCATTGGAGCCCATTTGTTTTACGATTTGGACAGTGTGGTCGATAAGAATATTTTCCTTACCAATATTTTCGGCCATTTTTTCAGCTAATGTAGCGTTTCCGCCTTTTATCTTCAGATCCATTTCGTTTTTTTCGCTACTTTCTGCATATTCTGCAAAAGCCGCATATGCAGACGTGTGGCGAATGCTCTCACCAAAATCAGTGGCATCCATCAAGTCTCTGAGAAGTAGGTCATTGGATGATACTCCTTGTTGGGATAGAAATCGCCACCAATCTGTTTTGTCCAATTTTTTACGTTGTTCTTCAGACATACTTTCCCAGATTGTCACCTTATTATCCCAAAACTTTTGCATGTCAGGGCTGAAGGACCATTTTCCAGCTTGGCTATACTTTCCACCTAATGTAAGATCACTTTCAAATTGGTTATTCTCTAGTTTTAAACCAAATTCATTACAAAGTTCAATCACTCTTTCGTGGGAATTGCCTACCCATTCTGCTCCTAGTTCGATGACTTGGCTATTGGATTTAGCGGGTTGATTGGAGAACACTCTTCCACCTATTCTTTTGCGGGCTTCTAGTATGGTCACTTTTATCCCTTCGGATTTTAATTTCATTGCTGCTGCTAGTCCTGAAAACCCAGCTCCAATAATAATGACAGATTTTGGTTTTTCATTCCTTATAAAAATGGGATTAGATGTGATGTTATCTGAGGTAAGGATCGCAGAACTAGCTAAGGTGCTTTTTACTAAAAAATCTCTTCTGTTCATATTAATATGGGTTTTCTGATTAGGAATAATTTAATGAGACTACAAAAAGGATTTACTTTTTTCATCAAAAATACAATACTCTTCCAAAAGAGCTAATTTTCTTTGCTCAAACTGCATAATTTAATGAATGAGGTGCATACTTATTCGTTTGAGACGACTAAATTTATTTTATGGCAAATATTTGTTTAATGTAAACAATTCTCTTAGAACAGAATATTACATTTAAAATAAAAAGAAACGCACTTCATTTTTGAAAACACACTACTCATAGACTAATTTTATGTTCTTTAATGGTATTGCCGCACCTTTGTATCAACAATCAATTCAAATACTCAAAAATTATTAAATGAAATTTTATTTTATCTTTTTTATCAGCTTTTCAAGCTCGTATACACTACTTTCTCAAAAACTGGTATGGCAAACTGAAGTGCATCATGATGATATCCAACTTAAACTGCCGATTTCTACAGTTCTTGCAAAACTGGAGGTAGATTTGCCCACTGATGGCAAAGTTATGGTTCGCTTTGATGGATATTGTCAAAGTAGTCCTGGGGACAGAATTATTGTTGCTGCGAGTAATGTTGAAAAGTGGCAGACCAATGATGGTAATCTTGGTTTATACGCTTATAAATTAGAATCAAATAATCAGTCTTTTGCTCATCAAAGGGTGTATGATGTGACTGCAGGTTTACAGACTTTCTATGCGATAGGTCATAATTTTGTAGATACTGATGGCACAGGTATAGCTAGTATTCATGGGACATTAATAGTGGAATATTATCCTAACTCAAGCGATGTGTTTGTTTTAAATGGACATGGAATTCTCAAATATCCCATAATACTAAATGAAAATGCACAAGTAATTTCTTCTCAAAAAGTCAATATTCCAAGTAAAGGAAAAGTATTAGTGCATGTGGCTACTTCAGTATATTCATTGAGCAATAATGAACTTGAAATAGCATTGAGTGATACAGGAATATGGCCAATAAATGATTTTACATCAGTCGTAAATATTGTCAATTCTTATGCAACTAGATATGTTAATATAACCAAGATTTTTGAAGTAGAATCTGGGGAACAAGAATTTTTTATGCTTGCTAAGAAAAATGCAGGAGATATGACCAATACTAACAATGCATTTTATGCTAATATGACAGTACAATTTTTTCCTGAAGGACAAGAAACAAATTTTTTGAAGACAGATGAATTAGTATCTAAAAAAATTAATTCGGATTCCCAAATTTTTAACTTAGGCAAAGTAAACATTGATGCTTCAAATGCCGGAAAAGTCATTATACAAGCTTCTGGCAAATGTAACATTGAAAGTCAACAAACAGCGTTGTTTGAAATAGCGGCAACAAATCTGACAGAAATATCAAATCCCGATCTTAAGGTCCAAAAGCTGCATGATAATCATAGCGATGAATATTTTTCTGTAACTAAAATATTTGAAGTTGAAAAAGGATACAATGAGTTTAATTTTTATGGGAGATTAGACCAATCTGCTGAAGCCCTAAATGATGGAGTAGTGAATGGATTATTCACATTAAAGTATATAGCAGACCCTCTTATTTCTTCCATAGATGGACAAGATAACCAAGTCAATCAAAAATTTGCTGTTTATCCCAATCCTGTAGCAGATCATCTGTATATAAAAGCAAATGGCTCCATACAAGAATGCCATAAGGTGATGTTAAAGGATGTCTCAGGGAAAGTTGTGCGACAATTCGATCGTTGGGTGGAATTTATAGATCTTTCTCAGCTTCCTGATGGTATTTATATGCTAAGTATGCACCAAGGCAAGACCGTGGAAAGCCATAAAATAATTAAAACACAAACTTCATTTTAAGGATATCCATGAATTTTCCCATCTATATTTTTTACATGTTTATTTATGTATTCGGTATTTGGGCCTGCCAAGGTAAAGAGCAGGCACCAAAAACCGAATCGATCACAAAGTCTCCTGAACTTATGATTTCATCCGTCTCATATGGCGCGGACCCAGAAGCAGAAAAATGGTATGAATATGATGAGCATGGAAATATTATCAGACAGGGAATGTCCATTGACACTTTGCTTTTTGATTATGGGAAAAATAAAATTATCAAACGTCATCTGAATAAAAAACTTAGCTGGGATGTAAGGACAGATTACACGACGGATTCAGTTGGAAGGGTGATTTCCAGTGTCATTTATGATGAAAACGATCAAGAAATTAGTAGTTTACGGTATCTTTATGATAACCAAGGATATCTCATCAGGACACTCCAACAAACAATAGCATCTGGTGTACAATATGCCAATGATTTTGTCTATGAATCTGGTAATCTGAAGGAAGTAAAATCTTACAATGCTGATGGATGTGATAATACTAGATATGTTTATAAATACTACCTTGATCAGCCCAACGTACTCAATCTGTGTTTCCAACAAATTTTTGACGATATGTTGCCAAATGATAGATTAGGTAAATTGAACAAAAACATGGTAAGCCAACTAGCCAATATATCAAAAGAAGGAGATACCCTTTCATTAATGAAATATAAGTATCAGATGATTGAAGGTGACTCTATGATGAGATGTGTTCAATCTGATGTGCTCAACGAATTTGACACTGATGTAATATACCGTTTAAAAAAAAGATAACATTTCGATCGCATGACGATGTACCATGACATTTTGGTAGACCTTACTAAACTTATTTGATACCAGAATTGATTGGTGCATCACTTCAACAAACAACTTAAAAAATTTAATTTATATGCATATCATTAATCAAATTATCGCTGTTTTTGCCAAATCATCACTTTCTGGTATATCTGAAGATGCTGACGTCTTTGACAATAATTATGACGATGTCCACTTGTGGATTTAATCATTTTAATAAATTTATTTACAAGACCATATTTAAACGTTTTATTCGAGCTGAATTAATATTACATGTTATTTATTTTAAGTAATTAATTAGGCTTTTTATCTTTTATAAAATTGTAACCTAATGAATGTTGTTATAAATACACTCACCAGTTTAGCTCCTTTACTTTCTTTGATTGGTACCTACTGCTTCATACTTTCCTACAGCAAAAGCCATGAGATAGCACACACGATGAGCAAAGGTCGAGTTGCAGAAGGAACTGTCATTAAAATGCGTCAAGATCCTGATCATTTGCCTTCAGATATGGATTATCGTGGAGTAGCACCCGTAGTGGAATTCAAAATAGTAAATGGTTTATACCAACATTTCTCTACCACATATAGGAAAAATAGCCCTTATGAAGTGGGACAAACCGTAAAAATATATTATTATCATTACAAATCCAGAAGGGAAATGGCACTTGTAGATGACGAGCCAGGAACTCTACCAAAAACGTTATTGAAATGGGGTATTATTTTTTGTGCCATTGGGCATCCGATAATACTTTCAAAAATAGGAGGGCTCTTTTGATTACATTATCTAAAAATCCTTATCAATGCCTACCATAGTTTTGACAGATCCTTTTATACACCATTATGCAGGTAGTGTCTTCCAGTTAAGTGACGCTATTGGTGATTCTGGTTGGGATGATGATGATCGGGTACGAGATAGACAACCATGTCATGACAAGCGGGTATATCACTTACCAGACAATGGCAAAGGAATTGAAACCGAACTTCCTTTAGATTTTACATTTCAGTGTCCTGAAAAAATATTGGAAAATGTAGATCTAAAAAGTGGTCCATGTAGGATCACATCTATCAGTAAAAGTCTTGAAAAACCAAAAGATGACCCGTATTATATCCATCCTTTACCACTTGGAAAAGGTAAAATCTTGTATCAAGATTCTGAAAGATATAGTAAGAATAAACTCTTTTTTGATATTCAAAATGAACATCTACTAGATACAGTAATTATAAAAAATAGGGTCAATAATGATATAAAATCTTTCATTATTTCATCTGGAGATTCGGTAGTTTTATCTTTTGATGATTTTGGTCCAGGTTTTTATGACATAGATTTATTACAGTCCAAAAATATTATTCATAGTCTTACCATGATAAAATGCTATCCATTGGTTGTCAAAACTACTAAAATTAGATCGCAATATCAAATAACAAAAACGATATGGTAACGCCAATTTATTTTTTTACTACAAATTTATTTTTATGCATTTCATTAGAGTTTTCATACGCTTTAGCCAATAATTTTATAAAAGGAGAAATTATTCCACCAATTTTGTACTGTTTTTAATCCTTAATGATTGATTTGTTAATTCAGTTTTATACAGACACCTTTATCTCACAGGTGTCTGTATGCTTTAAAAAGAAAATATAATGCCAGAAAAACCAATGTCCCAAAACCTTTTAGTTTCTGATGTCGAATGCAATAACTGTGGCTTTATAGACCGAGGCACCTACTGTAGTAGTTGTGGCAATCACCTTCAAAAACAAAGAATATCGGTGGCTAGTTTGATTTCAAGTATTGTCGATTTCTTTTCAAATTTTGAAGATAAATATACACATACATTTCTTTCTCTTTTTTTCAGACCTATTGAATTTATAAATCACTACTTAGATGGAATCAGGGTTAAATATTATATCCCATTTAAATACTTTTTTTTAAATTTAAGTATTAATTTATTCGTTTATAGCTATTTTAATATTTCTGAAATAAATGAAAATATAATTGATAGTGAAATAGATCAAATGGTACAACTAAAAAGTGAAGTCGCATTTGATACATTAATCAATAATTATGGTAGTTTTTTTTCACTGATGATCATACCTCTTTATGTCATATCGACAACGGTATTGTTTAGGAAAAATGAGCACAATATTGCCGAAAGGGCGACTGCAATTACTTTTTTATTGGGTCAACTAATGATTTTTCAAGCATTTTTAAATTTAATGACAGTCGTTTTTCAGCCATTTTATGAAGTCCAAAAGTTTGTCATGATGGGTGCTGAAATCTATATCATTTTTTTATTAAGCTTCAGATTTTTTAAAGCTAATATAATGGAAGCACTGTGGAAATCAATATTCATCTCTTTATTTGTATTGCTAAGTATGAAGTATTTGCTTTTGTTGACTCTAAAGTTTCTCCAACTCTATTATGGCGAATAAAATATCAAAAATATAAAATACAAAATCATGAAACCTTTCTGTTACATAGTGTTATTACTTATACTTCCATCGTGTGTGTCTTCAAAAAAATACAAACAACTCAAAGAGACAAATATTCAAATACAAAATGAGCTCCAACATGCGAATAATCTGGTAGATGAATGTTCAAAAACCAATTTAAACTTAGAGCAAAAGTTATTGAATGCTAATTTTGAAGCCCAACTGAAAGATGAAAAATTGGATGCATCTAGAAAAGAGCATTTGTACAAAGATAAAGTCATCCAAGGTTTGGAAGATGATTTGATTTTTGTAAAGTCATCAAATGCTGAACTCTCCAAAAGAACAGATGAACTTTCTGCTTCTAATAAAATGAATGTCGACATCATGAAGAAACTCTTAGAAGATTCTGAGCTACAACATCTCAAAGTACTTAATCTTTCGTTGGCTTTGCAAAAACAAGATTCTCTTAATATTCATCTTGTAAAGCGGACTAAAAAGAATATTTCAGATGAGAAATTAAAGAAGTCTCTGGAGAAATTAGGTTTTGTCTTTTACTAATATCTTTAATAATGGATGAAAATTCTTTAGAATATCTTGGTGTCATTCAGATTATTGAGATAGATAATTTGAGCCCTAATGTCAATGATAAAAGTCAAACATTTGATAAAACATTGCTATTAACAACGAATAACGTCAAAACCGTACGTTATCCTGACTGTCAGCAACTCATAATCTGGTTGCCACAATCGGGTACGAATTACAATACAGTAACATTAAAGGATATTGAAAAAGATACGATAGTCTGGGTACAGAATATTGATAAGATATTAAACGGTTCAGTGCAACTTATCTTTAATACACTACCTATTCCTGATGGTAATTTTGAAATTTCCATAGTAAAGTCAGATGGTCTTGTTCATTTTATCAAATTCAAAAAATACATCGAAGGAACGGTTCCAATTGAATCTGAATTAAAGACAGAATCAGTTTCATCTGAAAAGCATGAAGCAATTGTTTACAAAGATGGTTTTGGCCGAGAGATACCTGATGAAGACTTACTATTAAGAGAAAAAGTCATCAAAAAGACATTTGATAAAATAACACGGCGGCTAGAGTATATCATCCATGGAAAAGACGGAGAAGTTATCTATATAGAAGGAGAGATGTGCATCAAATTCCTTATGGAAATGGGTGCGTATGATTGTGTTTTTTATGTCAATATACCCACAGAATCAGATTGGGAAAAAGCGACTAAATTTCCACTCTCAGAGAGAGAAGAAATAATCGTATTTGTTGCCGAACGCACCCAACGTGATCAGGCACCATCTTGTGTATACAAAATTGCTGATAGAGAGATTACTTATTTTAGGAAGAAAGTTAAATAAGGCAATTCTAAAACTACCTGATAATCTGTCTTTGAGCCCAGATCTTAAAACGATTCAAACATTAAATACTACGACTCATTTTTAGGTTGCATCTGTTGAAATAACAAAATTATATTTTGATTACAATCTGTCCGACTTTTGAGACATAATTCTAAAATTAGTTAGTTATGATAGATAAGTTTATTATATTTTGTTTTTTACTTTTGTCCATAAGCACTTGGACTTATGGACAAAATGTAGGATTCGGGACTTCAAATCCTGAATATAAAGCGGATGTTGCTGGGAGAGTTAGATTAAGGGTATTGCCATCGTTTAATGCAGGGATTCGGTTAGAAGGAACGACCAATCTGGCGAGAGCTTTTGTGGGCCCATTAAATGAAAATTATTTAGGAGTATATGGATACGGAAGTTCAAAGTGGGACTTTGTTTCCAATGTGAACAATGGTAATATCGGCATAGGTACAACTACTCCAGCGTTTAAAATTGATTTAAAGGGAAGAATGAGAATCCAACAAGATGGTTCAAGTGCCGGAATATGGTTTGATGGTACAAATCTTCCAATCAGATCATTTATAGGCACTTTAAATAACGATTATGTAGGTATTTTCGGTAATGGTGGGGCGGGTTGGTCCTTCGTGATGAATGTAAACAATGGAAATATCGGTATTGGTACCACTGAACCAACCCGTAAATTAGATATTAATGGGACTTTGAGAGTAAGAGGCAACAATCCGATTAAAGGAAGTATTCTTGCTAGTCTTGACAATCAAGGAAATGCTAAATGGGCAAAGCAATACGCTTTTAATGTTGGGGGAACTTTTAATAATGTTCCTTTTTTAATTGAAAATTTAATTTGGACTAAGGTTCTTTTTAATCAAAATCCTGTATACAACGTCGGACTTGGTTATCTTCCTGCCCTTTCAGAGTTTGATGTACAAGAAAAAGGAATTTATCATTTCAAATCAATAATTACCTTTTTGGAGAAAGCAAATAAGCATAGCATTAGAATAAGGTTAAGACGAAATGGTGCAACTTCCACCATCGGAGAAATTTACCACCAAGGATTTTTCTATCATCAACAGTTTTTTGGTAATAATACTGGTCAAGGAAATTTTGATGATCCAATGAGCATATCAGTTCAGGCACAATTGTTACCTGGAGACAGAGTCTGGGTTGAAGCTTTTATTGATTTACATACAAGTGGTGGAACCAATACTAATATCAGTCAAGAAGTCTCTAGAACATTTTTTCATGGTAAGTTGATTGCAAGAACGCAATAGTGCATAATTAAAATTAATAATAAAATATATGAGATCTCTTTTCACTTTAATGACAACCATTTTTTCAATATTAAGTATCTATGCCCAGAATATTGGTATTGGAGTCACTAATCCTCAATTCAAACTGGATGTTGCTGGAACTCTAAATTTGAGACATGTGCCAGGCAGCACAGCGGGTATCCTTTTTGACGGCACCACATTGCCAACAAGAACCTTTTTGGGATTAATCGATAATGATAGGTGGGGTATAAAATCAAATACCACCAATAATTGGCCTTTCCAAATGAATCTTTTAAACGGAAATATTGGCATAGGAAATATATCACCTTCTTATAGACTCGATATCAAAGGAAGGCCAAGAATAAGACACAATGGATCAACAGCTGCTATTTGGTTTGATGGTGAAGCTACCCCTCAGACCTCCTTAATAGGAACAATTGATAATAACCATTTTGGTTTTTGGGGGAATGCTGGCGTAGGGTGGAATTTTTCGATGAATGTGGTCAATGGAAACACTGGAATAGGTACATCTGCACCCACTAGTACTTTGGATGTGAATGGTAATATGAGGATAAGAAGCTCTAGTCCTAAAACAGGAAGCATTATGATAAGTAATGATACTAATGGAAATGCAGAATGGGTAGAGCCCATTGCATTTAAAGCCACAGGAGGATATGATAATGAACCCAATATAATAAGAGATACGATATTAGAAGTCTGGTTTAAAATATTTTTTAATCAAATTGCGAATTACAATATAGGAGCATCATACCAATCAATAAATTCAGAGTTTGTAGCTCCTGAAGAAGGTATTTATCATTTTGAGACAGTCTTGGAATGGGGTAACTTAACAGATGAGAACTTAGTCAGGCTCAGACTCAAACGCAATGGTGCTACTTTTACCATTGCTGATAGCTATAAATATCATATGCAACAAGGTGGTGGTTCATACTATTTTGCTGTCCAACAACCTTCTAGACTAGTTACGGATGTAAAACTACTTCCCGGAGATATAATATGGGTGGAGGCAAAAGCTTATAATATCAATGCTTCTGGCTATCCAGGTATTAACACTGTAACTCCAAGTAACATTAAAACTTGGTTTACAGGTAATTTAGTCACAAGATTATAAACCATTATACATTAAATTTTATACCATGATCACATTAAAGAATATATTTCTATTTATAATAATCCTGGCTTCCCATTCAATTATTGCGCAAAATGTAGGAATTGGAGTAATCAATCCAAATTTAAACCTGGACGTTTTGGGAAGTTTTAGAATTA
Organism: Saprospiraceae bacterium UBA7687; assembly: GCA_002482845.1. Lineage (GTDB taxonomy): Bacteria > Bacteroidota > Bacteroidia > Chitinophagales > Saprospiraceae > OLB9. The sequence goes on from DLGT01000150.1 coordinate 37,287, forward strand.
AGAACCAAGATGTAAACACTACCGCTGGTTTATGGTTTGATGGATCTGTTTCGGAGCCTGTTCGGTCATTTTTAGGCACTTACGATGATACACATTTTGGAATATATGGTAATGGAGGAGCAGCTTGGAATTTCCTCATCAATAACACCAATAATAATATAGGAATCGGTGGTGTTATTCCTGAATATAGGTTGGACGTAAACGGTAGGATGCGAATTCAATATGAAGGCGCGACCACTGGAATTTGGTTTGACGGAACGTCACTTCCTGTACGTTCTTTTATTGGCAATATTAATGATGATTATATTGGCATTTGGGGTAGCGGAGGTGTAGGTTGGAATTTTGCAATGAATGTTATTAATAAAAGTATTGGTATTGGTACTACGTCTCCTACTTCAAGCTTAGATCTAAATGGAACACTGCGCATCAGGAGCAACACTCCAATAAAAGGCAGCGTCTTGACCAGTCAGGATAATAGCGGTAATGCAGAATGGGTAAACCCTATTGTGTTCAAAGCAGAAAGTACATTAAACAATACCAATCAGTCATGTCCTAATACAACTTGGACAAAAGTACTTTTTAATCAAAGTGTTGTATTTAATATTAGCAATGCTTACCAAGCAAACACATCTGTTTTTACAGCACCTACTGCTGGCATCTATGAGTTTGATGCTTCCGTATCGTTTAGCACTTTTGCTAATAAAAAACAAAGTATTAGATATATTCTTAGACGGAATGGCGTGAATAATGTCATTGCACAAGCGCACAATAAAGGTATTTACGTCACTTCTTCACTTGGTTATTTTTCAGAGCCTGTTATGCTGAGTTTTGATTATAATTTGGAGAATGGAGACCAGGTATGGGTCGAAGTATGGATGGAGAATTATAATAATAATCCAGATTTTATTGAAGCGAGCAATACTTCTACTTGGTTTTCTGGGCAATTGGTTATGAAGCTGTAGGCCTGGGAAGAACTTTTATAATTATTTGCCTTAAGAAAGTTCGAGTAAATTATTATAAATTAAGTCATGTTAAAATATCTCTTTTGGATGCTTTGGGACGAAATGAAAATCAAATATTTACCAATGCCGACTTATATTCCATTAGGAATGCTGTGGTTGTCGTTTGCCATTACAGTAAAAATAGTAGTCAAAGCTGACCAAGTAGAATTTGTAATGATAGCTATTCCGGTTATACCACTTATTATTATATTTGGATTTATGATCCTTTTTTTAATTGTCAATCTTGTCGTAGGTCCGATTCGTTGGAATTAATAAGTATGTTATTAACCTGTAATAAATTAGTATCTTAAGTCAATGAAAATTTTAAAGATAATAATAGGCCCTGAGCTTTGTTGGATAGTTTTATACATATTCTCGTTTATTTTAGCTTGGGCAAACAAAAGATCCAACTTTGCTTATGATACTATAATTGAAAACGCATGGCTTTATGTACCTTTATTATCAGCCTTGATCTTTGGTTTGTATTGGATACCTTACGCAGAAAAAAATTGGCTTTTGTTACGAATCTGGATTGTTAGCATCATCATGGGTCATGTTGTTTTAGAAACCGTATTAAAAGCATATAGTACTCAGGGTCCAGGAATTGGAATGGGCTATCTCGCAGGGATTCTTTTGCTTTTTATTATATTGGTTGTAGGAAGTATCGTAGTAAAACTTATTCATTAAGTAATTAAAAAATAAATACCTTGAAAATTTTCATCATCATAACCTTTGTTTTCATAGTAGTTTTCTTCATTTCTTCTTGTGAAACGGGATATGTCAAACGGGGTCATAATTGGGTTTGGGTTACCAATGACGAAAATTTCGGTAGCAGAGACCATTGGATTGAAGGGATTGACTTGGAAAGTTTTAAAGTATTAAAACTTTCCAAGTGTTTTGCTGTAGATAAAAATTCAGCTTACTTCAATGGTAGAAAAATCAGTAACGCCACGCCTGATGGTTTTATTCCATTGACAGACAATGCGTATGGGTATGCCAAGGACAATTACCGAGTGTTTTTTGACAACGAAGTAATTCTGAAAGCAGATCCAAAAACATTTGAAGTACTTGAGTTTCCTTATTCACGCGATAAAAATGATATCTATAACGGTACAATACCTATGAATCTTGACCAAGAAGATGTATCAGAATTTAAGGTAATTAATGATGACAAATGGATGAAAAGTACAAAGTCAACGATGTTGCTGAGTGAGTTTTTAAAATTCAGTCCAGAATACGAATGGATAAATGATCTTGACATTGAAGTAAAATGGGTGGTCACTGGACCTTACGGTAAAGGAGAAACAAAAACGAAAAACTTTAAGGGTCTGAAAGAAGTCAAATGACAAAAATCAAGTGTCAAATATTTAAAATAATCACCAAAGAAATACCTATACTAAGTCTATAAAATTTCTAAATAAGCCATTCAAGATGATAAAAATTTCTATTTTCTGGTCCGTACTGAAAAGCTATATTATTCAAAAGCAAAAAGAAGTTTACGCTCAAACAAATAAAAACATCACCTTCCAAAACAATGGTCGTTCTGGTTATGCTATTCTAAAGGATGGTAATAAAAAAACTAGATTTTATACAGAAGTTGGTGGTGGAGATTGTATCTTTTATATGGTTATACCGTCTGCTGAACTATGGGAATCTCAAACGGGATACACTACTGCGGAAAAAGATGAAATAGTCAGATATATCGCTGATGAATCATTAAAAATACAAGCAAAAACGCAAGGGTGTTATTACAAAATAGAAGAAACTAACATCGTTTTTTATCAAAAATAGGTCCAAATAACCCCTAGGTATTAAAAACCTATAAGGTTTGAATCATCCTATCGATGACCTTCAGTACTTCCTTCCGGTTTTTGGCTAGTTTTATGAAATCGGGAAGCTTCTCTACCATAGTCATTTTATATTTGTCGGTGGTTCGTTCTCTTAAGGTCGACTGGACATATTTTTTAATCTCTGTGATGTGTTTTACGTTGTATGCCCACAAGTTGTTTCCTTTGACGGAATCTTGATACCAAAGTGGTAACCCAAACGCAGGATCAATGATACCTAAATCTTGGTATTTTTCTACATAGGATTCCCAGTTTTCTTTGACTTTATTTATGGTTTTACAAAAGTTGCATGTCACATTTATATAAGTGGGAATGTTTTTATATCCAACTAAAATAGATAGATCTAAAAACTCTAGACATTGATGACATTTTGATTTACCTGATGGTTTGTGTCGGACGAGGTCAGTAGCTTTTTGAGAAAAATGACAAACGTTACATTTTAACTTAGCATTTTTATAGTCAAAATGTGAGGGCACAGTGACTTCTGCTTTGCCTTGACAAACAGGACAATGCACCGAAAACTCCGTCATATAATCATAGAGTCTAGTGGGATCAGAAATATATCTTATGGAGTTATTCATATCTTTTGAACACATTCAAATTCTAGTCAAATATACAATATATTTTTATCATATTTACAATAATAAACTTAAAGCCTTCCTTGTACTTTTGCTAATATCAAATAGCCTATCAAGACAATAAAATAAGGTAGCCAAGACAATAACACTATTTTTATGCCAACCAAGAAATCGTTTTTTAGGACTCCTGACTGATAAGCTTTGTACAAGATGTATAGTACAAAGATAGAAACTATTCCAAAAACTTGTTTCATGAATACAGGATTGTTGCTACTACTCTTAAAAATGGCGGTATAGATATAACTGAGTGACAAAACACCTGTTCCAAACCATAAACAAAAAAATATTAATTGCTGGGTAAAATTCATCTTATTGCCAGTGAATTGGACCATTAAAACATAATAAGCCGATAATAATCCACACCAAAGCGATAACAAAAGCTGAGATAAGAATGAGAGATCCTTTTAAGAAGTCAGCTGATGAATAACCATATTGGTATGCAAAAATTAATCCGACTGCAATGATTACTCCACCGCTCAGCAAAATGAGTGCTTCTGACATTTTTTTGTAAGGATCAAAAAGTAAATCGATGAAACTAAAAATGCTAAAAAGTACAAGCAAGCTATTGATGCCAAATAGAATAAAAAACGCTGCTTTGGATAAAACGGCCATAAAAATGTTTTATTAAAATTTAATGAATTAATTCCATTTACCACCATTGGTTGCAAATATTAAGGCAAACCATAATACAAACAGTACGCCCAAGATGAAAGGAAAATAAGTAAGAATCGCACCGATTTTATAAGTGTCGGGATTTTTCATCAGTTTCCACCCTGCAAAGGCAATAACTCCTAAGATCAGTCCAAATGCAAGATTTCTACCTGGGACTAGAAATGATTCATAATGTCCCATCGATTTATTTGCTACATAGACAAAGATGCCCATTGCAGCAAGATACAAAAAGTATAAAGCTGACAATCCATAAATCCAAACCAAGACCTGATTAAACCATTTCATATGTTTTATTTTTACTTTTTAAAAATCTATTTTATCCATCAAGGATCTTTATATCCAATGACCAAACATCAAAAATTGACTTTCAATCATAGTTCATAGTAGCAATGTATTCTATCATCCATTTTCCATTTTCATTTATGAGCTCAATGTCATAACCAAACTCTCCTATAATTTGTAAAATCGCTTTATTACCATCATTTTCTGATACCACAAATTGTAAATTATCGATTTCATTTAATACTAATTCAGGTTCCTGAGTGATAAGCACTAAATCAAATTCAAAGCCTTCTGGTGGTCCTTCATTTTGAGGATTTTCTAATAAATATTTGGCCTTATCTTTAAAATATTTTAACCAAATATCCACATATTTGTCTGAAATAAAGCCACTACTTTTTAAAAATTTGAGATATTCTTTTCCTTGATTCATACTAACTTGGTAATTTCCTTGTTTGTCTTGATAAGTAAATCCGAAACTGTTTGCTTTTGCATAGTTGTTTTTGTACCAATGTAAAAATCCTTTCACATTTTGGATCATGAGTAGGGTATCATTGGAATAATTTAAAGACGCGATGTCTGTCGTTATTTGAATTTTTGTCTTTTCAAATAATGTATTTGGGTGCATACCCAAAGTGTAAAAAAATAACAGAAATATCGATGTGTTCACAGAATACTAAATTTATGAAACAAAGGTACTTTGAGTGTTTGAATGTAAGAATTATTCTTTATTGTAGCGTTAGTTTTTAAAGATAAGATGTGTACTATTACTAATGAAGCATTTTCAGCTTGTAAGCGCCAAAACATTATAATTCAATTAATCCATGCTTGCCCTTTATACAAATTAATATTTTTGATACTTCGGCTTGGTGTATATCCACATTTAAAGACAAATCTTCAAGGACTTGTCTTTCTTTATCAGGATGAGGTGAGTAGAAGGTTATTTTTTGCAAAAAACAGCCTTTTTCTAGTCGATCAGTAGGATGAATATCTGATAATGACCAATCGAGATAAAAGGGTATAATATCAACTTCAGGTTCGGGCTGTGGAAGCGTCATTTTCCATCGTAAAGTTTCGCTTTCAGGTGTTTTGCGTTCTCCATCTACTATATTGCCAAGTTTCGGATTATATTCAGTAAGGCATTTGCTTTTTGTGTTTATTCTGTCTGTTTTTAATGCCCATCTTGTGACGGTTGGTTTAGTGATAAGATCTACGCCCATCCATCTGGGTCCGCTAAAAGTATTATTTTAGTGGTCAATTGACAAAATCTCCAAATAGAATTTATGTCCTAGGTGGAGCAAAGCATTTTTTGTTCCTCTCGTTAAATGCCTACCTCCAATAGATGGAAGTACACCAAGTTTTTCTGACAATTCATGGATAGTTTTTTCAAAATCAGGTACAGCTAGGACGATATGGTCTAAATTAGGATCGACAGTTTTCATTTGTTTGATTACTATGTTTATTTTAAGGGGTCGATTGTTTTTAAAATAGTTGCCATTTTGTCGTTAAGTTGCTGTAATTCCAATGATCTACTTTTTGTTTCCTAAAGTTATAGATTAATATTATTAACGTCGATGTGTAAAATTATAACTTTATTTTTAATTTGGATGTATTTACTTTCCAATACAAAAAGTGA
>DLGT01000043.1 GCA_002482845.1 Saprospiraceae bacterium UBA7687
ACAAATATAGAAAAGTTCTTGGTCTTGGATTTTTTGCTGCTAGAACTGCTCAAAACAACCCAATCTATAGATATTCAGAGGTGTTATTGATGTTGGCTGAAGCCTTGAATGAAATAAACAAGACACCAACACAGGAGGCATATGCAGCAATAAATGCGGTAAGGTATCGTGCAAGACCTGCTGATCATAAAAGCGATGGTGTAGCGCTACCTGATCTGGGGGGCTTAAATTATACATCCTTTAAACAATCCATTGAGAACGAACGGGCTTTCGAACTGGCATTTGAAGGCCAAAGAAAAATGGACCTCATTAGATGGGGAGTTTTTATGCAAAAATTAAAATCTTTTCCAGATGCGACTACTGGTATGCGCAAATCACAGAATGTACGTGAATATCATATGCTCATGCCGATTCCACTTGATGAGTTGAACCTTAATCGCCAGTGGGTTCAAAATCTAGGTTGGTAATGCTTTTGCTTAAATAAGTTATTACTTATTTGGATGACATATTGGGGTAGTTAAGTCCCCCAATATGTTTTTATCTCAAAGAAGAAATCTAGGTTTTAAAGTGTTTAGAAATCTTATTAAAGATTTTTAGGCATCATAGTGGTGTTAATACCCCTATTTGTAAGATATCGTTAATCAAAATAGGTAGTGTCTATTCACATCGGATCAATTATAAAAACTTTTATGAAAAATAAAAAACTGTTAAACGTTGGCCAATTAGTAATCCCATGTCTTGTTTTTTGGATGTTTGCCCAATGTACATCATCGATTAGGAATGCCTATTCCATAGGAATAAAAGAAAGGCATGGCTTAAATAACTCACTTTTTAAAATGAAAAGTAGAGATACCGTTAGAGTCGCTTATTTAGGTGGGAGTATTACGGCACAACCAGGTTGGCGAGTTTATTCACTTAATTGGTTCAAAGAAAATTACCCCGATACTAAGTTTGTGGAGATCAATGCTGCCATTGGGGGTACGGGATCATCGTTTGGGGCTTATAGAGTCAAAGACCAAGTTCTACAATACAAACCAGATTTGGTGTTTGTTGAGTTTGCTGTAAACGACGCTAGTGCTGATCCTAACGAAATTACGCGCTCTATGGAAGGAATTGTTCGTCAGATTTGGGAGCAAAATTTAGAGACAGACATCTGTTTTATCTATACAATTAAGGAAGATTTCATTGATAGTTACAAAAGAAACAGCACCCCGATTTCTGTAGAGACAATGGAAAAAATTGCCGAATATTACCAGATTCCATCAATTAATTTTGGACCAGAGGTACTCAAAAGGATAGGTGAAGGCAAACTTTTATTTAAGGGCAAAGCTGAAGCTAACGATGTAATGGTTGTGTTTAGCCCTGATGGAGTTCATCCTTATCCAGAATCCGGCCACAAGATATATTATGACGTATTTAAAAGCGCACTTACTGAATTGAAATCAAAAGTAGATAATAAGGTGATTAAGCACAAGAACGCAAAGCCACTCGATGCAAATTTATACCTGAATACAAAGATGGTCGATTGGAAAAAAATTGATTTAAAACAGGAATTAACGTCTATTGACACGAAAAGCGACACTGTTTTCAGTGGATTTACAAGGTATTTTAATAGTATTGGAAAAGGTCTGCCTGGGGATTCTCTGTCTTTTCAATTTCGAGGTAAAGCCATTGGTTATTACGATCTTATGGGGCCAAGTGCCGGAACCGTTGAAGTATCTGTTGATGGTAAAAAGCAAAATCATAGTAGGTTTGATGGTTATTGCACCTATTGGAGAATAAGCTTTAAAACTATAAATGGATTAACTGATTCCCTTCATACTGTAACATTTAAAGTGCTCGATAAGCATATTGATAAAAATGAAATCCTTTCGGCCAATAACCGTTCAATGAAAAGACCTGAGGATTTTACTGGATTAAATTGGTACCTCGCCAAGATACTATTAGATGGTGATTTGATTGAAAAACAAGATTAAAGTAAACGATGAAAATTCAAATAAGGTTTCTAGCTGTTTCAACGTTCACAAAGATATATAGTGAATATTTTGGAAATGAAAAGATTAAAGTTCAAGATCGTAATAAATTGATTGAAGTAAAATTGGTAGGATGCGGTTTTCAATCTATAAATATGCTTTTAAAAAATGCTATATTCATTTTTTTAATGCTACTTCTGGTAATTAGTAAGGGGCATGCAAACACCTACTTTGTCTCCCCAAAAGGATCTGATACAAATCAAGGAACTTCAACAAGACCATTCAAAACCATTAATAAAGCCTCACTTGTAGCCATGCCAGGAGATACTATTTTGGTGCGTCAAGGTATCTATAGAGAACGTGTTGCGCCAGTACGTGGAGGAAATGTAGGCGCTCCTATTGTATATATGGCTGAACCTAATAAAGCTGTAATTATACGAGGTTCAGAATTATGGTCCCCTAATTGGCAATCCAAAGGAGAAGGAATTTATACTGCCGTGCCTGAAGATAAATTATTTGATGATATTCAGTCAGATTACATAGATGACCATAACCCATTCAAGGTGACCTTATCATCTACACCCTACCAGCGAGAAGGAAAAAGAGAGTGGGAAAGAGGAAATAAATTTGCCGATTCTAACCTGGTTTACACCTGCGGACAAGTTTTTGTGAATGGAAAATTATATCAGGAAGTCCCCTTTTTTAAAGAACTTAAAAAGAATACTTGGCACTACAATCCAGAGTCGGGAGAGATCCAGATTCATTTTGAGGATCTTAGACCGCAGGATCAGCAGGTAGAAATCACCACAAGACGAAGGATTTTCGCCCCGATAAGCAGAGGTTTAGGTTATATCGTTGTTCAAGGCTTCATTATGGAACATTGCGGCAACAATTATCCTACTAATTTTTGGAGTACACCTCAGTGGGGTCAACGTGGCGCATTAGGTTTGGAAATGGGACATCATTGGGTCATTCGTAAAAATGTAATTCGTTATGCAAAGACATTTGCGTTAGATGCTGG
>DLGT01000053.1 GCA_002482845.1 Saprospiraceae bacterium UBA7687
TTATAAAATAATATTGACTTCCTGCACTTTCAGGAAGTCAATATTATTTTATAAAAAACATCAGATATCCTGAATACTTTTTAGCTCTTGAGAACGGGAAGATAATTGCTAGGAAGACAAATGTTGGTGATCAGGTAAAAATAATCGAAGTAAAAAATTAAAAGATGAATCGAATCAAATATTACTTGTTATTGTGTTTTCTATTTTGTTTTAATTTTGGTTTTTCACAAGGAAAAGCACAAATTATAGTCCGTGCTGTAGCAACAGAAAGTGGTATCCAGATCTCTTGGTTTCCCACAGATGTCGAAGATTGGAAAAATGGAATGAACGCCGGATATACGATCAGCAGACAAACAGGAAATGGTAATAATGCAAGCTTTAAGGAGCAAATTATTTTACCAAAAAATCAAATTTGGTTTAATACAAATGTAAGTCCTGAAAGCGGTGTATTATATCCTATTGGTGAGATTTTGTACAATCCTGATTTTTCTTTACCCACAGCAGGTAATAATGGTACTTGGTCCATAAAGTATAATTACATCGTTTATGAAGCAACACAAAATCAAGATATAGCAAATGCTGTAGGTTTAGGCTTCGTAGATAACTCCGCTGTAAAAGGCACTAACTATACTTATACTTTAAAACATAATCAGTCAGGTCTTTCACAATCCATAAACATTTCTACAGAAATAGGCGCAGATAAAAAAGTACCTTTTGATTTCGATCCTGAATTCAATTTTCCTGATGGAAATTCACTTTCGTATATGCACCAACTTTCCAAACCATTTGTGTTGAATGCTATCATTGGCAAATCAAGGCCGCATTTAGATTCAATAGTTTTGAGATGGGGACCAACCACTCCTGAGCTTTGGCGTAATTCCATGGAAGATGGTTATGATATTTATAGAGTGGATGAAAACAATAAAAGCAAAAAAATTGCCACCATCTTTCCTTGGAAAGAAGATCGTTTTCGACAGATACCTAGCGGAGATACTTTAGCTTTATTGGCAGCATCTGTTGTGAAGGATAAAGGCCAACCGCAAAAAATGGAGAACGAAAACTTCTTTGAGAAGGCAAATATGGCGTCCAATTATCATGGATTTGCATTAATGATGGCAGATCGATCTACACTTGCAGCAGATATTTTGGGCTTGAGATATGTAGATCGTGATGTCAAACCAGGCGAAGTATATATTTATAAAATTGAGACAAAAAGGTTGAAAAGTAGCTTGCCATCTCCAGACATCAGGGTCATAAATGAGTATGAGCCCTTACTTGCCCCATCAGGTTTTTCAATTTTAAAAGACGAAAAACATGTGACATTACAGTGGTTATCTAATAGTAATTTGACGAAATATGGATCTTATGTTGTAGAGCGAGCAGGTGAAAAAGATTCCATATTTCAGATATTGACGGATCCACCACTTGTTTTTGTTAAAGAATCATCTGTCTCACAACCTTACTTTCAATATACAGATAGCCTGGCCAACAATCAGACCGTTTACAGATACCGAGTGCGCGGATCCAACGCCTTTGGAGAATGGAGTGAATATGCCTATGGCTTAGGTTATGGCATAGACAAAACGCCACCAGATCCCGTAAATATTCAAAGTGGCAGTTACGAAGAAGATTCAACTCGCTTGCGTTTATCATGGAAATTGCAAAAAAATATGGCTGATATCAAATACCATCAAGTGCTTTTGTCGGAGCATCAAGACTACAATTTCAGTGCTATAAGTACCGAATTGTCACCCACAGATACCGTATTTTATTTTGATATAAAAGATATGTTTACTGATAGACCATTTTACTTTAAGGTGATGACCGCTGACAGTTCAGGAAATGAAGCTATGTCTGTACTCCGATATGTGTCCGTTCCTGACCTTGAAAAACCTGATGCACCAAAAAATCTTAAAGTGACTATAGATAGCTTGGGTACGATTTTGGCCACTTGGTCGCCAAGTACTTCTCATGATGTGCAAGGATATTACGTTTTTTACTCAAATGATGATGCCACAGACCTTACTATGCACAATGACTTTTTATATAAAGACACTACTTACACTTGGCAAATCCCACTGAGTAGCCTGACAAAAAATATTTATATCGGTGTGAAAGCGGAAGACGATAATTATAATAGAAGTTTTATTTCTGACATTATAAAATTGAGGAGACCAGATACCATTCCACCACCAAAACCATTTTTATCTCAATTGTTACTTGAAGACCAAGGTGTTTTTTTACAGTGGAAAAGAAGTAGTGCAACCGATGTTGAAAAATACATCATTTACAGAAAAATCATTGCTGATACCATACAAAATTGGGTAGCATTGGATACGGTGTCCAAAAACTTGTTGGAATACAACGATGGCAATTTCCCTGAAGATACACAGCTAGAATATGCAATAAAAGCAGTGGATGATTTTGATAATGTGTCATTGATTTCCAATGTTATACCAATAAAAACGCCCTTTCCTGGAAATAAATATTTGATAAATTTGCAGAAAGTCGAAGCTACCTCAAACATGGCTGTGGAAATAACTTGGAATGGATTAGATGTTAAAAAAATGAATATTCAGTATCCATTTAAGTATCAAATTTTTAGATCTGTGGGCAATGATGAGCTAAAAATTTACAAAGAAATTGATCAAAGTGTTTCCAAATATTCAGAAGTTGTAGATCTGAAAAATGTCTTATACAATTATGCAATAAGGGTCAAATTTGATAATGAAAAAGTTGGCACATTAAGCGAAGTAAAGTCTGTTTTGATCCAATGATAATCCATAAAAAAGCCTGTCGTTAAATATAATAGAAGGCATAAACTGAATATTAATAACTGATTTTAATGATAATATCATGAACAATAATTTAAGCATGACCATAAAAAATTACTTTTTGATCAGCAAATTACTTTTTGTCGCACTGTGTCTGAATGTTTCGTATGCCTTTGCACAATGTCCTAGTGGCTCTATAACATTATCTTCCCAGTCACAAGTTGATCAGTTTATTATTGATTATCCCAATTGTACTTCGCTTGAAAGACTAGATATCACGCTTGGAGCTGATATCATCAACGTGAATGGGCTTATAAACATTGAAACCATTGTAGATCAACTCAATATTACTAGCAATCCATTACTTACCAATTTAAGTGGATTTAACAATCTAAAAAGTGTAGGTTCGAACTTCTGGATTTCAGGAAATGAAAAATTGTCTGAAATAAATGCATTTACGAATCTCATGACGGTAGGTACAATTTATATTGGTTTCAATCCTTCATTAAATGAAATAGCTGGGTTTCAAGGATTGACCATTCTACCAAATTTGTTGATTGAAGATAACAATGAATTACAATATATAAATATCTATCCTGAATTATCAGAAATCAATGGAACTGTATCCATTAAAAACAACCCAAAACTGACGGATATTTATAACCTAGGTTATGTTGGAAAGATAAATTCGTCCATGACAATACAAAACAATGCTAGCTTAATCAATTTGAATGGTTTTTCTTCCTTAACTTTTATCAAAGATATCAATATTGAAAATAATTCAGCTCTAAAAAATCTAAATAGTCTATCAGGAGTCAGAAGTATTGGTGGCAGTCTTCAACTTAATAACAATGTGCTTTTGAATAATATTTCAAGCTTAAAAAACATTGATGCAAGCTCTATTTCAGCCAATGGATTGATCATCACAAACAACCCATTGCTATCTATTTGTGATTTGCCCAATTTTTGTATGTATTTACAAGGAACTGGCCTTAGATCGATTTCCGGAAATGCTACGGGTTGTGATTCAGAACAAGTAGTAATTAACGCTTGTGCGGTAGATATGGATGGGGAATATTGTACAAATGCAATCTCCATAAATGGGCTTTTCAATCAACCTTTTGATGAACCACAAACATCCGGTAGCTATAGTAATGAAGGATATTACACGGTCAACGATCCAACCTTTGGACATGATTGTGTACCTGAAAATGGTACCATTTGGTTCAAATTTATAGGAGATGGGCACAAATACGAAATAAGATCAATTGATTGTGGAATAGAATGGTCGGACCCTTCCGCAGCACTTTATGCTGGTGATTGTTCAGGCTTGACGTCTGTGGAATGCCATGCAGATATATGGTTGGGTGATGAAAATCCAGACGCCAATTTCAGATTTATCCTGGATTCAGAATTAGGTAAAGAATATTTTATCATGGTGGATGTAAGGTCTTTAAATAATAATTTTGGAGAATTTTGTTTGAAAGTCACGAAGTTAGCCCCTGAATGTCTAGTCAACATTAAGGACGAAAATTTCAAAATATACCTGATTGAGAATTTTGATATCAATACCAATGGCGATAGTGAGATCCAATGTGAAGAAGCAGAAGCTTATATTGGTTCCATAGATTGTAGTGCTTTGAGTATTGCTGATATGACGGGGTTGGAGTCATTTGTAAACATTACTTCTCTATTGTGTAACGATAATAATTTGTCACAACTAGATGTAAGCAAAAACACTCAATTGACGCAATTAAACTGTAGCAATAATGCATTGACTTCTCTAAATTTAAGCGTACATACTGAGCTTAAAGAACTCTATTGCTTTGGAAATCAACTGACCAATTTAAATATAGTTAATAATAAATCGCTAGCAATTTTAGCTTGTAATGATAATTCGTTGTTTAATTTAGATATCAGCGAAAATCCTAGTTTGTATCAGGTTTGGTGCTATAATAATAAATTAACATCCTTAAATCTTGCCAATGGAATCAATGAAGACTTCCTAGGTGTCGAAGCATTTAATAATCCTGATTTGACTTGCATTCAAGTGGATAATCCAGTTTTCAGTAACGATAATTGGACAACAGAATCATTTAAATTTGACGAGCAGCATGTTTTTAGTGAAAACTGCACACCGTGTTTAGGGTTGGATTTTGCTGCAAATTTTTTAGTTTCTACAGCAGCATGTTTAGGTGATAGCGTTCATTTGATTGATTATACATATGCTATCGATAGTTTGGCAAATGAGATGGATTTGAAGTTTTTCTGGGATTTTGGCAATGGTGATAATTCTAATGAAAGAGATCCTATTTATAAATATCCACAATCAGGAGACTACACCATCAGCCTTTCTGTCAGCAACAGTGAATGTGAAGATGTCGTGATAAAAAAGGTAATATCTATTCTTGAATGTCGTCGTGGTGGTAGCAATGTCAATAAGTTGGCGACTTTGTATCCTTCACCAAATACAGGATCGTTTAAAATTGATATAAAATTGCCGGAAATCGGCCCTGTAAATATCAACATATACAATGCAGCTGGTAAAAACATTCAGCAACATTACATGGACGGCAAACAAAATATAAGTGATGATATTATTATAGAAAATCCAGGTTTATATTTTATCGAAATTCGTCACAATTATGGTCTCGAGTATTTGAAGACGATGGTTATCAAGTAATTTTCAGTGAAGGTGTAATATCTCATATATTATGTAAAATTTTAGCATTATCACCAACTATAACAAATTTTTAAGATCTTGGAATAAGCCGATATTTATAAAAAAAGAAGTCCATAGCATTATTTTTATTTTCACACCATGGACTTCTATATAGACCATAAAATTGGACACAATCAGTGTGGTTGTGCCTAAAAATAACTACAGTCTATACTTTTTGAACTCAACACGATTGACTTGTTTGAATTCTGGACTTGTGGCGCCAAAGATACTTTTTACATATTGTTTGACGTTTTTGGACGTTTTTACTAAACCTATGTCTGTGTTGTATAAGATTCTATTGCGCGCGATCATGGCATTATTGTAAGCAGTGTACGAGTTAATGTGATTGGTATTTGTAGATTTTAGTAAGGTCAATTTTTCCTGAAGACCTTTAATACTAAGTGTGTATTCATTCGGAGAGTATGTCGGATATTTTTCTAACAGTTGGACCAATGAAGTGAGATGGTCGATCTGTCTATCATACGATAGCTGTGATGTGGAGTTTGTTTTTGTTACCACTTCATCTTCAGAAGGCATAGTGTCTTTTGCTATTTTCTTGCTGGATTTGCCTTGAATCTTATTGATGATTATCTTGGCGTCAGCAATAGCGAGGTCGGAATTCACAAGTACGGTGAATGCATTTAAAATCTTAGTAGATAGCGTTTTAATGTCTGCAAATGCAATTCTACGTTCGTTGGTAGCGATGTCAAAATTAGTTTTCCCTAATTTTAGTTCATTCAGCACGGTATCGGCTTCCTCATAATGTGCGACGAGTTGAGAAAGTTTCAGGTCTTCCTTTGCAGGATTGTAGGTAGCCCCATAGCCTTGACAAAAGGTGATAAGGTCTTCGAAATTTGCAACATTTTTTACATGTCCAGAATCTGACTTTGATGTCATAAAAAAGAATTTTACTGATTAAATAATTTAAATTACAGTATACTTAACGATGCAAAATGGAAAAATATATCGTAGCTAAAAGTTAAGATTTTTATAAAGTTTTTTTTCGTAATGAATTAGGCAAGTTTTAGAATTAGGTTTTTACTTCAAGAAGTTAAGTTTGATCATAAATTGAGGGAATGTATAGTAATTACCCATATCCTTCATTATTTGAGTATCCTACAAGACGCAACATATCCATTATCTATGTATGTCATGATGTACAAACCAGCATTCAATACATCTAAATTTTCAATGATATTTCCTTTTCCATCAAGAACTGCTTTGCCTACAGCGTCATAAATAGTCCACTGAGCTTTTGAAGTTAAACCTGATATTTGGATGTTGTTCGTAAATGGATTTGGTGAAATGGTGACATTAGTAATATATACATCTGAAGTGCTGACTATTTGTGTCGTTTGGATATTGTCTATAGTCACACTTAGGTAACCTAAATCACAACTGTGGAGTGCATTTTCTTTTAGGTAGCCAATGGATTTAAACTGAATATAAAGACTATCATATGCTTGCGTTAAATTTATGGTTTGTTCTATCCTAGCTGATTGGAGTTCATAGGTAGCCCAAGTCAAGACAGGCTCTGAAATTCCAGAAGGTAATTTGCCTGTGATTGTTACTATAAGTTCCGCAGGAGACTCTATGGAATCAATATCCAAATCAAAAGAAAGTAAAAAATCTTGGTAAGTTGGAATGAAATAATCTTCTATAAATCCTGCATTTCTACTTTTCGCTTGGTTATCAGTAGACACACAAGGCATCACATTGTGGATTCTTACTGCATAATTATTATTGGTTTTTTTGATCTTATCGCATGGGCCACAACTTGGACTAGGACAGAGATTAGGACAAAACCAGTTTGTTGGTTTCTCTCTTCCATTATATAAATCCCAGTGTTCGAAATTAGGATTTTTAATTTGGGCATAACTTAAATTCGATAAGCCCAAAAATAAGATTAGTAGTTTTATAGCTTTCATTGGTTAAGGTTTCATATACACATCAACTTAATCACGGAAGTGGTCACAGTATTCGATTGATTGCCTGCGCGGTCTTTGATGTAGATATCAAGGGTAAGGTCATTGGAAGGGAAAGAACTATCTACCGAACAAGGTGGAATACCAGACGAAGGTGGGTAGATACAACAAGTACTAGATATTAATACTGATATAGTGCCAGATATCCCATTGTTTGCTCCTTGAGTAGGAACTAGAGGTGCCTTGAAATCTCTGAAAACTTCACCCGTTCTGTTGTCTTTCATAAAAATATTCAGTTCATTAGATGTGGCATCACTCCCAAAATCACCGTCTCCATCTGTAAAAAAAAGTACCAGTGTAAATGAATCTACATTGATCAACCCTTGTTTCAGAACTGTTTTGGAGACACTTCTGAACTCAAGTGCAGGTACATCTGAATAATCCGGCGGGCTAATACAGGATAAAATCGAACCTAAAACAATAAAAAATGCCAATCTAATCATAAATTATTACCACTTTATTTTAAAATGCCTATATCTTGCACCATTCATTTTATATTAACAAGCAAATGATGACATTTGATCAGGAAAGGATACATATTTATAATCAATACCGAGATTTGATAGATGGAAAACATCCTTCTCGCACGGATTACATCATTGACCTATTCCTTTTTCAGTACAAATATAACGAAATATATCAGGAATATGTGCGCAATTTGGGAATAAACATAAAAGATGTCACTTCTATAGATAAAATACCCTTTCTACCCATCAGCGCATTTAAACATCATGAAGTAAAAACAGGTGACTTTGTAGCAGAAGACTTATTCCTAAGCAGCGGTACCACTTCTACAGTCGTAAGGTCAAAACATTTTGTAAGAGATCACCATCATTACCTGCAGAATACAGAATATATTTGGTCTACTTACTTCCAACATGTATCTGAATATTGTGTGCTTGCTCTTTTGCCAGGCTACCTAGAACGAGAAGGTTCTTCGCTCATTAGTATGGTTCAGCATTTTGTCCAATTGTCAAAATATGCAGAAAGTGGCTTCTACCTGAGAGACCACAAAGCCTTGTATGACAAACTATGGCACAATAAAAACAATCAAATCCCAACTGTACTGTTTGGTGTTACCTATGCTTTGCTTGATTTTGTTGCTGCTTATGAAATCAGTTTCACTGAACTCATCGTCATGGAAACAGGTGGTATGAAAGGCCAACGAAAAGAAATGACTAAAACTGAGCTTCATGATGCACTAAAGCCAGGATTTGGGGTAAATCATATCTACTCTGAATATGGGATGACAGAATTATTTTCACAAGCATATGCTACAGAAGGTATTTTATTTAAACCTAATCCTTGTATGGACATCATCATTCATCAAGTTAACGATCCATTGACACCTGAAAAACTAGGAAAACCAGGGATTATATCTGTGATAGATCTCGCAAACATTGATTCTTGTGCTTTTATCCAGACAGAAGATATGGGCATACTGCATCATGATCAAAGTTTTGAGATTATAGGGCGCATGGATGCTGCTGATATAAGGGGTTGTAATTTGATGGTACAAGAAATGTAATGAGCAGTATTTGTTTATGATAAATTTCTTCTGTCTTGATTCACTTAAAAATATATGTTTTTTTTTTAAAAACGTAAAGGCCCACCATTCTTTAATGACGAGCCTTTAACACCAATGTGAATCCTAAAAAATTTATCTCTGTACTACGTCAGCTCTTAATGATTCTAAAATCACACCTACTTCACCGATCAGGTTAGCAGGAACATTATTTTGCTGAGCGCCTTTTACTACGCTTTGGATAAAAATATCCATGTCACCATTATCACTCTTCAGGGCCATACGTGGATTTTTTGCTGGATCGTGGGCATCTTTCATATTTTTGCCAGCATAGGTGAAGTTTTTAGCTCCAGTACCGACACAGAAAAAGTCCGTCAGACTTTTGCTCAATGCTGCAAGTCCAGTAGTGTTACCAGCACCAACTTCCGTTAATAATGGTGTAAAATATTGGGTGATTTTCCCTTCGCCTACAATGACAAAAATAGTGCTATCTACAACAGATCTAAGACCAAGCCTCCCTTTTTCGATCATTTGGCCAGGATTGGCAGGGTCAGCTACCTTAGTCGTACCTCCTAATTTTTCATAAAGTGTAGGTGTCACTGGTTCTTCATCGTCACCACAACTCATCATACCTGTGATACATACTGCACACAAAAACAACCAAAGTGATTTTTTTAATTTGTACATAAAAAATAATTTATTTGTGAAATAATTAATAAAAAACGTTTTTGATAAACATTGAGAATCTGTAAGAATATGAATCCTTGTTTTTTATAGGGCAGCCACTAGCCAGCATTTCCGCTGAAGGTTTAAATAAAACCGCAGGCGAGGAGACTACTGATTTGATTGTCGCCATCACTTTTTCATTGTTTTGAATGGTATTGTCATACATGGCGACCAATGCATTTTGATCTGAATAAAAGTTAACCGTTTTTACACCTTGCATACTTTTAACTTTCGAAAGCATTAGACTTCGTTCTGTTGTATCAATATTTTCTGGAAAATCTATTTTCACGAGTTGCATATGGTTATTATCATAAACTTTAGGTTTTAGTACTAAAATTAGATGAACAACTAGCACTACAAATAATAGTAATGTGGTTATCCCTGTCCAGAGAAGGCCCTTTTTGAGATGTGATGTTTTCATATAATTGTTATTTTTAGATGACTTTGAATACTATTGACTTTTTAAGACATAAGTCTTATTTCTTTCATATACGGGTATGAAAATGGTTTTGGATTTAGTTTTATCACAAATTTGTAAATTTATTTTCCAAGATGGCAATTTAATACTTAATGGAAAGACTAATTCTTCATAACTTTTTGATTTTAAATATTTTAAAAAAGGTTTACTTTATGTAATTTAAAATGAATTTATTTAGCTGACCGCATATCCTTTTACTTTTTGCCAAATTTTACTTATATTTGCAAGAATCATTTTGTTTTGTTTATGAATATTACCATAGAAAATATAATTCTTATTGGCTCTATCTTGCTATTCATAAGTATAGTAGCTGGTAAAACAACCTACAAGTTTGGTGTGCCTACCCTATTATTATTTTTAGCAGTAGGTATGTTGGCTGGATCAGATGGTATTGGTGGAATAAATTTCAACAATCCACAGTTGGCACAATTCATTGGTATTGTTTCACTCAATTTTATATTGTTTTCTGGTGGGTTAGATACAAGTATGGACACAGTTCGTCCTGTATTAAGGGTTGGACTATTACTTTCTACCATTGGCGTACTACTTACAGCAACTATTCTTGGTACTTTTGTTTGGCTGATCACAGATTTCACCTTTTATGAAAGTATGTTGCTCGGCTCTATTGTTTCTTCTACAGATGCTGCTGCTGTATTTTCTATATTACGTGCCAAAAGCTTGGCCTTAAAGAGCAATTTGCGACCAATATTAGAACTCGAAAGTGGCAGTAACGACCCAATGGCCTATGTGTTGACAATTGCTTTCTTGACTTTGACAGTCAATCAAGACAAAAGTATATTTAGCGTGATTCCTGTTTTTCTGATGCAAATGGTCTTAGGTGCTGTATTAGGTTTTGTTTTTGGAAAACTAAGCAAATATACCATCAATAACATCAATCTTGACTTTGAAGGGTTGTATTCTGTATTGGTCATTGCTTTAATGTTTATTACGTTTTCGTTTACCGAATTTGTAGGTGGAAATGGATTTTTAGCCATCTATATATGTGCCGTATATCTTGGAAATCAGGATTTGATTCACAAAAAAACAATTCTTAGGATGTTTGATGGATTGGCTTGGTTGATGCAGATCGTGTTGTTCCTTACCTTGGGATTATTGGTATATCCGAGTCAGATTGTACCGGTTTTTGGCATTGGGATGATCATATCACTTTTTCTGATCTTTGTAGCTCGACCTATTAGTGTCTTCTTAAGTTTGATGCCTTATAAATCTAAATTTCGTAAAAAAATGTACTTATCTTGGGTAGGACTTCGTGGCGCTGTGCCTATTGTGTTTGCAACTTACCCATTATTGGCGGGAATTGATAAGGCTGATATGATTTTTAATATTGTATTTTTTATATCGGTGACCTCAGTGCTGATTCAAGGCACGACACTATCAATTGTGGCAAAATGGCTACATGTATCACTTCCTGAAAAGGTTAAACCATTAGCACCAACTGAAATCTTCCTATCAGAAAAACCGAAAACAGCAATGGTCGAAATCACCTTACATCCACATATTCCTGCGATAGGTAAAAAAATAGTAGATATGCATTTCCCAAATAATGCAGTGATTGCTATGATCAAACGAAATGAAAAGTTTATTACGCCAAATGGTTCGACCGTGCTTGCCGAAAATGATATTTTATTTGTACTCTCTGACAAACAAGAAATAGTAGACAAAGTCCATGCTTGCCTTTTGGTTTAATTTCCTTAAAAAAATATTTGAAAATTAAGGAAGAGATCACTCCTAAAAGTAATTGATGTTCTAGATTAGAAAATAATTACATTCTACTACAAAAATAATCAACCGTTTCCCTTTAGGGGCAGGGTAAAAAATGGTTGATTATCCTAACATTTTTATTTTCGGAGTGAACTCAAGGTTTAAAGGTCAACTTCTTCAAAATGGCTGTAGACACAGCGTCTGAAGACATACCATATCCAGTAACTAAGACTCCTTTTACACCTGTAGATGAAATAATCCCATATACGGTAGCTTCATCAGCAGGGTCAGAATCGCCTTCATATCTATATACTTCTGTGATCTCAAACTCTTCATGAGTAAATTTACCAGGTTTACTAGCAATACAATTTTCTTCAAGATTAAAATCCTCTGTAAATCCTTTTTCTCTTAAAGCATTGATCGCATGGGTGACCGTAGCATAATGATAATGAGTATCCATATTGATTGGTTTTTAAAAATTGAAAAATGAAAACTATACTAATACAACAAAATTACATTGTTATAGATTTCTATTAGTCCAATTTTTTAAAGATCATACCTATTACAACTATTTTTGGCTGTCTGATTTTATCCTTGACAACAAATCGTTTTTGTTTACCACATACCAATCTATTTTCTGAAGAGAATCTATTTTAACAGTAGTGGTATCTGGAGTTTTTACCCATTCTGGTAAGTCTTCCCATTGTACATTACTGAAATAACTCGTCATACCATTTCCAATCATCATGACAGAATCAAACGCGTTGACAATAGAATCTGAGACATCCTTATAAGCAAGGAATTGAATGTTTTTAAAATCAAAACCTAAAATATATTCATCAATATTTTTTTCAACAGGATTGGTAATGATAAGCAATTTCGATGATTGGTTGTAGTCTTTTAAATGTTTGTTTACCAAAGTCTTTTGGCTGTGGTAGTTGTAGTTTTTGGCATCTTGGTAGGAGGCATAGGGTGTATAAAAAAGGATAACGTATAAAACGATCCAAAAATACTTATCAGCAAAAGCGAATAAAGATTTAGATTTTGAGAAATGATAAATCACTAGTAAAAATGCAATGCCAAAGTATTGATAAAGATGACCTAACTTAAAAATATAGGCCACCATAAACATAAATATTGCCACAACTATCCAAAAATATTTATATTTTTCGGTAGAAGATAAAAATTGTTGTATACCAATACCCGAAGCTATGGCTATCGATGGCACTACAAACAAATAATGTCTGATATCAAGGCAAAGTGGTGTATAAGCATTGGGGGAAGATGTCATAAAATTGGAAAGGAGAAGGAGTACAACAGCATTAAATATCCAAAAACTATCTTCTTTAACAAATGTTGTTTTTGAGAATATTTTGTTCGTCCACAATAATGGGATTATAAAAAGAGCACCCAAAAACAAACCATTTCCTATGAAGTTTAACCACAATTCATACCCAATTCTTTTTATCAAATGACTCACTGGCAGTACATCATAACTGCATGCACTAAAATAACCATTGGAAACAATTGCCTTTAATCTGAACATTGGGTCTCCTGTTTGTATAAAACTATATCCAAAATACAACCCAAAAATTGCCAATCCAAAAAGCAATGTCAGTTTCCAAAAAATTACATTTCGTTTCAAATAAAATACATCAATCAAAAACCAAATCAATAAAAGTGGTAAGATCAGTATAATTGTTTCTTTTGTAATGAAACAATAAAATACAGCGAAAGCAGTGACTCCACTACCCTTCCACACTTTCATATCATGATAAATCACTGACCAATAAGCATATATAATCAATGTCGCTACAAACATGACTGTAATATCAGGCATCAGTTTATCAGAATAAAAAAGCACCCATTCTGATGTAATTAGAAAGATAACTGCCCATAAACGTATCCAAAGATCGTAGCTAGCACTCATTTTCCAAACCAACCAAACTGCCAAAAAAGTCATGACCATAGGAAACAATGCAGATGTAAAATCAGACACACCAAAGAACTGATACATCCATCCTACTGGAAAAATAAATCCCCATCTATGTGTGTAATGATCCATCGTAGTCTCAAAAGTACCCACAGAAACAGCATGCGCTAATTTAGCATAGTGCATATCATCAAAACCAAAGTGTGTAGAAAAACTGTAAAAGTGATGCCACAATAAAAAAATAGCGGTGGCAACTAATAGAATTCCTTTGGTGAGTGTTTCTTTAGTGTATTTTTCCATATGGTCAATATTTTAGTTTTTTAAGTGCAGGAACTTTAAAGTTAGCATATGTCGCTATCAATATGGTCATTAATCCACCAAATACAACAGATGGTACTGTACCGAAAACAGATGCTGCTACACCGCTTTCAAATTGGCCAAGTTCATTGCTACTATTTATAAAAATGGAGTTAACAGAAGAAACCCTGCCTCGCATTTGATTAGGTACAAAAAGCTGAAAGATCGTACCTCTTACTATCACACTTACACCATCAAATAATCCACTGACCAACAATGCTATAAAACTCAACACAAAACTCTGTGACAATGCAAATATCAAAATACATACGCCAAATCCCGCCACTGAAATGATCAGATAATGACCTTGACGATCTACCAATGGTCGTCTTGTAAGATAAAAAATAGCTAGAAAATTACCCAAATAAGTCGCTGCCATTAATATTCCAAATCCTTGTGGACCAACATGAAGAATATCTTTCGCAAAGACGGGAAGCATCGCTACTGCACCACCGAAAAGTACAGCAAACATATCCAATCCCATAGCGCCCAAAAGTGGTTTGTGGTTAAACACGAAGTCTAAACCTTCTTTGACACTTTCCCAAGTTTTGGTATCTCCACGATTGTAAGTGATTTCTTTGGGTGTGACAAAGGAGAAAATGAACATTGCTACGGCTATCAATGATGCCACAAATATAAATGCAGCCGATACATCAAAAATGGCAATCATGCCACCTGCTATCAATGGTCCTGCCACAGCGGCGATCAACCAACTCATACTATTCGTAGTGGCTGCTTTGACTAGTTCTTCTGCTTTTACGAGTTGGGCAATAATAGCTGAATTTGCAGGGGAATAATAAGCTCGAGCCCAACCTGTCAAGACAACCAAAAGATAAATGAGATATTCGATATTTTTGGAACTGAATACTTCTTTTGAATAAGATGATGTGAGCCAACTGAAAATAACCATAATACCCAAATAGACCGACAAGCATGTCAAAATCAACTTGCGTTTATCGCTAGTGTCTACCTTTACTCCTGCGGGAAGGGCAAACAAAATAGCAGGTACCACTTCACTAAGTCCCAATACACCAAGTGATAACTTGCTACCAGTCAATTCATATAAATACCATCCAAGTAAAACAGGTGTCATTTTAATACCTGCTGTCACCAAAATTCTCGTTACCAAAAATAATGTAAACTCAGTGTTTATTACCTTAAGCTTTGAGATATCCATGTTGTAATTTATACTTTCAATTTATTATAAACTCTTATTGATTGCCCCTATTCTAAAAGCTCAACTGTAATGATAATCAACTGTTTTTTTACCTGATCCCTAAAGGGAAACAGTTGATTACCATTGTAAAAGAAATTATCATTTTCACTTTATTAACCTCGAAGGCTTTTCAGAATGAACTGCTAATTACACCTTCAAATTGCTCAAATATTTATAACTGACTTCAATGCTTTCGAGTGGTTTCATGTTTTTACAACTATCTTGTTCTACATAAAACAAATCCATACCCGCTTTTTTACTCAGTCCGAATACATTTTTCCAATCAATGACGCCATTCCCTACTTCTGTAAATGATTGTTCTGCACCAAGCTCCATATCTTTGATGTGGAATAATGGGAATCTATCAGGATTTTCAGTAATGAGTTTTACAGTATCTACATTTGCTTTTTTAGTCCAATAAAAATCTAATTCAAACTTGACGAGAGATGCGTCCGTTTCTTTAATAAAGATGTCATAAGGAACTACACCATCTATCGGCACAAACTCGAAGTCATGGTTGTGGTGACAAAAAGTCAAACCATGTTTTTTAGCTATCAAGGCACATTCTGTAAACAACTTGGCATGTTTTCTATAATCGTCTAATGTCTTGCGTTCGCCATCCATAAAGTAAGCAGAAACAATATATTTTTGCCCCATAAAGGCAGCATCAGCACAATACTTCTCCCACTCATATGTCATAGAATACGTACCGGCAGGCATTCCGAAACCTGTCATGGCGTGTCCACTATGCATTTTAAGTCCTAGGTCAGACAATATCTTTTTGAATTCTGTTTTCTCTTTTCCATAAAAAGTACCATTTCGATATCCTGCACATTCTACATGACTGTACCCTATTTCAGCTATTCGCTTTAAAGTGGATACTGGATCATTTTGCATATCATCTCGTACGGTATAGAGCTGAACGCCAATATTTTTCAGACCTTTTCCTTTTAAAAGTGATTCAGCCCAGTTCGGTACAACTATAGCTCCAAGCGCTGTTGCGCTCCCTATTTCTAAAAATGTTCTTCTTTGCATGATATTATTTTATGATGGTGATTTTTAATAAAATGATGATAAATGCCAAATTAAAGTAGATACGTTACATAACATACTACTATTAATATGGTTTGTAAGCGTGAAAGTAAGAACAAAATTAGAAATTGTGAAATAGTAGTAAAAATATTCTTGTTTCTATGAATAGTTATGTCATGAAATAGCTAGATTTTACTGTATATATGAGTTGCAATCGCAGATTGCAATGCCATTAAATACTACCAAAAAAAACGAGTATCCCCCATCTCATAACTCATATCTTATCTCTCATAACTCTATCTACCATCATTCCACCTTTACCACTTGTTTGCCATAAAAGATCCTTGCACTATTGTCTATAGGATATATCTCTATATTATACACACCACTTGGTAGCGTGGTGATATCTATCTCTTGGGAGAAGCTGACATTTTCTACAGATTTTTGTACCAATATCTGTCCATGTATATTGGTCACCACCATAATACCTGATATAAATGCTTCTGGCATCATGACCCTAAAGACACCTGTGGATGGATTGGGATATATATGGATGTCCTTGCGGTAATAGACATCATCACCAAAGATGGATGTAATGGTAGGATCACACTTATCTACTTCATCCACACGGAACCGCGGGAAGTTTGGCAGCGTGCCACTATTTGTATTGGGTAGTTTGATACCATTTTGTACAAAGTCGCATGCAATGCCCAACTCGTCAGGCTTATTGATGACGTGTAGTGAGTACGATCCATTTTTGGGTGTCATGTAGATACGACAGTCAGGACCTTGCACCATTAGAAAAAGTCTATTAGGAAATGGATTTAATGTGCCATCATAATCCGCAATGTGCCGCACACCATCTTGTGGATCATCTTCCCAGGTATCTACCTGATGGAGTTTTTCTGAAGATGCACAATACACAAATCTACCATTTGGCGACCACTCTACACTGCTAAATAATATTGTACTTCTATCTATGGAATCAGGATGATAAATCTCTATTTTCTGATGGTTGGACAGGCTTCCTGTTTCTCTATCAAAATCATAAATATGAAGTTGGTCATAATAATTGTACAAAGCATATTTAGTTCCATCAGGGGAAAATTTTGATGTTCCAGAAGAATTACTCCTAGGTCTATCAAAAAATTGATGAGAATTTTGATTAGGCATTTGAATTATTCCATCTTCAGAAATATAATATGCTAAAAAAATTGAATCATTTTCTAAAGGTTGGAGTAACCACCAATTCTTTCCATTTTTATGTTTTACCGCAGTTAAGTAACTGTTACATAAATCCTGACCATTATAAATTTTTTTATTTTTATAAGTTACATCACCAAATCCTCCATTCAATGATATGTCAATATAAGTAACACGTAATTCTGCGGAATCTTTTATTTGTGGGTAATAAATTCTAGTCGTTTGGATTAAAAAATATCCGTATTGATTTGATGGATCACTAAGAATTATACACTCTTGAAATCCAGGATAACCATACAAACAATCTTTCCAGTAAATATCAAACCACTGACCTGCATTGATGCTATCGCCATTGGGCATTACTTCATGATTCCTATTCATCACCGCACATCCATTGGTATAAAATAATAATTCCCCATTATCATCACAAATAGATGTATTATTGCCAGTAAACCCCAATTTCATTTCTTGGAATTCGGGCTGCATATCAGAATTATTAAAATCCATTTTATGGCCATTTATATTGGCCATGTCAGCCGTAAACTCTATACCTCCTATCCAAATATAATCTCCTTTGATTTGACTCAATATAGTATCAGCTATAAACAGTGTAACAAATAAAACTATCCACTTCATAATGTTAATATATTTAGATAGGGCATGGCTACTAGCCATGCCCTTTGGATAATTTTATTTAATAAGGATTACTTTGTGTACTGACTGATCACCAGTCTCTGATGTAAATACTATAAAATACACGCCATTATACATAGTCAAGTCCAAGCTAGTTAAATTACTAGACTTGATTTCTTGATGTATTATCGCCTTCCCATCTATATCTCTTACTGCCACATGTCCAGTATAATTATTTGGAAGATTCAGATATAAGATACCAGAAGTAGGATTCGGGTGTACGCTGATTGCCGCCACCTCACTCGTCGTTATACTTCGTGGTGTGGTTGGGGTTATACAAACATCATAGGCATCAAAATAAGAATTATCATACGTATTTGCCATGGCCCTTGCCATATGGATGGCATCTCCATATATATCTGCACATTCACTACTATACGCCATGAGTGTAGGTCGGTCTGCGACGGCGACCTCGCCAGTTTTTAGATATTTTACATATAGCTTGAATATATCTTTCCACTTGCTCACGATCACCGAGGTACAGTTGATGGTATTGAGTTCAGTGGTGATGCTATCTAGCTTTATGGTGTCAGCGGCAGCTTTTGTATCCAGTATAGGCAAGACGAGTGCTAGCTCTGTTTGTATCTGATTCTTTAAACTCGCCCTGCCAGCATCTGTGGTCTGCAGACCAAACTGTACCTGCAGGGTATTGAGATTGCTAGCATTCACAGGGAGCGTACCCATCTTGTGAAGGGCTATGCCCACATCCATAAGCTTAGTGATCCCACACACTGAAAGGAACACAGGGTCTTGCTTGACACAGCCGGGTAGCACAAATCCTGGTTTTGTTTTGGCATATTTCAGCAAGTGATATAGCTTCACAAAAAACATTTCTGGTTTTGCAGTCCTGATGCTTTTCAGATAGGTCCAGTAGGCACACACCTCTGTCTCCCCACCACCATTAAATGGTGTCCAAGATGGACCTTGTGTGCCTGTACAAGTATATGCATTTGCATTAGCTTGATTGATAAACCAATCACTTGATGGCAGGATATCTGTAGGCATCAAATAAGGTATCGAACTATTCACTAAAAATTGCGAGCCTAATATCTGATTAACATCTAACTCATCAGCCCTAGCCTTTCCCCCTACAAATTTGTTGCCATGGTGTACTTGTGGTCCCACCTGCGAGCGTATAGCTAGGTCTGTCCATGCGTCGATCTCATTGCCACGGATGTTTTGCATCTCTGCATTGTAATACACGCCAAGGCCCTCGTGCGTATTGTCTATGATATTGCATAGATATTGATTTGATGTAGAGTTCTGAGCTATAATACCTGTGGTATTGGCTACACCATTGATGATATTGTTATTTATTGTTTCGTCCATACTACCCATAGACCTGATGGCGGCAGTTCGAGTGGCAATCGAAGAAAAATGATCTATCTGATTATTGAAAATATGGGTATTGTTAGATAAATTGGTTTCAATACCAAAAGCGGATTGATTGATATCAAGATAGTTCTGTTCCATAACGCTATTTGGACTTTCTATCATCAGCACACCACCGCCATATTCATTATTTGTTCCAAATGTATTTATATTATTATAAGCTACGATAGTTTGACTCGACCAGAGTCTCATGCCTAAATAGGTGGCTTGTATCAATGGATTATTATATATAATACTATTACCACTTTGATACATTGACATCCCTACTTTGCCTATCTGTCCTGGTATCCCTATGGTGGTATAATCTACCATAGTAAATGGAGACCAATTTGCCAGAACGCCATATTCAGTATATCCTATCGAACAATTATGTATCGTACTGCTTGGTCCGTTATTTATCATTATGCCATACCCCGTATTGGTGATCTCATAATCATTGATCAATAAAGTATTCATGATGAATGTAATAGCTGAAAGCGTATTATGTATCTTGCCACCATTAAAATTATATACGTTGTGTGCTCCATTATATGCAATGATACCTTCTTTATAATCTTCAATAGTGACATGATTGAAATTTGGTATGGTTACATCTCCATCAATAAAAATGCCAGAGCCCAAGGTTTTTGACTGCCCATAAATTTTAGCAGTTTCAATATTTAGCGTTGATTTATGTTCGGCATGTATAGCATTTAGAGCATTATGAATGGTTGCATTTACTACTTCCAGGGTTCCACCATTTTGTACAATAATCCCTGTCCATTTAGATATTGCGTCACACTTATCTAACACACAACCCACACCATTTAACAGAAGTTTTCCACCGCTTTCGATAGTTATGGTTTTATCTTGCCCCATATATAGACTGTCAGATATTGTAAGCGTAGCACCTTCTTTAATTGTAATATTGCCATTAGAATAGTAAGGCTCATTAATTTCTTCATCTTCCAAAACATTTTTATCATCTGGCACACATTCGCAAAGATTCTTTACCAGTGGTTCATCCAACAAACAATTTTGAAGATACGGCAAAAGTGTTATAGCCATGTGCATTCTTTGTGCTTGACCAGGCACAAAATGTTGAAAACACGTAGATGTTGAATAACTCATTATCTGCTTGCCATCTGGTTTATATACATGTCCATTTTCATCTGTACCTGTGCCCGTCCAAACGCAATTTTCGTCAACTGCATAATTAATGTTTGGGTCTGCTGGCGTTTCGACAACATAATCTCCACACCAAGCACTATTTGATTCATTAACTAATTCTTTGCATGACTCCCCTTGTTCATTCTCATCTGTTCCATGATGGGTGTGGAATAAAAATAAAACATGTCCCATCTCATGTGAAATTATTCTAGACAAACCTACAGGATTACCTATTCCTACGGAACCAGAAATCCAAAACTCAGAAGATTCTCCAACGCCATTTGCTGAACCTCCTGAAGTCAATTTATTTTCAGGATATAAATATATATCTATTCCATCCATATGGTTGTTTACATTAAAAATCGCATTACTTTCAGGGTCCCCAAAGTAAAAATTATCATCTTTAATATAATCAATACATCCATCCCAAGAAAAATAAATCCCATGTAGATTAAAATCATTTTGAAGAACTTCTAAAGATTCATCAACCTGAGTAGAAGTATATCCTCCAGAGCCATCTGTTCTTGTAATCACATGATAATATACTCTCAATGTTTTTGTACCAAAAGAATTTCCATTAAAATTGGAACTATTAATAATTGAAGAATTATAACTCATATTTGAACTTGTGGGAGGCGTAAAACAGAAATTTTGACATGATATTGAGTCTAAAAAAACCGTCATAATTACAGCAATAAGGAGAAAATTCAGGCGTCTAAGCCTCGAAAATTCGAAATTACTTTAATACTTTTTTTTATCATTTTAGATAATTTTTTTGATAATCCTGAAATTTGCCGGAATAGTCATTATCCTAATTTTTAGCTAGCATCGGTTCTTAGGAATAATTTAATTTAGCTTGTATGACAGCACCATCAGGTTAAGAAATAAATTTATAATCAATTCAAAGGTAAGGGATTTTATTTTATAATTACAAATGAAAATCACATTTTATTCACATTTTTATTTTTAACAATCGTTTTATAACCCATTTGGGCTACGTTTTGACAAATTATATTTGTTGCCACACATAACAGCCCTTAGTGATTTATTTATACTATATAGATTTGTCATACATAAAAACACCTTTAGGAAATGCTTCAATTATTAAATCACAAAAAAAGCCTTGCAGAAATTAATCTACAAGGCTCCGTTTTGCTCTTAGGAAGCATTATCTTACATCATGCCGCCCATGCCTCCACCCATTGGTGGATGACCATGGCCTCCGCCACCTTCTTCTTTTTTGTCTGATATCACACACTCAGTGGTCAATACCATAGAAGCTATAGAACCTGCATTTTCAAGGGCTACTCTTGTTACTTTCGTAGGATCTATAACACCTGCTTTTTTAAGGTCTTCATATTGATCAGTTCTAGCATTGTATCCATTTGCACCAGTTGATTTAGCTACTTCTTGGAATACTACAGAACCATCCACACCTGCATTTTCTGCAATAATTCTAAGTGGAGCTTCCAATGCTTTTTTAACGATAAGGATACCAAGATTTTCATCTTCATTCACTCCTTTAAGGTTTACTAAGCTTGCTATAGATCTTACCAATGCAACACCACCACCTGCTACAATACCTTCTTCTACCGCAGCTCTTGTAGCGTGTAATGCATCATCTACTCTATCTTTTTTCTCTTTCATTTCTACTTCTGTAGCCGCTCCTACATAAAGAACAGCAACACCACCAGCCAATTTAGCCAATCTTTCTTGCAACTTCTCTTTGTCATAATCTGAAGTTGTTGTCTCAATTTGTGCTTTGATTTGACCAATTCTAGAGTTGATATCCGCTTGTTGACCTCTACCATTTACGATTGTTGTATTGTCTTTGTCAACCGTGATTTTTTCAGCTTGACCCAATTCTTCAAGGGTTGCATTCTCTAGCTTATATCCTTTCTCATCAGAGATTACTACACCACCTGTCAAGATAGCGATATCTTCCAACATTGCTTTTCTTCTATCTCCGAATCCTGGAGCTTTTACGGCTACGATTTTAAGACCTCCTCTTAATCTATTTACTACTAATGCACCCAAAGCTTGGCTGTCTACATCTTCTGCAATAATCAATAATGGACGACCTGTTTGAACAGCTTTCTCTAGTATAGGAACTATTTCCTGTAAATTTGAGATCTTTTTGTCGTGGATAAGGATCAACGGATTTTCATATTCCGTAGTCATATTCTCCGTGTTGGTAATGAAGTATGGAGACAAATAACCTCTGTCAAACTGCATACCGATTACTTCGTCTACATAAGTATCTGTTCCTTTTGCTTCTTCTACTGTGATGACACCATCTTTAGTGACTCTTTTCATCGCATCAGCGATCAATGAGCCGATTTCATCATCATTATTTGCTGAAATAGAAGCAACTTGTTTGATTTTACTGAAATCAGAACCTACTACTTCACTTTGAGACTTAAGATCTGCTATAACTGCGCTAACTGCTTTATCTATACCTCTTTTAAGATCCATTGGATTAGCACCTGCTGTCACATATTTCATACCTGCATTTACCATAGCTTGTGCTAATACGGTAGCTGTTGTCGTACCATCACCCGCTGCGTCCGCAGTTTTAGATGCTACTTCTTTTACCATCTGAGCACCCATATTCTCAATAGAATCTTCTAGTTCTATTTCTTTAGCAACAGTCACACCATCTTTGGTAATGATAGGTGCACCAAAACTTTTTTGGATAACTACATTTCTTCCTTTAGGACCTAATGTAACTTTCACAGCATTTGCCAATTGGTCAATACCTGATTTTAATTTTGCTCTCGCTTCTGAATCAAAGCTAACTATCTTAGCCATATTTGTCGATTTTAATTTTTTTGTTAATAAAAATAAATACCAAAGGTTCTTAAAGAATCACTAAAATATCATCTTCTCTCATGATAAGGTAATCTGCGCCTTCGTGATTGATCTCTTGACCTGCATATTTGCCATAAAGGACAACATCACCTTCTTTCACGGTCAAAGCTACACCTTCTTTACCTGGTCCAACTGCTACCACCGTTCCTTTTTGTGGTTTCTCTTTTGCTGTATCAGGGATAATGATACCGCCGCTTGTCTTTTCTTCTGCCGGAGCAGGCTTAACTACCACTCTGTCGTTGATTGGTTTCATATTACTATTGATTTTAATTTTTAGTGTTAAAAAATATCATTAAGATGACAATCTTATATCATGAAATGTGCCAATTGTTTTTAACTGTCATTTATGCACATCAAATTTAAAAAGTGTCAGTTTAATCTTAACTCAATGTAAACATATATGCCAAAATGTCATAGAATGTCATACTAAGTCTAATAAATCCACTTTGATATATTTTTTAAGAAGCACCTTTAGCTTAGCTAAGCTTTTGATGTAAATACAAAATTTAATTTCTAGCCAAATTACATAATCACATTATTATAACCCACTTTTAATTAGAATTAATATTTATTATTAAGAATCTATACTATTTACATTTTAAATTATATTTTTGCTTCATTAACACTTAAATCATATTGCAAAACCGATTTTAATCAAGAAGACAGTTATGAACCCGACAGATTTTCAAGACCCAGAATACTATCACAAAGTAGTCGACTGTCAATATGCATGTCCTGCACATACCCCTGTACCACAATACATTAGACTAATTGCTGCTGGCAAATATACAGAAGCCTATATGGTAAATTGGGAGTCAAATGTCTTTCCTGGCATTTTAGGAAGGACTTGTGATAGACCTTGTGAGCCGGCATGTAGACGCGGACGTGTAGAAGAAGAACCTGTAGCTATCTGCCGATTAAAGCGTGTGGCAGCTGATTTT
This sequence comes from Saprospiraceae bacterium UBA7687, assembly GCA_002482845.1. Lineage (GTDB taxonomy): Bacteria > Bacteroidota > Bacteroidia > Chitinophagales > Saprospiraceae > OLB9. Next base: position 24,720 of record DLGT01000053.1, read on the forward strand.
AAAGATGATATTAGTCATCTCATGCCAGATATTCCTACCATCAAAAATGGCAAAAAAGTAGCTTTGATAGGCGCAGGACCTGCATCATTATCAGTAGCTAGGGATTTGGCGCCTTTAGGTTATGAAATACATATTTACGATAACCAATCCAAAGGTGGTGGCATGATGCGGACACAAATACCATCCTTCAGACTACCTGCCCATGTACTCAATCAAGAAGTGGATCAAATCTTAAACCTAGGCATCATTACCCATTTCAATCAATATGTCACCAGTCTAAAATCAATTTTAGAACGGAACTATGATGCAGTTTTTGTAGGAACAGGTGCGCCAAAAGGCAAAGACTTAGTACTTCCGGGTAGAGAAGAAGGCAAAGACAACATCTTCATTGGTATTGAATGGCTAGCAAGTGTTGCATTCGAACATACAGACAAAATAGGAAAAAAGGTTATTGTATTAGGTGGTGGCAATACAGCCATGGATTGTTGCAGAACATCTAGACGTCTCGGTGGTGAAGAAGTTAAAGTTGTGGTTAGAAGCCCATTTGCAGAAATGAAAGCATCACCATGGGAAAAAGAAGATGCACAGCACGAAGATATACCAATTATCGATAATCATGTACCTAAAAGCTATGTCGTAGAAAATGGCAAACTTAAAGGTATGATGTTTGAAAAGGTAGAAGCTGTCTATGAGAATGGCAAAAGAAAACTTGTACCTACTGGAGAAGCAGATGTGTTTTTTGAAGCGGATGATGTCATTATAGCTATCGGTCAAGAAAATAAATTTGATTGGATCGAGCGTGATTTAGACGTAACATTTGATCAATGGGATATGCCTATTGTTGACAAAACGACATTTACTTCAACAAGATCAGGTTTGTTTTTTGGTGGTGATGCGGCGCTTGGACCTAAAAATGTCATTACAGCGGTAGCTCAAGGACATCAAGCAGCCATTTCTATAGATTTATATTGTCAAGGCGAAGACATCAACCTTAGACCTGACCCAAATGTCAAATTATTCAGCACCAAAATGGGTATCCATGAATGGAGTTATGATAATGACGTAACTACTGAATTTAGATTTCCTGTCCCTCAAGCAGACAAAGTACAGACATTGACAGATAGAAAGATGGAAGTCGAATTAGGCTTTGATCTAAAAACAGCATTTAGAGAAGCACAAAGATGTATTAATTGTGATGTACAAACGGTATTTACAGAAAGTAAATGTATAGAATGTGACGCTTGTATGGATATCTGTCCTACCAATTGTATCACCTTTACATATAATGATGAAGAAGAAGCACTAAGAATGAAACTATTAGTGCCTGCAATGAATCTAACACAAGACATTTTGGTCTCTGACACCTTAAAAACTGGAAAGGTCATGGTAAAAGACGAAGACTTGTGCTTGCATTGTGGATTATGTGCAGAAAGATGCCCAACAGCCGCTTGGGACATGAAAGAATTTTTATATAACACTTCAAAAGCAGGACACCACTGTTACGTATGATAAGGATAAATGATTTTGTTATTAGATTTGCCAATGTGAATGGCACAGGATCGGCGAGCGCAAATTATTTGTTTGCCAAATCCATATTTAGAATGGGCATTCCCATCTCTGCCAAAAATATATTTCCATCCAATATCCAAGGATTGCCGACTTGGTATGAAGTGCGAGTCAGCGAAAAAGGATATTTGGGACGAAAGTCAGGTATTGATATGATGGTGAGTGTCAATCCCCAGAGTTTCAAAAAAGATATTGCTTCCGTAAAGCCGGGTGGTTATTTTTTATATGACAATACCAAGCCACTTCATGAGGAATATTTAAGAGATGACATCCATTTTATTGGTGTACCATTAATGGAAATTTGTAATCGTGAATTTACGGACCCAAGACAAAAACAATTGTTTAAAAACACCGTGTATGTTGGAGCGCTTGCAGTATTATTAGATATTGATTTTGCGGAAATAGAAAAGTTACTTGCCGAACAATTTGAAGGTAAAGAAAAACTGATCACTCCCAATGTCAAAGCACTTCATTTGGGTGGCGATTATATAAAAGGACATTTTAAGTATCCACTTGAGTTCAGAGTCGAAAGAAGGGATCTAGTTAAAGATTGGATTTTGATAGATGGCAACTCAGCAGCAGGTCTTGGCGCTGTATATGGTGGTGCCACGGTGGTATCTTGGTATCCTATCACTCCTTCGACGTCTTTGGTAAGTGCTTTTGAAGACTATGCTAAGAAATTGAGAGTAGATCCTGAAACGGGTAAAAACAACTTTTCTATTGTGCAAGCAGAAGATGAGTTAGCAGCCATAGGGATGGCGATAGGTGCAAATTGGAATGGTGCGAGATCATTTACAGCTACAAGTGGACCTGGTTTGTCACTTATGAATGAGTTTTTAGGCTTGGCATATTATGCAGAGATACCCGTGGTTTTGGTAGATGTTCAGCGAGCAGGCCCTTCTACCGGAATGCCTACACGTACACAACAATCAGATATTTTATCAGCAGCTTATGCATCTCATGGTGATACCAAACACGTATTGTTGATTCCTTCTACACCTAAGGAATGTTTTGATATGATGGCAGAGTCTTTTGATTTGGCAGAATCACTTCAGACACCTGTTATCATGCTGACAGATTTGGATTTGGGTATGAATGACCATATGTCACCACCATTTATATGGGACGACACCCGCGCTTATAAACGTGGCAAAGTATTGAATGAATCAGATTTAGAAAATGCGGCATCATGGGGAAGATATACAGACGTAGATGGTGATGGCGTTGCATATAGGACTTTACCTGGTACACATCCTACCAAAGGTTCTTATTTCACACGTGGATCTTCGCATGATGAAAAAGCAAATTATTCAGAAGATTCGGATACTTATGTAAGGATCATGAATAGATTGCTTAAAAAATTTGAATCAGCCAAAAACCTTGTTCCTAAACCTGATTATTATCAAGAAATAAATCAATCTGACACTGGAATTATATTTTTTGGTACGACAAGATATGCCGCTGAAGAAGCATTAGACATACTGGAAAGTCAAGGAAGAAAGACCGATGCTATTCGGATCAAAGCATTTCCATTCCATCAGGATGTAGCAGATTTTATTGACAATCATGATGTTGTCTATGTCATAGAACAAAATAGGGATGCACAAATGAGAGCTTTATTGATCAATGAGCTAGATATTCATCCTAAAAAATTAATTAAAGTTTTGAATTTTGATGGAACACCAATCACTGCTGATTTTATCCTTCAACAAATAAACCAAACAGAAACAATTACTGCTTAAATCGATCCTTATGACATATATAAGACCTAAATTCCAACATCCACTTTTACCAAAAAACGCTTTGGGATACAATCGTAAAGATTATGAAGGTGCATTGTCCACCTTATGCGCAGGTTGTGGCCATGACTCGATAAGTGCTGCCATTGTAGAAGCATGTTTTGAATTGGATATCGAACCACATAAAGTGGCTAAACTATCGGGTATAGGATGTTCATCAAAGACACCTGCCTATTTTCTTAGCAATTCTCATGGATTTAATTCCGTGCATGGGCGGATGCCTTCTGTAGCCACGGGTGCAAATCTAGCAAATAGAGACTTGGTGTATTTGGGTGTTTCGGGTGATGGTGACACAGCATCTATTGGAATGGGTCAATTTGCACATGTCATCCGTAGAAACTTAAATATGACCTACATTGTGATGAATAATGGATGTTATGGACTTACAAAAGGTCAGGATTCAGCCACGGCTGACCATGGTTCTATATCCAAAGGTGGACAGGCAAATATGTTTGAAGGCATAGATTTATGTGGACTTGCTATAGAACTAGGCGCAACATTTGTAGCCCAAAGTTTTAGTGGTGATAAATCTCAATTGATTCCACTGATAAAAGCAGGGCTCTCTCACTCGGGATTTGCATTGATAAATGTTATTTCTCCATGTGTTACTTTTAATAACAATGCAGGGTCAACCAAATCATATGATTATGTGAGAGAACACAACGAAGCATTATCAAAAGTTGATTTTGTACCGATCAAAGAAACGATTGTCACTGATTATGACCACACCAAAGTCAAACACATAGAAATGCATGATGGATCCTTACTCGCACTCAATAAATTATCTCCAGAATGGGATCCTGAAGATAAACTTTCTATCATCGTCGCTTTACAAAAGGCTAAAGAGAAAAAGGAGATATTGACAGGTCTTTTATATTTGGATACCGAGAGTATCGAATTAAATAACCTTCTGAATACTACCCATACACCACTAAATCAATTAACGGAAAAGGATCTGTGTCCTGGTAACGCGACTTTACAGGAATTGTGTGAAAGTATGAGATAAGTGCAAAAAAAAATCTTTATCATGATTAGCTTAGCGTCTACATTAAGCTAACATTAGTTAAAGCTTCTAGTTTGTCCATGCATAATGTATTTTATTCTATCTCAGAAATGAGACGTTTAGTGCCAATATAAATCAGCTTACAAATTCTTTTTGCTTCCTATTGATATAATTATTAAATATATAAATGAACTTAACCAAATTAATATAATTATAGGTATAATGATTGGAATTGAAAATATTACTAAATTTGGAAAATAAAACAATTGATTTACGCTCCCTAGAATATATAAAACAAAATCAAAAACACATAAAATAATATATCCTGCCAATAGGCAAAATGGCATCAAATTCCACTTAAACAAGTTTCTTCTTTTAGAGTATTTTGAGTATAATCTAAAAGCAATTGATAAAGTTATTATTAAATACAAAATAACATAGACATTACCAATCATAAATTTATTAATATTTTTTGGTGTATAATCATCTAATAGCTTCTTTCCTTTACCAGTTAGATTAGCTTTGCGTCTCAGATAAGTTAATATTAGTTAAAGCTTCCAGCTTTACTTTACAATAAATATATTATTTGCAACTCACAAACGAGATGTTTGTACTAACCCAAGCTTCGCGAAGAATCTAAACTCAACAAAAAACCAATTCCTAAGGAGAAACATGATTATAGCGATTTAAGATTTTTCTTAAATCGCTATAAATTATATCTTGTTACGCGTATTCGTGCTTCTTAACTTCAGCATTAAAAAGTCGAACATAATATTCTTTTGCCATTCTGCCAGATTCGAAATCTGGAGCGACATCTTTCATACCATTTTTAACAATTTCTGCCCATTTTTTAGGCTTGTTGTAATAAGTAGGTAAGATTTGGCTTTCTAATACATCCAATAATCGGTCACATTCGATGACGTTTTGTTGTGTCTCAGGAATATTTCTATCTGCTGGCTCGATCAAAAAGCTATTTACACCATGTTTAGAAAATTCTGGTATCCATCCATCTGGAATAGAAAAGTTAACAGAACCATTCATAGCTGCTGTCATGCCACTTGTTCCTGAAGCTTCTCTATACAACTTTGGATTATTGAGCCATACGTCGGATCCTTTTTTTAGTGAGGCTGAAAGCGCCAATTCATATCCTGTCAATACAGCGCAATTTGGCATATTAAGTGTCTTCCAAAACAAACCATTAAAGGTATCAATGGCACCATAATCTTCTGGGTAAGGTTTTCCTGCCCAAATAATTTGGATAGGGAAATCTTTATTTTCTAAGAGTCTTTTGAATCTTGCAGCATCGGCAGTGATCATATCTGCTCTTTTGTAACCAGCATATCTTCTAGCCCAAACAAGTGTCAGTATGTTTTCGTCAAATACTTTTCCAGCCTGGTCAGCAACGATCTTGAAAAGGTCTTTTTTCATTTGCTTTTTACGTGCAAGAAGTGCCTTGTCATCATTATTTTCGTACGCTTGTTCAAGAACTTCGTCTTTCCAATATTTTTTATTCTGTGAATTGGTCACTGAAGTGATTTCGCAAATACCTTCAAATCCTGACCACATTTCTCTGGCAACTTCACCGTGCATTTTGGATACACCATTTGCTATTTTTGCAAAACGAAGCGCACTCAACGTATAATTTAATCGCTGACCTTCCACTTTTAGCATCGTTCTCACCTCATCATCTGGGATACCATTAAAGAATGACATCTTGCTCAAAAGATTAAAATCGTGTTCTTCATTTCCAGCAACTTCAGGAGTATGTGTGGTAAATACTACCCTTTTCTGCACTTCTGCCAATGACTTATATTTTGAGTATAGGTAAAAACTCAAAGGCAAGGCATGTCCTTCATTCATATGATATATCTCTGTACCCATGTTGAGAATATCTAGCAATTTAGCACCACCTATACCTAAAACAATAGATTGTGCTATCCTTGTTGCTTCATTAGAATCGTATAATCTATTTGTAATCGTCCGAGATACAGAATCGTTTTGATCTATATCTGTGGACAATAAAAATATAGGTGCTGATTCAAAAACATCTGGTTTTAATAAAAAAGCTTTAACATAAACGGTTGCGCTGTGTACTTCCACTGGAAAAACAATCCCCGTATCTGTAAGAAACGAATAATATTTTTGAACGTATTCTGGTTTCATAGCGCCATTTGTTCCTCTTATTTGGTCGTAGTAACCATATTTCCACAACATTCCTACACCGACAAGATTTTGCTTCAATTCATAAGCACTACGCATGTGTGAACCTGCTAAAAAACCAAGCCCTCCACTATATATTTTTAAAGATTGGTCAATGGCAAACTCCATAGAAAAGTAAGCAACTGACTTAGAATATTCTTTTTTGGGTGTGTAACCGAAAATGTCTGCTTTAGAGATCATAATCCTTATTTAATGTTGATCAATGTTTGTAAAAAGTCGCAAATTTAATAAGATATGTCAAAATGACACTAATATGACCACAAAAAGTGAGAAATTTAATTGGGGCTTGGGTTTCGACCGACCGTTTAGCTTAGCGTCTCTGCAAAGCTAACATTAGTTCAAGCTCTAGCTTGATTATCAATATTGCTGATTATTTTACAATTAATAAACCAGACGTTTGAACTAACCCAAGCTTTGTAAGTACACAAAGTTTAACGGTATTTTGCTTTCTTATTCCATCTCTATATAAATAAAGACTAAATCGATATCCACACTCAATTCATCAATATGGATGTAGACTATCCTGATATCGATTCATACTAAATCAATATCCATTTACAATAATTTAATATTGATGTAGACTTTATCGATATTGATATCGTATAAATCAACATTGATGTTTTCTCTTTTAATATTGATATTTTCTAAATCAATATCGATATAGAAAATATTAATATCGATTTACACTTTTTTAATATTGATTTTCTATCTTTTAATATTGATTTATACAATACTGATATCGATATTTACAAAAGCAAAATCGATTAAGATCAATAAGTTCTTCATTAAGCTTATCGAACCACTAAATAAGAGATAACAAGTTAAAGTTTAAGCTTATCTAGTCTCCAAAAAGCTTAAATGAGTGGACAGAAAGCCTTAATGATTTAATAGTTAGCCTTAATGACTAGCGACAAAGCCTTAGTTACTGATGAATAAGCTTAAAGGATGCATCATGAAGCCTTAATGAATGAACGCTAAGCATTATTGAATAGTCATGAAGCCTTAACCACTTATCAATAAGCTATAATGAATAGTCATAAAGCCTTTTCGACTTAACACTAAGCCTTAATGAATAGTCCTGAAACCTTAACAACATATCATTAAGCGATAATGAATAGTCATAAAGCCTTTTCGGTTGAGCAAAAAGCCTAAGTAGGAAGCCATTAAGCCTTATTGTCCTACCATAAAGCCAAATTGCTCATTCATGAAGTGTAAATGACTGTGTAAAAAGCCAAAAGAACTTCTCATAAAGCCTCAGCGACTTAACGTAAAGTAATAAAGAACGACCACAAAGCTTTTATTATGAAACAAATAGCTTAAAGGAAATAGGCCAAAGGTCTGTCATCATAATAAGTTGTATTAGCTTAACCCAAGCTTTGCAAGGACGCAAAGCTTAACGATAGCAAGTATTAGCTAAGTTTAAATCTTTACAAACTTTACATGCTCTAACTTATTGTTATCTAGCATAATTTTAAGCATGTAAATACCATTGGGTAATGCATTAACATTAACATTCCCATTGTCAATATTTATATTTCGCTGTACAACTTGTCCATTGATATTTATGAAATCAATTGATTTAATTTCATTTTCACTTTGGATTGTTATAAGATCAAAACTTGGGTTCGGATATATTTTTGTAGTGCTATTTTGCAGATTGGATGTGGAAGAGATCAAACAATCTACCACTTCTTCATCTTTATAAACCAAACTGCCTGCTTTGTAAAAGCATCTTGTATAACGGAAGTAATTTGGATCAAATAATGAACATGATTGCATCTGTGAAAACATATTACCAAAAGAACCTAAGCCTTCGGTCATTGTACCCCAAGTTCCTTCGTTAGGAATTTCAGGTTCGTCATCATCAGCACAGTAATATTTTAACTGAATACGCTGGCTTCCATCTACCATATTGATGGTATCCCGAGCTGCAATAACAAGTGGAGACCCTCCAAATGAAGCGTCATTCATGTCCAAAGTATCACCTACTTTTAGCGCAAAGTCTGCTAATAAAATATCATCTGTACCATGTCGAAAATAAACTTTATCACCATCTTGTCTATAGAATTCATTTGTTGACTTGATGGTGCCTGGATTAGCTATTGTGCGGTAAACCATTTCTCTGAAAGGAATGCCATCTATCAAAGTTTCCACTTCTGCAAAGGAATACACTCTAATCTCTTTGAATGAAACGATCTGATCTACATAATCTACTACCCATTCGTTTTGGGTATCAATGGTAGGGAAATTCTGGGCGAAAATACTCGGACTGCCAAGGCCAATAATAAGCAAAATGGTTAAGAGTTTTGTGTTAAATGTTTTCATAATGGTAAATTTTATATGAATGATTTTTTTTGCATGATCGCCACAAGGTTTTCAACATCTCATTTTTCAAACTTCAAATCAAATTTACTCATTATTTGGTTACGAAGATTAAAGCATCATTTTAATTTGATTTTTTGTCTTCTTTAAGACATCATTAATGCACTAAAGCTACTAATGTCTTTGGTGCGACTTCTTTGTATGCGCATTTTAAAGCATCTTCCAGTAATTCTATTTCTACGTGTTGTAATTCAAAAAATGTCCATCCTTGAGCGCCCCAATTGTTTTGCACTGTATAAACAGCATTTTTAGACATGCTTGAAAAGGATGATTGATCTTCTAATGATAATTTCAAACAAGCTTTTTGATCTTTTTCAGCATAGGTAGCAAATATCTTTTTCTTTACTCGAAAGGATGTTTTTTCGAAATGTGGCTCTTCTGTTGCTTCGGGAAAAGTCAAACATATTTCTTGCAATTGTTCTAAACTTATCATGGTATTAGATTTTGTTACAAAACTAATCTATTGCCTTGATTTTTCATTTCTTCCTCAGGTAAAATCTCACAATTATCCCAAATACCAGTCAATAATGTCTGCGCGTATGTGGAAGGCAGTCCGTTTTGTATCATCAAAACATTTGCTTGTTCAAAATCATATTGTAAATGATGAAATTCATAAGTCAATTCATTTTCAGCATCATTTAATAACAAATACCAAACATCGGTTGCACCATCATTGGCTGGCATACCTATCACACCTGCATTGAGCCAAAGTAATCCATCTTTTTGATCAGCAAAAGGAATACCAGAATGACCACCTAGAACCACATCAGCATTGCTTAAATTGAAGTTTCTCTTTTTTATTTCCCATGGTGTGGATTTGAATACAAACTCAGAGATATGTTCTTCTGATCCATGCACTACCCTAACCTTCTTATTGGCATAATAAAAAGATATAAAATTCGGAAGTTTTTCAAGAAACTGAATATTTCTAGAAGACATATTTTTTTTGACAAATGGAAACCATTGTCTTGAAAAAGTATCGCATCGGCCTCCTTCTGCAAAATTGCATCCACAGTCATCTACTTCGTCCAAAATATTCTGCTCTACATTGCCACGAATAGCATGAATGCCCCATTCTTCGATAAGATCAAGACACTCCGATGGTTGAGCACAGTAGCCAGCAATATCTCCAGTACATATGATATTGGAAGGCGGTATGTCTAAATTTATAGCCGCTTTTTGCATGGCTTGTAATGCTTGTAGATTGGAATAAACACCACCAAAAACTAGCACTCTTCCTTGTAACTGACCTATATCCTGACTATTTTGCGACATATTTTTTTATCCAATAAGGTATTAAAAACAATAAAAAACAACTAATCGTGCCAAAAAGATTTACACTCAATAAATCCGCATATTTACCTGTAGTAAACAGCATAAATGAAGGCACTTTGACGAAGATAAAAAGTAATCCAAACAAAATTCCTGCTAAAATAGACGCATAAAATGAAATTTTCGGAGCATCAAGATTCCAAAAAATAAATACAGGTGCTAATCCCAAAACCATGGTTCCACTGATTGTCGTCGCAGATAAAATGGCAGGTCCAAAAAATACAGGAATCGTACCTAACACCGTAACAATCACCATCGTCCATCTTGCACTAGATATGGTGAGATTTTTGCCTTTTAATAAATCTAAGTGTACTAATTTTGCGGTCGAAGTCAAGGTTGAATCTATTGTAGAAGCTGCGGAAGTCATCATAATGGCATTCATCATCAACATCATCGGCAATCCAAAAACCCTAGCAACTTCTAAGGCTACAGGCGATCCAATTCCATTGATAGAAGCATAGACGCCTACAAAACTGAAAAGGATAATACAAAATACTCCAATAACCGTTGCCCACAGAAAAGATCTTAAAGTTGTTTTTGGATCTGCCATAAAACCACGGTCTGTCATGATAGGATCGTGAAATGGATAACTCAAAACTTGTATCAAAGCGACAAAAAACAAGTTAAGTCCTTGACTCATTGCCCATTCACCACTTGTCAATATCTTGGCAAAACCGCCTTCAGATTTTGGTATTATTAAACCTAAAATAATGATCAAAAGCAAGGTAAACAGAACCATTTGTATCAAATCAGTAAAAATTGATGTTCGCATGCCTCCTTTGATCGTGTAAAGCAATGTCAATAACGTAAAAACGACCAAAGCAGCATAATATCCAAATGTACCCCAAGCACCAAAATAACTTCCTACAACCATAGAGTTTGACCAAATTTCATTAAAAAGTCGAAACGTGATCAATATAGTGAATAATGCAACTGCCGCACGTCCGTATTTACTGTGTAAAAACTGATGAATACTCGTAAAGCCGCCTTTGGTACGCATCCTGTAAATGACCAAACCTGCCACAAGAAATGAAAAATAATATCCAGAATATGCTACTCCTCCAACAATTCCAAACTCAAATCCTAAATCTGCTGCATTGGTAATTGACTTGGCAAAAAGCCAACAAATAACCAAGCTACTTGTCAATAAGATTGCATTTGGAGCTTTGTTATTGGTGCTTCCTTTGAAGAAATCATTCACTTTATTTGACCACGGAGATATCCAATAGAGTATGATATTCATCCCTATCAAAATGACCCATTGCCATGTATTTACATCCATATAAAATTTACAAATTGGGAATTAAGAATTTTAATAAATGTCGTTTGGTTAAGACTGATTTATGAAGTCCTTCCATTTTAAGGGAAGGATTAGGATGGGTAAAAACCATAAAAAATACCTTAACTAAACGACATTTAATTTTTAATTAGAAATATAATCATCACTGATCCCACCAAACAGGCGCGTTTACACTATTGTTGTTCGTTTTGTCTGCCGCTACTCGGAAATTTGCATTATTGAGCGCATCTTCTGAAGTTGGATACGGCATTCTTACAGGAAACAATCCTTGATTCAAACTAGAAGTGACTGTCTTTAAAGCTGGAAATCCTGTCCTTCTATATTCTATCCAACCTTCATAACCATTGATAATGTTGCCCAACCATTTTTGCGTGATGATCTGTTCTATTGGATTGTTGCCATCAATTTTATAACCCACTTTTTCATGTGTCAGATAATTTGCGGGCATCACTACATTCCAAAAACTAAACGCCTGACTTATACCTGTTTCGTAATATGTCTGTGCATTGCCTGTAATCAAACCTTTTTCAGCTGCTTCTGCCAAAAGAAAATTCATTTCCCAAGAAGTCATAATATTTGCTCTCAGGTTTCCTGCTTCTTCTCTGAATATTTTTCCTGTCAGCGAATACTGACTCGTAGTAATCGAAAGCTGTGATGCATCAGGCCCATTTCGCAAACCTTTGTAAACATTTGGGTCGGCTGCTGTAGGTCTGAAATATTTTGTTTTCCTTGGATCATCAATTGCTTTCATGATCGAATCTATGGTTTCGGACATGATAAACAAGTTATAATCTCCTACTTTTGCCGTCGAGAGTCTAAAATTATTTGGCGGACTTTGGGTAAAAGTAAAGACAGCGTTTTCAGTTGGATTTTTTATAAAATTGTCTTCATCTACAATTTTCTGCAGAGCTGCTTTGACATTTTCCTTATTGGAAATACGCAGCAAAGCTTTGAATTTAAGAGAATTGGCTAGTTTTTTCCACTTTGTTAGATCACCATTAAAAACAATATCACCTTGAAGTGGAATAGCACCTTTGTATCCATCAATCGCAGCAATTCCATTTTCAAGATTATCTATGATGCCGTCTTCGGCTAGATAGATGTCTCTTTGATTGTCATACTTAGGAGTTACGATGCCTGACTTCCCTTGGAATGCTTCGGAATACGGCACATCACCAAACAAATCTGTTAAAGCTGCGGTCACATAAGCTCTATAAATCAATGCAGGACCTTCATAAACCGCAGCTGCTAGATTAGTTCTTGATTTGGAAAGTAATATTTCATTATCTCTTAGGTTTTCGTACATAAAATTCCAAGGTTTGCCACCATATTGTGGTTCAGAAAGACTGTGGCGATCAAATAAATTAAAATCGATGGCTGTAAAATATTGACCTAATAAATTGCCAGCTACAAATCCTTCATAAGACATTTGTTCTGTGTAATCGTACAAAACTTTTCGGAGCAAAAACTCGGGCTGCACATCGACAGCCGTATTGGGATTGACATTGATATCTTCGAAATCCTTCGTACAACTGATCAGCAGTGTAAAGGATAAAAACATGATTATTTTATATGTATTGTTCATTATATATTTTTGTATTTGAGTAAATTTGCGAATAAAAAAACGAAAGATTCTTTTGAATGTCATAACTCCCCTTTAGGGGTCGGGGGTAAAAAAAGGATAAAATTTATACATTCTACCCTCATTCCCTAAAGGGACGCCCCGTTTCTTACTTGTTACAACCTTAATACTTAAATATCCTCTTATGGACACCAAGAATTAAAAAGTTACGCCCAACTTCATACCAATACTTCTAGTCGTAGGATAAGACATATCTTCCACACCTGAAACTAGTTTTTGACCTTGAAAACCAAATTGTTCAGGATCAAAATGTGGTATCTTACTAAAAGCGTACAGATTCCTTCCTACTACTGAAATCTCTATGCTTTCTACCTTGTTTTTCAATACTTTATTGGGTAATTGATAAGAAATTTGCACTTCACGGAGTTTCAAATATGATGCATCGTAAGTATTGTTTTCTTCGTGGTTGCGATCATAATACATACGATAATATGTTTCTGTTGGAATGGCTAGCGTATTAGGTACATAGACTGGATTTTCAACGGAACCAGTATTTACCACACCTGGAGCGACGATTCCTTCTGCTGGTCGATTTTCTGTTTCTATGAGTTGACCACCTACTGCTGCGAGTGCTAGGGTACGAGAAATGACTTTGCCACCCTGTCTCCAATCTAGCAAAAATGAAAACCCAAAATCTCCAAAACTAAATGCATTGTTCAATCCCAACATAAAATCTGGATTGTAATTACCTAGGTTTTTTAAGGTGTTATCAGCAATATAACTGCCATTTGCACCCACGATAAACTCTCCATTTTCATTCTTTTTATAACCTGTTCCCCACATATCACCCAATCTTCCACCTTCTTGCACTTGATACCAAATCGTTTGATTTAGATTATCGTAAATACTATTGTAAGCCAATGTGATGGTCTTAGCAGATTGTGGCAATGACTCAGCTATATTTCTAAAAGTAGAAAAATTTGCTGCTGCTGTCCAAGAAAATTTCGACGTTCTGATAGGCGTTACTTCTGCGATGACCTCCCAACCTTTACTTCGGATGGCACCACCATTTATGTTTTGTTGCGTATAACCAGAAGTATTTGAAATTGGCAAAGAAATGATTTGATTTTTGTTAAGTGAATTAAAATAAGTCACATCAAACTTCAGCCTATCATCAAAAAAACGAACATCAGCACCAAACTCTAGCGAAGTGATACTTTCAGGTTTTAGGTTGGCATTTGGAAGGCTATTTTGATCGCTAAATGTTGGCTGACCATTGACAGGAGTGCGTGCCACAAAAGCGCCATTTGTCTGGAAAGGATTGGTATCGTTTCCTACATTTGCAAGACTTGCTCTAACCTTCATAAAAGAAATATTTCTCGGCAAAGTGATGATATTTGAAACCACTAAACCAGCGGAAATAGATGGGTAAAAAAACGAAGTATTGGCAGAAGACGTAGCTGTTGCCAAAGCACTCGACCAATCATTTCTACCTGTGACATCCACAAATAAATTATCTTTGAATCCAAATTTAGCAACACTGTACAAACTATTGATACGCTTATTGGCGACATTGACAAAATATTCTAATGGCGCTGCAGCATTTGAAAATGAATAAACGCCAGGCTGCGCTAAGATCGATGCTTGCAATTGGTCTATAGATGCATTTTGATCCATTCTATTTCCTCCAGCAGAAAAATCAATACTAAAATCACCTATAGTTTTGGTATAATTTACCAGAAAGTCGGTATTCACTTCACGATAAAAAACGTTTTGTTCGGCATAAGCACCATTTTTGAAACGATTGCTACTGAATGCTCGGATAAAGGTTCTATCTTCATTTTGATAATCCATACCGCTACGAAGTGAGACTGACCAAGAATCTGTCAACTCATATCTAGTGCTTATATTTCCGAACACACGATCCCTTCCGAATCCATTTCTATTCTCATACAAAGTAAAATATGGATTGTCAAAAAAAGTATAGTTGTAAGAAAATTGCTGTACGTTTTCTAATCCCGGCTGCCAATAATCTTTGAGTGGTTCGATATTATTAGACCTTCCAAACCAAGCAACCAAGGCATAATTGATATTTTCAGAACCATACTTTGTAGCAGGACGATTTTTACTTGATGAATGAATATAATTGATATTGGATGAAATTTTCAACTTGGAAATTGGGTTGAAATTCATAGCAACAGCGACCGTTTTTCTTTTGAGATCTACACCAGGAATGTATGATTTACTATCCAAATTGGTCATTGAAAGGCGTATATTTCCTTTTTCATTTCCCGCTGTCAATGAGAGGTTATTTATAAAAGTGCTACCTGTTTCATAAAAGTCACTTAAATTATTTGGATAGGCCACAAAAGGTGTCGGTGTAATTGGCGCACCACCGTGAATGGCAACATCACCTGCACGCACTACCCTTCCATCAGGCAAAGTCACCGGACTATCATACTGTGGAATTTCAAGACCGATGCCTAGTTCAGGGCCAAAACTGTAGGTAATGTTATCGTTTACACCTGCTCCAAGTCCATTTTTATAGGCATATTTCCCACTATTACCAAGACCATATTTGTTTTGGAACTGTGGCAATTGGAATGGACTTTCAGTCATAAAAGTAGTGTTGTAGCTAATGCCAATACCTTTGGATTTTGCACCTGTTTTTGTTTTGATTATTATTGCTCCATTAGAAGCTCTCGCGCCGTAAAGAGCTGCTGCTGCTGGACCTTTCAGTACAGACATAGATTCTATATCGTCTTGGTTGATCTCCATGGCGCCATTGCCAAAATCCACTTCCATAAAACCATTGGCATCATCATTGGTACTATTTACCACTGTATTATTATTGATAGGAATCCCATCTACGATAAATAATGGATTGGTATTGGTAAAAGACGATTCTCCACGTATATTTATCTTTGTAGAAGATCCTACACCTGATGAACCAGAGGTGATCAATACACCAGCTACTTTTCCCGCAAGGTTATCCAGAAAATTGGTAGATTTGACTTTGTTTAATTCCGCACCAGAAAGTTGTTGTACGGTATAACCAAGGCTTTTCGACTTCCTTTCAAGACCTAAAGCTGTCACCACTACTTCGTCAAAAAGTACACCAACCACTAATTGCACATCTATATAGTTGACGTTGAGTATCCCGATTGATTGGCTCTTGTAACCAACAGAAGAAATGGTTATCTCTTTGGTTTCTTTGCCTACTTTCAATGTAAATTTTCCTTCAATATCGCTTATCGTGCCTACTTCTATTCCATTGACCATGGCAGAAATATTTGCTCCTATAATGGTTTGTTTCGATTCGGCATCAAAGATTGTCCCTGATATTTCTCGCTGTGAAAAGATTAAATTGGTTAGAAAAAGAAAAAAAATAACTAACCAATTTTTTAAAGAAAATATGTAAAAATATTTCTTGTCCATAAATTTCAAAAGATTATGATGAATAAAAAATGATCGTAATACAATATTCTACTATGCTTTACGAAAAGAATAATTTACCCTAAAAGGAGCAAAATCTTATTGAAATACGGGCGGCGCTCGAAGAGATGAAGGTAGTTCAAAGTAGCTATTATTATAAATGAGATCGAACTTCGAAGGTACAGATTCTGCATTTTTTAATATAGTGAGAATTCTAGTTTTAAATTGTAGACTCACACTTTGAAGTGCTAAATTCCAATCAGAAATACAATCAACATCTGCCTTGTAAGCTAATACTGTTGGTATAGTCAAAAACAGATTAAAATATTCGAATAAATGCTCAAAAGTAGCCGATGACTGCCAAGCTAAGTTCTTAAATGCTTCGAAATCAAATGAATTTTGTGTTAAACCAATCAAATATGCACCACCATCAAGTGTAGGTCCAATGACAGCTTCGCTTTTTTGCAAAACATCGGCAGCATAAATAATATCAAGCGCACTTAAGGAAATGCAATCATTACCGACAGCTATAACATTATTAAATCCTCGAGCAAATACATCTTGAAATGCATTGGCCATCTTCTCACCAAAATTTTGACCTCGTTGTTGTTCTTCAGAGATGATAAAAAATGGTAAATCCGTGGCACTCACTGTGGACTTAGTGTGTTTGATCATTTGTGCAGCCAATTCTTGCGTCTGACTTTGCGTGTGGGCAAGTCGTTTATGTTTCGACTCAGCAATGGCTGATCTACTAAATACAAGTATGGCTGTCTGTCTGTTTTCCACTGTGGTCGATTATTAAATCATATACGTTTGAAGATGAATAATTGGATTTTAAGATTGTTAAAAGTTCAAAGGTATTATAATATTTTAATTTTGCATGTTTGAATAATGAATAAATCTACTGATTATTGGTTACCGAAATTTTGAATTTATAGCTTGTCGACAAAAAAGAAATTGTTTTTACAAATCTATTATCTTTATCTTTGTGGCTGATTTTTGTTAAAAATATAGTAAATAGTGAATTCCATTATTCAAGAAACCCAAATATTTGGCCCTATTGGTATTTTTGCTCATTACTTGAATAAAAATGAAATCATCGTGGAAAAACACGAAAATTATCAGAAAAGAAGTTTTCGCAATAGGTATGACATTCTTACTACAAATGGTGTTTTAAGATTGACCATTCCACTTTGTAAAGGCAAAAACAATAAAATGCCAATTACAGAAGTAAAAATAGCTTATGATGATAATTGGGTAGATATCCACTTACAAACCATACGATCTGCATATGGAAAAAGTCCATATTTTGAATTTTATTTTGATGGTTTAGAAAAAATATTTGCAAAAAAACATAGCTTACTATTTGATTTCAATATGGAATGTATGTTATTCATTTTTAATAAATTAAAACTTCCTAAAACAATTTCTACATCAGATTCCTATCAGTCAAAATACGATAATAGTATTGATTTAAGAAACAAAAAATGGGACGATCAACAAGATCATTCGTCTTATGTTCAGGTGTGGGAAGATAAATTTGGATTTACGCCAAATCTAAGTATCTTAGACCTTTTATTTTGTATGGGTCCAGAATCCATTTCATATTTAAGAAAAATTGAACAAAAAATTCCATAAATAAGTATAAAGTATGAACCATATCAACGAAGCGCTGCATCAAAAAATAAGTAAACTCGCCATTTCAGTGGATAAGCTTATTGATGTCACTAAAGAAGTTGGACACGACAAGCTTGAAATCACGCTAGGTGAATTGAGAAATCAGTTAGAAGCGCCATTTACTTTTGTCATTGTCGGCGAAGTGAAAGCAGGAAAGTCAAGTTTTATCAATGCACTACTTGATACTGATCGTGAGATTTGCAAAGTTGCGCCTTCTCCGATGACAGATACCATACAGCAAATCGTATATGGAACCGAAGAAAAGATAGAAATCATCAATCCTTACCTAAAAAAAATATTCCAACCTGTAGAAATCCTGAAGGAAATCGCCATTGTAGACACTCCAGGTACAAATACCATAGTAGAACATCACCAGGAAATTACTGAAAAATTTATTCCTTATTCAGATTTGATAGTCTTTGTTTTTGAAGCAAAAAATCCATACAGACAATCTTCTTGGGAATTTTTTGATTATATAAATGCAGAATGGCATCGAAAAATCATTTTTGTTTTACAGCAAAAGGACTTACTTCCAGAAGCAGATTTGCGGATTAACTATAATGGTGTGGTTGAACATGCGATCAAAAAAGGCATAGAAAATCCAAATGTTTTTGCTGTTTCTGCCAAACTCGAACAAGAAGATTATCACGATATCAGTGGTTTTAAAGAAATTAGAAAGTATATCGGAGATAACATTACGGGTGGGAAAGCCCCTGAACTCAAGTTTCAAAACAATATCAATACCTTGCTTACCATCTCTTTGAAATTGGACGAGAGTATGAAAACTCGTATTAGACAATATGAGTTGGATGTAAAATTCCGCACAGAAATTAGAGAATTGATAGATACGCAACATATTAAAACAGAAAAACAAATTACAGTACTGGCAGAAAACTTACTTGATTCTTATGATAACATCACAAGACAAAAACTAAGTGATCTAGAAGATGGATTATCATTTATGAGTGTCGTAAAAAGATCGTTTAGTTCTATTTTTGGAAAGGAAAGTAGTCTTAAAGAATGGTTGAACACCCAAGCAAAAGATTTTGAATTAAAACTGAATACTTCTCTGCGTGATAAGCTACAAAATGGCATAATCGATGTGGCCGAAAACATCCAAACCATGGGTAAACTTGTGGACAACAAACTTAGATATTCAGAAACTATATTAAAAAATAATGATGAAATTTTTGCAGACATTGCAGAAAGAAGGATTAATGTTTTGAAGGATTTACAGCAGAGTTTTAATCAATTTATGAATAAAGCTGAAAACTTTTATGATGAAGGCATGGTATCTGAATCTTCTAAAATGACACCTAACCTTGCAGCTGGTGGTGGCGTAGCCATTGTAGGTGTCATCCTAGCAGCAGTCGCCCAAGGTGCAGTTTTTGATATTACAGGTGGCGTATTAACAGCTGTAGGTGTTTTATTTGCTGGCGTAACTTTGGGATTGAATAGAAGTAAAGTTATCAATAAATTTGAAGAAGAAATAGTCAAAGGTCGAGGCAAGATGAAAGATGAAGTCACTGAAAAGCTCTCTGATTATACAAGTAGAATTAAACATAAAATTGAAGCAAATTTCTTTGAATTTGATCAAATGCTAGATAAAGAAGGCCTTACTATTGAACGCGTTAACAAAGTGCAAGGTGAAATTAGGGCGGAATTAGATGGTATGAAATAATTCTTTCTTTTCACTTTTAAAGTTAATACATTTCATTTCTTGTCAGGATTGATCTCATTTCTATTGATTTAATGATTAA
>DLGT01000002.1:0-4804 GCA_002482845.1 Saprospiraceae bacterium UBA7687
AAAGCTTAAACAGGAAGTCCTAAAGGCTTTATAACTAGTCCAAAAGCTTAAACAGGAAGTCTTAAAAGGATTTTGACTAGTCCAAAAGCTTAAATAGGAAGCCCTAAAGGCTTTATAACTAGTCCAAAAGCTTAAACAAGAAGTCCTAAAGGGATTTTGACTAGTTCAAAAGCTTAAAAGTTGGTTATGAAATAATTTTTTAATAAACAAGGCAAGATAAACAGAAGTTACAATGGGTTTTTATAGATTGAGATGTTGGTATTTAGCATTACTTAGGCAATTTTAAGTATCCTAAAAGAATTTTTACAAGGTCATTTCTTACTTTGTTGAACAGCGAAGCAAAAAGATGTAAGTCTGAAGCTGAAACAAGTAGGCACTAATGGCTGGTGTGATAAGAATAGAAATTCATTAGAATAAAGACTTTACAAACATCAAGCTAGATTAACTTTTTTACTTAAAACAAAGCACATCGTAAAAAATATAAAGTACACTATCTATGATTTTCCTTCATGGTGAGAGCGGAAAGGTGGTAACTTGGCTGACATTTGCTAGGTAATAAAACCTATCAAACCCTGATATTACATCATCATGGCGTTATCATAAAAGAGTAAACACAGCAAGTGGGAGCAATAAACCTGAGCAAATGGTCAAACTTTCTTATTATCTTTGTGCTACATTAAAAATTAATTGACTCAAATGCAAAAGATATTTATAATAATACAGCTTGTCCTTTGCGCATATTTCTTTGGGAATGGTCAGTCGGAGATGACCAAGGAAATTCTAAAACCTGAATTCGCCAAGATATTAGATAGTCTCCAAGTAAAAGGTGCAATTTTGATTTATGATGTTAAAAACAAAACTTATTATTCCAATGATTTTGAATGGGCTAAAACGGGATTTATTCCTGCATCTACCTTCAAAATACCTAACTCCATCATTGCGTTGGAATCAGGAGTTGTCCAAAATGATACGGTCGTTTTTGCATGGAATGGCGAAAAAAGAAGATTTAAAAAATGGGAAAAAGACTTGACATTTAAGGAAGCATTTCAAGTTTCATGCGTACCATGTTACCAAGAAATAGCTAGAAAAATTGGGGTAGATAGAATGGGGGCTTATTTAGACAAATTGAATTATCAAGGCATGATCTTTGACACGTCGACTATTGATAATTTTTGGTTAGAAGGAGCATCCAAGTTTTCTCAGATGCAGCAAATTGAATTCTTAGAAAAGTTATATTTTTCAAAACTACCGATATCAAAAAGAACTGAAAATATTCTAAAAGATATCATGCAAATAGAAAAAACGGTAAAGTATACCTTATGTGGAAAAACAGGTTGGGGAATGAGAGACGATATGAATAATGGTTGGTTTGTGGGATATGTTGAATCGAAAGGTGCTGTTTACTTTTTTGCAACAAATGTAGAAAAGGCTGAGACAAATATGGAAGCGTTTCCCATCATTAGAATAGGTGCTACAAAAGAAGCATTTAGGGTGTTGGGATTGATTAGGTGAAAAGTAATATTTTAGTATTTGTTTATATTTATAATATTAAGCCATTGTAATAGTTGACATTAGATGATTCAAAAATAAAACATCGACTTATTAGTTTGAATTAAAATTTACTCAATTTAAAAGAATAGTAGTTTAAATGCAAATTGGTTATTAAGCGGTAAGGCTGAAAACAGATTTTGCAAAAAAAAAATACAAAAAATAAATAAAATAAAAAAAACCTGTATCTTTCCAACCAATTACACACTAATGTAAGTCTATGTAAATGAAAATCTTAATTTTGGAATTTTAGCTAAAATGAATTAAAAATGAATAAAGGAATTTTTGCAATCGCAGTACTTATCTTATTGACTTTAGCTTCTTGTACTGAGGACAAATGTAGTAATACAATGACTTATACATTGCTAGAACCTGTGTATGTTTTGGTTGATAGTTTGGCTCAAACAGCTGAGATACAGTCGCCCAAAGCTCTTGAAAACCCAGGGAAAATTTACTTCTACAACAATTATATTTTTATCAATGCACCTAGAGAAGGCTTTCATGTGATTAATAATGCCAATCCTGCTAATCCTATAAATGAAAAATTTGTAGCCATCAAAGGAAATGTAGATTTGGCTGTGATGAATGATTATTTATATGCGGATGCTTACAAAGATTTGGTCATTCTTGACCTGAGAGATATGAATGCAATTGTGCAAGTAAATAGGAAAGAAAATGTTTTCGAAAGCTATTATCATTCCACAACTAATAGCTATATACTTTCACATTATAAAGAAACTACTATACAAAAGACTTTAGATTGTTCTGACATTAATTTTGGGAGGCCGTATTTTGAAGATTCTAAAGGCTTGTTTTTTGATAGTAATAAAAGTGGACTTGGCTCAGCAAATGCTGTGGCTCCTTCTCAAGTCGGTAAAGGTGGCTCTATGGCAAGATTTACCATAAGCAAAGGACATTTGTATGCCATTGGACATTATGAGATTTTTTCTATGACTATCCAGAATGACGGTTCAGTTTCGAATGCTTCAAAAACTTCACTTCCGTGGGGAATCGAAACTATTTTTCCATACAAAGATTATTTGTTTATAGGAGCTAATGCTGGAATGCATATCATGTCCATCCAGAATCCTGCTGCGCCTGTTTTATCTTCTACTTTTCAGCACGCGAGAGCTTGTGACCCTGTGGTCGTGCAAGATGATATCGCTTATGTGACATTAAGAGATGGAAATGAATGTGCAGGATATATCAATCAACTAGATGTCATTGATGTTACAGACGTTTTGAGCCCCAAACTATTACATTCTTATAAAATGACTCATCCGCATGGTTTGGCTGTAGAAGGTGATTACCTTTATCTTTGTGAAGGAAAAAGCGGGTTGAAAGTTTTTGACATAAGAGATAAATCTAAAATCAGTAGTCATCAAGTGGGGCATTTTCAAGGATTTCATGCTTGGGATGCTATATCGTTGACAGGTCACTCTTTGTTGCTTATCGGTGATGATGGATTTAGACAATATGATCATAATGACCCCAAAAACCTTACATTGCTCAGTAAAATTGGTAAATAACGATGTCAAAAAAAATTAAACTTCAAACCATATTGGTCATTTTATTAATCCCTTTTGCCTTCTTGAAAGGTCAAAATGAGCATACGTATCAAGATGTCATACAATTGAAAAGTGGGTATGCATTTAAATGCAGTATTATTCATGTAGATGAAAATGGATTGTTTTACAACACGAGTAAAAAAGATAGCATTTTTTTATCTCATGATTTGATTAAATTTGCAAAACAGGCCAATGAGATTGATATTCCAAGACAACATTACATATCTCAATCAAAAAATAAATGGATCGGAAGCTTGCAAGTTGGACTAGGTTCAGGGGGACCATCAGAAGCAATATTTTCAGCATTTTTTTTGGATGCAGGACTTAAATACCAATTGTCAGAGCGTTATAATCGACATTACTTTAGAACAAATGTTGGTCTACAAAATTTTAATGGATTTTATAATGTTCAAACCTTAAGTTGGACTGGAGGATACCAATTTGTTATCACCTCCAAAAGGGTCGCTCCATATATTTTTGGAGATATAGGAACATCCATTGGATTAAAAAGTGATGAACAACAAAATCAAAATAACGTGCAAAAAGTAAGTGGCGGAAATACTTGGACCTTGGGTTTGGGTTTGTTGATACCTCAGGAACATTTTAGAGCTGTTGATTTTAGTCTAGGATATGTATTCCAAAAGGCAAATTTGAAATTTGAAAACACTTGGCAAACAAATACGGTAGATCAAGAATTCAAACGTATCGTGATGAAAATAGGTGTGAATTTTTAAGAAAGAACTTGGTTAAATTCACCAGTCAACATAAGATTGTAACAAAATGCTTATTGCATTAAATTGAAATAATCTAAGGCTGCATATTAGGATTAGAAAATAATGGAATATATGGAATCAGAACACCAACTTTCTTTATAAAATCTTTATATCTCTTTCTTTACCTTTGTAGTAAATATTTTTGATGTGAAAGTGATTTCGTTCAGGAAGGATAGCCTCAAGAAGCAGTTACTTTTGAGTACAACTTTGATAGTGTTGTCGTCTTTGATCTTGTATTTTTTTGTAGGATGGATTGGTTATCAAGTGGTTGCATTGGTTTTGTTGCTAATGGTTTCGGTCTCTGCTATGTTGTTTGACATAGTACCTGTTTTAATTGCTGCATTATTGAGTGCCTTAATATGGAATTACTTTTTTATTCCACCTGTACGTACCTTTCATATTGGTACACCTGAAGATGTATTGATGTTTTTAATGTATTTTGTCATTGCATTTATCAATGCTGTGTTGTCCTTCAAAATCAGAGAAATAGAACGCAAGGTCAGAGACAAGGAAGAAAAAGAAAATACACTTAAACTATATGATACATTGCTCAACTCACTCTCACAC
This sequence comes from Saprospiraceae bacterium UBA7687, assembly GCA_002482845.1. GTDB lineage: Bacteria > Bacteroidota > Bacteroidia > Chitinophagales > Saprospiraceae > OLB9. Next base: position 4,457 of record DLGT01000002.1, read on the forward strand.
GAATTGCGGACACCTATTGCTGCCATCATTGGAGCGGTAGATATTTTGGAAAACCAAGCTGCTCCATTGTCAATTATTAACCAAAATGAACTCATAGATGAAATCAAAATTGCGAGTCTAAGACTAAATGAACAAGTGGAGAACTTGTTGAGTATGAATAGGCTAGAGTCGGGCATATTAAAACCAGTTTTGGATTGGGTAGATATCAATGACTTGATATTTTCGGTGATTAAAAAATATAAATCACATCATTCGGAAGCGCTGAACATCATTTTTAATCCTGATGAAAAAGTACCTTTGATAAAAGTAGATGCTGTGTTTGTCGAACAAATATTGTACAATCTGATT
>DLGT01000002.1:4811-11380 GCA_002482845.1 Saprospiraceae bacterium UBA7687
ATGCCCATGTACACACACCTGCCAAATCTACCGTTAGGATAGCAGCATCTTACTTGGATGAATCTATTCGTATTTCTGTAGCTGATAATGGAAAGGGATTTCCAACAGAAGAGATTAAATTTGTTTTTGATAAGTTTTATAGACTCAAAGGTGCTGCGACGGGTGGGACAGGATTAGGATTGTCTATTGTAAAAGGATTTGTAGAAGCATTAAATGGACAAATAACTTTGGAAAATCAATCATCAGGTGGCGCATTGTTTACTGTGGTTTTGCCAGCAGAATCTTCAACACTAAATCTTGTGACTTATGAATAAATGGCTCATTCTGATCATAGATGACGAACCACAAATTCGAAAATTGCTCCAAATAAACTTGGAATCTAATGATTATAAAGTAATACAAGCAGCCACGGGGAATGAAGGTATTTCGTTGTGCGCATCACATACACCCGATTTGGTTTTGCTAGACATAGGTTTGCCAGATAAGAGTGGCCAGGAAGTATTGATAGAACTCAGAGAATGGTATCAAAATCCCATCATCATGCTCTCAGTATTGGATGGCGAAAAGGAAATCATCACAGCATTAGATCATGGTGCTACAGACTACCTCACCAAACCCTTTCGAGCAGGCGAACTATTAGCCAGAATTCGGTCTGCCATCAAAAGGAACATAACTACTGTTAATACCAAATCAATCATTTGTGGCGACTTGGAAATAGACCTTGTAAGTAGGATTATCAAGAAGAACAACGAACTACTTAAACTCACTTCTACAGAATACAATCTACTTGCATTATTTGCCAAAAATGAAGGAAAAGTATTAACCCATCAATATATACTCCGCGAAATATGGGGCATAGGATATCAAACGGAAACCCAATATCTTCGTGTGTTTGTGGGTACATTGCGTAAAAAAATAGAATCAGACTATACTAATCCTTTCCACATTATTACGGAAAGTGGTGTAGGATATCGGTTTCAGTAGATTATCGATAGTGCAAACAAGTTTACAATTCCATTAAGATTCCAATAAGCTATTGCAAACAAGTTTACAATTCCAATAACGCTTCTTTATAAAATCTTTATATCTCCATAGCGATCCTTTATTTTTTACATATTTTATAAGCCCGACCTTTGTCCCATCAAAATAAATACACACGTTATGTGGCAAATATTGGGGAATAGGTGGCGAGCAGAAAGTCATAAAAATGGAGAGAATGATGAAAATAAGGTTAATCATTTATTATGGAGATTTATATGGATCACTTCAGTGGTTGTTTTTCTGATACTATATATAGTGATCGTTCATGGATAGTTTACCATTGGCTCCATCAGCAGCATTGAAGTTGGTCGAAGTATATCAATTAGCCCATGATATAAATCAATTACAACAAGATCCATTATTCCTTCAAAAGCGGAACAAGCTTTTGTGTGGTCAAATATTGGAACAAAAAGTAAACATCATTTTTCAAGCAACTTCTAACTCGATATTTCATGAAGGATTAAAAGATTTGCTAGTCTTTATCGATGAAAGCTTGGCTTTTGACCCATCTAATTATCTTGATAATACTGCTACACTAACAGAAAAGCTTCTTGCTTTAAAAAATATACTCATTCAAATACAAGATCAATCCAACAATCAAAATGTACAAAACAATCTTTAAACAAATAGCTAGCCTGCAAATAATCTTAGGATTTGTAGTGATGATTCCTGCTGTAGTGGCCTTAATTTATGGAGAATGGTACGCTTTAGAAGGATTCCTGATTTCAGGTAGTTTGATATCATTGGTTGGTTTTTTAATATTCAAAGCCTTAAAGGATACGGCTGAACCAGAATACAAACATTCGTTGGTCATTGCTGCTTTGGGTTGGTTGATGATTATTACGGTCGGTGCTATTCCTTATTTTGTAGTGGCAAGTATAACACCTTTGGATGTCATGCAACAGTTTGTTCCAGTAGGAATGGAATACGAATCAAGTTTGATTAATTTTCGCAATCCACTGCACTGTTTATTTGAAAGTACAAGTGCATTTACCACTACAGGTTTGAGCATGGCATATCACGAACCATCTGTAGGCAAAACAGTGCTTTTTTATCGACATTTTTCACAGTGGGTAGGAGGCGCAGGATTTATAGTGATGGCATTGGCCATTTTTAAACAATTGCCAGGTCAAGGCGCTATGTTCCTATATGGATCCGAAGCTAGTGGTACAAAACTTCGTTCTAATGTGATTGAGACCACGCGTGCGATTTGGAAGGTTTATGTAGTAATCACTATAATTGTATTCATTATTTTATTTATTGGTACATTGGTCATTTTGCCAGAATATCCATTATCTGAGGCACTTTTTGATGCAGTAAATCATGCCATGGCAGGTCAATCTACGGGCGGATTTAGCACTTTGGATGATAGTATTGCCACTTACAATTCTGCCCAAATGGACTATTTATATCTGTTTCCAATGCTGATTGGTGGGTTTTCATTACCATTTCTTTATCGAGTCATATTTCTCAAAAAGATATCAGAAATCTGGTTAGACATACAATCTCGTGCACTGATTATCGCTGCGATTGTTGGAGGTTTCATATTGTCATTATTGTTATGGTATTCTGATGTCACGCCTGAACCATTTAGAATAGGTATCTTTCAGTTTGTCACTGCATTGACGACTACAGGATGGCAAACTTCCAATATTGGTGCATGGGATGATATTTCGATCTTATTTATTGTAGCAGGCGCCATGATCGTAGGTGGTTGTGCAGGTGGTACAGTAGGTGGTATCAAAGTTATCAGAGCATTACTCATACAGAAAGGATTAAGATGGCACATCAGTAAGGTCTTTATGTCCAAAAACACCATCAAAGCCGTCAAATTTAATGGGAATCAAATGCTTCCTGCGGAAATGAACTCCGAACTAGCCAAAGCAGGACTCTTTACCTTGATTTATATTCTTTTCGTATTTATATCTACAGTAGCTACCTTGTTTTTTATGAGTCCTGATTATTCGCTCGCCGATGCAATATTTGAGTCTGCATCTGCACAGGGTACAGTTGGGCTTTCAACAGGTATCACAGATCCATCTATGTCGCCTATTTTGGAGTCTATTTATATCGTACAGATGTGGGCAGGAAGGATAGAGATTATACCAGTTTTAGTTCTTATTAGAGTTTTATTTTTTGGTACAAAACCACAAGTAATTTAAATTTTTAAATATATTTTAACATGCATATTATCATAGTAGGATCTGGTAAAACCGGAAAACATGTTATCGAGTCTGCTGTAAGGGACAACCAAGATGTGTACGTCATAGAAAAAGACAAAGCTGCTGCTGAGTGGATGGCTTCACACATGGATTGTGTGGTCATTCATGCGGATGCGACTAGTATAGAAGCACTCAAAGAAGCTAAAGCGGAAAAAGCGGATGCCATAGTCGTCACCACAAATGACGATGCTATCAATGCACTAGTCATCTTACTTGCCAAACAATTGGGCATCAAACGGTTGGTCAGCTCGGTCAATAACGAAGATCATTTACACGTGTTTGAACAAATGGGCATTGATACCGTCGAAAGTCCGTATAGACTTAATGGTCGATACTTATATCGTGCAGTTTTAGGCCCGAATGTGAAGGAATTTTTGGATCTTGGTGATGGTTTTGAAGTGTTGGAAATGATTGTACATCAAAACTCCGTTATAGCCAATAAACTCATCAAAGAACTCAATAAAGATAGGATATTGCCTAAGGACTCTAGGATTATTTTATTAAAAAGAAACAATCAAATCATCATACCCGAAGGCGAAACAAGAATCTTTGTAAAAGATATTGTTGTAGTTTTGTCCAAAAAAGAAAGAGTGTCAGATTTGTCAGTATTATTTGGTCAGAAGTAATAAAAAGTAAAAAGAATACCAATGCAACGTTTTATAAGTTTAGTTTTATTTTTAATAATATCACACCAATCAATCGCGCAGTTAAATGACGTGGCTGACACCGATAGTACTTTCAATAAAGAAATTTCAAAAATTGAGATCTCTGCCTACCTAGATTTTTATTATGGAAATACATTTAATAATCAAAATGAAACTGTTCCCTATTTTGTGAGCAGCAATAGTAATAATGCATTCAATGTCAATCTGGCTTTTGTAGATTTTAAGTATGCGTCCAAAGGAATTAGACTTAAATTTACGCCTGGATTTGGGACCTATATGAATTCCAATTATGCTAATGAACCTACTACATTGAAATATTTATTGGAAGCATCCATGGGAATTAGACTTTCACAGAAAAGAGATATTTGGCTTGATGCAGGCATTTTGGGCTCGCCCTATACCAACGAAAACGCCATTAGCCGAGATCATCTTGTGTACACACGAAGCCTTGCTGCCGAGAATGTTCCTTACTATTTGTCAGGTGTAAAACTATCTATACCCTTGAGTAGCAAAATTACTTTTTATACTTACTTAATCAATGGTTGGCAACAAATTAAGGATAATAATTCAGGTAAATCCATAGGTACACAAATAGAATACAAACCTAATCCTAAACATACTTTGAATTGGAATACCTACATAGGTGACGAACGATCGCTGTCAGCGCCACAGTATAGAACGAGGTATTTTTCAGATATTTTTTATATCTATAATCCTGAAGGGAAATTATCTTTAACGTCCTGTATTTATCTAGGAAATCAGCAAAAACTGATTGGCAGCACGAGAAGTAATCATTATTGGTGGCAAGCAAATGCCATTGCTAGATATAAATTAAACCATCGGCTAGCCATATCGGGTAGGGTAGAATACTTTGATGATCCTGAATATTTGATCATATCTCCACTAAGTGATGTAGCACCCAAATTTTCTGTATTAAGTGAATCTATTTCTATCATTTATAAAGTACATGACAACGCCATGTGCAGAATAGAAGGCAGGTATTTTGATGCTACTGACAATATTTTTACAGCAAATAATAATCAGCCTTCGTCTAATATGTTTTGGATGGTCAGCAATCTAACGATGTGGTTTTAGGTTAATTTTTCCCCATATTTTCATAATAAATTTGTATATCTGTTGAGTAGTATTACTTTTGTCGTTTGATTTTAAGTGTGTATCCCACTTTTTCATTCAATTATTAAAAATTCCTTTTGTCTCCCTTCAGGGATGGGTTAAATAAAAGCAATTTTTATGTTATTGCAATTTTGGGATACATCCATTTTTGTAAAACCTTGAGAAACCATTTGGTAAGTTTTGGTTTTTTATGGTTTCTACAGTTCATTTTGAGATGAGCTATTTACAATTATAATTTATTTAAAAGAGATATGATCGACATTATTAAGGGTTTATTTGATTTTATTATGCACATAGATGACCACTTATTCACCATGATAGGTGAGTATGGGGTTTGGGTTTATATCATTTTGTTTTTAATTATATTTGTAGAAACCGGATTGGTAGTGATGCCATTTTTACCAGGAGATTCTTTATTATTTGCTGCGGGAGCTTTTTGTGCAGGTGTGGTCAATGATAGTGGAGAGACTGCACAGCTCAATCTTTGGATCGTTCTAGCTTCTTTATTAGTGGCAGCAGTGGTCGGAGACGGACTCAATTATTGGATAGGTAAAAACATAGGTTTAAGAATGCTGAGTTGGGAGATCAAAGGATACAGACCTGTCAAAGAAAAGTATATAGAACAGACCCAAGCATTTTATGCAAAACATGGGTCTAAGACGATCATTATTGCAAGATTTGTTCCTATAGTTAGGACTTTTGCACCTTTTGTGGCTGGTATTGGTAGAATGGAGTACAATCAGTTTTTCAGGTACAACATCATAGGTGGCGCCCTTTGGGTAATAGGGCTGACGTTGACAGGTTATTTTTTTGGTAATATTCCGATAGTAAAGGACAATTTTGAAACAGTCATTTTTCTAATTATTGGAATCTCTATATTACCAATCATTTATGAAGCCATCAAACATCAGTTTACGAAGAATAAAGGAGTGAATTAGCTTTTTAATATTTAATTATATAACGATTCTATCCAAATGGTGAAAAAGATTATTATCACTGGTATTTTATACTTTGTATTTGTTGTAGCAAGTGTTTGCGCTCAGTTTGGGGTTAGAGCAGGTGTAAATGCAGCCAAACTATCACATTCGACCTTGGTAGATGGATCTCAAACTAAGTATAAAACGGGTATTGGAATTGGGATTTTTAGTGAGATTCCAGTATTTAGAAATTTTTCTATACAGCCTGAGATAAACTATATGCAACAAGGAACAAAAGAATCAGCTACATTTGCATGGGGTACAATTGATGCTTTATCGAAGATCAATTATTTTCAGTTTCCTGTTTTTTTTAAATATAATTTTAAGAATGGTTTATTTATACAAACAGGTCCTTATTTGGGAATTGGGTTAGGTAAGATTTTAAATAAATACTGTGTAGGTGTAGGTGTTGATTGTAATTTTATAGAAAATGAATTTAACACCAAAGGCAAAGATGGACCAAGAAGGTATGATCATGGTTTTCAGTTAGGAACTGGATTTAAACTGACAAAACACGTTTCTATCGATTA
>DLGT01000002.1:11393-53186 GCA_002482845.1 Saprospiraceae bacterium UBA7687
AGGGTTAAAAAATATTTACGTTAAGCCTTATGGTGGTGCTTTAAATTCAGGGATTAATATTAGTGGTAGCTATTCCATTTAGACAGATCGTTTAAAACTTAATCCCCTAAATCAAATCCCATTTTCTATCCATCATAAATGGTAGTTTTTCTCTATAAGCCATCATCTTTGGTTTGTCTAAATTATAGGTTATATAAGCAGGATTATCTTCCATTTCTAAGGCAACGTCTCCATTGTAATCCACTATCATAGATGCGCCAGAATAATGATATCCATTATTGTCTTCGCCTGTACGATTGACACCAATGACGTAACACTGATTTTCTATGGCTCTAGCAACAAGCAATGATTTCCAGTGAGATACTCGCGCCTTAGGCCAATTGGCAGCATAAATAATGAGATCTACAGCTTGCTTATTAGTAGAAATATAGGGAAATCGAAGGTCATAACAAATGAGTGGTTGGATATTGAAATCGTTCATGTCAAACGTTGTACGATTGATTCCAGCTTCGTAATGTTTTGCTTCACCTGCTAACGAAAATGAGTGAATTTTATCATATTTTGCAACCACACCTAGTGCATTTACAGCAATAAAGGTATTGAAAAATTGTCCATCTCTATTCATTGGTATCGAACCTGCAATGATCATATCATATTCAGCGGACAAAGTGGATAATTTTTGTATCGTCTTATCTTGCCATTGTATATCTAGATGTTGTGGTACCATCTCGTACCCTGTATTGAACATTTCAGGCAGAACTAATAGATTTGTTTTCCCAGCAAGTGAAGCACAAACTTCTTCTATTTTTGAAAGATTGGCAGCAGGATCATGCCATGCTACATCAAATTGAAAGATACTTACTAACATATTATTTATCATTTAATATTAAACCATCAATCTATCTTCATCAAGATCCTATACTCCGCAGGAAGATAATTATTGATACGATTGCCAAGATTTTTTAACCAGCCAATGCCAAGTCCATGATAAGTCGCAAGGACCCAAGATTTATGTGGAGAATCTACTTCGTTCAACTCTCTTTTGAGATATCTTAGTGCGTCCATTTTGTTTAGTTCCACTGCAGGAATGTCAATGGACCTGTCCAATGAAAGGGCCAGACTATGGTCAGGTATAAAAACTGTTTTATTTAATGTGCCAAGAGTCGTGCCGCAATAAATCAACCTTAGATAATGACTAAGGATACGAGCATCTTCTTTGTATTCAGATGGAAACAAATGGATGTTACCTACTTTATCTATGAGTAATTCATTTTGTTCTAGATTGACCCAAGGTGCTACAATGGGTATTTGTTTTTTGTCAAGATCTACAATGTTTTTATCATCGATTCGCCACTTTGTTGTATTGTTTGGAGATGTTTTTTGCAGTACTGCGGCAAAAAATCCTTCGCCATGAGTTTTGTGTGGATAGAACTGATAACCTATTGCAGCTTCCTTTTGAATTTCAGTGATTCCCCAAGTATTTTCTGTTTCAATCTGGACAGAAGTCATACCAAACTCTTTTATGCTGTAGTTGACATTATTTATATTTTCATCATCATTATAAGTGCAAGTAGAATATACTAAATGTCCACCTTCCTTGAGCGTCGGCAAGATATCAGCCAATATCTTTTGTTGTCGGATAACGCAGCTTGTCACATTTTGAGGTGACCATTCTGTAATAGCGTTTGGATCTTTGCGAAACATTCCTTCTCCGGAGCAAGGCGCATCTACAAGTATGATGTCAAAAAAATCTTCCAAAGCACTAAAGTCTTTTGGATCATTATTGGTGACGACGACATTAGAATATCCTTCTTTGCTAAGGTTATATTTTAGGGTGTACGCTCTGTTTTTGACGATTTCATTTGCGACAAGCAGACCTTCATGATTTAAAAATGCGGCAATCAAGGTCGACTTTCCACCCGGAGCGGCAGATAAATCTAGGATTCGTATGTCTTTGTGTTGGCCAGCAATTTGTTGTAGTATGTGCCATATAAACATAGATGATGCTTCTTGCACGTAATATGCGCCTGCATGAAAACTAGGATCTAACGTAAACACAGGACGTTCATGAAGATAAGTTCCTAATGGGCACCACAATACTTTTTCACCTTCAAATGGTACCGATGTTTTATTTGGATTGACACGAATAGAAGTGGGTGCCTGCTGATCAAGAGCCGCTAATAAGGCAAGTAAATCTTCATCTGAAAATTTTGGTTCAAGTGACTGAATAAATGAATCAGGAAGTAACATTAGTTTACCTTTAAATTTTCATTTCTAAATAAAGAAGCTTGTAATAAAGAGCTTAATAAAATGACACCAACACAACCGATCCCATTCAGCCATAAATATCCAACCAAGTCAAGTTTGAATATCACAATGATCATGATCTCGATTATAATGGCACTTATGAATATAGCATTTGCTTTGATGTTTTTGAAGTAAAATGCGACAAGGAAAATACCCAAAATCGTTCCATAAAACACAGAACCGATGATATTGACAAACTGAATTAGGTTCTCAAATAAGGTGCCAAAACAAGCAAAACCTATGGCAATCGCTCCCCACAAAATGGTGAAAAGCTTGGAAGTCATAACGTAATGTTGATCCGATTGATCAGGTTTTATATTCCTTTTATAAATATCAATTGTGGTTGTGGTGGCCAAAGCATTGAGCTCTGATGCTGTAGAAGACATTGCTGCACTGAAGATGACCGCAAGGAGCAATCCTATTAATCCTTGGGGCAAATATTTGAGAATGAAGCTGATAAAAACATAATCTTTATCATTGGTTTCTTCTTTGGGTAGGTGGGTTGAGATCAGCTCTTTTACATTTTCGCGGATGACTTTTTCATCATCTAAATATGGCGTTAATTCTGCTTTTAGCTGGATATTATTTTCGTTGATATTACCTTCTGACATGTACTTTTGTAAGAGTGTATTTTTTTCTTCATACACTACATCATAGGCTGTTTCATACTTTATGACATCAGCTTTCGCTTCTGTGGTCTTTAATTTTGTCAAGGTACTTTCGTTAAAAAACACAGGTGGCTTGTTGTATTGATAAAACACAAAAACCATGACACCTACTAGCAAGATAAAAAACTGCATCGGTACTTTTAGCAAACCATTAAAAACCAAGCCCCATTGACTTTCTTTGATAGATCTTCCAGATAGATACCTTTGCACTTGAGACTGATCTGTACCGAAATAAGATAAGGCTAAGAATAAACCACCTGTGATGCCTGACCAAAAAGTATATCTACTCTCTGGATCAAAAGAAAAGTCTAGTATATTTAACTTTTCTGACGCACCAGCAATCGTCAGCGCATTGCTAAAGTTGATATTTTCCGGAAGTGAAGCCATAATCACATAAAAAGCTACAAACATACCTGTCATGATGATAAACATCTGCTGTTTTTGAGTGACATTCACTGCTTTGGTGCCACCACTAACCGTATATATGACTACAAAAGCTCCTAAAATGAAATTGAGTAAATTCAGATTCCAACCTAAGATGGTAGATAAAATGATAGCTGGAGCGTAAATGGTAATTCCAGCAGCAAGTCCACGTTGTATCAAAAATAGTCCTGCCGTGAGAGACCTAGTTTTTAAATCAAAACGTTGCTCTAGAAACTCGTAAGCGGTATAAACTTTTAATTTATGGTAGATCGGTACGAAGGTCACACAAATGATAATCATGGCCAATGGAAGTCCAAAATAAAACTGGACAAAGCCCATTCCATCGTGAAAAGCCTGTCCTGGTGTAGACATAAAAGTGATTGCACTTGCCTGAGTCGCCATTACAGATAGACCTACCGTCCACCATTTTGCTTCATTGTCTCCTCTTAAATAAGAATCCATATTGTGCGTGCCACGAGTTTTCCATGTACCATAGATGACAATAAATGCCAAGGTACCTATCAATATTATCCAGTCTATATGGCTCATAAAGGTCTGTTTTTGAGTGGCTTTAATTCCAGATTTGCATGATGAGATAGAAGCCTAGAATATACAGTACATTCAAGACTATAATCAACGTGTAGGCATGATTCCACCTACCAGATTTACTGTTATGGTTTAACATCTTTTCCGATTGAGATCATGTTTGCAAATAGTCTGAATGCTCCTGATACACCTGCAGGCAACTCTCTGAAAAAAGACAATCCAGAGTAAATATAATGTCCCTCTCCGTGCTTAGCGACTAGTAGGACACCATCATTCGCTTTTTCTCCTGGGTCATTAGACGATAGGATAGGGGTATAATTAGCATCCCATTCTTCTGGGAAATATAGCCCTCGTTCTTGCACCCATCCTTCAAAATCTTTTGTTGTAATTTTATTGGGTGAGTTTAGTATTTCATGTTGTGGGCTGAGAAAACGAACTTCTGCTTCTTCTACAGATACTCTATTTCTAGATAATGTCATCGGATATGGTCCTAGATCTTTTGTCACAAGGCCATTGGCAGTGTTGTATTGCACGATGACTGTGCCGCCCTCTTCTACATATTTTATAATCTCAGATTGTTTGAATTTTAATGCATCTAAGGTGTTGTAAGCTCTCACCCCTAATATCAATGCATCATACGTTTTGAGCGTGTTTGATGATACTCCATTAGCATCTATCATATCTACTTGATAGCCTATTTGTCTTAGACTTGCGGGTATTTCATCTCCTGCACCCATGACATAGGCAATTCTTTTTCCACGTGTCTCTATGTCAATTCTAGACAGTTTTGACTCCGCTTGTTGTACCACTGTCTGGAAAGGAATGTGGTCGTAATCTATATCAATAATCTGATTGGTAAACACCACATTATTTGACTTTATTTCTGGATGAATATAAATTTCTTGTCCTTTTGAAGGTGGTGTAATAGAGAAGGTAAAGTCTTTGCTCTCTCCTTTTTGGCCTATTGTAAATGTTATCTTTTCTGGGTTAGATTTCCATCCTTTTGGTAGTGGAATAGATAACTCACCATTTTGATCTTTTGACCATGCATTTACGGTAAGCACAATATCTCTTGGTTCCTTACTATTGAAAATATAGACAGGTTCTTTTACCTTTACAGTAAGTCTTGGCACGATCTCAAGGGGACGGAATGTCTCTCCATTTTCAGGACTGTTAAATTTGTTGACTATTTCTTTCTCGTAGTCTATATTTACGCCATTGATATTAAGTTTAAAAACTACTTTGAGTGTACGTTGTGTCTCAGGATTTCCTATAATTGCTTGATCTTCTACATTATAAAGACCAAGACTACCTTTTTTGGTCAACCAATAAGGTGCTGTCAAAGCTGTGTTTTCAGGGATAACAGAAGCTTTAGTCCACTTAAATATTTCGTTGTTTATCAATGCTAGTTCTGTTGTCGTATCAATCGAAATTCCTTTACCTTGTATTGCAACCAATTTGATATCAGCATTCAATCTATTGATGGCTTCTATATCAATATTTAATACTTCTCCACTAGTGGCTTTGTGGGCATTTGTTTTTGCTTCTAGATATAATCCACTACAGGCAGCGATTAGGTTTTTGACTTCTTTGGTTTTGATTTCTTTCCAGAAAGGATCTTGGGTATTTTGGATGGCAGTGTATATTTTAACTAAATATGGTACTGATTTAGATGGATCTTTGAAGTCGAAGTTTTTGACTACATCTTCTACCATTACCTGAATACCTTCACCACCGGCAACTCTAGACCAAGTCGTATTGATACCTTCAAAAATGTCTGATTTATTAGGTGGCAAATCTCCTTTTAATAGTTCCAAATATTCTAATTGCATGCCTCGAGTACCTGTAGATCCGAATCCTTGACATTTGTGTTTACTCCTTGATTCTGCTGCTATTTCAGTATTTGACTTACCAAGTAATGGGAAATATACGCCTACATCCATACTCATCAAGGTAGATTTGTCTGCTTTTTTAAATTTATCTTCACTTCCATAAAACCACCATGATGTATTAAAAAACAGTCTTTTAGGTTGCCAAACATCTACATATTTTAGTTGGTTCGGGTAGGCTGTCTTATCTATTCCTTTTTCAAATAATTCGAATGCCAATTGTGCCGAAGCAGTATGATGTCCATGTGTAGAACCAGATGTACGATGGTCAAATCGATTGATGATGACATCGGGTCTCATTTTACGAATCGCCCATACAACATCTGCTTTTACTTGCTCAGTGTCCCATATTTTTATGGTTTCTTCTGCATTCTTTGAATATCCGAAATCATTTGCCCTACTAAACATTTGGTTTCCATTATCAACCGACCTTGCCATGAGAAGTTCTTGGGTTCTGATGACGCCTAGTAATTCACTTATTTCGGTTCCTATTAGATTTTGACCGCCATCACCACGAGTTAAAGAAAGGTAGGTAGTCAAAGCTTTTTTTTCATTGGCAAGATATGATATCAATCTTGTGTTTTCGTCATCAGGGTGCGCTGCTACATATAAAACTGAACCCAGAAACCCAAGTTTTTCAAGATCTTGATAGATTTCTCCAGAAGTCATCTTTTTGGGAGCTTGTGCAGAAATGTTTTGATTGAAAAAAGTAATGAACTGTCCTGTAATTAGTAATATATATAATGAATGTCTAATGTTTTGATTGTAAATAGAAAGCATAAATTGGAATTGTTGAGATAATATATTTTAAGTATAAAATTGTTTGAAAATAAATAGATAAAATCAGACCTTTGCCTTGCATCAAATTAAATTTGAATGCTTATTTTGTTATTGACGGTGGTAATTTTTGTTGTATCTGCATTCTATGTTTTTTACCAAACAAAAATAGCAAAAAGATAATTACCCACCACAATTAGGCGTGTGCTTCTGGCAATTTGCAATCTTCTTCTGGCTTCTTACCACACACCGAACATTCGCCCAACTGATTTTTCAACATTGGATTGTTGCTAGCACATGAACCTCTGAATTCTTGCCCTGTGAACATGTGCCTCAAATTCATTAGCATAAACGACACACCAAAGATTCCGAATATTATTAAAAGTATATAAATAAATTCTTGCATTTGTATTGGATTATATATATCGTAACAAAGGTAATTTTATTATTGTTTTAAATACTAATGGCTTAAAGAAATTTATTCCCCAGTCTAAGTTGATTTTTCTTCACGCAATGAATTACCTTTGCCCAATAAAGTAGTTATCAATTTTTATCATATAGACACAAATTAAAATTACTTTTTTCAAATAAAATCATTTTAATATCAAGTAAATATGACCGAAATTAAACAAGCCAAGCTCGATGCTTTTTCTAGATTGCTAGATATTATGGATGATTTGCGCGCCAAATGTCCGTGGGATATGAAGCAAACAATGGATACATTACGTATTCTGACCATAGAAGAGACTTATGAACTATCTGATGCCATCATACAAAACAACATGTCTGATGTCAAAGAAGAACTGGGTGATTTGATGTTGCACCTAGTCTTTTACGCCAAGATCGCAGAAGAAAAACAAGACTTCACCATGGCGGACTCACTTCATGCGGTTTGTGATAAACTCATCAAAAGACATCCCCATATCTACGGCGATGTGAAGGTAGATAATGAAGAAGATGTCAAACGAAATTGGGAACAAATAAAACTAAGCGAAGGCAAAAAGTCTGTGCTTTCTGGTGTGCCATCTGGACTTCCCGCCATGGTCAAAGCCTACCGTATGCAAGAAAAAACAGCACAAGTAGGATTCGAATGGTCACATATCGATGATGTATGGTCAAAAGTGGAAGAGGAAATCAACGAATTTAAAGAAGTAGCCAAAACAGATGATTTGACCAAAAAGGAAGATGAATTTGGAGATATCCTCTTTTCACTGATCAATTATGCAAGGTTTGCAGGGATAAATCCAGAAACAGCCTTAGAAAAAGTAAATCTAAAGTTTAAATCTAGATTTGAATACATCGAAAAAAATGCACCAAAGTCTATGGAAGAGATGACATTGGATGAAATGGATGCCTTGTGGAATGAAGCGAAAGTTCTACTTTAGTAGGAATCGGCAGGATGTCTGTGGATACTGCATCGTAACAATGATGCAACGACAAGCGGATAATACTTGCAAACAAGTTTGCAAGTCCAGTATCAGTCACCAATGACATTTCTAACTTGTAGAAATCTTTTGCTGTAGTATGGGTCGTACATGTGGTCGATGCAGACACCTTTGGTTACGGAAGAGTGGATAAAATACAAGGTATCATTGCCCCAATGATGTACCAAACCTACGTGTCCTGGTCTATTGTTCCTTGGGTTTCTGCCTTTAAATACTAGGATGTCTCCTGGACGAGCGTGTCTGATATCTTTTACCCTTTTGCCATCATGAATCTGGGAGACAGAACTACGGGTTACATTTTTATCGATGCCAGCCATCAGGTATTTCACATATCCTGAGCAATCAAAAACGTGTTTGTCTACTTTTGATCTATATCTTCTTCCTAGGTGTTTCTCCGCATTAATTAATATTTTCTGACGCATTTGTTCCCCAGGACTGACGACCTGTTGATTGTATGCATTGGTTGAAAATAATAAAATAAGTAAAAAGATAAACCTCATTATATCTAGATATTCTAATAAAACCCCGAGCGAAAAATGGTAGAATAAATATCAAAAACAATGTTTCGATGACTATTCTTATCACAAATGAACGAAACTATTCTCAATAATGGTATAAATGGTGTAAAAAATGTATGTTCGTTGTAGAGAATTGAATGGAACGAAATGTAAACAAAGTCCAAACACATTAGCAATGGGGCGTGCAAAATATTTTGTGTAAACTCCCAAATATCAAGATAACACTAAGCAATAATACTTCTTTTTAACCATCCCGTGATACTCATTCTGGACCTTTTGGACATAGTTACTTCATGTTCCATCTCGTCACATTTAAAAAACACGGTAGTTTGGGCCATGGGCAATACCATTTGGGTGCCTTCGTCTTTGTACAATAATAACAATCCACCATCATCCTCGACCCAATCAGCATTGAGGTAGTTTACCACAGAATATTGTCTATCGCTATCATTTCTAAATCTGTCTTTATGTCTTCCGTACGCAGCACCTTCTTCATATAAGGCATAGTGAAATTCGTAAGCATTAATGCCTGCATAACAAGTTTTATTGAGATAAAGGATCAAATCTTCCATCAAAGCTAGAAATTCTTGTTCGAATACATTTTCATGGGATTTATCCATCCAATAGATCATATCGCTTCTGATTTTACTAGCTTTATGCTGGTCATCATTTTGGCCAATTCGAGCTGGTGACATTTGACCATTTGCAAGTAATTGGACTATGTTTTGGCTAAGACCATTTGTAAGTGTAGCACTAAGGAAGTTTTTATCAATACCCACTTTATTTAGAATGTAGTCATCTATCAGAAAATCAAATTTTTCTTGCATGTGTTTGTTGTGGGGCGTAAGGTAGTCATTATATTTAGTTTAAAGTTTAAATGTGTAATGTTTAAGGGAAGCGGTATCATTCTTAATCTCAATCTCAACCATAGCCTTATTTTGTTTAATGTTTAAATGTGTAAAGTTTAAGGGAAACTTCCTACTTCTTAATCTCAATCATACTCTTAATCTTAATCTCAATCTTAGTCTCAGGCTTAACCTTAGTCTTAAGCTTAATCTTAACCTTACTCAAATTCTCATCTAAAATGTATACTTTTACGTCTCAATATTTTATAGTATGATAAAGTATGTATTTCTTGTTTTATTACTCTTGTTGGGAGGTGTTGTGTGGCATTTTTATCCACAACTTATGATTGCAAATGGTTATGCAGCCAAAAAAATCTGTACTTGCACACTGGCAAATGGCAGAGATCAGGCTACAGCAGAAAAGCAACATTTGTATTTTAGTGTATTGTCATTCGTAAAAAATGAAGTTGATACCATAAACCAACAAGTAAAAAGTTCTTTTTGGGGTCTGTCTCCACAGACTGCACAATATCGTCCTGGTATCGGTTGTATACTTTTAGATGGGAATGATGATTATCACGTTGCTTTTCCTGACCAAGAAGTAGTATTGGCAAATGATTCTTTGTTTTGGCCTTATGGAAGCAAAGAATTAATAGCTTCTACCAAAGGATTGGATCAGAAAGCATTATTGGATGCTGTAGATGACGCATTTGATTTGGACGGGAATGTAGATGTCAAAAGGACTACCGCAGTATTAGTCATTCATAATGATACACTTATAGCTGAAAAATATGCCAAAACCTTTCATAAAGATACGCCACAATTAGGATGGTCTATGACTAAGAGTTTTATGAATACCTATGTTGGATTATTGGTGAATGAAAAGAAACTTGATATCCAGCAGAAAGGTCTTTTTAAGGAATGGCAAAACGATGATCGCAAAGATATTACCTTGAATGATTTGTTACATATGAATACTGGATTAGACTGGGAAGAGAATTATGCAAAAGTATCAGACGCTACCAATATGCTTTACAAGTCTGAAAATATTGCAGCCATACCCCTTTCAAAAAAAATAAAATATCCTATCGGTACACATTGGTATTACAGTTCTGGGACTTCCAATATTCTAAGCAAGTTTTTGCGCAATCATTTAAAAGATGATAACCATTATCTTACCTATCTCAAAAAAAATCTTTTTAATCCACTCCAAATGTCATCTACTTTTATAGAGACGGACGAAAGTGGTACATTGATAGGATCAAGTTATGGATACGCCACACCGAGAGATTGGGCGAAATTTGGGTTATTATACCTACATGACGGAGTTTGGAATGGCAAAAGATTGCTACGAGAAGGTTGGACAACTTACACAAGAGAAGAAGCCCAAGGGGCTAATGGAATCTATGGAGCTCATTTTTGGTTAAATAAAAATGGGGTAGAATATCCTGATGCACCTCATGATTTATATTCTGCCAATGGATACCAAGGTCAGTTTGTGTTTATCATTCCATCTAGAAATGTGGTCATTGTCAGAATGGGTACTGGTGGTGAAGCATTTGATACCAATCTTTTTTTAAAGAATATTTTAGCTGCTATTCCTGTGACTTCTTCAAAAATAATAAACTGATATTATGAAGTATTTTTTTATTGTATCAATGATCATCGTCGCTTCTTGCTCTTCATCTAAGATGGGTCAGCGTGGTGATAAAGTGAGTAGTAATGACTTATTTACTATTGGTGGTGATTGTACTTTTATGGAAGGTACTGGTTTTGACTCAAAAGTAGGTACCGTGCAGTGCGGTGATATTGTATTTGATTTTGATTATGGCAAATATGCTAATGCAGGACCTATTACCATCGAAGAAGGTTTTATGCGGGCTTTTAATGCAAATTATTATGCGAAGTTTTTTGAAATCATCCACATCGAAGCCAAACTTAATAGATTGTTTAGAGATTCTGTATCTATTGTAAATATCGTGGACAAAGCAGAAGATACCAAAACGATCTTTCAATGCCAAGTTTGTACCAAGGTGGCAAATTTAAAATTTCGGGGTAGGACTTACGGATATCCTTTTCAGTTAAATAGTGAAGATACTAATCTTAAAAATTATGACATTACGACGGATACTACAGACGTTTACATCCGTAAAATTTTTATATCCAATACTGATTCTTTGCCTTCAGGACTTTATCTAAAGTCTGTGGATGGTAAAAAGGACGGTAAAAAATTATCGCTTGTAACTCTAAATAGGGTAGATAGTCAAAACCTTCGGAAGTTATTGACATCCGTTAAGTTTAAATAAAGAATCGTTTGTTATGATTTCTATGCCACTATTACGGAAGATCTACGCCCAATAAAGAAAATGGTACTTTTTTAATTGCTTTTTGACTTTCTACATTTAGTATGAGTTTCATTTTTGCGTCAGGTTTTGTCTCAAAGTAATAAGTGTGAACGACATTTGTATAAGAAGATGAAATTGGTGAAATTTTTTTGCCTTTATCATCTTCAAAATCTACACCCATAACTTGCGAGTTATCTCCGCCAATAGCAAAAAAGATCATATTATCGATTTCTGTCTCTGTGTAATAACTTAAGTTGTCTACTAACGAATTCACTTCAGATGCGAAGTTTCTGTCAGCTTCTGGTAGTTTTTGGATATCTTCATAGCGTTGGTTTACATCTTTAGCACCCATCTTTTGGAGAGTAGCTTTATCATAAAAAAATAATGAAAAGGAAGCACCTTTAGGCGCTAAATTCACACCAGGTTTGGCTTTAAAGCCTGTTATTTTTATAATGCCTCCATTTTCTTCCGTTGGTTTAAATAAGCTCAAACTTCCATCAATATTAATCGTACTTGCAGATCTGGAAGCCTTAAGAAGTTGGATGATAGAGTTGTCGTCTATAGCCACATATTTTGCATCTTCCATCGATTCTGGAAGCAAGTTGATACCTTTGTTATCAACTACTCGTTTTAACTCGTTTATTTTGTAGTAGGTATAATTTCTGATGTCATCACCTATAGGTTTCACTTCTACTTTGCAATAATCCCAACTTGAGCTTATGGACCTAAGTTCTTCTACGTTGACCACTTTTAGCTTTTGTGCTTGCATTAAATTTAATAGCAAGAATATAAAAACAATGGCTGAAAATAGGACTTTGGAAGTATTCATGGTTTTAAATTTAATTTTGATTAAATTGTATTATGCAAAATATTGTTACAAATATATGAGTTATCTTGGATTTATTAAGTTTTTATTTATGTTTTTTTAAATAATTAATGATAGACTTTGTACTCTGTAATCTAATATTTTTGTTTTGTCGAACTTTCAATAGTGATGACCTATTGGCTTACTAATTCTAAGCTATCAGAATCATTCAAGAAGTAAGCACTTGGGACTTTTATATTTTATCCAAAAAGAACGATCGCAATGTAAAATGGAATAGCTGTTTAGCTAAATATTTCGTATAAAAATATTTTTAAAGATTCATGGTGCTTATTTATAAATTATTGAAAATCAATTATTTTGATGTATAAATAGGTTGTTTGGGTGTCATTCTGATTTAATTTTACTTTATTTTTGTTTTTGGTAACTTAATTTACTTTTTAGGGGTTATAGCAGTCAACCAACAAAATCATTTTGAAGTTATACATTAAATACATGGTCTCGGCTCGATGCAAGATGGCAGTCAGAGCAGTTCTAGAAAATATGAATTTAACCTTCAGATCCATCGAACTTGGAGAGGTCGACGTCAAAGAAGAACTTGATAAAGAACAATTACTTACCATCAAAAAAGGATTGATGGTTTCATCTTTATTGCTTATGGATGATAAGAAGGCAATGTTAATAGAAAAGATTAAGATTATTATTATTGAAATGATCCATTATTCCGATGAAGTACCTATTGTCAATTTTTCTGAATATTTAAGTACAAAGATTGACCATGACTACACTTATATGGCTAGTTTGTTTTCTGAAGTCACAGGGACAACCATTGAGCACTTTATCATTGCACACAAAATAGAAAAGGTAAAAGAACTTTTGCTTTATGATGAACTAAATTTGACTGAAATTTCCTACAAATTAAACTATAGTAGTGTCGCCCATCTATCTAATCAGTTCAAAAAAGTTACAGGTCTAACACCGACTTACTTCAAAAAACTCAAAGAATTTAAAAAGCGTATCCATTTAGAAGATATTGGTGATTAATTGATTTATATCACTTTAAAAGTAATTTTAATAATGCCTTTTAAATCTATTATTAAAAGATATAAATCTTTGTTGAAATTGTGTAAAACGATATCAAGTAGACGCGCTTACCTTTGCAGTTGTGATTTATAATCAATCATGGTTATAAAATTTATTAATCATTTAAAGAATAAAAACATGGGAAATTTGCTTTATATTATAGCAGTAATTTTGGTTATTGGATGGCTGATTGGTTTTGTAGGATATAATGCAGGTGGGTTAGTCCACATCTTGCTTGTGATAGCTATCATCGTTGTTTTACTTAGGATCATCCAAGGCCGAAAAGTTCTTTAGTACACCACTGAATAGTACAATGCTTATTCTTAATTGTGTAACGATTGGGAATATTAAATTACCACCTTTGTCTGATAAATAATAGTATCATTCCAATCATTGGGATGGTTACAATAAAAAAAACATGGATATTCAAGATGTAGAAAAATCAAAGGTGTTTATCACAGTGGAAATCATTGAATACGTGCCAAACTCAGTAGTCATTAAAACAATTCTAAAAAAGTCAACAGGAAATATTTCATTGATGTCCGTAGACAGCGGTGAAGGTTTGACTGAAAAAACGTCTCCATTTGATACATTTGCTCAGGTCATAGATGGTGAAGCAGAAATCGTTATCAATGGAGAAACTAAGTTATTAAAAATAGGGCAATCAATTGTTATACCAGCGCACGCTCCCAATCTCATCAAGCCTAATGGTAGGTTTAAAATGATATTGACTATCATCAAAAGTGGCTACGAATAGATCATTGCCCAAAGTGGCTCCATGATAGGAGTAAATAATATAACTTATAATAAAAATTGTATAAAGTATTCGTAAACAATACATTGTACCTTTGTATTGTGATAATTTATTCACAAATGTACCGCCATTTGCGGCAAAATTTAATTCAAATGAAACCATCAAAATTAGTAATTTTAACCACTGTTTTCGGCTTATTCTTATTTATGACAAGTTGTGGTAATTCAGCACAGAAAGTCGAAAAAGCAGAAGAAAATGTTGTCGAAGCAGAAGAAAACCTTCAAGAAGCTCAAGATGAGTATAAGGCTGACATCGAACAATTTAGACTGATGACAGCAGAAAAAATTGCTGCTAATGAGCGTGCCATTGCTGAGTATAATGCAAAATTGGCAAAGGAGAAAAAAACAATGAGCGCAGAAATCAAAGAAGAAATCGCAGAACTTGAAGCAAAAAACAATAACCTAAAAATGAAGATTGGCGAGTATAGTGATAATGGTAAAGAAAATTGGGAAGCTTTTAAGACTGAATTTGGCAAAGATATGGATGATTTAGGTACTTCGATCTCAAATATTGGAAAGAAAAATCAATAAGATTATTTCGACAAATGGGAAAATGAATTACTTATTATTTAATTTAAAAATTCAGGAAATGAAAAATTTAATAATTTTAATCTGCTTGACATCATTAATATCTTTTCAAGTATCAGCGCAAGACGATAATCGGAATGCTTTCCAGATTGGTATAAAAGGTGGGATTAATTTTGCTAATGTGTATGATTCAGAAGGTGAAGACTTTACTGCGGATGGAAAGATTGGATTTGTAGCTGGGGCATTTATGTCTATTCCGTTGGGTAGTATGTTGGGTGTACAACCTGAGGTACTATTTTCGCAAAAAGGTTTTAAAGCACAAGGTAGTCTTTTAGGTAGTTCATACAGTTTGACACGTACTTCTACATTTATTGATGTGCCGATTTACTTTGCTATTAAACCCGTCAGCTCTTTGACTATTTTAGTAGGACCACAATTCTCGTTTCTGACAAAACAAAAAGATGTATTTGAAAACTCACTTACGAGCTTCGAGCAATCAGAAGAGTTTAAAAACGAAGACTTAAGAAAGAATATCCTTGGAGCATCCATAGGTGTTGACTTGAATATAAGTAGGGCTATTTTAGGTATCAGAGGCGGATGGGATTTATATAAAAACCATGAAGATGGCACCACGACAACTCCTAGATATAAAAATGCTTGGTTACAAGCTACCGTTGGTATTAGATTGTTTTAATCCAACAATGATTAATCGGTTTTGATTTTTACATGATTAAGTATAATAGTCTCATCCATTTTTTGGGTGGGACTTTTTATTTTACTACGGATTTAAGGTCCAAATAAGTGCCTTTTCTTTTGTCGCTCTGAAAATAGTATTATGCTGCTCATTTGGTTCATCTACATATTGCCATGTAAGGTTGGATAGTTTTTTTGTCTGTAAAGTTTTTGCCAAATGATCTGTGTGGACATTGATATCTTCTGCGTCGGAACCTGCAAACCAAAATCGTTTATTTGTGGTAGCAAAGTTTGCCAAATGCTGATCAGCGGTTTTTAGTAAATACGTATCATTCCACCAAATAGATGGATCAAAAGCGATGTAAAAGTCAAACATATCTGAATGTAACAAAAGCGTTTCTGTGACAAATAATCCAGCCAAAGATTCGCCAATGATTCCTTTTTGATTGGTTGTTTTGTATCGCTTATTGATTTCTGGCATCAATTCATTTTTGATGAAATTACTAAATTTTTCTGATTGGCCCACAACTGTGGCTATTTCTTTGTCTTTTGCAACTTCTGTAGGCCCCGTCAGGTCTCTTCTTCTCTCTGTGTTTTCTATTCCTACTAGAATTATAGATGGTATTTTGTTTGATTTAATCAAAGTGTCCAAAGTATTTGCAATATGTGGGAAATCTTCTTTTATACCACCATCCAACATGTAAAGCACTGGAAAGGAATCTACACCTTCTTTATATCCTGGAGGTGTCCAAATATTAATAATTCTTGTTTCGCCTATTTCAGCTGATGGTACTTGGATAGTTTCATGTGTTGGAATAGGGTCCAAGTTTTGCGTCTGCTCACGAC
The DNA here is from genome assembly GCA_002482845.1 of Saprospiraceae bacterium UBA7687. Taxonomy (GTDB): domain Bacteria; phylum Bacteroidota; class Bacteroidia; order Chitinophagales; family Saprospiraceae; genus OLB9. The sequence goes on from DLGT01000002.1 coordinate 27,943, forward strand.
AACTTAATAGTAATAAACTAAAGACGAAAATTACAACTACGTTATTCATATTGATACAATGTTTTATTTGAACTAAAATGTTTAGTCTGTTTTGTTATTTCTTTTTAAAAATTCTTACATAATCTACTATCATTTCATTGGGAAAGATAGTATCATCTATTTCTCCACCCCAATTGCCACCAATTGCCACATTTAGAATCAAAAAATATGGTTTGTCAAAAGGCCAACCATCGTTGGTGGATACTTTACCATCTTGTCCTTTGAATGATTCGTAAAAAAGTTTGCCATCGTACACAAATTTTATGCTATTTTCGTCCCATTCAATACCATAAGTGTGGAATTCATTAAATACATTTGGTAGCCTTTCGAAGTGCGTGATTTGTGTTCCCTTGACATGGTTATAAAGTTCAGAATGAAGTGAAGTGTGGACCATGCCAGGGTCTTTGCCTACGTGTTCCATGATGTCTATTTCTCCACACAATGGCCAAGGTTCTTCTTTGGTCCTGATCGTTACGGGAAGCATCCAAATAGCTGGCCAACTACCTTTTCCTTGTGGTAACTTTGCCTTGACTTCTACTTTGCCATATTTCTGATGTATTTTCTTGTATGTCGTAAGTTTTGCGGAAGTATAACTCCTGTTTTCATAGTCTTTTTTGACGGCAACTATATGTAGCTGCCCATCTTTGAGATATGTGTTTTCTAATGAGTTTGCTAGATAATATTGTTGTTCATTATTGCCCCATCCATGGCCTCCTACATCATAACTCCACTTAGTACTGTCAGGCAATCCACTACCATTAAACTCATCATGCCAGACTAATTCCCAGCCTTTATATGCAGTTGGACTTGTATCGTTCTGACTGATTATTATAAAAGGTATCATCATTAAAAGGAAGGTGAATTGAATGTTTTTAATGAAATTCATATTTTATTATTGTTACAATTTTATGTGAAAGTTAATCCCAAACAAATGTGGCAACACTATGAGCAGGTAAAGTCGATAATACTTTTTTGCCTTTATATTGAATGTTAAATAATTCTGTTTTGACTGTTTCGTTGAGTGCTATCATAACTTTTTTACCATTTGGTGTATAGAATGATACTTGATGGACATTGTCGATAGTATTACTTTCTATTCTAATGGAATTAGAAGGGACAAATCTACTGGCATGAGCAATGATGTAATAAGCGACATTTTTCGATACGATATTTCGGTCAATAGTGATAGCACCTTTACATTCAGTACAACCACCTGGTGTATGTGGTTCAAAAGATGGATCACTGGCCAGATTCCATTCGAGCGCTATCTTACTCCAATTTCTCATGCTACCTATCAGTACGTTTTTGACATGCCATTGTAGATCTCCATCAAAACGACCATTGGCACCTGTCCATTGTTCTGTAAAGTATAGGTTTTTGGTAGGATGGGCAGACCGTACCTGTGATAATGCATTTATCTCACCTGCGTACAGATGGAATGCACTACCATCTATATACTTATTTGCTTCAGGGTCATTAAGTACAGTAATGGGGTAGTCAGGGCGATCACAATTATGATCCCAAATGACAATTTTTGTATTTATTTTATTGGCTTTAAATTTTGGACCCAAGTGTTTTTTGATGAATAATACTTGTTCAGCTTCATTCATTAGCATACTCGGATTGTTGCCTCCATGTTGTGGCTCGTTTTGTATGGTCAAAGCATCGATATGGACACCAAACGTTTTCATTTGTTGAATATATTTTACAAGATAATCAGCATAAACATCATAATATCTGGGTAGCAAAGAACCACCAATGGAACTTCCATTTGACTTCATCCAAGTAGGTGGGCTCCATGGTGTTGCCATAAACTTTATAGTCGGTTGGATGCTTAATATTTGTTTGATTATGGGCAATAGATGTAGTGTATCTTTTGATAATGAAAAGTTAGATAATGTTATATCTTCTTGACCTACGAGCAGGTCATTGTAACTGAATACTTTATCGTCCAAATCAGAAGCACCTACACTCAATCTCAAGTAAGAAATACAAGCCTGATCTCCAGAACACCCAAACATCTCGTTCAATATTTTATCTCTCTCTGATGGTGACATTTTGCTCAATAATAAAGCGCTTCCTCCAGTCAAGGTGAACCCAAATCCATCGATGCTTTGATAATATATAGTAGTGTCTACAGAGATGGTAGGGTAGTTGTTTTGTTGGTCTGAAAAGGTAAGGTTATTTGGTAGCTTTTTGAGTAGTGATGTTTGATCACCTGTAGTCAACCAAACTTCTACTTCATTTTTGAATTGAATAGTGGTAGGTTTTATTTCCTTATCATTTTCAATGCAACCTAACATCAGAAGAACATATAAAATTGAGTTGTATAAAGTCATTGGAGATGAATTATTATATCAATAAATCTTCTTGATTTTAGCTAATGGGTGTTTGCGAAACAAACTAAGTTTTAAAGACAATTTAAAACGCATAAAATTTGAGCTTGTCTGATTAGCAAAATGTAAGCAACAAATATATGAATTTTATAGAATTTGATTCATTATAGACTGTATAAATGTTAGGTAGGGCAATAATGGTATATTTTTACCAAGTTGTACTTCTCTTGATCGCAATAACTAACTTTGGAATACATAAAGAAAATTCACTACCAATACGGTTGAATATACCAAAAAATTAATTCCAGAATCTTTGTTTTTTCTGTATGTATTGCTAAATATTAGCTTTTGATTATTTTAAAGCTGTGTATCTTATTGTTAAGTTCATATGTGATGATGTACATGCCTTTTGAGAGCTGACTTAAGTCTCTTAGGGTGATTTTATTATCCTGAATAGGGTAGGTGTTTGAACGAACAATCTGACCATCTGTAGAGAATATTTTTAAAGCCACCTGTCGGTCTACATTGTCTTCTAACAATATATTTAGCTCGTCGTCTACTGGATTTGGATAGTAAGTATGGTTGTCATCATGGATGGCTACGATGGACGAAACAGGACTCTCTTGGTAAACCCTTACATAATCAACTTCCATGGCACCTTGGGTAAAATTGGGACTGATAGATGGTTGTATGGCAAAATTGAGCAATAGATATTGGTCTTTATTGAATGGCCATGTAGCAGCATCTTTTATGGCAGGATTATATGAGTAGTGTACTTTCCCGTCTACACTGAAAATCATCTTTTCTGGTGTCCACACTAAACTGTACACATGAAATTCTGATGATGCAGTAGGAATGTTTTGTCCCCCAACATTAAATGTATTACCAGAACTAGATGGTGTGTGTAGTGCACTCTGCACAAAGTTTTGGTTATGTCCCCAATGTTCCATGATATCTACTTCACCACATGCTGGCCATGGTGTTGTGCCAAAACCTTGTTGTTGCCAATATGCACCATCTTCTGTGATGTTTTTGCCTAACATCCATATAGCAGGCCAAGTACCTACTCCCGAAGGAAGTTTTGCTCTCACTTCCACTTTGCCATAAGTAAAAGCAAACTTAGAATTAAGTCTTGCAGATGTGTAGTTTTTGGTCTGACCTTGGTTGTTGAATGTTTCTTTTCTGGCAATGATTTTTAAGATGCCATTTTCTACTATAGCATTATTGGTTCGATTGGTATAATGTTGGACTTCGCCATTAAACCAACTCCCACCAGCAGGTAGTTTTGTTTGGTGAAACCATTTTGAATTATCGATAGCGCCATTATTGGAAAACTCATCAAACCATACAAGGTTGTCATATATTGGGTCTTGCTTTATAGCACCATCATAATTGATATTATCTACAAAAGCTACCACTCGATCATTATTGTTTTCGCCATTAATTTGTATTAACACCCGATTAAAATCTTTTCTTTCTGATGGAGGCAACGAATTATCATTAAAATTGCGATAAGCATCATCTTTAAAATTAAAAGTCACGATTTGCCATTGATTTAGTATGATAGGTTTGATGATTTCAGATTGAGTCACCCATGGTTCTGCTAATGTTCCATCCTGTAGTTTAAGAGAAACTTGGTTGTTTTGGTTACCTGTCAAACCATTTGCAGGAACATAAATCATGAGTCTAAAAGTGTGGTTGTCTTCCAAATCTAAATTACCGCTTACATCAAATCTCACATTGGCATATTGACCACCATTATCAGAATATCTAAGTACCGTAGCAGAAGTATTCATGCCTTGTTTATAAGGGTTTGTGAAGCTTATATCTAATCCACAATCATCTTCTGCCCATGTATATATAGTGCCATTTCCTTCGAAGTCATCTTGAATGGTTTGTGCATTATTAATTTGTGGGAGTAAAAATAAGAAAATAATAAGCGTAAAATAATGATTCATGGACCTACTTTTAAAGAGTGTTGATTAAGTTTTGATGATGTTATAAACATGCATAACATGATAAGTCGCTAAAGTAGTCTATTTTTTAAATCCCAACGAGTTGATTTCTAATAAAAGATAATTTATGACATTTAGTTGACATAATAGTTAGGTAGTCAATTTGGGTAATGGTTCCCAAAATGACAATATATGCTTTTCAAAATTAATTATTAAGTTTATCTTCTTAATTTTTTAGATGTATCTGGAAACCTACACCAAATGAGAACATACCTTTATCAGGGTTCAAGACACCAACGCAACTATCTTGCATGTCTTATTTTGTGTAAAATTACCCGTCAATTCTTAATCGATCGATTTATTTAAAAATATAGCATATTCCAATGCTAAGCGATAACCTGGTTCTGAGTATGAATCATTTCTTTTACCCTTTTCCGTATGTGCATTTCCATTTTTGGCAAAAAATAAAACCGAAAATATTAAAATGAGGTGCTTTATTTTGTTTTTTAAGGGTTTTAAATCAATAGGTAAAACTTTCACTATTGTTGATTAAAATGAATTTGGAAACCGACATTAAATGAAAATAGTTTTTCATTAATATTTATTGGACTTTTATCAACAAGATTTGCATAATTTGCACTTGCTTCTAAGGCTATGGATCTATTTAAGAAAATAGCATATCCTAACTTTAAATTGTAACCGTATAAAGTTTCAATATTGTCATTACGATTTTGACGGACGTAACTTACACCTATTCCACCAAAAGCACTTCCTCGGTCAGATGTTAAAAAATAAGACCTAAGAAATGGGTTCAATCCTATAGATTTGGTATTTCTGTATGAAAAATAACTGACAGATAGCCCTGTCACAAATTTATCTACTACAAAATACCCAATATTAGGATTAAGTGTAAAAATGACATCTCCTTCCGATGTTTGGTACGATGCGTCCCCGCCTAATAGATATGTTCCTTTGATTGTTTGAGCATTTGAAATATGGGTAATTAAAATTAAGGTAGATATGATTGTTAAAACTTTCATGTTGATTTTTTTAAGTGTATTGAATTAGAATATAAGTTATAGTTTTATTTTTTTAAATGAATTTGAAACCCAATTCCAAAATATAAATTTCCTGATCTGTCTTCCAATTTTTCATAATTAGCTGATAATTCTATGGCAATCGAATTATTTAGAAACATTGCATAACCCAAAGAAGTATTAAAACCATTGAATGATCCTTCAAATCGTTGAGCTGGTGCTTTTATATAGTTGTAAAGGTACGTGCCTCCCGCAAAAAAGCTTCCTATTTCAGAAGGTAGAAAGTATACTCTAATATTAGGACCTATTAGAAAATCACTGAGTAAATTTTGTTTTTCTAAACTTGAAAATAGCCCTATTGAAATTTTATTGGCAACAAAATAACCAATGTTAGGACTGATATTCAGAAAATACTGTTCATCTACAAGTTGGTAGGACACATTGCCACCTAATAGGAAAGTACCTTTTTCGGTTTGCGCATTTCCATATTTGAAAAAAGCAAAAACGGTCAAAAAATAAATAATGATTAAATTCTTCATTGGCTGGTTTTTATCTATGTAATAATATTTCAGCCAAAGGTAATTAAAGATTTTTATTGTTGGTATTTTTAGGATAATAATTTAGAAAATTTACAATTTTATCAACTTCTTGAACTGTGGTCCATTAGCTGTATTTGTTTTTACAAAATAAATACCTGATTTGAATGTAACCACATCTATTTGTCCTTTGATTTGAGTGTTATTTTTTTGCTCATAAACTGATGTTCCAGCAGTATTATATATTTCTATGTTTGTGGGTGAATTTATATTTATCAATTCGTAATTAAGCACGTTTGTAACGGGATTTGGATAAATAGAGATGGATGTATTTGAGCTAGTAATGTTTTGATCCGTAGATGACAGACCTGGTATTTCATCTAGTGGTCTTTCAAAAACTTCAAAAAGATTGGTAACAAACATATGACTGTCGCTAAACAAAATGTCTACCATATAAGAATCAGGAAGTCCATCTTCAAATGTTTGCCAAGTAAGACCCAGATCTAAGGATATTACCACTCCGTGACCATAAATAGTTTCTACCATGACATCTTTGTAAATGGCGAAATCAGATATCGTCTGATTTGGATATGGATGTAGGTTGGCATTGACTTTAAGCCAAGTATTATTGATAGCATTGTATTTATAAAGTGATTTGCCAGCGGTGATAAAAAATTCTCCAGCTACATTTATTTGGACGCTACTTATTTTCTGATTACCAATCACAGAAGGATTTAGCTTTATTTTTTGCCATGTGTATTTGTTGGAAGTATACAGTATTTCATCTATTTCATTGTGAATGATATAGTTGCCATTTGAAAAATCTGTTTTTATTTTTTCCCAAGATATTTCATATTCTATTTCAATCCAAGGCAAGATGCCACCTATCAGTGTGTACACTTTATTTTTAAATTCTCCCTTAGCCATCACGATGTCATTACAATTGAAAAGCTTTGAGTCTAAAAACGGGAAGTCTGTGGCTCTGATTTTTATACCACCTAGATTTACAATACTTCTTGTATTTGTTGTAATAATAGAATTTTTATTTACGATAGCGTATTCATTATTTTCAAAATTAATATTTGGTGACTGCCATTTATTGGTTGACCTATTGTAGTACGATAGCCAAGTTGTTATTTGCCACAGACTATTGTCGACAATGATATAATTCCCTAGTGCTCCTTTAATATTATCTGTTATTTCTACCACTGAATTACTTCCTGTAACTATGTCTTTTTTGTATAGTCCATATTCCAAAGTATTATAATAAAAAATAAATCCACCATAGACTAAAAACCTTTCATAGTATGATTGGACATCAATTATTGTGGAAATATCAATAACTTTTATAAGGTTAAATTCATCATCAAACAATTGCATTTCATATTGGTATTTGTTATAAACATAAAGATAATTTTCGTCAAAATTATACTTCAAATCCCTATCAAATAGTAAAGGGTCTAAGGCTACAGCATCAAATGCATCTCCTACTAATTTTTGTGTACCATCACTATAAATATAAATAGAATTATGATCTCTAAAAAAGCCAGAAATGCCACTTGATTCTGAATTGTCGACTGTTGTAAAAGTAATGAAATCTGTAGTTTTAGTTACTTTAGTATGTTCAATGATGTAGTGATAACCATCTTGAAAATAAATAAAATCACTTCTTTCGTGGTAGAATTTTTTATCACTAATAATTGCAAAGTTGACACCAAAATCTCTGCTTACAAATATTTCGTCATGTGTTGCCACTGTGATGATATCGTCATGAATGGTGATTGAAATATCATCTTCATACAGACCAAAAAAATAATCTGGCCTGTATATGTCCTTTTTAACCCAATTCAAACCTCCATCTTTAGAAGAATAAATCGTCATGTCCAGCCAATCGAATTCAACCTTAACATCAACAGCCACAATAAAATCTCCATTGACATGAAATTCTTCTAAATCACCTAACAATTGACTTCCAGGGATTGCTACCCAAGTCTGACCACCATCAGCGCTTTTATGAATGATGGAATTGCTCAAAGCATAAATGGTATCTACTTTTGCAAAGACATCTATGACAATTGCCTTCCCATCACCACCTATATTTTTAAATTGGCTGTAAGCAAAAAAGTTTGTTAGACAAAGACAAATGGTGGTAAGTATTAAGTTTTTCATTTATTTAGTATTTTAATTAGTACCTAATCATGTGATCTGTTCTTTAAAAATTAGGTAAATATACTTTGATATAAAGATTCAGACAAATATTGTAGCAAAAACATAATGGAAAAGTAAAAAGAATACTTTCACCCGACATTTAGGTTATGAGTTCTTATTGGACATTCTTCCTGTAAAGGGTTGATTTTTATTCTTATAGGATAGGGTGGTAGTTGCACGTGTTAAAGTTGCTTTAGGACAAAATCCTAAGTATATACATGATTAGAAGCTATTGTCAGCATGGAATAACTACATTCTCAATATTGGCTAGCTTAATATTTATCAACAAATCCAGCAAATCAGCAAATGAATAAATTGTACATACTAGAAACCCAAAAATCTTTAAAAAAAAGTGAAAAAAAATGAAAAAAAATTATTCGTAGTTAGATGTTTGATATGATGTCTCTTAGATATTACTAAAAAAAATAATGTATCTATCATATTAAAATACAGCATAATACGTCTTTGAGTTTGGTCTGAAATTTGGTTTTGATACCTTGTAACCAGAGAAAATTTATCAAATCGTGAGATGAGATAGTTTTTGATGATTGCAAGATTTTAACAAATTAAAATAGTTTGCAGCTATCATAGGATAGTTGTGGATAAAGATAGAACATTTTTAACGCAATTACGAATTTTTTCAAAATCCATCAATCGATGAAGAGACCATTACTTACACGATTTTTCAGCCTGATCAGCGATCGGAGCATGAAAGCACTTACAGTAGCCATTTTATGCGTGGTTATGTATGCAGATGATTCTCTGGCACAAACGACCTTTAGTCAACGTGAGTGTTATTGTTTAGACAATGCAACTACTGCCATCAACGGTCAGTACCGAGATTCAATTACCATCACAGGGATACCAGGACAAACCTGGAGATTGATGAATCCAATAGGATTTTACAATCCACTATCTTTAGCTCCACCAGCGGCGCCTGTGCTTTACCTTAATAACACTATAATACCAGAAACCGCTCCGGGATCAGGAATCTATAGGATAGTAGGTAAGCGTATTTCAGGTCAAAGCTGGTCTACAGTAGTAACAAACGGAAGCACGGTACAAGCCTTGTCTTCCAGTCAGTCGTGTAGCTATCCTGCTCCACCGGCTACTGCTATTGTAGGTGATGCCATTGTATGCCAAGGCAGCACGGAATCCTACGCTATACCTGCTAGTGCCAATCTTTCTAATATCGTATGGTCTGTACCTGCCGGGGGCTTGATAGCCAGTGGTCAAGGTACTAATGCTATTACGGTGGATTGGAATACGGTGCCAGGCAATTATAATGTAGAAGTGTCCGCTGAGTTGGTATCTTACCCAACACAACCTAATGCCTGCGAATTCACATCGACTAGAGTTGTATCTATTGTCGATCCAGCGCCATTAACGGCAATTAGGGGTGACTTCGGCAATTGTATCGGCGATACAGAAACATATACTATAGGTGCTACTCCTGCCCAGGTGAGTGGTGTTTCATGGGGTGTGTTTTTGGATGCAGCAGGAACGATGCCTTCAGGTATATTGTCATCAGGATCAGTTAATAGCCAGACTATAACATGGCCAAATACTACAGGAGTTTACTACCTGAGAGTAACTGGAAATTTTGTGGCAGGTAATAACCTTTGTCCTTTTACATCAGTGGAAGTTATCGATATCGTAAACGAAGCGACTGTTCCATTAGCATGTAATAATTTGGTCAATTTATCTATGAATCCAAGTTGTGAATTGTACTTTACACCTGACCAGTTTTTAGAAGATCAAAATTATCCTGATGCATCTTATGATATCATTATCAAAGATTTACAAAGGGATACGATCATTCCTAACGGAACACTTGGATATAAATATATCAATAAAACACTTGGTATCACAGTGGTACATGAATGTAGCGGTAACTCTTGTTGGGGATATGCGCTAATAGAAGACAAATCTATCCCAGACTTGGTTTGTCCTCCTGATACTATTATCAATTGTGAAAACCTTAATAATTTTGCAGTGACAGGATTTCCTGTTTTGCCAGTAGGCACTGAAGTAGTTCCTATAATCAATAACCCTAATAGATGGTTGCTTAGAAACTTTGATAAATGTAGTGATGCGTTCCTATCATTTACAGATGTTTCATTGACAGATTTATGTGATGGACCTTATAGTTCTATTATCACGAGAACATGGTTAGTCACTGATAATTCAAATAATACTTCCTCTTGTACACAAGTGATCAGCGTAAATAGAGCTGATATAGACGATGTGATTTTCCCTGGCAACTACGATAGTGCTACGGGTCCATATGCATCATTAGAAGCTTGTGGCAACTGGATCAAAATACCTGTAGGTCAAGATTTTGCAGGTAATCCTAGCCCTGAATCTACAGGTTATCCAATAGGTACGCTTTGTTTGAAATCATCAGTATCATTTACGGATGCGATCCTTCCTATATGTGGTCCTAACTCTTATAAAATCGTAAGAAAATGGACGGTAATCGATCACTGTACAAGTGAAATAAGAATACTGAACCAATTGATTACCATCATGGATACGACAAATCCTGTGATTACTTGTCCACCAGATTTGATCGGAAGTCCAGGTACATCAGCTGTGATCAATGCAAAAGAGCACGGTTGTGGTGGAGATTGGACAGTAATACCTCCTACAGTTATATTTGATTGTTCATCTACCACTTGGGATGTAAGGTTCTTATTGGCAGATAATAATGGATTACCACCTGTAGACGGTGATTATGTGAAAGTAGACGGCAACGTGCAAGTGACTGGTTCGTATCCTAATTTCAGAATTTTGAACTTACCATCTGGTCGTACTTGGATCAAGTACACTGTGACAGATATATGTGGTAACTCAACAGACTGTTTTACAGAAGTAGACGTAATCGACAACCAACCACCGACGCCAGTTTGTGATAAAAATACCATCATAGCTATCGGTAGCGAAGGTATGGCTAATGCTGGTGTGTACACTTTTGATGATGGTAGCCATGATAATTGCGAATTGGTTTGCTTGAAAGTCAGAAGAATGGATAACCCAGTAGCTTGGAATACGCTAGCTTGCGACAACCAAGTTAAGTTTACTTGTGATGACATAGGTAAAGTGATCATGGTAGAACTAGGCGTATGGGATAAAGTAGGTTTGTTTAATTCTTGTATGGTTGAAGCTAGGGTTCAAGATAATATCTTCCCTACACTAACAGTACCAGCAGATGTTACCGCAAATTGTATAGAAGATTTCACCACACTTACAAGATTTGGTACTGCTACAGTTACAGACAATTGTACGGCTAGTCTTGTGGTAGAAAGTGTAGATTTACGTAACGAATGTAAGGTAGGTGAGATTAGAAGAACTTTCACTGCGACTGATACGTACGGAAATAAAACGGTAAAAGTTCAAGTAATTACTGTGAGAAACAGCACACCGTTTACAGCGAATGATATTCAATGGCCTACTAATACAACATTAAGCAATGCATGTATTAATAATATAGATCCTGATAATCTACCGCTTGCGAGTAGAAGACCAAGATACTTGAGAAATGTAGCGTGTGCACAATTAGCAGCTGATTACGAAGATATTGTCTTCAATTTTACAGAAGAAGCTTGTGCAAAAGTACTTAGAAAGTGGACAGTGATCGATTGGTGTCAGACTGTACCTGGTTTCCCATTGATTGGAACTTGGACATCTACTCAGGTCATCATGATTAATAATACGGTATTGCCGACGATTACAAAAGGATGTTCTACTTCTGATCTTACGATTACACAAGTTGGGGTGTGTACTGCAAATGTAAAAGTAACAGCAACTGCAACTGACGATTGTACACCTGTAGACTTACTTAAATGGTCATACACGATCGATGAAGGTAATAATGGTAGCTTAGAAGTAGCTGCAGGAGTTGGTAGCAGCATAGACAGAAACTTCCCTTATGGTACACACAAAATTACATGGTCTGTAAGAGATGCTTGTAATAATGTAAGGACTTGTAATAATATCTTTACGGTAGCGGATGATAAAAAACCAACGCCTTACTGTATCTCTGAGATCGTAACGGTTATCATGCCGACTTCAAAAGAAGTTACTATTTGGGCTTCAGATTTTGATCTTGGTGCGACGGACAACTGCTCTACAGGCAATCAACTAGTATCTTCATTCTCTGCTACCAATAGAAATGATATCTCTAGAACATTTACTTGTGCTGACTTAGAAGGAGGTGCTTTCAAAGAGTTTACACTTGATGTATATACTATTGATGCAGCAAATAACAGTGATTTCTGTACCGTAAGATTGGTTGTTCAAGACAATGGTAATTCTTGTGGTAGCAATGTAAACGGTAGAGTAACTGTACAAGGTAATGTTTATACAGACGGTGGCGAGATGGTACACGATGTGAAAGTTGAGCTTAATTCTGAACAAGCTGAGTTTCCAAAATCATCTAATACGATTACCACTGGTAAATTTTCTTTCGGTGAGTTGCCAATGTATGAAGATTACAGCATACAAGCTGACAAACAAGATGATGCATCTAATGGTATTTCGACACTTGACCTTGTATTAATCCAAAGACATATCTTAGGTATTGCAGCATTGGATTCACCATACAAAATCATAGCAGCGGATGTCAATAGCTCAGAAAAAGTAACGGCAGCGGATCTTGTAGAGTTGAGAAAAGTAATCTTAGGTGTACAACCACAATTCAACAATAATAAGAGCTGGAGATTTGTAGACGTAGCACAGTTATTTGCTGATCCTAAGGCGCCATTCCCTTTCAATGAGAAAATAGGTATGTTCAATCTTGATCATGATGTAGCGGGACTTGATTTCGTAGCAGTGAAGATAGGAGATGTCAATGGTTCGGTAAAAGCAAACGCAAAGTCTACAGTTGTCACGCCAAGAAGTAACGTCACATTACAAGCTGATGCAGTCAATGGAAAACGTGGTGATATCGTAGAAGTGAGCATTTCGGCCAACGATTTACAACAAGTATTAGGACTTCAAATGACCTTAGGATTTGATATCGCAAAAGCTGAATTAGTAGATTTGAAATCAAATAAACTAGCCCTTAAAGATGAGCACATTGGTTTCAATAATTTATCTGAAGGTATGTTGCACTTAAGTTGGAGTTCAATAGAAGCAGTAAACTTACACGACCAATTATTGACATTACAATTCAGATTGTTGAGTGATGTGAAGGATGAAAACATCATCTCATTGCACAGAGCAAAACTAAGTCCTGAAATATATACCAATGAAGGTAATCAAGTATTGACACAAGGTGTGAAAATCGAAAGTAGAAATGTGGATGCAACACAAACAGATAAGTTTGAATTGTTCCAAAACGTACCAAACCCTTTCAATACTTCCACGATCATAGGATTTAACTTGCCAACAGCAGAGCAAGTCACACTTAAGATTTATGACCTTACAGGAAAACAAGTGTATCAAACCAAAGGCCAATATGCTAAAGGTTATAACACGATCAACCTAGAAGTATCTACTTTAAATCTAAATGGCGTACTGTACTATCAGCTTGACACGGAAAATTATTCTGCAACTCGTAAAATGATAGTCATAAAATAAATCGGATAAAGCGTGCAGTCTTGAAGAAAGACGAAGTTTTCGGGACTGCACACCTTCCGGATTTATATACAATGAAATCTTATCGATTTAATCAAATATTAAATTTTCATCCAATGAAAAGACCCAATTTTACACAAATTTCAAACCTGATCAACGCTTTTTCAGGTTTATTCAAGACGACCACGGTGGCATTCTCAATTGCCTTAACTCTTATACTTTCTTCACATTCCCTACAAGCACAAGTTCAGGTAAACTGTAACAGTATTATGGCTTGTAATGATGATGTCCAAATATCACTAGATGATGATTGTTCGATGACTATCGAGCCTGATATGATCTTGGAAGCTCCTGCTTACACGGATGAATACTATGATGTAGAAGCTAAATTGCCGAATGGTACTACGCTTCCTTCTGTGGTGGTAGATTCTTTTAATGGCCTTCCAGTAGTGAGACCTATGATCAACAGCACACACATCGGACTTACCCTAAAGGTAAAAGTCAGCTTGAGAGGATGTGGTAACAATTGTTGGGGAAATGCTTCTATTGAAGACAAATTACCTCCAGTGATTTCTACTTGTCCATGTGAAGAAAGAATAACTTCAATTGATACATTAGTAAGTGGAAGTACACCAACTTATGAAAGACCTTTCGGTTCTATTTGTACGGGTGGTGCAGGTGGCTATACTACTTCAAATTATACGGTTGTACAGTTTGCAGTAGATGCTTCAGGAATTGTGGATATTAATTTGGGTCAAACAAATGCCCTTTTCAATCTTTATGAAGGAAGTTTTAATCCTCTTGCACCTTGTACTAACATATTGACTATGAGTACAAGAACTTTTTCTGATACTCTTAATGTAGGTACCAATTATTTTCTAGTAGTATCAACAGTTAGTATGATCCCTCCTGGGACTGTTACTATTATCAATAGCTTAGATATCGACAGTAGAGTAGGTAACGTAAAATCAGCAGTAAGTGCATCAATTTGTACATTGGTATGTAATGGCGAGACAACTTTCTTAAACCAGACAGCAGCAAATGCACAAAACAGACCTGTGTTTATAGATGGATGTGGTGGAACACTTACCTACAAAAAAACAGATTTTGTGATGCCTCAACTTTGTGCAGATGATTACGCAAAAATCATCAGAAGAGAGTGGACAGCTACAGATGCTAGTGGCAACGTATCAGGTGTAAAAATACAGTTCTTTTATTTAGAAAGAGCGGATCTTGATGATGTGGTTTGCCCTGTAGATTTTATTAGGTCATGTGGTCTTCCATTTGCAACTTTACCAAATGGTGCTCCAACACCTGCTGTGAGTGGTCAACCATCAAATATTTCTTGTCAGAATATTCAAGTGTACTATAATGATGTAGTTTTTGAATTGTGTGGTGCTGGTATAAAAGTATTCAGACAGTGGAACATCATTGACTGGTGTACTGGTGAAGACAAAGTATGTGCTCAGACAATCAAAATAGAAGATGATGTAAGACCAGTAATTACTTGTCCTGCGGATATGGTTTCTCCACTTGATAATGAAACAGTAGCTTCAGTATTATTTACAAAAAGCTCTTCTTGTACAGCAGATTGGGCTGTATTAGCTCCGATCGTAGTATATGATTGTTCAGCTACGACTTGGACAGTGGCATTCAAAAAAGCAGATGCACTTGGTAATGATCCAGGTCCATCTACACCATTCACAACTGTAGAAGGTGATACAAGAGTAACAGGAACATATCCTAACTTTACTATTATAAACTTACCTTTGGGTAGAACTTGGATTAGATATACTGTAACAGATGAGTGTGGAAATTCAACAGATTGTTTTACGGAAGTAGATGTTATAGACAGAACTCCTCCAACAGCAATTTGTGAAGGCACTACCGTTATTTCATTAGAAGATAGTGGATCGGCTGAATTGTATGCGGAGTCACTTGATGATCACAGTAATGACAATTGCGAACTTGATAGATTCGAAGTAAGACGTAAGACAACTACTTGTCCTGGATTTGCTTCAGATCTAAACTTCGGTCCTAAAGTGAATTTCTGTTGTTCAGATATTACACCAACAGGATCAACAGTAACAGTAATTCTAAGAGTGTATGATAAAGCAGGTAATTTTAACGATTGCGAAACAACTGTTAAAGTTCAGAATAAGCGTAAACCAGTAATCACTTGTCCTTCCAACAAAACATTGACATGTGGTGATACTAGAATAGCGGGTTTTGCTGCAAACAATACCACATTCTTTGATACCACATTCTTCGGAAAACCAACGGTAACAGGTGTTTGTGGTAACCTTACAGTAAACAGTAGATTGATTTCAAATGGTTTAAATACATGTGGATTCGGTACTGTAGTGAGAGAGTGGTTTGTCATCAGTGACCCAACCGTATTCTGTAGACAAACACTTACAGTAACAGCTCCGATATTCAATGCAAATAACATTGTGTTTCCAAGTGATATCAGTATCAATTCATGTAATATTGATGACGCAACGCCAGAAGTATTGAATAGCAAACCTATCATCACTTCTACAGCGTGTACACAGATAGGAATATCTCACACAGATCAAGTATTTTATGAAGTACCAGATGCATGTTTGAAAATCTTAAGAACTTGGAGAGTGATTGATTGGTGTACTTATAACAACGTGTCAGGACCAATCTTTGAGAAAACGCAAGTAATCAAGTTGAAAGGTACAGATGCGCCAAGATTTACATCAGGTTGCACTACTAGAACAATAGAGACTGACCCAACAAGATGTGATGCAGAAGTTACATTTGTGGCTACTGCTGAAGATGCATGTACAGACGAAAATGAGTTGAAATATACATGGACTTTAGATATCAATAAAAATAATACTATTGATGCATCAGGCACTGGTAGCACATTCACAAGAACCCTAGAAGTTGGTACACACAGAGTAACTTTTGTAGTGACAAATAGATGTGGTACATCTTCTACCTGTGCTTATGATGTGGTAATCAGATCGACTAAAAAACCAACACCAGTATGTCTAGGCGAAGTCGTGTGGGTAATAGATGCAGATGGTTCTACAGAAGTTTGGGCTAGCGACTTTAACCATAAGAGCACAGGAGCTTGTGGTAATGATGCAAATCTAAAATTCTCATTCAACGCAGCAGGTAATCAACCAGCTAGAACATTTACTTGTGCAGACATACCAAATGGTCAAGTAGCAAGAATTCCATTAAAAATGTATGTGATCGATGCAGCGGGTAATAGTGATTTCTGCGATGTAGTATTAATACTTCAAGATTCACCACTTACCAATGCTTGTACGGATAATGCAGGATTATTGCCAACAGTTGCAGGTAGAATTACTACTGAAATGTCAGAAGGTATCGATGGTATCGAAGTAGAACTTGTGAATATGGTAAGTTCAACAGAAATCACAGATATGACTAAAAATGAAGGTCAATATAAATTGACAGGTGTAGATGTTTTTGATCCTAAATCAATAGGTGCATACAAAAATTCAGACATATTGAACGGTGTATCTACCCTTGACTTAGTATTGATACAAAGACATATCTTGGGTGTACAAGCGATTGGTTCTCCATACAAATTATTAGCAGCAGATGTTAACAATTCTAGAAGCATCACCGCTAGTGACTTGGTAAATTTAAGAAAATTGATCCTAGGTGTAAGTACTACTTTGGACAACAACACGTCATGGAGATTTGTACCTACAGATTATGTATTCGCTGATCCTGCTTTCCCATTTGACTTCCCATCTAAGGTTAATCTTGATTCATTATTCGAAGATAAAGCAAATGTGAACTTTACAGCTATCAAAGTGGGTGATGTGAACAATAGTGCTTTGGCGAATGCAAGTAGCAGATCTACAGAAAGCCGATCTCAGAATGCTCTTTTCGTAGCAGAAGAGATGTCTTACAACACAGGTGATGAAGTATTATTCACTGTAAAAGCAGGTGATGTTATGGAAATCATGGGTACTCAGTTTGCCTTAGATTATGATGCAAATGTATTGAGTTTCGTAGGTGTAGAAGCAGGTGCGCTTGCAATTACTTCACAACATATGAACTTATTAAATACTGAAAACGGAACGATCGCAGTGAGTTATGATATAGCTCGTGGTCAAAGTATCGCAGCAGATGCAAATCTATTCACTATCAAATTTAAAGCATTGAGAAGTGGTAACACAAAAGAGATCAGCTTTAATGATGATGTGTTGAAAGCAGAATTGTACGAAACAGATGCTACCATCAGACCATTAAGTCTTCAGTCTAGAACAGAAGGTCAGTCAGGTATTCAGAATGTACTTTACCAAAACGAACCGAATCCATTTAAGGATTATACTAACATATCTTTCGAATTGGCTAAGCCATCGGCAGCTATCGTAAGAGTTTTGGATGTAACTGGTAAAGTAGTGTTCACATCTTCAAATGTGTACGAAAAAGGATACCACGTAATAAATATAGCAAGTAGTTCATTAGGAACTTCAGGTGTATATTACTATCAGATCGAAGCAGGAGACTTTGTCTCTACCAAAAAGATGATTTTAATCGAGTAATGTGTTTATAAAAATGATTCTGGGTTTTTTCAAACCGGATATGGCAACATATCCGGTTTTTTTATTGTTACCAAAATGGTTTTCAGACATAAAATAAGTACATGCAAGCATATATCATCAAAGAAATAAATCAACCACCTTTCAAAACCGAAGTAGCTATTCCTGTTCCCAAAGAACACGAAGCTTTGGTCAAAATATCCGCTTCTGCACTCAATCATAGGGATGTATGGATCACCAAAGGTCAGTACCCTGGGATAAAACTGGGAGCTATCATGGGCGCAGATGGATGTGGTACCTGGGAAGGAAAAGAATATGTTATCAATCCGGGGTTAGATTGGGGAAGTGATGAAGCCTACCAAGCATTGAATTTTAGGGTACTAGGTGTGCCTGATGATGGTACGTTTGCAGATTATATTTGTATACCCAAAAAATACTTGCATGAAAAGCCTAGTTATTTAACCGTAGAAGAAGCTGCTGCTTTGCCACTAGCAGGAGTGACTGCTTATAGGGCTTTGGTGGTTAAAACAAAACCTAAAGCAGGTGATAAGGTTCTAATTTCAGGTATAGGTGGTGGCGTGGCTTTATTTGCCATGCAATATGCGATAACACTTGGTTGTGATGTGTATGTGACATCAGGTACAGAAGACAAGATAGAAAAAGCCATATCCCTAGGTGCCAAAGGTGGTTATCTATACCGTGATGTGAATTGGCCTAAAAAACTGATGGCTGACATAGGTGGCGTAGATGTAGTCATAGATAGTGCAGGTGGATCAGGATTTAATAACTTAGTAAAAGTGTGTAACCCTGGTGCAAGAATATCTTTTTATGGTGGATCATTGGGGAAGATAGATGGGCTTAATCCACAGTTGATTTTCTGGAGACAGATTTCTCTTTTAGGCAGTACCATGGGTTCTGACCAAGATTTTGTCGATATGTTGGCATTTGTCGATAAATACAAGATCCGACCTGTCGTAGATGAAGTTTTAAGTTTTGATGATTTGCCTTTAGGATTTCAGAAGATGGAAGCAGGTAAACAATTTGGTAAAATAGTTTTTAAACACAACTGACAAATAATCAAAAGATGACAAAGTTAAGTGTAAATATAAATAAAATAGCGCTGATCAGAAACTCTCGTGGTGCCAATTATCCTGATCTGGTGAAGGTTGCTCTAGATTGTGAAGAGTTTGGCGCTCAAGGTATTACCGTACATCCACGTCCCGATGAGAGACATGTGAAGTATGCTGATATTCCTGTGCTTAAAGAAGTTGTGACCACAGAGTTTAATATCGAAGGTTATCCATCAGAAGATTTTCTGGAGATGGTCATTAAAAACAAACCACATCAATGTACTTTGGTACCCGATTTGCCGGGTGCACTCACTTCTGATAATGGTTGGGATACCATTACACATGCTGTATTTCTAAAAGATGTAGTGCGTAGATTACAAGATGCAGGTATCCGAGTGAGTTTGTTTATTGATTCTGTAGCAGATAGGCTTTATGCTGCCAAAGAAACTGGCGCAGAACGTATAGAGTTTTATACTGGTCCATATGCGCATGACTTTGGTACAGACAAGGCCAAAGCTATTGCACCATTCTCAGAAGCAGCGGCTATCTGTCAAAAACTAGATTTAGGTATCAATGCGGGTCATGATTTGAATCTAGATAATCTCAAATACTTCAAACAACATGTACCTGGACTACTTGAAGTTTCTATTGGTCATGCAGTGGTTTGTGATGCTTTGTATTATGGTTTGAAAAATACCATTCAGATGTATTTGCATCAATTAGATTAATGAAACATGATCATGTTAGGTGCAGGTGGCGCACTTAGTGCATTTAAAGTATACGTGACATTTAATAAGATGTATCTACCTATGGTATTTGAAATAGATTCTTGAATGTATGTTTCTGATGCTGTTCTATTTACGCCTTGGTTTTGGTTTAGGATATCGAATACTCTAAGTTTTGCGGTCAGCTTATTGGCCATGAATCCTTTGGAGATAGATGCTTGCCAAAGTTTTACGGATGTGACTTCATCAAATGAGCCTTGACCGTAGATGTTGTATTCCATTCTTGTGTCTATGGTCCAACCTTTACCCGCAAACAGCGCAAGATAACCGTCGTACGTTTGGTTTACAAAGTCGCTGTTTAACGACTCGTTATTTTTGTAAATATTATTATTAAAGCTCCATCTTCCACCTATAGAAGCGTCATACCTTGTTTTGGTTTTGTTTTCTAACATGACATTCACACCATTGGACCATCTTGCAATATCAATAGCATCTTGGTTGATAAAATTGATACCATTGGTTAATGATGAATTGACACCTGCTCTGAATTTTGCTTTCATAAAATTGAGTGGGCTGCTGTAATTTATATTTCCCGCAAGGGTCGTTTCTTGATCCGTATTCAAAGGTGTTTGGGTTCTTACGAATGATTGATCTATAAAAGAAGATGTGGTAATCCTATTCTCCGTATAGCCTATTCTGATATTTGCAAAAAGACTTCTGAATTTAAACTGGTCAAAAAAGTTGTATCTGATTCGAAGATTGTGTCTGTATTCAGGGATAAGATTCGGATTACCGATGTAAACATTTAGAGGATTGGAATTGTCTATGACGGGCTGAAGTTGATCCATAGAAGGCTCACGTACGGAGGTTGAATAATTCAAACGAATATTTGTTTTTTCAAACTCTAAGGATGCTTTTGGCAAAAAGTAATTGAAGTTTCTGTCTATAGGTGCGCCTATATTCGGTATTCCGTCTAGGTTGGAATTTTGGAATTCTAATCCTGTGCTGAAGGTCAGTGCTTCGTTTTTAAATCTGATGTTGGCACCACCAATGTTATATACAAAGGTATTGTCAAAAGTACGACTTAACTCTTCATTGAGCACTCTGATGGTAGTGTTGTTTGGGTCAATGTCAAAAAAGTCTTTGATCAGGTCTGTTTTATTGTTTTTGCGAGAAGCATTTAATGTCAAAAACCATTTATTACTCAATGGCTCTGTGTATGAAGCACCGAAATTATAATTCTTATTATCAGAGTTTTGGAATTGATATTGAAACGCTGATTTCTCGATTATTTGGACTAGATTTTCATCCAAGACATTGTTAACCAAATCATTAAAATTTGTCGATACATTGTTTCCATATGAACCATCTAGCGTGACAGTACGTCCTATTTTATTAAGCTTTTTGCGAAGATTCAATTGGAATGAATAATTATCTGCATTGGTGTTGCTTTTGTTGTTTTGTTCACTTAGATTGAGCAAAGACCTGAGATCATTAAGTGTGGTATCTATCACATTGCTAGTATTCTCGCTATCTCTCAACCCTAATGTACCTGTAAATGTCATCTCAGTGGTAGAGTCTATTTTTAAATCCAAGACAGAATAAAAGTTGTGATTTAGCCCTTCATTAATTGCTATTTTAGATTTGATATTGATCAAGTTGAGATCTCTCTGGAATGAGTTTGTATTGGACATTTCCTGAAGATCCGTTTTATTTTGTGTCAAGTAGTAACTAAAGTTGACCTTGTTTTTATTACCCAAATCATAGTTTAGGTTAAGACCCACCGTCCCACTGCTGGTTTCTCCACTATTATTTTGACTGAATGAAACGGGTGCACCTGTGTTAAAATTCAGTCTACCACCACCACCGGACATACTTGCAAAATCACTTACGCTAATGCCTGTATTATTTAGATTGTTGAGTCCACCGATGAATGAAAGCTGGATTTTTTTATCAAAACGATTGAGCATAGCTTTACCTTCGTAGCGATCATCTGTTCCGTACCCTGCCATAACATTGCCGAAGTAACCACTTTTTTTATCATCTTTCAGTTCGATATTGATCGTTTTTTCATCTTGACCATCATCTACGCCTGTAAATTCAGATGTTTTGGATTTTTTATCGAAGACTTGTACTTTTTTGACGGCATCAGCAGGTAGGTTTTTGGTAGCCATTTTAGGGTCTTTGCCGAAAAACTCTTTGCCGTCTACCGTGACAGAAATGACATCTTCTCCTTGGACTTTGATACCACCTTCTGCGTCGACTTCTACTCCTGGGAGTTTTTTAAGTAAATCTTCTACCACAGCATTTGGTTGGGTTTTGAAAGCGTCTGCATTAAACTCTAGCGTATCTTTGGTCACTTTGATGGGAACATATTCGGCGGAAATTGTTACGGCATCTAGCATTTTGCCTTCTTCATTCATGATGACGACACCAAGGTCTATGGTTTTATTATTTCCCTTTACTTCTATTAATCGTTGGATAGTACCATATCCAATATAGGTCACTTGGAAGTTGTAAGAACCTAACGGTAAGTCATTAATTACAAAGCTACCATCTGTTTCTGTGGCTGCAAAACCTACCAAGACAGAGTCGACAGGATTGAGTGCAACGGTGACTGCCCCTATGAGGTTTTTATTTGAAGTGTCTTGGACCTTTCCTTTAAGTGTATATGTCTGTGCAGAAATGCCCAAAGCTACAAATATGAAGGATGCAGCTACTATTAATCTTGTCATCTAAAAATTGAATTAAAAGTTGGTGTTTTTGATTTATTGTCTATTCATTCTTCGGCCTGATCCTTGGCCGCCCCACATTTCACGTTGTTCTTTCATCTTTTCATCACGCAACTTTTTAAATGCTTCTTGGGTCATTTTATCCCCTTTTGATGGAGCTGCTATAGGTGCTTCAAGGGCTGTTTTATTGATTTCTGTGGCGATGATATGCATCTTTGCGCTTTGGATCTCAAGGATTAGACCTGGGAGCTTGCCATATTTTTCTGGACCTGTAGATACAGGGATTTGTGGTGTAAAAAATGCTACAAGATTTGTCAGGCTATCCTTGTAGGTTGCCTTCATGCAAGTGTAGCCTTGAATGATTTTTTGTTCGCCTGCGCTTACTTTCCATTTGATATTTGACACTGTATCAGTGACTAAAAAGTCCTTACCAAAAAAGCTGATTTGTTCTAATACCTTGCCTTCGCTCAGGTTTTTATAATATGTTCTAGCGCCTTGGTTTCTCATTCTTCTGAACATTCTAGGTGTGTTGTCTTCAGGATTTTCGACTTCAACGACATCAGGATCTTTTTCGTACAGAGAAGATGTTTTACTGAATTTAAGCCTCATGGCTATTTCCATTGATTTTGGTGCATCAGCGGGGAGATTTTCGTTGTCAAAGTAAGCAGTTTGTTTGTATTTGACAGTGCCTTCGGTGGTTTGAGCAAATAGCGCTGAACAACTAAAAACTAAAAGGAAAAGTGGGAAAAACTTCATATATAATAAATTGAATGTCAAAAGTAGACAATTCTTTTGGATGGAAGTTTAATCTGATGATGTTTAGTAAAATATTAACGAATGATTGATGCTGCTGATTTAGAGAATTGGTGGATGCCGCTGAAGCTGCACGCGATTGCTTAATTGGGGAATTGGTTGAATTGCTGATTTGGTTGAATTGGTGAACTGCTGATTTGCTTGAACTGCCGAATTGCTTGATTTGGGTAACTGCTTGAAATGCGGATGCCGCTGAAGCTGCACACGATTGCTTTTTTTCGTTGGGCTGCGCATTATGCAGGTAATCTACTCATCCCCCTAACCCCTTCTCACGCTAAAGCAGTGACGCGGTCTTAAAAAAGAAGGGGGACTTTGTACGTTGGGCTGCGCATTATTTAGAAGGTCATTGGAATGGGCAATTTGTGAAAATAAGAATTTGATACCTCTATCCATTTTGGATGTTATGTGTGGTAGTATTGATTTATGAATATGTTTTTGGGAAACATCTCCTTTTTTCTTATATTTGCACTTGAAAATCTCTTTTCAAATATTTAAAAGCGGTGACCGATGAATGATTTAAAGTTTATATTATTTCTAATTTTGGCATCGGTACTGATGTTGTTTTCTTGCGATAAGGAAAAAATAGAATGTTCAAATTATGAACTTAGAGAAAGTTATTCTTTGAGAAATTCTATTACTGATACAGAAACTTATGAAAAAGTAAATAAGGCCTATTTAGACAAGGATAAAACTAATCTTGATGCTTTTTTTGATATAGGAAGTGTTACTACAAGCATGAATAGAACTGGCTATTTTAATAATCGTACGCACTTTACAATGAATTTTAATAAAGATAAAACAGGATATTTCCAAGATGCTAAAGATAGCTTAAGTTTATCATATCAATATGAATATATCCAAGATTCACTGGTAGTTTTAAAGGCTAGTAATTCATATGAATATAAGTTTTTTCTTAATGATGAATGTAAACTGAACCATTGTGTTTTTATTGTTTCCACACTTAAAGGTCTAAAGATTAAAAATTATGAAATTATTTATTCGACTTATTGTTTGGATAAAAGCTATGATGATGTTGCTAAAGAATTTTTAAATGTATTCGGACCAAATGCTCCTGACACTATTGGTATTAATATGCTTAGGATTTCTGAAAACTAGATTTTAAAGATAGAGTTCACTAAGAGTATTTGTAAAGTAAATGTAGCTTTACTTGGGAGTTCCTATGAAGTCCTTGTGGAGTTCCTATTAAGTTACTACTGAGTTACTATGGAGTTCCTATGGAGTTCCATCGGGGTAACGTCGGGTCATGGTCGGGGGAAGGTCGGGAGAAGGTCGGGGGAAGACGGTTTTTTTTGGTTGTAGAAATGATCCTTTGGGTAGGATTTTTGGTCTAATTTTACACACTTAAACGATTTTTCAAAGATACTTTATTTCTTGCAGATTGATGGGTGTTTTTGCAGATTTTTTTTGATGTATATTAAGTTGTCAATGATAATGTAATTTATGCTTTTTATAGCAAATAGTATGGATTAGGTAGTCTTGAGAATAGGTGTAGTGTTTTAAATAAAGTTTTAATATTCAACCCTTTCAGGGTTGGGTAGTGCTATTGATTATACTGTGGGTTGCACCCCCAGTTATTTATATTGAGTCCTTTCAGGACTCTTTTTTTTGATGTATATTAAGTTGTCAATGATAA
>DLGT01000137.1 GCA_002482845.1 Saprospiraceae bacterium UBA7687
CTAGCAAAAAAGGCGGCAAAATTTCAAAAGAGACTTATGTGATTGGTTATCAAGAGATATGAAGGGTATGTAAAAATTGTGAATAGGATATAACAAACAAAGCACCTATTGGCATGATTTTAGAAATAAGCGTATCAGGATTTCACATGAAAAGCAAAAAAGATAAAGAGAAGAGCAACAACCAAGTTCAACCGTTCAAAAACGGAATGAACTTTAACGTTGATCCCAAGCGCTCCGCTTTAATGTCAAAAATCAAAGGGAAGAATACAAAACCCGAAATTGCTCTTAGAAAAGCTTTATGGGCCTTAGGGGTTAGATACCGATTAAACTATAAAAAATTACCAGGATGCCCTGATATCGTTATCCATAAGTACAAGCTCGCAATATTTGTCGATGGGGAATTTTGGCATGGATATAATTGGGAAGAAAAGAGACCCAAAATAAAAACTAATAGAGAATACTGGATTCCCAAAATTGAGAAGAACATGCAGAGAGATAAGGAAACCAATGATTCTTTGCAGTTATTGGGATATAAGGTGATTAGATTTTGGGATTTTGAAGTCAATAATAACCTACCTTCCTGTATTAATTTGGTGGTGAACCATCTTAATAAAGTATAATGAATTTTTAATTATAAAGTTTAATACTTCCGCTGTTAAATATCAAATTAGTCATTTTCACTGTTTTGATATAAAAGCCTAATATTACAATCTCTATTCACTAAAAATTTCATATCAAAAAATGTATAATACCATTCCTGATTATTTTAGAAAAAAATCAATGGAAGATATTTTCAGTACAGCTACTATGCAAAAAAGTTGGCTAATATGGGAGCCAGAAATTAAAAAGTTGCTAGGAAATAAATTTGATGCGGATCAAATACTGCAACTTGGTGATCATCTCTCTGATATCTTTAAGACCACTGGAGAAGCTGGTCGAGCGCAGGGAGAATTATCCGCGAGTGGAATTGCATGGGAATCTTTGGTTTGTTGGTATATTAATCTTTGTTGTGCTGGAAGTAGGGTTGTTGCAGTAAAAAAGATGAGTTTAGTTCCAAAATGCATACGTGATGCAATCACGGTAAACTATGCAAATTTTACATGCAACACAGAATCCGACATAACCATTATAGTTTTTCCTAATCTATCAGAATACAATTCTGATATTGACAACTTAGCTATAAAAGATAGTCAGAATAATCAGATTCCGAATTATAAAAAAGATAAATTCAACTCTGAAATCTCAGAGTTTCTAGCTAAAAGAGATTTTAATCATTTTGAATTAGGTATTATTCAATGCAAAACAAATTGGAATGATAACGCACAAATTCCAATGTTATGGGATATGA
Source organism: Saprospiraceae bacterium UBA7687 (assembly GCA_002482845.1). Taxonomy (GTDB): domain Bacteria; phylum Bacteroidota; class Bacteroidia; order Chitinophagales; family Saprospiraceae; genus OLB9. The sequence continues at coordinate 1,349 of DLGT01000137.1, forward strand.
TTTATTCTGTAGGTGGATTTAAGAACAATCATATTTCAATTGGCAAAAACGGTTTTAGCATTCAAAATATAGAAAAATTCACATATTCCTTTGTTACGGTTCCATCTAATATCAATGTCAAATATCACGCCAATAGCGTAGCAACAAAACGAGTGACGAATCTTTCTGGTGGAAATTATTGGGGCAAAGCTAGTCAACAAGGTGTCGCGAAATCTTTAAAAGAAATTTTCACAAACAATTTTTCTAATGGTGTTAGAAATAATTCGTTAAGAATAGATCTCAAAGAAGCGATACCATTTTTTGCATTGGGCGAACCTTTAAATTATTTAAATATCTAAATGATATTTTTCAATATTTCAGTAGCAACCGCCCTGGCTAAAAGTGGAGGAACTGCATTTCCTACTAGTGTAAATTGGGGAACCTCAAATTTCCTTTTATTTCCTCCAGTTGATCGCTTACCTTGAAATACAAAAGAATCATCAAACGATTGCAATCTTGCCATTTCCCTTACAGTTAATGCCCTTGGGCTAGAAAAATGGATATAATCATCAGGGATTGTCATTACTGTTGGGCTCTGGGAATCTGGCTTCAATACATTATAGTTTCGCTTCTCTGAATCCAAGCCGATTTCTTTTAACTCCTTTTTTGCCAAATCATAATCACCAGCCCCTAATATTACCTTTAGGCGATTTACAACATCTTCATTCTGCTTACTTGTTTTATGGTTGTGCAGAGGAGCCACAATATGGGCCAAGGTGTTTTCAAGTTCATCATAACTCCTAACATAAAATGGATTTTTAGCATTGGCAAACCTACTGTTTAACCGACCTTGTTTAGACCAATCAGCATATGTTAAGCCCTTCTTTTCATCGGGCTTTCCATCTACCCCACGCTTCTTTACTAAAGAGGTCATCTTATCTGTTTTCCCATTATATTTTGCTTTCAAATCAACATCTTCATAGTTGAATTTCTCGTCATCATTACCAATAAAATCTAAATCAAACAAAGCCTCAAACACAGTTACCTTTTCCTTCTCAGATACTGTAGGCGGAACTGTTTCAATCAATTTCTGATCTTTTCTGCATCCAATAAATAACACCCGCTCTCTATTTTGAGGTACTCCATAGTTAGAAGCCAATGCTACAAATGGTTGTTCAATATTATACAGTCTTATGTGGGACAATATCTCTTCCAATTCATCTTGCCTATTGCATTTTTGGGCAAATGGCTTGATTCCTTCTATACACTCGTCAAACGAAGCGTTGTATATCTTCAATGCAGAGATAATTTCAAATATCTCATTTTTGAAAACCTTAGAAGGATTTAAATTATCAAAAGATTCATTTATTTGATCTATAATAGAATTTGACTCGATTGAGGTAAGGAATTCATCAAACTTCCCTGCAAAAAAGTCATTATCTAAATCGCTAAATGCTTTCTCTGCAATTACTTTTTTCCTAACATACGCCAGTTCTTTGTTCCTCTTTAAAAGATTAAAACCATGCCTAATAGTATTAATATTTTCATCCGTTTTACTTGTTTTATAATCAGCTATTTTCGGTGTTAACAACCTGAATTTATTTTCAATATTCAGTATATAACTATCCCTCAATTTCTCTAAGTCCTTTTCTATGGCACATTCAAACTGTAAACGTTGATGATAGCAATCCAGTATAAAAGTTTTTTCTTTCTCTACCTTCCTAAGTTTTACCAAGAAAAACACAAGTTGGTGGAACTCCTTTAGGTCAATTATAGACCTTATCTCCTGTAAAATCATTTCCTTGATTTTACCCTCTTCTTTTGTCAAAATTCCCTTTACATTTTCCATAACAAAATACTTAGGCCTCAATGCCCGGATTACGTTAAGGTAGTGTGCAAACAAATCATCCTTTTTATCGAACTTTTTCCTTTTGCCAGCGAGGCTAAAACTTTGGCAGGGAGGTCCACCACATACTACATCAACCTCTTTCCCTTTCAATTTCTTTAAAAGATTATCTAAAAAATCAGGCTCAGTGATATCTTGCTTTAAAAATTCTGCATCTAATCCCAACTGGTAATTATATCGAGCAAGGTGAGTCAACTCACAATTTTCATTTATATCACTTCCCAGTAAAAAATCGTAAAACTTATTCCCTTCTTCTGCTTGCAAAAATCCTTCGCTAAATCCTCCGGCTCCAGCAAATAAGTCAACCAAAGTAACCTTTTGCTTTCCTTCATATTTTTCATAGTCTTCGCTCACTATTTTCACGTCCGAATTTTCCTTCCTGCTATTAACTAAAGAAGAAATTTTTTCCTTTACCTTTTTATCAGTAAACTGTGCATGGGGAGTTGTTTCAAAATGCTTCTCAACTTCAAGTTTAAGAAATGACAGAAACTTATTTATTGATTTATAATTATCGTCGGAATCCCTAACCACCTGATTCTTGTTATCCCAATCCTTTTTCAATATTTTTTCACCTGTGGCAACTTTCACTTGAACATCCTTCTGCCTAATAACCAGATGAATTGGATATTTCTTGCTTTTATCAGCTTTATCTAAATAGAATTTTACATTTATCATATTACGGACATTTTTACGGACACGGACAAATGTACGGACAAATTCTAAAAATACAAGCCCAAGATAAATTAAATCCCCTTATTTAAATTGCCTTACCCAATCATAGAAAGACATCTGTTGATTGTAATCTATAGGTTTCCAGGAATATGGCTCATATTTTGGCACCACTTCTACAATCTCCAAAGTATCTACACTATAATCCGAAAGAATATCATCCAACAGCTCTTTAGTAAAATCAAAACTTCCTAAAAGAATCTGTGAGAAAACTTCTATCCTGTCATCAGGGCTTAGTTGATTCAAACATTCATCATCCCTGAAAAAATTCATGAAATCATCTCTGGTAAACTGGCTTTGGTTTGTGTTTTCCATATATGCCTTGGTTGAAATTCAAATTTAGTTAATCCGGTTTTCCGGTCAAAGGCTTTTATTTGATTGTTGGCAGACTAATTACCTCAAAACGATGCAGTTGCATATATTCGCGGCTGGATTTTTCAACCTGACAAATAACAGCAAGCGCACGGATGGCTAAGTTCCTGAATACAGATTTATTGAATGAGTGGATACCGAGACTGATACGGGAAACGGAAAAGGAGTTAATTATCATTGTTCCATATATAAAAACATCGGAGCGCATATTTACACACCTGTTGGAGGCCAACAAGCGGGGTGTGGAAACAACACTGGTATACAGGGAAAATAAATTGACACAATACGAGAAAGAGAAATTTGCCGCATTAGACAATCTTAATCTCTTACACCATCCGAATGTACATGCTAAATGCTATTACAATGGTAAGTATTTGATTATCGGATCAATGAATCTTTACGAATATTCAGAGTTAAATAACCGTGAAATGGGTGTACTTCTGCATAGATTCCATTTAGAAGGGGAACTTACAAATCAATTTGATAGTCCTAAAATATTTGAGGATGCGGTTCAGGATATCAATTTAATCATAAGAGCATCCGAGATGGAGCGTCAAAGTAGAGAAACTGTTGAGGAAGGCTTTGAAATGGATATCATTAAAACGCCAAGAGAAAAACTAGAGCAAAGGTGCAAGGAAATTAATAAGCTATTCTTGCATAAAAGATTCGAACCAACAGAAGTGGGTTCTACAGGCCATTGGAATTGTACTTGTAAAAACTACTCCGATAGAATAGATGTGACATTGGAACATCGTGCATGCCTAAGCTTTCAATATGACGAAAAAAGAGTAGCCACTATTTTTAATAAGGTAAACCCGATGAAACATCAGGAAAGGTTTGAGGGATTTAGAATGTACTGGAGCCATCACACAGCCAGCATAACACTCTATAAAAACCAAAAGCACAAAATGTGGCAGAACCTTTCTAGCGATGATGAATTAAGATTGATGAAGAACGGTATAGACCAACTCATTGGCTTTCTGAGACCGTTTATTTAATAGCCTAGACCTCCGCTCTCGGGCCACGCGCGAAGGATGGAAGCGGCTAGCCCGGAGTGNNGGACTAATAGCGTACAGCCTGACCCGAAGGGACGCGCCATAGTAAGCGCGGAGAAAAAGAGCAGAGAGCGTAGGAATACAGCATGTCTGCGGCAGAAAAGCCAAAAACCCCTCCCCAAAACCTTATTTTCCTGCTTTCTTAGCAATTTACAAATAGCTTTTTAGTTTTACAGGGTATGTACAATGGAAAAAAGGTGGCGGTGGTGCTGCCGGCTTACAATGCTTCGCAAACGCTGGAGCGCACCTATAGCGAAATACCCATGGATGTGGTAGATGAGGTGATACTGGTAGATGATGCCAGCAGCGACAGCACCGATCACTAAACCGGCAATCAGCCAAAGGAT
>DLGT01000021.1 GCA_002482845.1 Saprospiraceae bacterium UBA7687
GCTGCTTTAGCTGTTTTTGGTGCTTTACCTACTACTGCATCAAGAACAATAACACTGTTCTGAATACCACCGAATGGAGAAGATACATAAGTATCTGCATTGTTATCATTATCCCATGTATTACCATCTAATAAGTATCTGAATTCATACGTTTGACCTGCTGCCAATTCTACCACAGTACTTAACTCTCCTTTTGTACCTTTAAGTAATGGCGCTTTTGCAGAATCCCAGTTATTAAAGTCACCTAAAAGTTGAACTTTTTTAACTTCTTTTGATGCAGGATAAGAAAATGTCACTTTGCATGTTCCCTTTGCAGGTTGGTATTTTTTAATAATGCTCATGATAAACAGTTATGTTGATTTAGTAAAAAAATGTTTGTGGATTATAGTGTCATCGTAACACGCCACAAAAGTACAGTATTTATTGTTACTAAATTGACATTAATCAATGTTTAACATAAATTAACACATTTAAAACAACAAATAACAAAATTTAATTTGCTTTGACAGAAAAATTGAATGAAGTTTTTATCAATTTTAGTTTTTCAAATAAATGAATGGTAGTTTTTTAATTTTACTAAAATGAGCTTATAATTTTCAGCTTATAAAATAATAAGCTTTTACTAAGAAGCTATTTATATTTTATTGAACATTTATAATTACGCTTTGGAAGTACAAACTCTACCTAAACGATGATTAACAAGATGAGAACTTGCCACAAGCAATCCACCTAATACACTAAATACCAACATCCATCCGTGGTGCTCTATCATCCCAATCATCAAAAATCCAAAACCAATTGCAGCCATAGAAAGAGGAAGTGCATTCTTGTGCAGTTTAAGATAATCACCCAATAATGAATAAGAAGCTATCACCACACCAATTCCAATCACCACCCAATCAAACATATGATTGTGTAACCATGAACTTCTACCTACTAATCCTAAAGATATCATCACAGGAATAGCCGAACAGTGAATAGCACACAATAAAGATGTAAAAAAACCAGCCGCGTCAGGATTAATATTAAAAATAGACTTCATGAAATAATTCATATTTTAATTTAGTGATGCAAAGATATAATATAACATCGTAAATGCAATAATGTTGCATCTATTTTTTTTATTATTTGACTAATGGTATATGTTTATAGGTGTAGAAAACTTGTAATAACTAAGGTTTTTTATGAAATATTTCTCGTTCTTTAAGTAAATTTATTTGAAGTAAAATCTATAACTTTTTGGGTTGTTGCATAAACTATAATTATGGACGAGCTCATATCATCTATTAATCCTTTCTAAAAAACATGATAATTTAATGACTTCAAAACTTTGAATTTGGCCTATTATATTTTCGCCGAACAATTTATTACAAAAATTACGATCTGGATTAAATCTTCCTACGATAGCAATCCATAAATTTTCTTGCAATTTATGTCTAGCCACCCATTCTTTAACTTTAGATTTATTATTCCAGTTTTTGTTATTTTCTGCAATAATAGGTATCTCTTTATTGTCATAAAATATCCTATATTTCTCGTGATAAAAAGCTCTTAGATCTGCCTTCAATGAAGTTTTTGTATATTTCAAACCATTTAATACTATTTTTAGTGGGTCCTTTTGGTTGTTTAACTTTTGATCATACGCAATATAAAACAGGTTTGTCAGTTCACTGTAACTTATCTCACAGTTTTCTTCTATCGAAATATTTTTATCAATAATAATTTCTACATCTTCAATGTCAGAAATGTATGGCATTTTAGAATTGGATTCTATTCTTCTGTACATGAAGCAATCTATAAAATGGTCAGAAATACCAATCTTGCCTTTTAGATGAGAAATATATAGAAAATCAAAACTTTTTGTTATACAATATTTACTCTTTAAATTGGATTCTTTGTCATCTACGGTAATCCAAAAATGATCAAGATCTGTAATCGAATCAATGGCATAATAATTATTTACATTTTTATAACCTTTATCAAATTTAATAGAATCTATGGTAATGACAATAGCTTTTCCTAATCTATTGGGTTCATCCATAGAGATCCAAGTTCCTTCAATTTCAAATTTCGTGCCTTTACTAGAATCTTGTGCAAGACATTTTAAGCTGCTCAAGAAAAAGAAACAAAAGGTCATTATCAATGCAGTAAATATTCTAAAAAAAATTGATTCCATATTTTTGATATTTATTTTGTAATTTTCTAGTAATTCATATATAAAGATTTCCAAAATTCAGACCTTATAGGTACTCAATTCCTATAAGGTCTGAAATTTATATTATACACCAAGATCCCTTAATATCTCAGTAAGTTTTGCATCTAGTTGTTCTTCGACATTCACATAATCTTCTTTACTGGCAAGGCTAGCATTGACACTACAATAAAACTTTATTTTTGGTTCTGTACCTGAAGGACGCGCTGAGATGATACTGCCATCTTCCGTAAAAAACTGAAGTACATTGGATGAAGGTAAATCTATTTTTTCTGTCTCACCTGTAATCATATCTTTTGAGATACTTTTTTTATAATCCTTCAGTGTGACTACTTTTATACCTCCTAAAGTAGTCGGTGTATCATTTCTATATTTCTCCATCATGGCTTGAATTTCTTCCGCACCAGACTTTCCTTTTTTTGTAATAGAGATTAATTTTTCTTTATAAAATCCATATTCTAGGTACATATCGAGCATGACTTCATAGAGACTGCTACCTTGATCTTTATAATACGCTGCCATCTCTGCAAACATAGCACAAGCTACTACAGCATCTTTATCTCTTGCGTGATCTCCTACAAGGTAACCATAACTTTCTTCTCCGCCTACTACAAAAGTTTTTTGGCCTTCGAGTCTAGTCATTATCTCACCGATAAACTTAAATCCAGTCAGCGAATTGTAACATGTCACGCCTTTGGACGCAGCCATTTTGTCTATTAGATACGATGTAACAATTGTTTTCACAACATATTGATTGCCATCCAGTTTTCCTGCTTTTTCCCAAGCTCCTAAGACATATCTGACGAGTAGGCTAAGTGCTTGATTTCCATTCAACAAAATGAATTCGCCTTTATCATTTTTTATAGCCAGCCCCACTCTATCTGCATCAGGGTCAGTAGCCATAACGATATCCGCATCTACTTCTTTTGCTTTTGCAATAGCCATGCTCAATGCTTCAGCTTCTTCAGGGTTGGGATAAAAAACGGTAGGGAAATTACCATCTACCACCATTTGTTCTTTTACAACTATTACATTTTCAAAACCAAACTTATGTAAAGCATCTGGAATGATAACACCTCCTGTACCGTGGATAGGAGAAAAGACGATTTTAAGATCTTTTTGTCTATGGATGGCGTCTTTAGAGATAGACCATTTTACCAATTCATTGATGTATTTTTCATCCATTTCTTTGCCGATAGACTGAATATTTGATGCTTTACGATCAAAATTAATCAGGTCAATATTGCTAACTTTAGCTACTTCATCCATCACTGCTTCATCGTGAGGTGCGACTAATTGTCCACCATCTGCACCATAAGCTTTGTATCCGTTATACTCTTTTGGATTATGGGATGCAGTGAGCATGACGCCGCTTTGACAGCCTAATTCTCTAATGGCAAAGGATAACTCAGGCGTAGGTCTTAGTCCTTCAAAGAAGTAAACAAAGATACCATTGGCAGAAAAAACATCTGCTACGATACCAGCAAACAAACTAGAATTATTACGATTATCATGTGCGATAACAACTTTTATTTGCTGTTCAGGATATAACTTTATCAAGTAATTGCTCAATCCTTGGGTAGCAGCCCCAAGTGTATATTTGTTTACACGATTAGAACCTGCACCCATGATACCACGCAATCCACCTGTACCAAATTCAAGGTCTCTATAAAAGGCATCTGTAAGTTCTGTCGTATTATTTTGATCGATCAATTGTTTGATTTCAGCTTTTGTGGCTTCGTCATAATTTCCTGCCAACCATGCGTCTACTCGTGATTGCACATTAGCGTCTAAAGATATATTGGACATATTTATTTTATTTAATGTGAAAATAATAATTTCTGTACCCAAATAGCACATTCTCTACGAAGGCAAATTTAATCAAATAATATAAATAGCAATGTTTTGTAACAAGAAGTTTTAATTAATCCATCTAAACAATTATCCAATGATCATTTCCAAAATGTTTAGACCATTATTTTGTTATCTCAATCCAATAAAAAAGGGAAAGCATGATGACATACTTTCCCTTTATTAAATATTTATTTTTTAATTCTTATTGTCGTGGTATCATATTGAACTCTACCCTTCTATTTAAGGTACGTCCTTTTTCATTTTCATTAGTAGATATTGGTCGTGACTCTCCGAATCCTGTAAAACTCATTCTATCAGCTGAAATACCTTGTTTAACTAAGAATTCATAACAAGCCTTTGCTCTTCTTTCAGACAAAGATTGATTTGCTGTAGATGAGCCAGTATTATCTGTATGACCACTTATGTTCATATTGAAGTCAGGATATCTATTCATGATGTCTGAGATTTGACGCAAGACGATATTTGACTCAGATTTCAAAACTGCACTTCCTGTCTGAAACTGAACTGCTTGCATTGCAATATCAAGTGTCTTTTTATCTTCCATTTTTATCTCAGGACAACCTTCATTCGCAACTGTACCTGCCACATTAGGACATTTGTCTCGACTATCATCTATACCATCACCATCTGTATCTGGGCAACCATTGTAGATCTTAAGACCTGGTTTGGTAGGACATTTATCTTCTTTATCAGTGATACCATCGCCATCTGTATCTGGGCAACCCATGGTAGCTTCGGTACCTTTTTCATTAGGACACTTATCTTTATCATCAGAGACACCATCGCCATCACTATCCATCACTTTAACTTTTGGCTCTTCAGGACAACCTTTGTTTGCGAGCGTTCCTGCCACATTTGGACATTCATCTTCATTATCAGCTATACCATCACCGTCTGTATCTGGACAGCCACCAAATTGCTTCAAACCTTTGGATTCAGGGCATTTGTCTAAGTAATCAGGTACGCTATCACCATCTTTATCAGGGCAACCATTCAATTCTTTGGGACCAAATGCATTTGGGCATAGGTCTAATTCGTCAACTATACCATCATTATCACTGTCCAATTTTACCATTTCTTCAGGTTTTTTCTCTTCTTCTGCAGGCAATTTACCTAATAAATAAGTAAAACCAATACCATGCTGAAGATTATTTCTATCCTCAGCTAGAGAATATCTGTATTCTGTTTGAAGGGTTATATAGGCTTTGGGGCCTACTTTTACATAAAGACCAAGACCTGCAGGAATTTGAATATTGAATTCTCCTTCTGTTTCATGTACACCACCGACACCAGCCATTAAGTATGGTATAAACCTTCTACCTTCTTTAAAAAACTGATATTGAAACTGTGCGTCAAGACTCAAAATACTTTTAGTCACAGAAGCTAAAGAGTCAATGTGCGAATTCACTAAACCATAACGCAAAGGAAAATTTAGCGCAATATTATTGGTCAATTGTCTTTGATAACCCAATTCGTAACCATGTCTATAATCCTTAAATCCTGACAAGGTACCACCATTCTGTGATTGGTAATCAAGAAATAACTTCTTAAATGAAACTCCTGACTTGAGCTGGGGATTCTGTGCATAAAGGCCTGGTACAACCGATGCAAAAATTATGAAGATAAACAACAAATTTCTCATATTCGAAAAGTCTATATTTTGAAAAACCTTAAATAAGTGACAAAAATACATAATATTTTATTATAATATATAAAATGATGTAGAAATATTATTTTTTGATAGAATCTGATTTAAATAATGAGTGGCTTTTGAGTATTAAAACAACTAACTTAAATGAAAAATGAACAAATAAGCGAACCAGTTATACCATTACCTCCTTAATATTCTTATTCCAATATTAATTTAATATTAATTTTTCGTGAATGATGGATATGAAGCCAACTCGTCGTACATTTGCGGCGCAATTTGATAACCAACGTTAAATAATAGACATTGAACAACTTAATCAGACTTTTTCTGCCTAAAGACAAAGTATTTTATGAAGTCTTTGAAAATATAGTAGTCAATCTTAAAGAAATGATTACTCAGCTAAAAACAGCGCTTGATGAAAAAGACGTGCCTACTCGTTTCAAAATGCTTGAAAGCATTGAGCATGGTGAACACAAAAATGATGAATACACCCACCAAATTTTTGTAGAGTTGAGTCGTAACTTTATCACTCCCTTTGATAGAGAAGATATCCACTACTTAGCAACATCACTAGATGATATTGCAGATTATATGCATGCTGCAACCAAAAAAATATTGACTTACAATGTAGAAACCACTGATCAATACATGAAAGACCTCGTGGATATCAGTGAAAAATCAATTGTAACACTCGCAGATGCAGTCAACAAGCTTAGAAGTATGAAAAACATAAGTCAGATAAAACATGACTGTGTACTTATCAATAGTCTTGAAAACCAAGCAGATGATGTATTAGATAGTGCAATCCTCAATTTATTTGCAAAAAATAGTGACCCTATCCAAATCATTAAGTTGAAAGATATCTATCAAGATCTAGAAGTCATATCAGACAAATGCGAGGATGCATCTAATGTCATAGAGTCTATCATCATAAAGTACGCTTAACTTAACCTACTGATACAGGAAGTATTCATTTCCCATCTACCAACTTATTATGACGTTACTTATCATCATCATAGCGCTGGCCCTAATTTTTGATTATATCAATGGGTTTCACGATGCAGCAAATTCAATAGCTACGGTTGTTTCCACCAAAGTGTTGACACCTTTCCAAGCAGTCGTTTGGGCAGCTGTATTTAATTTTGCAGCTTATTTTATATTCAAAGATCATGGTGTTGCCAATACGGTAGCAAAAACGGTCAATGAAGGTGTCAATAGTGCTGGCGTGCCATACATTACACTCACCGTAATCATGGCTGGACTTCTAGCTGCTATATTCTGGAACTTATTGACTTGGTGGTTTGGAATTCCTTCTAGTTCGTCGCATACACTTATTGGTGGATTTGCAGGGTCCGCAATTGCCCATGCTGGGTTTGAAGCTATAGATTCTGGTATCATATTAAAAACAGCGTCCTTTATATTTTTAGCGCCTTTAGTAGGTATGATCATGGCTTTTATCATAAGTATATGGTTTTTACATGCTTTCAAAAAGACATTTTTACCCAAATTACTTTCTCTTGCGATTTTAGGATGTGTATTTTACTTCATACCAAACTTGATGGTAAAAAGTCCATCTAAAATTATAGGTATCAAAAAAGCTGAAACAGTAGATAATGGAGTAAAGCTGGATGTTTCTTTTAAAACGCCTGCCAATATGATGGGTCTAAAAAAGGGAGATGTCTTACAGGGTATAAATGATGTGGCTATTACAGATGATAAATCATTAGCCACTACGATTAAATCCTTAAAAAAAGGAGATGCCGTAAGCTTTAAAGTCTTGAGAAAAGATGAAGAAAAAATCATTGAGACTACTTATCAACCACGATTTAAGTCTGCTTTGATGAATTTGTTAGCCTTTGGTGAAAACGTAAAATGGTTATTGATTGGTTTTATCATTGGTGTCATAGCTTTATTTACACTGTTTCTTAGTGGACTCAATTACGCACAGAGTGAGAGATGGTTTAAACGTATGCAACTAGTCTCTTCTGCTGCATTTAGTATCGGACATGGCGGTAATGATAGTCAGAAAGTAATGGGTATTATCACGGTAGCTTTAATAGCTGGAAATCAAATCACAAGTTTCGAAGAAATGCCTAATTGGGTACCTTTATCTTGTTATACAGTGATCGCTTTAGGAACTATGAGTGGTGGCTGGAAGATCATCAAAACAATGGGAACCAAAATCACAAAAGTGACTCCATTCGAAGGTGTAGCTGCAGAAACTGCTGGAGCATTAACCCTATTCATTACGGAAATGCTCAAAATACCAGTCTCTACCACACATACCATTACTGGATCTATCATAGGTGTAGGTGCTACCAAAAGATTGTCTGCCGTAAGATGGGGCGTAACGATCAATCTTCTTTGGGCATGGATACTTACCATTCCTGTGAGTGCTGTCATTGCTATGTTATTTTATTCTTTGTTGTCTTTATTTGGCATGGAATAAGACTTCAATTATTTTAATACTTTTTTAAAATAATTTATACCAATAAAGCCAGACTAATACATATGATTATCAATATAATGTGAATATATTGATAATCATATTACTAAGATTTTTATTAAAAAATGCTTTAAAAGTATCAGCATTATTTTCTTTTTAATTTAAATAAATATGGACTTTGTAAAATCTCTGCGAAAGTCCACAAATGAAGAAATTTAAATATCTAACTGAAAGTTAAAAGGAATCGAAAAAACTGTTTTTAATTGTTCGATACTTATTATTGTCTTAAGAAAAAAATAAGAGAAACCTGCCAAAATCGGATGTGTGTTTAAAAGAAATAAAATAAAATGTATATTATTTATTAATATATTAAAAATAACAATACATTTGTACTCGAAACACATTAATATACGAAAACAATTTATCAAAATGTTCAAAAAATTAGTTCTGACTATTGGTTTTTTTGGATGTCTTAGTGCTATTGTAAATGCACAACTAGGTATTAGAGCTGGATTGAATTTTTCATCTACTAAAATTGAAGTACTTGGAATTAACGCTAATACCGACTCTAAAGTAGGAGTTCATTTTGGACTTTTAAATGATTTTAAACTAGCTGATAAAATAATCTTTAGACCAGGGGTATTGTTTTCTCTAAAAGGAGGAAAAACAGATGAATCTTCATTAAATTATTCTTACATTGAAGTTCCTTTTTCTTTAATATATAACTTTACTGGCGAAGATTCAGGATTTTTTGCAGAAGCAGGACCTTATGTAGGGTTACTTTTGGCTGCAAAGAGTGAAGATGACGATATTAAGGACGAATTCAATTCTTTAGACTTTGGCTTAAATATAGGTCTTGGTTATGATCTTGGGAACTTTATTCTCGGTGCTAATTATGGAATTGGATTAGTAAATATTTCAAAAGAAGTAGTTGGTTTCGACGCAACTGCAAAGAACAACAATTTCTCATTATATGGTATTTATCAATTTTAATAATATTTTTTAACTCACAATCAAAAATTTTAACCAATGAAAAAGTTGTATTTTACACTATTAGTATTTTTAGGATTAATCCAATTCTCAAATGCTCAATTAGGAGTTAGAGCTGGATTAAATCTATCATCATTTTCTACAGAAAGCTCAGGACTTTCTATAAGTTCCGACACAAAAGTTGGTTTTCACTTCGGTTTAACTAACGATTTTAAAGTGACAGACAATATAACTTTCAGACCAGGTCTACTTTATTCTGCAAAAGGAGGAAGTTTTACAGTAGAATTTGGTGGACAAAGTGAAACTGTTACAGCTTCATACAGTTACTTGGATGTCCCTTTGAGCTTTGTTTATAACTTTAGTACTGAAGAAAAAGGATTTTTTCTTGAGGCAGGACCTTATGTGGGATTACTTTTATCAGCAAAAAGCGATGATGAAGACATCAAGGATAGTTTTAATTCTCTTGACTTTGGCTTAAATATTGGCTTAGGTTATGATCTAGGTAATATAGTTGTTGGCGCAAATTATGGTTTAGGTTTAGCAAATATTGCAAAAACTGAAGACGGAGATGATTCAACTGCTAAAAATAAAAATATCTCAATCTACGCTATTTATCAGTTTTAATGGCAACTAATTATAGCTAAAAAAGTCTAATTTTTTAGCTGACAAATCGTAAACAAGTCCTAAATTTTTACTGAAATTTAGGACTTGTTTTTTTTTTTACAGAAGATCTTTTCAATTATTAATTCTTCATAATTAAGCGATTAGCTTAAATTAATCTTTCTTTGAAAATCTGATTGTTATAATTATATAAATTATAACAATCCCAATTGCTCCATCGCGGTTACAAATTAGAAAAAATCGATTACTGAGATTTCTACACGCTCGTCTTTCAATTATTTCGTAAGATAGTTTCCATAACAATTACTTTTTACAAGATGTTTTTGTATATTAAATTAATATTAAACTGTTTTAATGAAGTGAACCATTATAGATTTTAAAAATGACACTTGCGTCCGTGGCGGAATGATCGTCTTCGTTTTTTATAATCAACTACATTGAGTTTGTATCCTACTGTAAAGCTATTAAAAAAGTACCAATCATTATCTCTGTCGTTTCCTCTTGCTAGAGTTTCTAATTCATTCGCAGGTGGACCACTAGGTAATTCGTCAGCTCGATAAGAAATATCAGCAGCTATGGGACCTTTGAATTGTCTAAGTAACTCAAAATCTGGATAATCTTCAGAAACGTCATCTAGATAATCTGTAAATGTAATCCTTGGTCCTATCTCAAAGGATATATACACATCTGGTCTAATAAAATAAGATAATCCAAAACCAAAAGGAATACCTACCTGGTGTAATAAATATGGAGCTTTGTGTCCTGGCAATCCTTGGCCCTCTGTGCTTAATGGCTGTAAGTCATACCATCTTCCATTATAAGACGCCTTGGGATTAAAATTAAAATAGGTAATACCAAAATAAACAAATGGCTTAAGGTTGAATTTGCGCAGTTTTTTAAACATATCCAATAATTCTAGCTCTGCCAATAATGAAACGTCTTTTATATCTGTCACAAAATGCAAATTTCGAGCTGCTCTCCATGCATCTTTAGAGTCTCTGTCATAAGCACTTATTGAAGTTTTCGTATATTTTAGTTTTAATGCAAATGATTCTGAAAAATGATAGCCTAAGTGTACACTCTTAAGAAATCTAGCACCCTGAAAACTAATGCGACTACTGTAATGACTGATATCTCCTTGGTAAGTTGTACCTCCTATACTTGCGCCAATATCAATGTACTGCCCTCTACTAGAGAAAGACAAACACACGAAGCATATGAACAAATACTTAACCATAACTAAACTAATTTTTGATTACCCCATCAATTATTTCATTATTTTTGGATGATTCTGAACTTGAAATTTTTATGAATGAATATTTAATATAAAAACCAAAATGAGTATACCAATCGTTTTGGCTAGGATTGCCACGAAGGGTTCCTGTAGGAACTCTAGCATTATCCGTGCCAAAGTACTCTCCTGTTCTGTTTGACAATTGAGCGCCCAGATAATTACCTGCCGCCATCATTTCATCATAGTTTACATAAGTACCACTGACATCATCAATGTAATCTGTAAATGTTTTACGTGGTGCGGCTTCAATTCCAATGCTTATTTTTTTTGTCAAGTCAAACTCTATTGCTATTCCTATTGGCCTTGAAATTGCTGTAAGGCTATATGGTTTTTTATCATTACTTGACATCGTTTGGCCCTCGGTTCCTATGGGCTGAAGTGCTACTGACTTACCTTGATATGTGGTGGATGGGTTAAATCTAAAGAAATTCAAACCAGCTGTGATGTATAGCCTGACCTTGTATCTATCTAATCTTTTAATGAGTTTATTCACTTTGAGATCCGTGTAAATACCAAATTCGTAAATAGGGGTTGTAAAATTAAGATTGCGTGATTTTCTAGTTTCATCTAATGAGAATCGATCATCTCCTGTCAATCGACCACTCATAAAACGAGCATTTATAGAAGCCCAATCCGTGACATTGCTACCAAGTGTAGCTCCCCAACTAAATCTAGCAGGACCGGTGCTGAGCCCTATAGTCCTAGGTGTCAGATCTCCATGATAATACATGGCCCCGATGTGTATCTTGGTATATAAATTTTGCCCTTGTACGCCACATAATCCTATAAAAACAAATATAGATACGCGGAAATACAAACGCAAAAGAATTTGCATCTTCATTCTCATTGGTGCTCTCAATAAATAGGTGTTGGTGCAAAATTAAATAAGTTTTAGGAGTTAACAACCATTTTCATACGACAACAAGCTCAAAAGTAAAATTAATGACAAATGAGTAGAATTTTGTTGATGGGGCGTAGATTAGTTTTGATTAATGGTAGGTTGTTAAATTAAACAGTCTATTTGGTTCAAGCGTGTAAGGCTTGCTTTTTTGTGTCTTTTTACCATAGGTTTCGTCTATGGTTATTCATATTCAAGCCTTATCAGGCTTAAAAGACAACCTAATTTCTAGACATTAAATATCTAAAATGCCTTCAGGTAAATCCATGTAAATTATTTTGTTTTTATCATTGATTTCTACGATAAATTGATCTATCAATGGTAAGTAGAAAGGTTTAGCATCTTTCTGCACAACGGCCATAATCTGCTGTGGAAAAATTTCTACAGCTATGATGGTGCCTATATTTTCATTATTGCTGAATATGGCAAAATCCAGGAGTTGTTCCTTATCTTTTTGATTTGCAAATTCGGATGAAGTAATATTTTTTTCTTCCATATAAAGATCCTTCAAACTGATGGTAGCTGCATCTTCAGGATCATCCATTTCTTCAAACTTAACGAGAATTTGATTGGTTTCTCTTACAGACTCGATAAAATATGGCACGTAAGAACCATTAATAAGGATAAATACATGGGCAGCATTTACAAAATCTTCAAGAAATTCATCCGGAATATCTGTTTTCATCTCTCCACGTGTACCTACAGGTTTGAGAATGCTGCCTATTTTTACAAACTTTTTTGCCATTTCGTGTTTGTCTAATTAACTTCTATCAAAGTAAGTGTATGCTTAAATCCTTTTTGTGCCTTGGTTTCCCATGGGTCATTCGGTCTACTACCATCTGAATCATAAACGATCATTTCACGTTTCAAAAGACCAATACCTTTACCATAATACTCAGTCATATCCCTAAAGTTAATAATAGTATTTTCTTTGACCAAGTTCACTTTAATTGCAGGTACTTGTTGTCCATTAAAATCAAATGGTTCATTTATTTCTTCCATTCTTGGATTTAAGCCACGGAATAAAGTAATGGGTTCGCCACCTACCACTACAGTCAAATCTTCATACAAAAATACATTGGCATTCCATCTCAATCCCTTTTTAATAGGAAAAACCAATTTTACTTGCCTAATATTTTCTTCTGTTCTGATCGCCATATTTTTGTCTACTGAACAAGTCCAAGTATTGGTAGAAATCCAAGGGTCTGACGCATTTCTTTTGAAGAATCTCTGCAATCTAAATGCTGTTTTACCAGTTGCATCCACAAATGTATCACCTACTACTTCTCTAATAAACGATCTAAACGTATCTCTCCTTGTACCACCTGACGACAATATGATACTATCTGATGCATAGACCCAAGACTTACCAACACTGACCGGAAAAAAATCATATCCAAAGGTGGCCTCATCTAATATTTCGGTTTCACTATTGCAAGAAGTCATCACAAATATTGCAACAAAAGAAAGTAGTAGAAAGACAAAATTTTTCATATTATGATAAAATTTAATTTATTAAAACTTAGTATTAAGCATCTTAACGCATACTATATAGAAATTATTATCTGTTTCACACATTTTCATACTTCAGCATACTTTGTCCAATGATACCTCCACCAATGACATCATCTCCTTCGTAGAATACAGCAGATTGACCAGGAGCTATACCTCTCACATTTGCAAAAAACGATACATTTACCTGATCACCTTTGGGATGTAAGGAAGCAAGAACACCTTTATCATTATACCTGACTTGTGTGACCGCTTCCATACCGTCGTGTATAGCTGCATATTTCATGAGATTGATTTGTCCAACACTCATACCATTTCGAATCAGTTCATCCACTTCACCAAGGACGACAGTATTGGTCTCTGGCAATATTTCTGTTACAAACATAGGTGTCTTAAATCCGCCACCGAGTCCTTTGCGCTGACCAACTGTGTAGAATGGATATCCTTCATGGTTGCCAAGGAAATCTCCTTTTGCATTCACGAATGTACCACCTTTGACTCTATCTTCCAATCCTGGTACACGACGCTTCAAAAATCCACGATAATCATTGTCTGGAACGAAACAAATTTCATAACTCTCTGGCTTTTTGCTAAGATCTTCATAACCAAAATCTTTTGCCATCTGTCTGATCTCTGGCTTGCTGTAACCACCTAAAGGAAAACTGCTGCGCTCAAGACATGATTGCGTAAGTCCCCAAAGAACATAAGACTGATCTTTTCTATCATCTTTGCCTTTGGAAATGAATCTACGACCATTTTCTTCTTTGATAATGGCATAATGTCCAGTAGCGATAAACTCACAATCCATGGCATCTGCACGTTTGAGTAGTGCGCTCCATTTGATGTGCGTATTGCAAAGAACACATGGATTTGGTGTTCGACCAGCTATATATTCTTCTACAAAATTGTCTATGACATAATCACCAAATTCTTCTCTGATGTCAACTATAAAATGGTGAAATCCCATATTGACTGCCACTTGTCTAGCGTCGTTTATAGAGTCAAGCGAACAACATCCAGTCTCCTTCTTGGAACCACCTGCACTGGCGTAATCCCAAGTTTTCATGGTGATGCCTACTACTTCATACCCTTCTTCGTGGAGCATCATTGCTGCGACGGTACTATCTATACCACCACTCATAGCTACGAGTACTCTACCTTTTTTACTCATGTTTATTATCTCTTTTGAAGGTGCAAAGATAGTGCAAATTGATTAAAAACTGGACACTACGGAGGAGATTGTATCATCTAGCTTCACAATTTAATTTTATTCAAGCCTTTCAGGCTTGTTTTTTCCCATCATTTTTACCCGTAGGTTTCACCTACGGTTATTCAAATTAAAGCCTTTCAGGCTTTGAAGGGCGTTTTGATTATATTCATTCCACTAAAGCTCAAATAATATTTCGACTTGTTTGATTACCCTAGGTTTCACCTACGGTTATTCAAATTAAAGCTCTTCAGGCTTTGAAGAGTGGTAAGATTACATTCATTCTTACAAAGCTCAAGCAATATATTTCGACTTGATTTATAACAGTAGGTTTCACCTACTGTTATTTAGATTAAAGCCTTTCAGGCTTTGAAGGGCGTTTTGATTATATTCATTTCATTAAAGCTCAAGTAATATTTCGCCTTGTTTGATTACCCTAGGTTTCACCTACGGTTATTCAAATTAAAGTCTTTCAGGCTTTGAAGGGCGTTTT
>DLGT01000096.1 GCA_002482845.1 Saprospiraceae bacterium UBA7687
AGCATTTTTATCTAATTGGTAGAGCACAGAGTATTGCCAGTCACCAGGAATATCTCGCATCAAACCTGCAATGTAAAGATCATTTTTTGAGACACCTACATTCGGATAGTCAAACCATCTATTGTCGCCAGAAGGATTGCCATCTACCTTATAATAATGCCACTCTCCATTAGGGTCTTCAGTCTTTGAGAAGGCAATACATAATTGAGTCGTAGTAGGATCGGAACCATTCAAACACATAAAAATGAACTTATTTTGTTCTACATCGTAGATTACTCTAGGATCATACATCCTTGTACCAAGACTTAAAAGGGTAAAAAAGTCTGAAAATGCTTTTTGATAAGTGATGGTACCTGCAGGATTGGTAAAAATTACATTTGTATTAATGGCAGACACAATAAAACCATTTCTAGAAATAGCTACAGAATTATCCATTGGCACACTTTGGTCACGATTATTTCCTCTGAAATTTCTATTCAGGATTGGATGATTTACAACGTTTCTTGGTGTCGTTTTTATGTCATTACGATCAGGCATCATTCTCACTTCATTTGCTTTTAACTTTAGTTCCTTAAATGTTGCTGTTGGAACTTGACTAGTATGGTTGAATGAAGATAAATTGCGGAGTACTACATTCCAATCACTTTCCATCAAACTAGGATTGCCTGTTGCCAATTTTTCAGCTTTTAATAATTCAGATCCTTTGTTGATAACCACTTGTCTATTTGTAAGATCAGGCAGTATCATTTTGGGAGTCTGAGCGACTAAGCATTGATAGGAAATGACTAGCAAAAAGGTTAAAAAATGTTTGTACGACGACATATTATTTGTTTTAGGTTCTGAGAATTTGTGAATTACAAAGATAATATTTTCGCTGAAATTGTAAAATAAAAAGAAATAGATTCTAATTAATTAATGGAGAAATTTAAATTAGTCGCGCTTAACGTGATTATATCGGATCGTTTTTTATATATCTTTGTTGTAGTTTATGTCATTCATCTCTAAAATTGAATTTTGAATATGATAACTCAAACTGTTTCAAAAGATCTATTTTTTGCTTTAGACCATATGCTGATAGAAGTACTGAATGGTCTTTCATTGTCTGAATGGGAACTTCCTACAGTTGCAGGAACGTGGACTGTCAAAGACATAGCAGGACATCTTTTGGATGGAAATATTAGGTCATTATCCATGTTGCGTGATCACTATCAAGGTGAGAAACCATCAAATATTCAGAATTATGGCGATCTAATGGTTTTTTTGAACAAATTAAATGATGATTGGGTTACAGCTATGCGTAGGATGAGCCCTACAGTTTTAATAGATATGCTATCAAATACAGGAATGGAATATTGTCAGTACATTTTATCCTTAGATGTGGATGAAAAATCAGTTTTTTCGGTAGCTTGGGCTGGTGAAGATCAGTCAACGAATGGTTTTCATATTGCTAGAGAATATACAGAAAAGTGGCATCATCAGCAACAAATACGATTGGCTGTAGGACAAGAAGCAGCGCTGTACGATAAAAAATTCTATCTGCCATATTTAGATACTTCGATGCAAGCACTACCGCATTTTTATCGGGATGTCATTGGCGAAAAAGATGATGTTATCGTAGTTGAAATATCTGAGCCTATAAATGAAAAATGGATATTGATCTATGATGGAAAATCGTGGCAACTATCAAAGAATCTGACTAAAATTCCAACGACCAAAGTGAGCATAGATCCTTCAAAAGCGTGGCGAATTATGACAAGTAGCAAACCTTTAGAAAATGTGCGACACCATATAAATATAGAAGGTAATGAACGATTAGGTGAAAAATTCTTGGAAGTGCGGGCTGTGATGGTTTGAAATACCTACCTTTGTTCCTTTGAATATATTGTAATAAGAATTGACTTAAAAAATGGATCTAGAAAATAAAAATAAAGACCTCATACTACGAGAAAATCTTGCACTGCAACGAACGATACTTGCAAATCAAAGTACGTTTTTGTCTTTTTTGCGCACATCTATGTATTTTTTGGTGGCAGGTCTGAGTGTCCATAACCTATTAGACATGAAGTCTAGTACAGCCATTAGTTATATTTTTTATGGCATTTCCTTTGCTTTATTCGTTTTCGGAGTGGTCAATTATATTCTAAATGACAAAAAAATCAAAGAAAATAGAATTCACGTGGGTGGTTACAAAGCAGAGTATTTGAAATAGTTAAATTTTATTTCTCATATACTCCAATCCCGCTAATCCCTGAAGCCCTCCTGTATGCATATGCACAATCGTAGTCCCTTGAGGGAAATAATCATCTTCAATCATTTTTAGCAGTCCAAACACGGCTTTTCCATTATACACATGATCAAGTGGAATACCACTTATAGTTTCAAAATCTCGGATGAACTGAATTAATTCTTCCGTCCATTTGCCATATCCACCAAAATGATAATCGGTTACCATAGTTAGTTTTTCTCTGTTTTTGTGGCTAGTTAGAGATAAGATATCTTCTTCTAGGTGGTCCGATTTTAGGGCAGAAAAGCTTATGATTTGTGTAGGATAATTATTGTAAGATAGCAATCCAGCTGTAGTGCCACCTGTACCTGCTGATAGGGTGACATAGTCAGGTTTTATAGCTAATTGATGGTTTAGTTCGTCCCATATTTCACCTGCACCTTTTAATGCAAGTTGATTAGTGCCACCTTCGGGAATGACCATAGCATCAGAATATTTTTGGATGATGTCTTGGATTTCTTTTGATGCTTCTTTTTCTCTATATGCGGATCTAGACACAGGAATCAAAGTCATTTTTTTTTCCAAACAAAACTTCAATGTAGGATTTTGATGGTCTATTTCTCCCCTAATGATGCCTATGCTTTTGATACCCAAAAGTGCACAAGCGCCTGCTGTAGCATAAAGATGATTGGAAAAAGCGCCACCGAAAGTTATGACTGTTTGCATATTGTTTTGGAGTGCAAAATCTAAATTGTATTTTAGCTTACGCCATTTATTGCCTGATACCCACGGATGGATCAGATCTTCACGTTTTATGTAGAGATGGATGTTTTTTTCTATGGTTAATGGTAAATTTATGGATACCAAAGGACTCGGTAGCATAAGCTCTTTTTCCAGATTCCACATGATTTTATTGGTGTTTGATGCGGATCAAAACGGATATCCCACTACCACTCTGAGAGTCAATGCTGATAGATCCATGCATATAGTTGATCCTAGATTTTATGTTTTCGAGACCCATGCCTTTTCTTACTAGATTTTCTTGATCAAAACCTACACCATCATCTTCATATTGTATCACTAGTTCGTCATCCTCCGTATTGATTTGGATAAGTATTTCGTTGGCATTAGCGTGTTTCAGGCTATTATTGAGCAATTCTTGTATGACTCTGTAGATGGACAAGGATATCATTTTGTCTATCTTCACAGGCATTTCATAATATTGAAAGTAGATATCAGGGTAAGCTTCACCTTCAAATCTATTGATTAGGTCTTTGATCGCTGGTATCAATCCCAAGTCTTGTAATGATCCGGGTTGCAGGTTTCTGGAGATGGTACGGACTTCTTCTACGGCAGTATCGAGAAGTTTGTAAGCTTGGTTATATTCCTTGAGATTGACCATGTTTTCTTGTTTTGATCGCACGTGATCAAATTGTAATTTAATCGTGCTCAACAACCCACCCAGACTGTCATGTAGGTCTTTGGCTATCCGTTCTCTTTCTATTTCTTGACCTTCTATCACCGAAATCATGGAGCTCATCTTTATACTATTCTCAAGTTCCCGTATTTTTTGATGGTTGATCTCTTCTGTTTGTTGGGTGATGATTTTTGCACTTGTGATTCGTTGGTCATAAAATTTTATAATAAAATAGATCGATCCAAGGACTAAAATTAACCCAATCGCCAGGACGTACAATGTTTTACGTTGTGCTTTATTTTGTTGCTCTGCATTGAGTTTGTCTATTTTTAGTATTTCTATGCTAGACTGTTTGTCTTTAGAACCGTATTTTAAAGCTAGATTATTTATAGATTCTAGCCTTGTTTTGTTCAGGATGCTATCATTTAGTTGTGTGTACTTTAAAAGATAAGAATAACCTTGCGCATAATCTCCTACGATAGAATATACATTAGAAAGCTCTTTGTAGATTGCTTTACGGTTTTCGCTGTAAGGTAAAAACGGTAATAGTATTTCACTTTTGTGTAAATATTTGATAGCTTTTGCGTAATCTTTTTTTAGTTTATTGATGTAGCCGATGTGAAATAAACTTTTGGCTACCATTTGTTGATTATTCAGTGCAGTATTGATTGAAAAAACATCATAAGCTGTCACCAACGCACTATCAAGATCAAAATTATTCTCAAAAGAAGCGATTTTTTCAAATAATATATTTGTCAATAGGGTAGTATCTTTGACAATTTGATTGATAGCGACAGCTTTTTCTAAATAATCAATGGACATTTCATAATCGCCACGTCGTTTATATACTTTATTTATTTCAAAATATATTTTGGCCAAGACGATTTGATTATTACTTTTTGAATGTACATCAGCTAAATTCAGAAGTATGGTAAGTGATTCATCTACAAAACCTGCTTGAAGGTATCTTTGTGCAAGATAAAAATTAGTTTCATAGACTCTGCTACTGTCACCCGTTACCTTAAAATATTCTAATGCCCACTTGTAATATTCTAATGCCCTACGATAATCTCCGAAGATATCTCCTTCGTAATCAGCGAGTTTGAGGTATACCTGAGCCAATGTTTTTTGATCTTTATTTTCACGCGCAGTTTCTAATATTCTATTTAATTCTTGGTATGAATAAGTACTATCCTGACTGAATTGGGATAAAATATTCTGTCGGAAAGAAAAGATGATTAGAAAAGTTAAGATGATACGCAACTCAGATATATTTATTGATATGATCGATCAGATGCAAAAATAGTAATTTATTTTGTGAGATGCCATAATAGTTTAATGTCAAGTATAATACATTCATAAAGTACTCAAAAGGTAAAAGAAAAGCCCTCAACTTTTTGAGGGCCTTTTCTTTTAATGCAACAGTCAAATCCCAATGAGTATTTACAACTTTTATATAACAGAGACAACGGATTGTCTCCACATAATGATATTTTAATGTATGACCAATATTCGAGTTGGGTCGGTGTTTTGGGGTCTATTATCATTCATCGATATTACTTTCGATTTTAATCAATAAGTAATCGTTTAAAATGAAAAAATTAAAGGGTCTGTATATATTAGTAATAAAAGAAACACACTAAAAAGATTGATCTTAAAATGGTTGTTTCCGATGCAACTGTCTTAAAATCGTATATCTATTACTGACTTCTTACAACATTCAAAATACCAACACCCAACTCTCATATTGCTCATTCCGTAAACCTAAAAAGAGAAAATTTATCAGTGACGCATTCTTTAATTTGTCACTACCTTTATATTTTAAAAAGAGTATGATATAAATCGATTGCTACCTTCTTCAATCATACTCTAGACCAAGACTTCAAGTATTGCTTTCCAAACAAATGATATTTTCATTATCTGATTGTTGGATTATGAAGTTGTGATTTTGGGTTTCAGTCTTATCCACCGACTCTTCTATCCATGCTTGCCCAAATAAACTACTTATGACTAGCACCACAGAAACTAAAAACCTGAAATCCAAAATCTCCTTCTTCATTTTTATATTTTTGATGTCAAATTATCTATCTGTTTTATCAACTTTTGATATTACAA
Source organism: Saprospiraceae bacterium UBA7687 (assembly GCA_002482845.1). Classification (GTDB taxonomy): domain Bacteria; phylum Bacteroidota; class Bacteroidia; order Chitinophagales; family Saprospiraceae; genus OLB9. The sequence goes on from DLGT01000096.1 coordinate 5,757, forward strand.
AGGTGCGGACATTTGAAATTTCAAACATCATAGTAAACACCGATTTTTATTTTTGGGGGTTTACCCGAAGTTTTATAGATAAAATCACTGTAACTTTGTATCGACAAATAAGCACCATTCGTTTTATTATTAAATATATATACATGATAAATATTCTTATAGCAGATGACCACACTATGTTTGTAGATGGCATTGAGTCCATATTGGATGTAGAGTCAGATTTGTTTGTAGTAGGTAGGAGTTATGATGGACCATCTGTTATGGATTTGGTAAAAAAGCATAAAGTAGATATAATCTTGCTTGATGTAAATCTACCTGGTATGAGTGGGATAGAAGTTTGTAAAGAATTGAATGCGCAGTATCCTGATATAAAGGTGTTAGCTATTTCGATGTTTAATGAAGAAAGTTTTGTTTCCGAAATACTCAATAATGGTGCAAAAGGTTATATTCTCAAGAATACAGGAAGAGAAGAATTGCTAATAGCTATCAGAACAATTGCATCTGGAGAGTCTTATTTTTCCAAAGATGTCACTGAAACAATCATGAAAGGCCTCATGAATCAAAGGAAGGCATCATCCAAAAGTAGTGCATTTTTTCCTAAATTGTCAAGAAGAGAAAAAGAAGTCTTAAAACTAATCGCACAAGAATTCACTACACAAGAGATTGCAGATAGTCTTTACATAAGCCTAAAAACAGTGGAATCACACAGAAGTAGCCTTTTGTCTAAGCTCAACGCTAGAAACAGTGTAGGTTTAGTGAGAATCGCAATGGAAAATAGTTTGCTAGAGTGATAGCCTAATCAACTTCAATAGATGAGAGATGCTCACTATCTTTATATAAGGTAACTGTGTTTCGGTGTATAAAAATAATGATTAATTTGTAATTTACATATAAATTTATAGTTAACCTATCTTATGTATTGTATTGAAGATGAAATTTTTAATACATGCCTACATAATGTGCATTTTTGTTATCTATTAATTCGTGTGTTATGTCTGAACGGCCTTTTCATTGTTAGTTAAAACTTCATAAAATGGCGTTAAGAATCAAAAACTGTTCGAGCTAATACGTATGTAAAAACTTGTAATGATGAACGTAGTGAAATTAAATATTAAAAAAATAATACCCTCAATAGCACTCAAAAAACTGACCTTCTGTGCGCTTTTGGTGGTCAGCATATCTTTTTTGCAGGGCAAATATTGAAGTTTAGCTAAGCTACGCCACAGTTTAGCTAAGCTACGCCACAGTTTAGCTAAGCTACGCTACAGTTTAGCTAAGCTACGCTACAGTTTAGCTAAGCTACACCACAGTTTAGCTAAGCTACACCACAGTTTAGCTTAGCTACGCTACAGTTTTTCTAAGCTACGCTTGAGTTTTTCGAAGCTAAACTTATGTGTTTTGAAGCTAAACTTGAGTGTTTACCACACAAATTCATTCTAGTCAGCTTCCTATTATCTAAAGCAAAGACACGGACATCAGAAAGATGAGTTAGATAACATAAAAAAGTGATTGTATAAACGTTGAATAAATTTATGTGATAATTTTTAAAAGTGTTTCAAAGGTCCTCCTATTTTAAGAATAACTAAATGGTTATAAATTAAATAAAGTGAACGATTTTACTATATATTGAAGGAGCCACAAACGATGGCTTGAGGACACCAATATGAGATGGGTAAATTTAAAGGAATGGTTTAAAGATTTGAATTCAATACTATAAGAGATAGGTTATCATCGATAAACCAAATAACATTGGTATTGATGATGATTTTGAATTAGATGGTGAATCACTTGAGAATCGTAGTATCGATATTTGACATATCAACTTGACATTAATCCGATGCTATTTAATGATATACAAAATACATGTGCTGTAGACACAGATTATATGAATATAGATTCAGAATATGACATTATAATAAGGAATTTTCCTACATTTTAACCATCTTAACTGACCAATGTTTATCATAAGACTTTATGATCATCAAGTAAACACCACTTGGTGCTTGCATCATATCAATTTGCAAATCATTACTATTCTGAGATTTGATAGCAATCACATTTATGTGCCTACCAAGCATATCTATAATGTTAACTTGAGTATTTGGGTCTAACAGAATATCTGAAACAACGGTAAAATATCCATCGCTAGGATTAGGAGTTAAAACGATATTTTGATTTTCATGCAGATCATTTGCACTTGTTAAAGTGATGATTTGTTCTATACTGAAGCAATTGTTATCATCTTTCACAATTATATTATACGTCCCCAATGGCAATTCAGTAAATACATTCGCGCCCAAGAATACATCTCCTCCATCTAGACTATGTCTGTAAGGCGGTGTACCACCTGTGGTGGTAATAGTAAGATTATTATTAGAAATGGCAAGGTTTACTATCAGGCTATCAGGTTCAGTGATTGTAATATTGCCTTTTACAGTATCACTTTTACTATCTATGACAGCAAATGTATATTCGCCGGCGGACAGATTGTTCCACTCTCTCTGAGTTGTGAAATCACCTTGGTTTAATTGGTACAAATAAGGCGAACTACCATTAGAAGGACTGAGACGTAAAAAACCATTACTTAGACCGTAGCAGGTTGTGTTCCTGACTGTTCTGCTTACGCTTGAAAATATATTGATACTTACATTAAATTCATAACTACATTCATTTGCATCTCTAACATAAACTTTAAATGTACCATTGCCAGGGAAAGTTATGACATTTTCTGCAAGTAAATTTGTTATGTTTCTGCCAATTAAATAAGGTGGTGAACCTCCAGATATTTCGAAAGTAAAAACAAAACCATTTTGAGAGAAATTAACTGCAAAGTCATTTATTTGGGTTGTCTTTAAAGTATCTGTGATGAATACTTTTGACCCCGCATCTTTTACATAAATAACATAATTTCCACTCCCGACGTTAAAAGTAGGAGCACTTTGAAAATCCAAACCATTCAAACTATAAGCATAAGGTTCTATTCCGCCCTGTGGAGATGCCATAATATTAGCAAAATCTCCAGGACAAATAACGTCTTTTGTCAATTCACTCGTTGCATTTAATGTCGGTATATTTATGGTTGCTACTAATGAGTCTTTACATCCATTATCGTCCTTCACGTATATGACATAATCGCCGTTGCCAGGATCAGATATAACATTGCCAAGTTCATAAGAGATATCGTCTAGTGAATAAAGCAAATTGCCAGTACCACCTGATAAGGTCAAGATGATATCATAATTAATGACTTCTGCCCCTATGTTTATTTCAGACGGTGATTTGATGGAAACGACATTTGTAGCTTTTACGACATTTTGAGCATCTTTAATATATAAATTATATGTTCCACTAATCAGATTTTCAAATGCATTGCTGTTTTGGTACACCAAATTATCAAGAGAAAACTGATAAGGTGGTGTACCACCATAACCTTCAACTGTAATACTACCTGCTTGGTCACCAAAACACAAAAGTTCATTTTCTACAAATGCCGCTCCACCAAGGGTAGATTGACGAATTTTGATGTTAAATATTTGTCCTGGCAACCATCTATTTAAATCATCTATTATATCAAATGTAAATGTATCGCTTTCAGAAGTGTTTCCGTTGTGTTTATAAACTAATAAATTATTTAATAATGATGATTTACTTACTTTGTCACCAATCTGCAATACTATATTATCCAGCAATAATAATCCATTTGATGGCAAGCTGGTAATTATAATATTTGAAAGATCGTTGTCAAAACTTGCAAAATCTATTTTTTGGTCATTTATAATCCCACTTTCATTTCTTGAAATCAAAAGGACTTCATTTTTCAATAAAATACCAACTTGGTCATTTCCGCCCGCTGTCTTAAATGAATATGTAGGACCGAAATCATTGTTTATACATGGTGAGATGGGTTTTACTCTCCAGTAATAAATTTTTCCATCTTCAAATGTTTGTCCAAGCGAATTTGTCTCTATTTCAAATGTTGAAACGTTTTCCTTAAACGATGGATTTTGGGCGATTTCTACATCATATTTATTGATCCCAGCAATGGAAGTCCATTCTAATGCAACAAGTTCGGCAGGTACATTGACAGCATAATTGATAGGGAATATATTTGTGACAATAGCAGTTGTTGTCAATGCCTTAAAAATTGTGATATTCGAGACCACTTTCTCAGTTCCTACAGTTGCAATTATTTTAATAGAAGATGCTCCGATCGGTAGTGATTGTGGGTTGAGTATTGACAAGATAGAAGTACCTGGTAGAGCTATCACTTGGGGTGTAAATGTGAACTGAAGCCCACTTGGTGGGTTATCTAGAGATAATGTAATGTTTTGATTAGCATTGTCTAATTTGGTAAGAGATAGATTGATATCAATGCGACTTTGATTACAAAGCTCCACATAACTTGGTGATACTGCAATCGCAAAAGTAGCTGTAATGTTGAAATTTGCATTTGAGACATCATAAAATATATTACCATCAGAAATGACCATGATCCTAGCCATATTGGAAGTTAGAGAAGGTGTGGTAATTTCGTAAGCACCTATATTAGGCACTTTTTCAGCCACTAGATGCGGATAAGTTTTGCCTCCATCAGTAGATAAAAAGATATTCACCAATGAACAATTGATAGGTGCTTTTTCTGTATTTGCGACATTCCATGTTACGGTCTGAGGAGATCCTACTTTCCAGTTTACGCTGCTTGTATTGGGAGAAGTCACCACAAATGGCCCTGCTTGATTATTAGTCATCACTTGCACATTTGCTTCATCTGTGCAACCACCGAGTGGATTATTATCTCGTACTGTGCATCTAAAATTCATGGTCCTGCTGACTGAAGGCAATACTTCCCATTGTGAATATCGTCTCTGTAAATCAGGGAAAAATCTCGATGGACTTATATCAGGTGGCAAGGCTCTGAATGAAGGTCCAACAGTACTTGTCGCAACAGGCGGCATAGTTGCCGTTTGATTATTCATCTGCTCCCAACAATAAGTGAGTTCATCCATATCAGCATCTTCAGCCGCAGCTGTTAATACAAATGATGTAGATATAGGTATCGTATAACTGTTGCTAATTAAGGAGATTTGTGGTTTTTGATTGTTTATTTCTATCCTTGTAGCGCATGTGTTTCCATTCCCAGCTACTATAAAATTTGCAATTTCACCGAGACTTACAGCGTGGAAATTTGCATGGCTATTACTTTGAACATTAGGACTACAAATACCTGCGTAACCCATAATTGTACTTGCACTACCTGGTTCAACAGCCGTAGTACTATTTCTTTGACAACTATTATTTTGAGTATGATTTGCTCCGAACTGATGACCCATTTCATGTGCGACGTAATCAATATCAAATGGATCACCTACAGGATTTGCTTGTCCTGTTACGCCACGTGCTTTTGATGCTGTACATGGAGACCTTAATTGGGCAATACCTCCACCTGCTGTACTGAATACGTGTCCTATATCATAATTGGATATTCCTATGATATTGTTTACAGTTGTTTGATTTTCGTCCAGCATGATTGAGCCTTCATCATTTGTATATGGATCTGACTGGGCATTTAAAAATATTAATTGATCCGTATTTCCTATTAATTTCATAGAAATAGCTACTTCTTTTTCATAAACGCCATTCACTCTTGTCATTGTATTGTTATACGCTGCCAAAACCTTTTCTTTTGTACCACCATGGTAACTAGCATATTCACCTGTACAAGCCAATGCTAATCTATATGATCTCAAGACACAATCACCTGCACGTGAGGTTGTTGTCTCGATGTCAACAAAGTCTTCTCTTTCAAGACCAAGATCTAGATGGTCACCAGACACACCACAAGTAAAATTTCCTGTTTTTTTTCTAAAGTCTTTTTTATGGTAAACAATGTATTCTGTCTGATTGTGTTGTGTATAGGGATCAACAAATATGGTTCCTAACTCATCGTGCATGATCATTGCATTAATACCGAAAGGCGACACACTCATTTTTAATATATATCCTGACACATCAATACTTTTGCCTGTAAAGGAAGTGAACCCCGGATATTTATTAGATAGTTCTGCATCAAAAACAGGAGTTTCTTCCATTTTAAATTTGGTAAGTCCTTCAGGTAGTGGAATTTCTATGATGACACCTGCTGAAACTTCCTTACTTTTTGATGAAATCAATTTGATAAATGCAGGATAATCAAATGTATATACTTCATATTTGGAAGGAATGATTTGTCTATTTCCTTTTGTAGATCTAAGATTCATTTCATCTGTCTTTTGCCAAAAGTTTGACTGACCCATTAGTTCCATTACATTTGTATTGGACAAAAGGAGTATTAATACAATTAAAAATCTCATTCCTGATGGTTTAACATTATTATAAAAGAGATGGTAAAAATATGACTTATTACCAATAAACAACTTTTGTCAACATATATTTAAGTAAAATAGATGTTTTGCCGACAATATGGAATTAAAATACGTTCAGTTCAGAAAAGTTTTAGTTGAATTAAAAAACTATCGAAATAATTGATATTAAGAAACTTTATTTCTTACTGATGAAATACTCAATGATAGGTAATTATATATTCATAAAAATATCAAATTGATATATATTTTTATTTAAATATAATTTTTTTCCTTAATATTACGCCTTATTTAGAATCCATCATGAATTCGGATAATAATTATTAATAAAAATCAAACAGATGAATTTCAATTTTAAAGCCATCTACCCTTATATATTACACATTTTGGTGATATTGCTAGTAAATGTATTTTACTTTTTGCCACAATTTGAAGGTAAAGTGGTAAATCAAGGTGACATTATACAATATAAAGGGATGTCTAAGGAAGCCATCGATTTTCAGGAAAAAACTGGTGAGACCGTGCTTTGGACCAATTCAATGTTTGGAGGAATGCCTACCTATCAGCTTTCTGCGCCCAATCCTGGTAATAAATTGAGTTACTTAAGAAAAGTAGGTACGATTTTTATCAATCAACCAGCTGGGTTGTATATTCTAGGAATGATTTCTTTTTATATATTGATGTTGAGCCTCGGCGTCAGTGGTTGGTTGAGTTTGGTAGGAGCGATCATGTTTGGATTTAGCACTAATAATTTTATATTGTTTGAAGCAGGGCACAACACGAAGACGGCTACTATTCTCACGAGTCCATTAGTAATCGCAGGTGTTATATTGCTTTTTAGACAGCGTTTTGTATTAGGTGCGGCATTATTTGGAATAGGACTTGGACTTAACGTTCAGTCTAACCATCCACAAATGACATATTATCTTGGGTTAGCACTAGGTATTTTAGTAATAATCGAGTTAGTAAATAAAATAAAAGAAAAAGAATTAGTCAATTTCGCAAAATCTATAGGTGTGATGGTTGTAGTAGCCATGCTAGCGCTAGGTTCGTCCGCATCTAAGTTATGGACAACATATGAATATGCTAAGGATACTATGCGTGGCGCACCAATATTGAAATCTACTGGAGATACACCAGCATCATCAAGTGAAACTGACGGATTAGAATGGACATATGCTACCCAGTGGAGTAATGGATTTGGAGATTTATTGGCCACATTTATTCCTAAAGCAGTAGGTGGTGCTTCTGGTGAATGGTTGGACGGAAATTCAGATTTAGGTAAAGCAGTGGGACAGCGCAGGGAGTTTCAAGCGCCTACCTATTGGGGATCGCTGCCATTTACGAGTGGTCCTGCTTATTTTGGAATTGTTGCTTTTTTCTTATTTGTATTTGGGCTTTTTGCTGTAAAAGGGCCAGTAAAGTGGTGGTTGTTGGGAGCAGTATTATTAACCTTCGTCATGTCTTTAGGTAAGAATATGGAAGGATTTAACAAATTACTTTTCGATACATTACCACTATTGAATAAGTTTAGAGCACCTAGTTCTATTCTTAGTGTCACAGCTATTTTTATACCAATTTTGGGAATATTAGGTATTTCAGAAATTCTTAAATCTACCAATAAAGAAACATTCTTAAAACCCTTGTACATATCTGCTGGAATTTTAGGAGGTCTGTGCGCAATGTTTTGGATAGGTGGTAGCAGTTTGTTTGATTTTAGTAGCCAAGGAGATGCCAATTATCAAGAAATCATTGATGTATTACTAAAACAACGACAATCAATGTTAGCTTCGTCAGCGTTTCGTAGTTTGGCTTATATAGTTATTATATCTGCGGTAATATGGGCTTTTCTTAAAGATAAAATAAATAGTACAATTTTAATTGCAGTCATTGGTGTTTTAGGTTTATTTGACTTAGTCCAGATTGGCAAAGATTATCTAGACAAAAAAGATTTTGTTACAAAAAATACGTACAAACAGAATTTTGAAGCTAGACCAGTTGATACACAGATTTTGCAAGACAACGATCCTAATTTCAGAGTGTACGACGCCACTATCAACACATTTAATGCTGCAAGTACTTCTTATTTTCATAAGACAATAGGTGGTTACCATGCTGCAAAACTACAAAGATACCAAGACATCATTGATAGACATATCAGCAAAAACAACCAAGGAGTGTTGAATATGCTCAATACGAAGTACTTTATATTACAAGGAGCTGATGGAAGTCCTACTGTTCAGCGAAATCCTGCTGCACTTGGAAATGCTTGGTTTGTAAATAACATCATCCAAGTTCCAGATGCAAATGCAGAGATAGATTCACTCACAAGTTTTGACCCAGCTGGTGATGCCGTTGTTCATACTGAGTTTAAAGATTATGTAGCCAATTTGACGCCTTCAAAAAATGGAGCTATTACTCTAAAATCTTACCATCCAAATAAATTGGTATATGAATCTAATACTGAAGGTGAGCAATTTGCTGTATTTTCGGAAGTTTGGTATGGTCCCAATAAAGGTTGGGAAGCATCTATTGATGGCAAACCAGTAGATCATATTCGGGCTAATTATTTATTGAGAGGACTCAAGATTCCATCAGGAAAACATGAGGTTATATTTGAATTTAGACCCAAAGCATATTTCTTGGGAGAAACCATAAGTTTGATAAGTTCGTTGATACTGTTAGGATTGTTGATTTTTTATATTTACACACAAGTTCGTCCAAGCAAAGATTCCATCGTAAAAGTGTAATTCTTAACACAGACTAGTTAAAACAAATAAATACAGGAAAATGAATGGTAAATCGGTTTTAATTACAGGAGGGACAGGTTCGTTGGGCAAGGAATTGACTAAAACGATTTTAGCTAAATGGCCTGATATACAACGTTTAGTGATATTCTCTCGAGATGAGCAGAAGCAATATCAGATGGCGCTTGAATATCCAGAAAAGCAGCATAAAGCCATTCGGTATTTCATAGGCGATGTGCGTGATCTCGATAGACTAAAACGTGCTTTTAATGGTATCGATTATGTGATACATGCAGCAGCCATGAAGCATGTGCACATAGCAGAATATAATCCAGACGAATGTGTCAAAACCAATATCGGTGGCGCAGAAAATGTCATCAAAGCAGCTTTATCTTCAGGAGTTAGTAAGGTAGTAGCACTATCTACAGACAAGGCTTGTGCACCCATAAATCTGTATGGTGCAACCAAATTGACGTCTGATAAATTATTCATCGCAGCCAACAATATTCGTGGCAAACAAGATATAAAATTCTCTGTGGTACGGTACGGAAACGTCATGGGTTCCAATGGATCAGTCATTCCCTTTTTTATGCAAAAGAAAAAAGATGGCGTGTTGCCCATTACAGATAAGAGCATGACACGATTTAATATTTCGCTTCAAGCAGGCGTTGATATGGTTCTTCATGCCCTTGAGACTGCATGGGGAGGAGAGTTATTCGTACCTAAAATCCCCTCATATAAGATCACAGACGTAGCACAAGCCATAGGTCCTGAATGCGAACATAGAGAAGTGGGCATCCGTCCAGGAGAAAAAATCCATGAAGAGATGATCACAGCTTCAGATTCTTATTCCACGTATGACCTAGGGAAGTATTATGTAATACTACCACAAGTACCAGTTTGGGATCTAGAGAAATATATCAGTTACTTTAATGCTACCTTGGTACCCAAAGGATTTCATTACACTTCAGACAATAATCCTGAATGGGAAACAGTTGATAGTTTGAGAGCATTAATTACCGAACACTTGTACCCCGATTTTAAAATATGATACCTTACGGCAAACAAAACATAACCCAAGATGATATTGATGCAGTGGTCGAATCACTTCATTCTATCTACTTGACCCAAGGTCCTAAAATTAAAGAATTTGAAGATGCTTTTGCTAAGTATATAGGTTGTAAATATGCCGTGGCTGTTTCAAATGGTACTGCGGCACTTCACCTTTGTACCATGACACTTGGAGTCAGCGAAGGGCAAAAAATTATCACAACGCCGATCACCTTTGCAGCTAGTGCCAATTGTGTCCGGTATTGTGGAGGCGACGTGGTTTTTTCTGATATAGATCCTAATACCTATTTATTGGACATCGAAAAGGTAAAACAGTTGCTAACATCATCACCAAAAGGCACTTACAAGGGTGTCATTCCTGTAGATTTTGCAGGAAGAGCCGTAAATCTTGAAGCATTCAGAGCATTGGCAGATGAATATGGATTATGGATTATAGAAGATGCTTGTCATGCTCCAGGTGGTTATTTTACAGATAGTAAAGGTATAACCCAACAATGTGGTAATGGAAATTATGCTGACTTGGCCATATTCTCTTTTCACCCTGTCAAACATATAGCATGTGGCGAAGGTGGCATGATCACTACCAATAATGAAGAATATTACAAACAGTTGCTCAGATTGCGATCACATGGTATCAATAAAGGAGACGACCAATATCTAAATGACATCGACTTTGCCAATGGTGTGGAAGGTGAATCTACTTATCCAGGATGGTACATGGAGATGCAACAATTAGGTTATAATTATAGGATCACAGATATCCAAAGTGCCTTAGGTTTATCACAGCTGAATAGAGCCACTGAAGGTTTAGCAAGAAGAAGGCAAATAGCACTAAAATATGCTGAAGCATTCGAAGGGAAAATTTATATCTTGGGCCATTCAGGTTATCATCCATATCACGCCTACCATTTATATGTCATAGAAGCAGAAGATCGTTTGGGACTTTATACCCATTTGCGAAAGCAAAATATTTATGGTCAGATTCATTATATTCCTACGCATTTGATGCCTTATTATAGGTCTTTTGGTTGGAAAGAAGGAGACCTTCCGAGTGCTGAGACATATTATAAACACTGTATCAGTCTGCCGATGTATCCTATATTGACTGATGATGAACAGGATTTTGTGATAGAGACGATTAACAGCTATTACAATGGCTAATCTCTGTATCATTCCTGCTAGAGGCGGAAGTAAGCGCATTCCAAAAAAAAATATCAAAGATTTTCTAGGAAAACCTATTATTGCTTATTCCATATTAGCGGCTTTGGATTCAGGATTGTTTGATGATGTGATGGTCTCTACAGATGATGAAGAAATAGCTGAAATCGCTCTTAACCAAGGTGCAAAGGTACCTTTTTTGAGAAGTACGGAGACATCAAATGATTATGCCACCACATATCAAGTGTTAGAAGAAGTATTGCTAGAATATGAGAAAATGGGTAGTCCATTTGATTATGTTTGTTGCATTTATCCATGTGCACCGTTTGTCAATGGTGAAAAACTAAAATTGGCTTTTGATACGTTGGTATCGTATGAATTTGATAGCGTAATACCTTTGGTAGCATTTAGTTTTCCGATTCAGCGGTCATTCCGATTAGACAATCAAAAAATTTCTTTTTTCTATCCTGAATACGCTTTAACAAGAACTCAGGACTTGGAGAAATCTTATCATGATGCAGGACAGTTTTATTGGGCAAAGGTTTCATCATTGTTAGATCAAAAAAACTTAATTACCAATAATACTGGATCGATCATACTATCAGAATTAGAAGTACAAGATATAGATAATGAGACGGACTGGAAATTGGCGGAAATTAAATATAAAATGTTTTGCAAATGAAGTTTCCAATCAAATACAGAGTACTCAATCTAGATGAAATTTCTGATGGCCAATACAAAATTGTGCCTATTAGATACGAAGACAGATTGAATATAATGAAGTGGCGCAACGAACAAATGTATCATCTCCGTCAGTCCAAACCATTGTCCGAAGATGATCAAGAGCGATATTTTACGAATGTTGTGGCACAAATATTTGACAAAGAACAGCCTGATCAGATATTGTTTTCCTATTTGGAAAATAATGTTTGTATTGGTTATGGTGGGTTGGTGCATATCAATTGGATAGACAAAAATGCTGAGCTTTCATTTATCATGGATACAAAGCTTGAAGAGAAGTATTTTGCATTTCATTGGCAGACTTATCTAGGGCTTATAGAGAAAGTTGCATTTACAAATATTGGATTGCACAAAGTATTTACATATGCGTTTGATCTAAGACCACATTTATATAAAACGATAGAAGAGGTTGGTTTTGAATTGGAAGCACGCTTAAAAGAGCATTGTCTTTATGATGGAATATTTAAAGATGTTTTGATACACAGTAAATGGAATACAGCATTGTTGTACAGGAAGCCAATAATGTCAGATGCTCAGTTATATTTTGATTGGACCAATGATGCAGATGTAAGGAAATTTTCTTATCATTCAGATGAAATTTCTTTTGACGACCATATAAACTGGTTTGAAGGTAAACTAAATGATGAAAATTGTTTCATGTATTTGTTCTATTATGCTCCCCAAAAATATGTTGGCCAAGTAAGAATTCAAAAATTAGATGAAACAAATGCGGAAATTGGTGTTTCTATTGATAAGCGTTATCGTGGCAAAGGATTGGCATCAGTGATAATCTCAAAAGCGTCTGCTGAATTTTTAAATAATCAACAATCATGCATCATTCATGCTTATATCAAAGAAAAAAATGTATCTTCGGCTAAAGGATTTGAGAAAGCTGAATACAAAATGATGGGTATGAAAAACATAAAAGGCGCTACAAGCTTTCATTACATTAAATCAAAAGAATGACCATAGGACATTATAAAATAGACAAATCTTCTCCCGTTTTTATCATTGCAGAATTATCTGCAAATCATAATGGAAGTCTAGATATTGCTATCGAAACCATACGTGCCGCAAAAAGAGCTGGCGCTGATGCCATTAAGTTACAGACATATACGGCAGATACATTGACACTGAATGTTCGAAATGATGATTTTAAAATATCAGGTGGTACCCTTTGGGACGACAGATATTTGTATGATTTATACAAGGAAGCCTATACACCTTGGGAATGGCACCAAGCATTATTTGATGTAGCAAAGGAAGAAGGATTGATTTGTTTTTCTTCACCATTTGATAAAACAGCAGTTGATTTTTTAGAAAATTTGGATGTACCTGCTTACAAAATTGCATCATTCGAAATTACAGATATTCCACTCATAGAATATGTCGCTTCCAAAGGGAAACCCATGATCATATCTACGGGTATTGCAGAGTTAGAGGATATACATTTGGCGCTAGATGCTTGCAGAAGAATGGGGAACTCCGATATAGCATTACTAAAATGTACATCAAGTTATCCTGCTCCAGTCAATGAAGCAAATATGATCATGGTCAAAGACTTGGCAGAGAGATTTGGTGCAGTTGCAGGTTTGTCAGACCATACCATGGGGAGCACTGTTCCAATTGTAGCCACTGTTTTGGGTGCCAAGATCATAGAAAAACATTTTATACTAAATCATGATATTGGTGGACCTGATGCAGAGTTTTCTATGGATGAGGTTGAATTTACAGAAATGGTAAATGCCGTGAGAGATGCAGAAAAAGCTATTGGAACAGTAGATTACAAACTTACTCCAAAACAAAAAAAAGGACGTGATTTTGCGAGAAGTCTGTATGTAGCAGAAGATATAGAAGAAGGTGAAGTTTTTACAGAGAAGAATGTACGGTCGGTGAGGCCTGGATTTGGGTTGCATCCTAAGTATTTTAGGGAGATCTTGGACCAACCTTCGCCGAGGACTTATAAAAAAGGAGATAGATTATTGAATCACAATTTATTAAATCATTGATGTTTTATGCCCAACATAGCTATTATTACAGCACGGGGAGGAAGTAAAAGAATTCCCAGAAAAAATATAAAAGATTTTTTGGGAAAGCCAATTATTGCATATAGTATTGAAGCTGCAATAGAATCGAAGCTCTTTGATGAAGTAATGGTCAGTACAGATGATATAGAAATTGCTGAAATAGCAAAACAGTATGGGGCAAAGATTCCTTTTTTTAGATCTTCAAAAACATCAGATGATTTTGCTACTACACATGATGTCATCCAAGAAGTGTTATCAACCTATAAAGATTTAGGTCAAAATTTTGATATTGCTTGTTGTATTTACCCTACAGCACCATTTGTAAATTCTAAGTTGTTAAAAAATGCTTTCAATATTTTGAAAGAAAATAGGAGTTATGATTTTGTAATGCCAATTGTACCATTTAGTTTTCCTATTCAGCGAAGCTTTATTTTGGAAGACGATTGTAAAATTAAATATGCATTTCCAGAAAATATAAATAAAAGGTCGCAAGACTTAAGAAAACATTTTCATGATACTGGTCAGTTTTATATGTTTGATGTAGAAAAATATTTTGAAAGAGGCAGTCTGGTAAGTTCAAATATGTATGGAATTGAAGTCAGTGAATTGATGGTACAAGACATAGATAATGAAGTCGATTGGAAATTAGCTGAACTAAAATATAGTTTGATGCTTAAAGATAACAATATTAAGGATGAATACTGATGAAAATCTAGTTTTGCTTATTGGATGTGGGGAAATAGGTGCACTTATGGACATAAATATTTCTGAAATCCAAACGCATTTGAAAGCTTTAACTTTTTTAGGATTTAAGAAAATAGATGTATTTGACCATTCATTCGAAAATATTTCAAAAGCAAAAACAAAGTATGTTTTTAACCATGTTGAAGAAATTAATTTTAAGTTATATGATTTAGTAATCATTGCTAGTGCGACATCTTCGCATTTTAGTTACTTAAAGGACGCAATGTCGCATCATGTCAAAATAATACTTTGTGAAAAACCAATATCTTTGAATGTTGATGAGTTAAGTATACTCAAGTCAATAAGTCAAACATCTACAAGTAAGGTTTACATTAATTATATTAGACAGTTTATCCCAGAATTTCAAAGTTTAAAGGAGTACTTTGACCTAAGAAAAAGTTTAGGTGACGAGATCAATCAAATTACGGTTACTTATACCCGTGGTTTAATTAATAATTGTAGTCACGCTTTCAATTTAATACAATTTTATTCAGAGTTTAAAACATTGGATCAAGTATTATTTAGCAATATAACAGCTGAATTAAATAATGATCCCACTATATCATGTAGTTTTATCTTAGATGAAAAAATTCACACGAATTTAGTAGGATTAGGATATTCGAAATACAACTATTTTGAAATTATTTTTTACTTAAATTCATCTGTTGTGAAGATTCAGGACTCAGGCGATGATATCAATATTTTTGAGATTCCAGAAAATAGACCAACATCACAATATAAATCTAAATTAAATTTTAACAACTCAAAGTCTGGTAAAGGTGTTATTAAAGATTACATGTTGTCAGTTTATAATTATATACTATCTGATGGCAAGGATAATCTTAACGAATCTATATTGATCAACCAAAAACTCATAGAAATTTCGCACTTATGTCAAAGTTAGCATTACTAGGTGGTACACCTGTCAGAAGTCAAAAAGATCTTTTTCCATCATACAATACTATTGGTACTGAAGAAGAAGTAGCAGTTCAGAAAATTCTGAAAACTGGAAATCTGTCACAGTTTTTAGGTGCTTGGCACAGCGATTTCGATGGTGGGCCGACTGTAAAGGAGTTTGAAAAACTATGGGCTGAAAAGTTTCAAGTAGCGTATGCTACTTCTGTTAATTCAAATACATCTGGTTTATTTGCAGCTATTGGGGCTTGCGAGATTCAACCTGGTGACGAAGTTATCGTCTCTCCATATACCATGTCAGCAAGTGCACTAGCACCAATGATTTATGGTGGTGTACCTGTTTTTGCTGATATTGATAATGATTCATTCTGTATGGATCCTGATTCAATTCGGTCGAAGATTACACCATTGACCAAAGCAATATTGGTAGTCCATATTTTTGGAAATGTTGCCAATATGGTAGAAATCATGAAGATTGCAAAAGAGTTTAATCTTTTGGTGATCGAAGATTGTGCTCAAGCTCCAGGAGCAACACATAATGGTGTACCAGTGGGTTTATTTGGTGATATTGGTGTTTTTAGCTTGAATTACCACAAACACATTCATACTGGAGAAGGAGGAGTGATTGTAACTAATAGTTCGAGGCTAAATGATAAGATTAGATTGATTAGGAATCATGGTGAAAACATTGTAGGGCCAAGAGGTGATTCAAATCTTATAAATCATTGGGGATATAATTTTAGGATGACTGAAATTGAAGCTGCAATTGGAATTGAACAATTAAAAAAACTTGATATCTTAATAGAACAACGAATAAAAAATGTAGAAATTATTGAGTCGGGTTTGTCTCAAATAGAAGGTTTAACGATGCCTAGCAAGGATTATATGACAAAACACGTGTATTATGTGCACGCTATAAAATATGATACTTCAAAATTTGAAAATGTCCATAGAAATAGATTTGTAGAAGCATTAAAACAAGAGCTACCATCAGCATATCTACGCGAAACTGCGCCATTACTTGGTGCAGGATATGTGAAGCCATTGTATCTGCAGCCATTATATCAACAACGAGCGCATCCTTGTTCATTTAATTGTAAAAGTTATTCAGGAATCGTTGATTATTCCGAAGGTATCTGTCCCGTAGCAGAAAATATGCACTTTCATACCTTGCTCACGCACGAATTTATGAGACCGGGAATGCAAGAGCAAGATATTGCACATGTCGTGGAAGCATTTATTAAAGTTAGTGATAACATCTCAGATTTAATTGTTATCTAAAAATGATGGAATTTGTAAATGAGCGTATATTTTTTGCATTTTCTGATCCTGGAGGTGCAAAACCTATATTGGCTTTGGCTTCAATGTTGCAAAAAAATAACAAGATTTTTATTTGTTCTAATAGAAATTATGACTTTTATGAAGAGTTTCAACTTAATGTGAAAGTGATTGAAATTTCGTTATTAGTTGAAGTAATGGAATCTTTTAATCCAAGTATTATTATAACTGGGACAAGCTACACCACAGATTTTGAAACTTCAGTAATAAATTTAGGTAATAAAAAAGGTCTTGAGACTAACAGCTTTGTAGATAATTGGTCTAATTTTCTTGTCAGATTTACGCAATTTAATGAGTTGATATTGCCAAGCAAAGTTTGGGTTTTGGATGAAGCAGCATCAGCCAATGCTTTGAAAGAAGGAATATATAATCAAAAGATATTTGTTTTGGGATTCAATCCTTATTGGGAATATTTAGAAAAGTGGAAACCAACATTTTCTAAACAAAAAATATATGAACAATATAATTTGGATTTTGGCAAAGAATATGTTTATTTTGTTCCTGATCCTTTGACAAATGTAGGGGGAATAGAAAAATTTGGTTTTGATGAATATACTTCAACAAATGAATTGATATCCTTTTACAAGGATTTTAATTTTATCTTTAAACTTCATCCAAACCAAGACTTAAATATAATGGCATCATTTGCTGGCCAAAAAATAACCTTCATAACGGACAATGTATTTCACAATCATTTAATATATTATAGTCATAATGTAGTTAGTTTTTTTTCCAATGTTCTTGTCGAAGCAAAAATTTTAGGAGCAAATCCAAAACGATATTTGAAAGGATTAAAAATTGAAGATCCTTTTGAAGATAAATCAATAGACATAGCTTTTTCGTAAAAATGAATTCGTAATAAAATGTTTTTAAAAAATCTAGAAATCGGACTGAGACCAATCTTAAAAGAAGATATTACACCTTCCTATTTGGGCTGGCTGAACGATCAAGAAGTTTGTGCCCAAAATTCTCATGCTTATTTTCCATATTCACTAGAGCAACTTTCATCTTTTGTGGAGAAAAGTCAACACAGCTCATCTGACCTAAGACTAGCCATAATTGAATTAGAAAAGAATGTACATATTGGTAATGTAAGCCTCCAAAATATTAACTTTATAAATAGAAGTGCAGAATTTGCAATCTTAATGGGTGAAAAAGATTATTGGGGCAAAGGGTATGGATATGAAGCGGCTTATCTTCTTTTTAATCATGGATTTAGCCATTTAAATTTAAATAGGATTTATTGTGGGACAACTAATGAAAACGAAGGAATGAAAAAAATAGCGATGAAAATTGGAATGATACAAGAAGGCGTGAGAAGACAAGCTTTCTATAAATGGGGTAAGTATCAAGATATCATAGAATATGGAATATTAAAGGATGAATTTTTAAATAATTTAAGTTTATAATTTACAAATTTATAAAGCTATTGTGTCTTAATAATTTCAAAAATGAAAGTACTTTTTTATTCAACTTACCATTTTAATACAGAAACATCTGGTCCTATCTTCGAAAACATACAGGATCATATAAACTTGGGCGATGAAGTACATATCCTGACTTGCAAAGGCGAAATGTCGAGCTGTCAAGTAAACCCAAACCACAATTATTTCCATTGTCAAACATGTATTTCAACTTTTCAGAGTGGTTTATCTTGCTTAGAAGGTGCATATCATCTTCATTATCTTTCAGATATTTTGAAAATTGACGAAATCGATAATAAAGTATCTGATATTACTTGGAATGATAATGATAAGTTCAGACAACTCCAACATGAGGATTTTGACATAGGAATGGGTGTGTTTTCTTCCGTAGTTTCTATTTTTAGAGATCCCAAACCTGTACTTTCAGGCCATGAAGCCTTGGTGAAAAACCAATGGGTTTCATCTATGTATATATACGAAGCTATTAAAAAAGCCATTGACGAATTTAAAATTGATTTAGTATATGTTTTTAACGCTAGGTTTGCAACGTTGAGAGCATGTCTAAGGGCTGCGACGAATAAGAATGTATTTTGCCGAGTATTAGAAGAAGGACGTGATCGCAATACTTATTCTGTATTTCCTAATATAATGCCACATTCTATAGAGCATTACACGAAAATTATTTACGAACTTTGGGATAATGCAGATGAGAATAAAGTAAGTATTGCTCAATTGTATTTTGATAATAGAAGTAATTCAAATAACGAAAGGGTAGGGATGTTTACTCAATCTCAAGAGAAGGGAAAACTTCCAAATTCTTGGGACAGTAACAGAATAAATATTGTTTTTTTTACTTCAAGTGAAGACGAATTTGTAGCCATAGGAAAAGACTGGGACAATGCGCTCTACGAAAATCAATATCATACCATACTAAAAATAGCCAAAAGCCTTCAACATTCACCAAAATATAGAATTTATGTAAGAATGCATCCTAATCTTAAAGGGATTTATAATTCATCTATAACGGATGTTATTTCTATCAAGGAGTCGAATGTAGAGTTAATTTTGCCGGAAAGCAAAATTAGTAGCTATTCATTACTGTTTTCATGTAATATCGTCGTTACAGCTGGATCGACAATGGGTCTGGAAGCATCTGTTTATGAAAAACCTTCTATTCTTACAAGCAATGCTTTATACATGAACTTAGGTTGTACCTACAATCCAAATTCACATGAAGAAGTAATAAAGTTAATAGAATCTGAGCCAAAACCTATGCCAAAATTGGGTGCTCTAAAATATGGTTATATGCTCACACAATTTGGGAAGACATACAAGTATTACAAAAGAATAGATACATTTCAGGGCTTAATAAATGGAAAAAAATACGGACCTGATTTTGTCTATTTGTACATTAGGAAATTAGGTAGATGGATGAGAATAAATAAAGAAACTCGTCAAAAGGAGATTAATAACAAAAAACAAAAAAGCTTGTACGAAACGTATCATGGATAACTTATCCTTGATTTTCATTCTAAATGAATCTATACTTATTGTGTGATCTCATCTAAGTATTTGCCAATAAACTTTGTTTGATTAAAATTGGAAAAGACGCTCCTATCTTTACTTGATTGTGTGGCGTTAAATCTTTCATTTTTAAAATTTTTGTATTGTTCTAAAATAAAATGAGCGAGCATCTCTGTTTCAGAATAATCAATATTTATTCCTAAATTATATTCTTGCATGATATTATTAACATCCGTGCTATGTGGACCGAAACTAATGATCGGGCGTTTTGCTCGAATGTACTCAAAAAATTTACCTGGAATTCTACCGTTAACATTATCTGCTTTGTTGAGTGGAAGTAAAAGTATCCATGAATTTGATATCTCTTGTAAAGCCACTTTACGATTGACAGTGCCTAAATTTAATAAATTAGATTCTAATCCTGATTTTATTATGGCTTCTTTAACTTTAATATCTATTTGGCCTAGTAATTTTATTTTTAGATCATCCTTAAAACCTTGTTCAATTTCACTAAGATTTTTGAGTACTTCAAATAAATTATTAGGATTTCTATCGTAACCTAATAAACCAGCATGACAAATAGTAAATTTATCGTCCGCTTTGACTTTTATGTCTCGAAAATCATCTTCATCATATCCATAGTAAACCACATCCACATTTTTTGCACCAATCTTTTCTATGTCTTTTTTCCATGATGGACTTGCTATGGTAATTTTTTTGGCTGTATTAAAAGTTTCTTGCTCTAAACGTTTGTGCTTTGCATCTGCGTTTTTACCTATTTTGAATAATTCGTAATAATCTACTTGTGTCCAAGGATCTTGGAAATCTGCCAGATGTGGTATGTTAAGTGCCCTTGATACTTGTGTACCAATAACAGTGTTCGTATGTGGTGGACCATCTGTTAATATAGCATCGACTGGATTTTCTTTAAGATATTGAATCAGGTATTTGACTGATGGTTTTATCCAGAATGACCTTGCATCTGGTATGAAAAAGTTGCCTCTGACCCAAATACCCAAATTGTCAAAAATAGATTTTCGATCCCTTACATGTATGATGTTATTGAGTGGTACATCTTTTCTTCTTGTTATTAGTTTGAATAACTTAAATGGTTCCCAAATTGGTCTTTTTATTATTTTTACTCCTTCAGGTATATCTTTAAAGTTCCCATCATCATAGTACGGATAATCAGCATTTTCAGGCGTAAAAACAACTGGTTCCCATCCACATTCTCTTAAATATTTTACAAATTTTAAGCATCTAAGTACACCAATGCCTCCAGCAGGTGGCCAATAATAACTAATAATCAATACCTTCTTCAAACTGATTAATTTTCAAAATAATTATCATTAAAATTATTCAACATGGCAAAATTAGATTATTTTTGTTCAATTAATCTTAAAATTTCTATTTATTATGAAATACATCTCAATATTTTTAGTAGCTGTGGCAATTAATTTAGGCTTCAATCTGAACGGACAATCCACAAAAGAATACAAATTTGATGCAGATTCAGTACAAGTGTTTGAATTACCTTCAACCGTTAATGGTTACTATTTACCACCAAATATTTCAGGTTTGAATAAGCCATTGTATGCAGAACCTTTTGCAACGAATGTATCTTTTCCAACATTGGCTCAAGATATTTATCCAGATGCAGGTAATTTTGCAAACACTATTTTTGGTGGAGACAATCCAGGTGTTTTAGGTTTTGGTTTTACATCGACTACCACAATTATTAACGAAACATATTCAACACAAGACTTTCCTATAATTCTGGAAGCTGATTTTTTTAATAGAAGTTCCTTCGGAAATTAT
Organism: Saprospiraceae bacterium UBA7687; assembly: GCA_002482845.1. GTDB lineage: Bacteria > Bacteroidota > Bacteroidia > Chitinophagales > Saprospiraceae > OLB9. Next base: position 27,623 of record DLGT01000096.1, read on the forward strand.
AATGAATCTTATTTTTGGTTGGGTAATTCTAATTACACAAATTTCAACCCTTCAAACTCTATATTACCAAGTGCTGACGTACAACAAGGTATTATAATAGGTGGCTTGCCAGAAAGATCTATCATATCTCATGCAAGAAATTTTTTAATCCCTTCGATAGCTTTAATTAATACAACACACAATTTTGCAAGTTACAATCAGTGGTATAAGTTAAAAGTTATTTTAGACGTTACTGAAAATGGAAGACTTGTCATATATAGCATTTTTGTTGATGATAATTGTGTAATGTCAGATCCAATCATTGTTGAAAAATCTGATGACTTAAATCTAAACAGTTTTAAACTGGCAATATGTGTTGATGACTTTGCAAAAGAATTCAAAGTTACTAAAAATGCTAGGTTATTTGAGTTACCAGATGTAGTAGTTTGTGAAAGTGGAAACATCTCATTTAGTCCAGAATTTGAACAAGATTTATGCATTGATTTTAATTATTTTTGGGATTTGCCTGGTTCTGATGTTGGCTCATCCACAATAAGTACTCCATCAAATATTAATTATAGTATATCAGGTAAATTTGAATCTAGCCTTACCTTATCAAATGGTAATTTTTCAAAAATCATTCCTTTTAATGTAGAAGTTGAGCCATCTTTTGATCAAACCATAACAAGGCAACTCTGTCCAAATGATTCTATTTTCTTTAATAATCAATGGGTTTCTGAATCAGGTATTTATGAAGAAATTATCACCCTTGCAAATGGTTGTGATAGTATTACGACATTAGACATCTCATTTTCTGATAGTATCAAAACATCTTTAGATTTTCTTATTTGCGTTGGCGATACCATAAAAGTAGGGCAAGAAATATATACTTCACAAGGTAACTTTGTTCAGAACTTGACAAGCACACTTGGTTGTGATAGTACATTGTTTATCAATATTGATCTTATAAATGAAGATCTGCTCTACGATTTTAACAAATGTTCTGCTATAGTCGGTTCTACAAATATGGACTATTCTGAATTTACAACTACATTTTCACAGATTTCTTGCGGAACAATATCATTAAGTAATATTTTTAGGTCAAATCCAATAGAAAATAAACACTCTTGTACTCTAGGATTGGGAAATTCTTTGGCAATGTGTGTAGAGAGTAGTAGTGATTGTGCATACTCAGCTGGAAATGAAAAATCTGTCGTATTTACTTTTGAAGTTACACCAGAAGAAGGAAAACACTTTCAAATTGCCAAATTGAAATTCTTTGAAAAGTCTCCTTTAATGTATGATTGGATCAATGGTGCTTCAGGTGTCAATAATTACGCTACCAAATTTGGGTTTAGAGTACTGAAAAATGGGGTAGAGATTTATAAGGATGAAGAAATTATTTCTAGTAGAGATTGGAAAGAGCATAAAATTGCTTTTATGAATAATGAAGATTTTATTGCAAAGGAAAAGTCAACTTACCAATTCGAGTTTCTACCTTATTGCCCTATAGGGAATTCATCTCCTGTAAGTGTTTGGGATTTAGAAAACATATCTATTTTCACGTCATGTTTAGATAAAGAGAATAGAGTTTTGGCAGGAGCAGTTGCTGATGCTGAAGGGAATCCTTTGGTAAATGTGAATGTGTTGAAACAACAACAATTAGAAATTGAAAACATAATGACAGACGAAAATGGTAATTTTGCCATGAGCGATGTCGTCAATTCTGATGATTGCGAAATCTCTGTGCTAAAAAATGATGACTTTTTGAATGGTGTGACAACCCTAGATTTGATTCTCATCCAACGCCATATTCTAGGATTAGATATCTTTGACCAATCTAGGAAATATGTTGCAGCCGATGTTAATAATGACACAAGGGTTTCTGCAGCGGATCTTGTTGAACTTAGAAAATTGATTTTAGGTATAACTAGTAAGTTTAGTCATAACAAAAGTTGGAGGTTTATCACCGAATTACCAGATTTTGATAGACATAGTATCATCGATGTAAATGAGAAATACGCCATTGAAAAGGGAGTCAAAGATCTCACAGCTTTGAATTTTACAGGTATAAAATTAGGTGATGTTAACAATGATTCGAATCTAAAAGCTAATCAAGAATTTAGGAGTAACAATGTTGAAGAAATAAAAGTTGAAATCAAGAAAATAGGAAATGGTGAACAAATAGTTAACTTTTTCGCTTCTTCATCATTCGAATTGAATGGTCTTCAGATGTCATTGAACGTTGCTGAAATAAATGGTTTTGAAATAGTGAAAAATCGGCTAGAAATTGGTGACGGCGATATACATTATAATGGAAAGAATATCAATATTTCTTTTTCTTTAGCAAATTCAGTTACAATAAATAATTTTGAACCGTTATTTTCATTAATTTTGAAAGGGAAAGAAAATAATAAAAATATATTTAATGGTTTAAATTACGATTTCAATAATGAATTATATTTTTCCGATTTGTCTATGAAAAATGTTGGTATAAATGCATTAGTTAATTCGGAATCATTTATTTCTGTAAATGCAATGCCAAATCCATTTAGTGATAAGACTTTAGTAGAATTCCATAATGATGAATCTGGCCCCATAAATATTGAGGTATATAATGTCACAGGAAATTTAGTTTATTCGAAATCTATCATGTCTGTCATTGGACTTAATGAATTAACAATATCTTCATATCAATTAGGTGACATTTCGGGATTGTACTATCTTAGATTGGTGACTAAAGAAAAGTCTAGTGCCGTAAAGTTAATTTTGAAATGAAAATAATTTGAATAAATTGATTTGTCAGAAATGAATCAAGTGATTTTAATTTTTTTATTTAGATAGTATAATTTGTGCTTTTGAAAAAAAAAATATATTCAAATAAGTTAACATGAAATTGTTCAACATAACCTTGGGATTATTATTTTTTGCTAACATATTAGTTGGACAAATAGTAAGAGAATATACTTTTAGTGCAGATTCAGTACATGTTTTTAGTACATCAAATCCTGTAAATTCTTTCTATCTGCCATATGATATCTCTGGTATCAACAAACCGATGTATGCTGAACCTTTTTCAAATGATGTTTCATTTCCTACGTTGGCCCAAAATATATACGGACCAGCTGGAAGTTTTACAGGAACAATATTTGGGGGCGAAAGTCCGCAAGGTTACGCATGGGGTTTTGGTGCGGTAACCGTCATAATAAATGAAATATTTACATCTGCTGATTTCCCTATTATCCTAGAGGGTGATTTTTTTAACAGAAGTTCGTATGGGAGTTTTAATGAATCATATTTTTGGATTGGTAATTCAAATTATACACATTTTAATCCTTCCAATTCAGTTCTTCCTACTCCAAATGTTCAGCAAGGAATATTGATTGGTGGGTTACCTGACCGTACATTGATATCTAATGGAGGTTCATATTTAACGACACCAGTTAGACTTTATGATGATACACACAACTTAACTGATTACAATGAATGGAATGCGATGAAAACCATTCTAGACATACTTGATGATGGTAGTTTAGTAATTTATAATGTACTCCTGAACGATATATGTGTGTTGCCAGAACCAGTAGTTGTTGTTAAATCAGATAATTTAAACTTAAACAGCTTTAGACTTGCAATTTGTGTTGATGACTTTGCAAAAGATTTTAAAGTGACTAAAAATGCATTTTTATTTCAATTACCAAATGTCGTAGCTTGTGAAAATGAAATTATAAGCCTTAACGCAGATTTTGATGAAGAATTGTGTTTGGATTTGTCTTATAATTGGAGCTTGCCTGGGTCAAATATAGGTTTTGCTAATATAAAATCACCTTCAAATATAAAATACCAAAATCATGGAAATTACGCTGCAACTTTAACAATTTCGGACGGTCAATTTACAAAAACTATACCTTTTGAAATAAATATTGATGCTGGACCTTCGCAATTTTTAACCCAAAACCTCTGCTCCAACGACTCCGTCTACTTCAATAACCAATGGATATACAATTCTGGACTTTATCAACAAGTTTTGACTAGTCAAGATGGGTGCGATAGTACGATTACGTTAGACGTTATTTTTCAAGATACGGTAAGGTCTATTTCTCAAATTGAACTATGTCAAGGCGATTCGTTACTTATTAATGGACAATGGATTTTTGAAGATGGAAATTTTAGTGTGTTATCTACAACCGCTAATGGCTGCGACAGTATTGCATCTATCATCATTGATTTGATACCTCAAGTTGGCATTTTTGATACAATAAACCTTTGCCAAGGTGATTCTATTTTTTTAAATAATAATTGGTATTTTGATGCTCAAGTTGTGTCCTATTTTTATCAAAATTCATTTTGTCCAATTAATATTACTACAACTATATCAAATAGGTTAAACTATAATTTTTTGGATACTGTGAAAATATGTGCAAAAGATTCTATATTTTTTAATAATTCATGGATCAAAATAGCAGGTCGATATCAAGAGATTTTGACATCCACATTTGGCTGTGATAGTCTAATAACTTTAGATTTGATATTTTTTGACACTATAAAGACAAGAATAGATGTAGAAATTTGTCAAGGAGATTCCATTTTGATAGGTGCAAATTGGGTTAGTCAATCGGGTATTTATCAAATCAATGAGGTAAATGATAATGGATGCGATAGTTTAGTTGTGATTTCTTTGAATTTGGTAGAACAGACAAACTTTTATGATACAATCAATATATGCGAAGGTGATTCAGTTAATATTAATAATAATTGGATTAGTGATGAACAAATAGTTTCATATTTTGACTTGAGTTCAAATTGTCCTAAACAGATTTTTGCTTCAATATTGATTAAACCTTTATTTAATCAATTTTATGAAGTTAAGACTTGCTCCAACGACTCCATCTACTTCAATAACCAATGGATATACGATTCAGGGCTTTATCAACAAGTTTTGATAAGTCAAAATGGGTGCGATAGTACGATTACGTTAGACGTTATTTTTCAAGATACGGTAAGATCTATTTCTCAAATTCCTTTATGCCAAGGCGATTCATTACTTATTAATGGACAATGGATTTATGAAGATGGAAATTTTACTGTGTTATCTACAACTTCTAATGGCTGCGACAGTATTGCATCTATTATCGTTGATTTGATACCTCAAGTTGGCATTTTTGATACCATAAATCTTTGTCAAGGGGATTCTGTTTTTATAAATAATAATTGGTATTTTGCTGCTCAAGATGTAACTTATTTTGATCTTAACTCATTTTGTCCCATTAGTGTCACATCCACAATTGAGAGTCTACCTAGTTATAGTTTCATAGACAATATCAGTATCTGTCCTAATGATAGTATATTTTACAAAGGCAGTTGGATATCTGAAGATGGAAGTTTCTTATTCAGTTATAAAACCAATCTTGGTTGCGATTCTGTTTTTATATTAAATACAGTTCAAATTCCTTTTCCAGATGAGCCTATTTCTATGGTCGATTGTGATTCTGGTATTTATGAGTTAACAGTAGATACTGACACAAATTGGTCTTTTGCATGGAGCAATGGATCCTTATCTAATCCAACAATTTTTGAAGATGGTACTACAGCTTCAGTTTTGTACACACATAATAATGTAGGTTGTTTAGTAAATTATAATATCGATTTGCCTTCTATACCTTTTGATTATGAAGTACCTTTTTTTGGTGATACCATCGTTTATCCAGGCAAACCTTTGAAATATATCTTAGATTTAGATGGCAATTTTTGGTCACTCGATTGGTATCAAGATGATAAACTAAGCTGTGAAGGCTGTTTTGAACATATAATCCAAACCCAATCCGCCAGTGAAATGGATTTGATATTCACACATATTTCTGGTTGTGTGTATTACCGTAATTTTAGTATCGACATCGATGCATCACAAGATATTTATATTCCAAATATTTTTGCACCTGAAAGTACATCAGGAAACGATAAATGGAGGGTTTATATACCTGAATGTTTTATGATCGAGATCGTAAGAATTTATGATCGATGGGGCAATTTGGTGTACATTATTGAAAATCCAAGTGTCATTGAATGGGACGGCACTTATCGTGGTAGGTATTTAGAGCAAGGTGTCTTCACTTATCTAATTACCTATAGGGACCCAGCATTTGCCCAAAAAATAAAAAGCGGTGACGTTACTTTGATTAGATGACTTTTATTTAAATCAAACTTTCTTTAATACGTAAATAACAGAGCTTGATTTATTTACATTAATTAAACCTTTCAAAAAAGATACAAAACCTATCATAAATCCTTGAACTAAACCTAATGTACTATTTTTATATTTTTCACTCAAAAGAGAATTGTAAAAAGGGTCAAATGGCATCATCTTTTTTTCTATGAGTTTAAAATTATTTTTGACTGCGATTTTTTCTAAAGTTTCAGGCGTGAAATGCCAAAGATGCCGTGGTACATCATATGCTGCCCAATAAGTTCCATAATATTTTGCTTCGAAACAAGCATGATTTGGCACAGCAATTATGAGATGTCCATTATGATCTAATAGACTGTGGAATGTTTTGAGATAGGCATTTGGATCATAAAGATGCTCCAAAACATGCCATAAAGTGATATATCCAAATTTTTGGGTAATATGTCCATTCTTAAGATATTCAGGAGAGTTTACATCTAGGCCAAATTGTTTTTTGCTAAATTCCCTTGCCTTTTCATCGATTTCTATACCAAATGTGGCATATCCTTTTTGTTTCATGAAGTTTAAGAAATAACCTGTCCCACTTCCTACATCAAGTAGATTTTTATTTGACCCAAGAGAATTTACAAGTTTATATTTTCTACCGAGCATAATATCCCTGACCACATGGTAAAGTCTAGATACCAAACCTTTTGATGTATTTGAATGAGAAATGTAATCTTCACTTTGATAATATCTACCACTTTCTGATTCTTCAGGTGCATGTTGAGTAAAGAGAAATCCACATTCCATACATTTATGAAGTTCAAAAGTTTCTTTCGTGATGGAATGATCCTTTATTTGGGTTACAGCTTGGATTGCTGATGAATTACAGACTTGACAGTTTTTTAATATGATCGATGCCATGAAAAGCTATTTTTTTGAATAGCGCAAAGATATGATAATATTTATATCAATTTCTATAGTAATATATCAGCTTTCTAATGATGGTAGCATTTTTGATAAAAAAATATTCAATTAGCAGTTCTATGTATATCTAAAACGTTTTACCAATTAGAATTATTTTAACATTATTTTAAAAAAGTAGCATTCATATCCAACCTTTCATAATTTCATTACGTCATTACTTTATGGTCTCCTTTGTATTAAGTTTCAAAGGTATATTGGGGCGAATTTAGAATGCACAAATTAGAAAATTTTAATAATGTAAAAAGTAACTTGCTTTTGTAACTTTTAGTAAAACTTTAACGTTATGACTGTAGATTTGTACATACAAATTAAATTATCTTTGTGATAAATATAGATTGGTCATTTTGTTTTTAAATACCATTTTATAAATTATTTAAATATTGTAATAATTGTTAATATGAAAAGTAAAGTAAACACAAAACACGCATTTATTGCACTTCTTGTTGTGAGTATATATTGTGCATTTTACTTGCAGTATCAAACTAACGCACCGACATCAGTTTCTGCTGATATTCAGTTTGTAGAATCATCAATGAAAGAAGGCACATACCTACCTGATGTTAAAATTGTAAAAGAGATATTAAAAAACATTTTTAACATAGTCAAAGCTTAGATCTTTCTGATCGAGATTTTTTGAATGGTTAAAAGCTATTTTTTTTTGAGTTCGACTATATTTTTCTGGGATCAAATGCAATGAAAAAACAGCAATTTGTGTCTCCATGAAGTTAAAAACTGTTAAAATTTTATTAAAATAGTACGTTTTTTAAAGAATTGACAACAATCTGTTTGACAGATTCATTACTTTTGTTGACCAAGACAAAGTGGAGAGTATTTATTATTTTATATTTATGAATCTGAGAATTTTTCTTTTAGGCCTTTCTTTTTTTTACTTATCACCTATGATAGGGCAGAACAAAATAAAATGGACTTCATGGGATTTAGCTCAAGAAAAGATCCAAAAGTCCAATAAAAAATTTATTATTTACTTTTATTACGATGGATGTAAATGGTGTAGGTTTATGGAAGAAAACACATTTGCAAACGACCAATTAGCAAGATTTGTAAATCAAAACTTCTACACATTTAGAATAAATGCAGAATCTACTGAAAAAATTACCCTTAACAATAAATCATACTCTTCAGTCCGTGTAGGTAAATATGATTTTCACGAGTTAGCAGTTGATCTTCTTAATGGATATATGTCATTTCCAGCGGTAGCCTTTATGGACGAAAAGTTTACCAAAATCCAGTCATACGATGGCTTTATAGAACTAGAAGATTTTGAAATGTTACTTGCTTTTTATGCAGGAGATCATTACAAAAATACTAGGTGGAAGCGATATGCAAATAATTATTGTAAAGAAAGTCATTTTAATTCTCTCGTCAAGGATAGAAAATAGAACCTAACTTTTGGTTCAGTTCATCTTTATTTAGGAATCGTTTAAAATGATTCCTAAAATTAATTGTTTCAAAATTATTTAATTACTACTTTTGGGCTTTTAATAATTGACATCATTTCACATTAATCAATCTTAAAATGAACAAATTTTTGCCATTTTTAATCGCTATTTCTGTTATAGCTTGTAAAGAAAAAGAAATGCCTAAAATCGCTCAAGAAGCCTTACAATATCCACAAACTAGAAAAGATACCACACAAAATACTTTTTTTGATACAACCATTATCGACCAGTATAGATGGCTCGAAGATGACCTGTCTGCAGAGACAAATGCTTGGGTAGATGCTCAAAATAAAGTCACATTTGATTATTTAGACAAAATTCCTTTTAAAGCAGATTATAAGTCTAGATTAGAGAAACTGTGGAATTATGAGAAATACGGGGCACCTTTTAAAGAAGGAAAATATACGTATTTTTACAAAAACGATGGTCTCCAAAATCAATTTGTGCTTTGGAGAAATAATGGGGAAAAAGATGCAGAAATATTCCTAGACCCAAATACTTTTTCAAAAGATGGTACGACTTCATTAGCAGGAATAGAATTTTCAAAAGATGGCTCTAAAGTAGCATATCAAATTTCTGAAGGTGGAAGCGACTGGAGAAAGGTCATAATAATGGATGCTGATAGCAAAAAAATAATAGAAGATACCTTGATTGATGTTAAATTCAGTGGATTATCTTGGAGAGGTAATGAAGGTTTTTACTACTCAAGCTATGATAAACCTAAAGGAAGCGAACTTTCAGCAAAAACAGATCAACACAAATTATATTATCACAAATTAGGCACATCACAGAAAGATGATAAAGTTATTTTTGGCGATAAGCAAAAAAGAAGATATGTAGGTGGTTCCGTAACTGAAGATGAAAGATATTTATTTATCACAGCAGCCACTTCTACTTCAGGAAATGAGTTATACATGATAGACCTTAAAGACAAATCAGGCAAACTTATTACTTTGGTGGATAATTTTAATAGTGATAGTTATGTTATTGAGAATGAAGGTACTAAGCTCTTTATAGTTACTAATTTGAATGCACCAAACGAAAAGATTGTAACAACTGATGCTTCCAATCCAGTGGCAAGTACTTGGGTAGATTTTATACCAGAAACCGAGAATGTACTTAGTGCAGGAACAGCTTGTGGATACTTTTTTGCACATTACATGAAAGATGCGTTATCAAATATCAAACAATATGATTACACAGGTAAATTAGTTCGTGAAGTCACATTACCAGGTTTAGGTACTGCTTCTATGGGTGGCGCGAAAAAAGATGAAAAAGATGTTTATTTCTCATTTACAAATTATATCACACCGGGTAGTATTTACAAATACAATCCTGAAACTGGCGCATCAGAAGTCTACGTAACACCAAAAATCGACTTCAATCCAGAGAATTACGAATCAAAACAAGTATTCTATACTTCAAAGGATGGTACAAAAGTGCCAATGATCATCACACATAAAAAAGGTTTAAAACTTGATGGTAATAATCCTGCCATGCTATATGGATATGGTGGATTTAACGTCAGCATCACACCTAATTTTAGTATTTCTAATGCTGTGTGGATGGAGCAAGGTGGAATTTATGCAGTTCCAAACCTAAGAGGAGGCGGAGAATATGGTAAAAAATGGCACGATGCAGGTACTCAAATGAAAAAACAAAATGTATTTGACGATTTTATTGCTGCAGCAGAATATTTGATAGCCAATAAATACACTTCAAGTGACTATCTTGCCATCGCTGGTGGTTCCAATGGTGGATTGCTTGTAGGTGCTTGTATGACACAGCGTCCTGACCTCTTTAAAGTAGCACTTCCAGCTGTCGGTGTACTTGATATGCTTCGTTATCATACCTTTACAGCTGGTGCAGGATGGGCTTATGATTATGGAACAGCTGAACAAAGCAAAGAAATGCTAGATTATTTATTGGGATATTCTCCTGTACACAATGTCAAAGAAACATCATATCCAGCTACAATGGTAACTACTGCGGACCATGATGATAGGGTAGTGCCAGCTCACTCATACAAGTTTATTGCAGAGTTGCAAGCTAAACAACAAGGTACAAATCCTGTAGTGATACGTATAGACAAAAGTGCAGGTCATGGCGCTGGAAAACCTACTTCGAAAATCATCGAAGAAGCAGCAGATAGATACAGTTTTGCCCTGTATAATATGGGTAAGTCATTTATAAAAGATATTAAAAATTAAACATATCATGTCAAAAGTTAACCAATATATTGCTGAAAATAAAACAAGATTTCTAGATGAATTGCTAGAGATGTTAAGAATTCCATCCGTAAGTGCTGATCCAAAATACAAAGCTGATGTAGCCAGAAATGCTGAAGTAGTGGCAGAAAGTTTAAGAAGTGCAGGATGTGCAAAAGTTGAAATCTACCCTACAGCTGGGCATCCTATCGTATATGGTGAACATGTATTTGATGCATCATTACCTACTGTTTTGGTTTATGGTCATTACGATGTTCAGCCTGCGGACCCATTAGAATTATGGGAAAGTCCACCTTTTGAACCAGTGATCAAAAAAACAGACATTCATCCAGAAGGCGCTATTTTTGCTCGAGGATCTTGTGATGATAAAGGACAAATGTTCATGCATGTAAAGGCATTTGAAGCCATGATCAGGACTAATGAACTCGCTTGTAATGTCAAATTTATGATCGAGGGCGAAGAAGAGATAGGTTCAAGCAATCTTGGTACTTTTTGCAATACATATAAAGAAATGCTTGCTTGTGATGTAGTTTTGATTTCAGATACATCTGTGATTGCCAATGATATACCTTCTATTACTGTGGGTCTTCGAGGGTTGAGTTATGTAGAAGTAGAAGTCACAGGTCCAAATAAAGACCTTCATTCAGGTGTGTACGGTGGTGCTGTAGGTAATCCTGCAAATATTTTGTGTGATATGATAGCTTCCCTAAAAGATAGTAACAAACACATCACGATTCCAGGATTTTATGATGATGTGGTGATCGTTTCTGATGAAGAACGAGCGGCAATGAATAAGGCGCCTTTCAGTAGAGATGAATACATGAAAGGGTTAGGTGTGCAAGATACTCAAGGCGAAAAGGGTTATACCATATTAGAGCAAACATCCATAAGGCCTACACTAGAAGTCAATGGTATTTGGGGCGGATATATAGGAGAAGGTGCCAAAACAGTGCTCCCTTCCAAAGCATTTGCCAAAATCAGCATGAGATTAGTTCCCAATCAAAAAAGTGATGTCATTACTAAGTTGTTTAAAGATTACTTCGAAAGTATTGCACCACCTTCTGTCAAAGTAGAGGTAAGGCCACATCATGGAGGAGAAGCTGCGGTGACACCATCAGATACACCAGAGTATAAAGCGGCTGCCAAAGCAATGTTAGAGACATATGGTAAGGAGCCAATTCCAGTAAGAGGTGGAGGCAGTATTCCTATCGTAGCATTGTTTGAGAAAGTATTGAATGTGAAGACCGTATTAATGGGATTTGGTTTGGATTCAGATGATATTCACTCTCCAAATGAGCATTATGGTGTGTTCAATTTTTATAAAGGCATTGAGACCATTCCGCATTTCTATAAATATTATGCTGAATTAAAAAAGTAGGAAATTTATAATCAAATTTTGTTTTGTTAATTCATTGATTTAATCGGGCCGATTCTACTAATTGGAACTTGGTAAGTCATTGAATTCAAATTATCGCATTAAAACTCCATTATGCATATTGATATCATCACGGTTGTGCCTGAATTGCTAAGGAGTCCGTTTGAACATTCTATCATGAAACGAGCAGGTGACAAGGGTTTGCTCGATATCAATGTCATCCAACTCAGAAATTTTGGACTTGGTATTCATAAACAAGTAGATGACTATCAGTTTGGTGGTGGCGCAGGTATGGTGATGATGTGTGAACCATTAGATACATGTATTATGTCATTAAAGTCAGAGCGGACTTATGACCAAGTTATCTATATGACGCCTGATGGACAGACTTTTAACCAAAAAATAGCCAATAGACTTTCCTGTTTTGAAAATCTTATGATCATTTGCGGTCATTATAAAGGTATTGACCAACGAATTAGAGATATGCACGTCACTATGGAGTTGTCCATAGGAGATTATGTACTGTCAGGTGGAGAGTTGGCAGCAGCAGTAGTAGTAGACGCTATTGGGAGATTAATTCCAGGAGTACTTAATGACGAGACAAGCGCCCTGACCGATTCATTTCAAGATAACCTATTGGCACCACCTGTTTATACTAGACCAGCAGATTTTAAAGGCCATAAAGTGCCTGAGATATTATTGTCAGGTCATGAAAGAAAAATAGATGAATGGAGGTACGAAGAAGCTTTAAGATTAACGACAGAAAAAAGGCCAGACTTGTTGTAGGCCTACATTTTATACTAGATTTGGATGAAAAAAGTATCACAAAACCCAAATTGCTGCAAACTATGATGGAACTTGTAATCCATTTTGGGAAGATGATTTTCTATAAATATGTAAATATATCGTAATAAATATTAAAAATTCATAGTTTTGCACTTTTAAAGGAATGACCAATTGTAGTTTTGTGATGGTTTTTTCTTTTTTGGATGATAAATCGAATTAACTATTTTTATAGCGTTTCGCATTTTTTGTCCGTATTATCCTTGCTAAATAATTAATAAAGTTTGTCCAAATGGCGAAAAACTTACTCATAGTGGAGTCCCCGGCGAAAGCCAAAACAATAGAAAAAATTCTCGGTTCAGATTTTACCGTTAAGTCTAGTTACGGTCACATCAGAGACCTAGAAAAGGGAAATAGAGGAATAGACATTGCCAATAATTTTGAGCCATCTTACGTCGTATCACCCGAAAAAACCAAAGTCGTAAGAGAGCTCAAAGAACATGTCAAAAAAGCAACAGAAGTGTGGCTTGCGACGGACGAGGACCGAGAGGGAGAAGCCATTTCTTGGCATTTGTGCAAGGAGCTCGGACTGAATGAGAAGACAACAAAACGGATTGTATTCTCTGAAATCACCAAACCAGCTATCCAAAAAGCAGTAGCAAACCCTCGTACTGTTGACATTGACCTTGTCAATGCTCAGCAAGCTCGTAGAATTCTCGACAGACTAGTGGGCTTTGAATTGTCAGAGGTACTTTGGAGAAAAGTAAAAAATAAATTGTCTGCAGGTAGGGTACAATCTGTGGCAGTAAAACTTATCGTAGAGAGAGAAAGAGAAATCCAAAACTTTAATTCCACACCGTTTTTTAAAATTACTGCAATATTTCAAGTAGATAATGGCAGAGGTGAAAAAGTAGCTCTAAAGGCGGAATATACTACTAGAATCGATAATGTAGAAGATGCTAAATCGTTTTTGGACAAATGTAATGGTGCAGATTTTAATATTAACAGTATAGAGAAAAAACCACTTAAACGGTTTCCTGCTCCACCTTTTACAACATCGACCTTGCAACAAGAAGCGAGTAGAAAACTAGGTTTTTCTGTAAATAGGACAATGTCCACTGCTCAACGACTGTATGAAGAAGGTCTCATTACGTATATGAGAACCGATTCTTCCAATTTAAGTGATACAGCAGTGGCAGCTATTGCAGCAGAAATAGAATCAAGTTATGGTCAAAATTATCTTCACATAAGGAAGTATAAGTCAAAAACGGCTAATGCACAAGAAGCACACGAAGCTATCAGACCTACCTATATAGAGCGCAAAAATATCGGACCAGATCGAGATCAAATGAGACTCTATGACTTGATATGGAAGCGTACGATAGCGAGTCAAATGTCTGAAGCAGAAATAGAAAAGACGATCGTAAAGATTGATATTTCTACCATGAAGGACAAACAACTCGAAGCGGTAGGTGAAGTTTTAACCTTTGATGGATTCTTAAAAGTATATCTAGAATCTACGGATGACGATGAAGACGAAGATACAAAAGGCATGCTTCCACCATTAAAACAAGGACAAAATCTTGCCTTAGATTATATGGAGTCAGTTGAGAGTTTTACTCGACCACCATCAAGATATACGGAAGCAAGTTTGGTCAAAAAACTTGAAGAACTAGGTATCGGTAGACCTTCTACTTACGCTCCTACCATTACGAAAATAATGGAAGAAGAGCGTGGTTACGTTACCAAAGAGAGTCGTGAAGGTATGGCTCGTGCATACAGATATATGAAACTGCACGCCGGTAGTATCAAATCTGAGACCAAGTCTGAAATGACAGGTGCTACTAAAAATTGTCTTTATCCATCAGATTTGGGTATGGTTGTGGTGGATTTCTTGTCAGAACATTTTGATCAAGTCATGAATTACAGTTTTACGGCAAGGGTAGAAGATGAATTGGACAAAATAGCAACTGATGGTGTAGATTGGAAAGGAATGCTCAAAAATTTCTATGGTCCTTTTCATGACAATGTGGAAAAAACCATGGAAACTGCCGAAAGAGCAAAGGGGAAAAGAGAATTGGGTGTAGACGAAGCATCGGGCTATTCTGTCCTTGCGCAGATGACTAGATTTGGGCCGGTCATCCAAATAGGTGACAGAGAAGAAGTGAAGGAAGGAGAAAAACCAAGATATGCAAACCTTAAGCCTGGTCAGTCTCTTGAGACGATAACGTTTGAAGAGGCAATGGAGTTGTTTAAGTTGCCAAGAACAATAGGTGATTACAAAGGTGAAGAAATCATAGTGAATACAGGTAGATATGGACCATACGTCAAAGTGGGTGAGCTTTTTGTAAACCTACCGCGTAATCTTGATCCGATGTCGATTTCTATAGAAGAAGCGACAACACTTATTGATGCCAAAATGGATGAAAATGCACCCATTGGGCATTATAAAAACATGCCAATCACCAAAGGGAAAGGAAGATTCGGTCCATATGTGAAGTGGAACGATATTTTTGTTCCTATCCCAGCTAGGTATAAAATAGATACCATCACATCAGAACAAGCCATTGAAATCATTGATATAAAAGTGGAAAAGGAAGCCAATAGATATATTCAAAATTGGCCTGCTGATAAAGTTTCTATTGAAAATGGAAGATGGGGACCATATATCAAATTTGGTAAAAATAACCTAAAAGTACCAAAGGTAAATGGTGAAAAGGTAGAAGCAGATTACCTACAAACTGTAAGCCTAGATGTAGTGAAGTCTTGGATAGAAGCAGAAATTCCTGATGCATTTAAGAAAAAGGAAGTCAAAAAGAAAGAAGTAAAGAAAAAGTAAATCTAAGATTTTATAGCTTTTGAGCTTATATTTTATTGTTATTAAAATATTAAACTTTTCTTAACTAACAATAATATATGTATTTTTGTCTTTATATCATAACAAACCAGTGAAACCATGAATATCCGTATTTTAAATGTGTTGACTTCGATATTATTGTTGTCTTCAGTTCTTCAGGCTCAAGTATTAGATGAAGAGACAGGATTTATTTTTGTCAAAGCTGAGTATCTTTTTGAAACAGGAAGATATGATGAAGCCATTACGCAATATAATGCAGTGATAGCGAAAGATCCAAAATACAAAAATGCTTTAATAAAAAGAGGATTGGCTAAATATGCCTTAGCTGCTTATAAAGGGGCTAAAATGGACGCAATGCAATTTATTGAAGTCAATGGTATCAGTGCCGAGTCAGCAGGCTTACTTGGTAGGTCTTTTGCAGCTATGAACGATGCCAATGCAGCTATCAATTGTTTGACAGCGGCTATATCTTTGGATGATAAAAACACAGATTTTTACGAGTGGCGTGCCACAATTTTGGAGAATGAAGGACAGTTATTAAAAGCATGTAAAGATTATGAAACAGCGATGAATCTAGGAAGTGCTGCTGCCGAATCTAAAGCTAAAAATCTTTGTGGTATTAGTAAAAACCAATCAAATAATAAACCCAAAGTTAAAGTCATCAATCAGGAACCTGATCAACCGTCTACAATAGAAACTCCTGTAGAAACCACAAATCCAGGTGAGATACAGAAAGATGAAGTATTATCTGAAGGTACTCAAGAACCGACGGGTGAGGTAACTGAAAATACAGAAACACCAACTACTATCGATGATTCTGAACATCCTGTCATTGATGAAAGTTTGCCTAAAGAAGATAACACAGTCAATAGCTTTGTCATAGATGAAGATTTGACAATTGAAGTATCAGGTCAAGAATTAGGAAGAAGGGCAATCTCCGAAACACCAAGTATTTTGATTCTAGCAGATGAAAATGGTAAAGTAACGGTTAATATTTGTGTTAATAAATCAGGAACAGTAACAAAAGCTGAATTTAATGGCTCAATGTCAAGTATTGCCAAAAAAAGTCTAGTTTCATTAGCTATTAGAAAAGCAAAGGAATTTGAATTTGCCCCTGGAAAATATGACTCTCAATGTGGTATTATGGTCTTCAAAATAAAGGGTAGCTAATCTCCACAATATAATTTGTAATTGCAAATTGCTAAAATATTTAAGTAAAGCTAAGCGTCATTGCTTAGCTTTCTTTATTTAAGGCTTTAAGTATTTGCTTTATTTTAAAAGCCCTTCCTCCCAAAGGAATTTGGGATGTATTAATTAAGAGAATACATAAATTAACATATACGCCGTTTTATCATCTTATGCTTTACATTAAAAAATGCTATTTTCAATAGGGAAATTGATCTTGATTATTTGTCTTTGATTTCTTTTGATTACCTTCGCATCCGAAACCAAACCAAAAGATTGTATGCTTAATGTAAACTCAGAAATAGGCACACTTAAAAAAGTTATCATTCACAGACCTGACGAAGGTATAGCAAGAATTTCACCCAAAAAAGCAGAAGAATTGCTCTTTGACGATATCGTGCATCTCCCTCAAATGAGAGAAGAACATGATATTTTTAGAAGAGTTCTACAGCATATATTGGGAAAAGAAAATGTTCTTGATACACAGCGATTGATTGAAGAAGGATTTGAAGCAAGCCCTGATGTCAAAGAAGAATTGATAGATAAAATAGTAGATTACGAGGAATTGCCACCGACAGATAAAGACTTTTTTATGTCGCTTGGAGCTTCTGCCCTGACCAAACTTCTCATTACAGGTTATTATCAAGATGAAGACCATATATATTTTGATCCAATACCCAATTTTATATTCACTAGAGATATTGCAGTTGTTATAAAAGACCACATCATTATCACAAAAGCGGCTAAATCTGCTAGGTATAGAGAAAATTTATTGACCAGGTTTATCTTTTATGCACATCCATTATTTAAGACACTGAATGCTCAAGGTAAAATCATTAATCTTAACCATTTAGATAAATTTCCACCGTCCAAAAAAGGAGAAGTGGTATCTATGGAAGGTGGTGATGTCATGATGCTCAATGACGATTTTGTGCTGATAGGTTGCTCTGAAAGAACTACAGATTATGCTATCCAATGTGTAAAAAAGGTATTATTTGAAAAGGGATTGGTTTCTAATGTCGCTCAAATAAATATTCCATCAGATCGTACATGTATGCATATTGATACATTGTTTACATTAATCGATCATAATGATATTGTTTGTTTTAAACCTATCATTTTTGATGGTGTCAGTTCTAATGTGAAAGTATATCGCAAAAATGGCGCTGAAATAGTGTATGATTCTGTTAAGAACTTCTTTCTGCATGAAATAAACCCAAAGGTAAATTTTATTTTTGCTGGAGAAGGAGCTTCACCTTATCAAGAACGCGAGCAGTGGACAGATGGATGTAATCTTGTAGCTTTAAAGCCTGGAGTTGCTTTGACTTATGATCGTAATCCGAAAACTGAAATTGCACTTAAAGAAGCTGGTTATTCTATCATTCATGCACGTGATATGATCTCACAAGTAAATGAAGGAATTCTAGACCCACAAAGCATTCAGAAAACCATCATTACATTGCCTTCTAATGAACTTTCGAGAGCGCGTGGTGGTTCACATTGTATGACATGTCCATTGGAGCGACTTCCAATCTAAACATATTATTATGGTGAGCTTTGATTTTGTAAAACGGGTGAGATATGGAGAGACAGATATGATGGGATATCTTTATTATGGCAATTATCCACAGTTGTATGAAATCGGTAGGGTAGAGACAATGAGGAATCTCGGCTTATTATACAAAGATCTAGAAGAAAAATATAGAGTGATGATGCCTGTGGTACATGTAGACGCAAGGTATATCTTGCCTGCAAAATACGATGAAGCACTGACTATTCGGACCATTTTACATGAGTTGCCATCGAGATTGATTGTATTTACCAATGAAATATACAATGAGCAGTCTGTCCTGATTCACAAAGCAGAAGTCAAATTGATGTTTGTAGATATGGACTCCCTAAAAAAAATATCTTGTCCTGAATATATGTTAGAAAAATTAAGACCATTGTTTTGATCGAAAGAAAAAAAAGTCTAAAACAACAATTTTATGACCTGCCTTTTGTCCAAAAAACAATAGCTTGGTCTAAGGTTTACAGTCCTACAGGCTTTTCGGGTATGACGATTTATGAGGTTGTCACATTTGTTATTGAAGAAATTCAAAAAGATAGTATCAGTACAAGGGCAAATTCTATTGCTTTTAGCTTATTTATGTCCATATTTCCAGCCATCATATTTTTGTTCACTTTACTACCTTTGTTTACCATAGTTCAGGACTATACGGCTATGCTTAGTGATCAGCTACAAGGAGTCATTCCTCAGAGCGCGCATGATTATATTTTTTCTATTATTACGGATATTACTTCTATCAAAAGAGATGGTTTATTATCTTTGGGTGCGATACTAGCTTTATTCTTTTCTTCTAATGGTATGTTGACTTTGATGTCTGGATTTGATAAAGCATACCATCAAACTTTCAAACCTAGACATTGGATAAAAACTCGATTGATAGCTTTGGCTTTAACAATAGTATTGTCATTATTGCTCATCGTTTCCCTTATTATGATGGTAGTAGAGAGTAAGGTGATTGAATATTTGAAGACAGAATTATTGATTGCTGATTCGTTGTTGATTTCTGTGAGTATTTTTAATTGGTTGTTTGCTGTATTTATGGTTTACACAGGGATAAGTATTACCTACACCTATGGCCCATCTATGTATAGACGTATTCCTTTTATTAATGTAGGATCGTTGTTGGCTACTTTTTTGTCATTATTGACATCATTAGGTTTTAGTTATTTTATCAATAATTTTGGTAGATACAATGAAATCTATGGTTCAATAGGTGCCTTAATAGTCATGATGGTCTGGATACAATTTAACTGTTTGATTCTACTCATAGGTTTTGAGTTGAATGCAAGTATTGCTGTTCATAAAACTTCAAGATACTTAAAAAAGCAAAAGGAAATGGCTCAAGAAAAAGATGTAAATCTTTCGTAATCTACGAGTTATAATCACTTATTCTCCCCATCTATAAGTTTGGTCGATGTGTAGTCCTGCTAAATCCATAACTCTGTCTACCACCGTATCTGTTATTTCTTCTACGGTCTGAGGTCTGCTATAAAATGACGGTGTAGCAGGGCAAATGATTGCACCCGCTTCTGTTAGGCTCAGCATGTTTTTGAGATGGATTAGATTGTAAGGTGTTTCACGTGGTACGATGATAAGTTTGCGTCTTTCTTTTAAGATAACATCTGCGGCCCTCGTTGTCAAATCATCCGAAAGCCCTGCACTGATCCTACCTAACAGTCCCATAGAACACGGACACACAATCATAGTATCATATCGTGCTGATCCTGATGCAAATGGTGCATTAAAATCGTTTTTACTATAGAATGTAAATGGCCAATCCTTTTTATCGAAAGGTCCTATTTCGATTTCCCAATTTATGATAGCATTGTCAGACATTAAAACTCCGACAGTGAGTTCACTACCTATTTTGGCAAGTTTTGTCATCAATCTTTGTGCGTATATAGACCCACTAGATCCTCCTATGGCCAATACAATTTTTCGGTTTTGCATAATCATTTGGTTACATCTTGTACAAACGGTGTTTTATCCTAAGAGTTCAAATTTTTATTAAAGACTTTTCAGGCTGGATTCAAGTATTTAATATTTCATTAGGCATTTGACTATTTCAATCGAGCTGGGCTTAGTTTATTTTAATCTATTTTGAAGATTATTCAAATAAGTCATAAAAACTTGTGAACGATCTTAAATGGTTGTAGTACTTTTGTCAATCGTATAAATAGATATTCAATTCCACAAAATGACAAATCCTTTTTCGCACTTTATGTTCTCACTCCTTTACAGCCTAAAGATTGCCATCATTTTTTTAGTGATGTTGTTTTCCCATCAGGCTGCGGCACAATGTTGTACTTATACACTTACCATGCAGGATAGTTATGGAGATAGCTGGAATGGTGGATTTTTGGAAGTGTATATAAACGATACGCTAGAGGGTAAATTTTATGGACAAGGTTTCGGAAGTAGCGAATCATTTGAAGTTTGCGAAAATGATGTTATTCGACTTAACTACACTCCAGGAGAATATGAGAATGAAAATACATATCAGATCTATAACGCGGGTTGGAATATTTTTTTTCAAGATGGTCCTAATCCCATTGTAGGTGATGTCATATCCATGTCGGGAAATTGTAATGATGTCGCCATACCAGGCAAACATCCGTGCGTGGCTCTGCCGCTAGTTTTGAATGAAGACAAGGAAGGTAACAACTTGGATTTTGCTGGTTCAGGTATAAGACCAGCCAACTGTCCTGATTTTTTGGGTGGAGACTTATGGTATGTCACAGAGATACCTGGATCAGGCAATATGGAAATCAGCATTCATCAACTCAATGATGTAGTTGCAGGTTATGCAGTTTGGCAAGGCAATAGTTGCACCGGTATACAAATGATGGCATGTGGAAATACTGATAATGGTGAGAAAAAATCGTCCCTTAAAATCTATGATATTCCAGCGGGACAAATGGTATATGTTCAAATATGGGGTAGAAATGAAGGGAAAACGCAGTTTAATGTGCAATGGAAGGATTTAGGTCGTGTCATCCTTGATGGTTCGGAATTGCCTATTATATCTATTAATACTTTAGGGCAGAATATTCCCTATGATGGCAAAATCAATGTAAAATTGAGTGTGCTTGCAGATGGACTGATCCATTATGATGGGGACGCAGGCATTAATATTCGCGGAGCAAGCTCATCAGGCTATCCTCAAGCGCCATACAGTATCGAGACAAGAGAAGAGAATGGTGAGAATAAAGACGTATCATTGTTGGGTATGCCTGAAGAAAATGACTGGATACTTCTCTCAAACTTTAATGATAGATCCCTAATCAGAAATACATTGTCGCATCATCTTTTCAATAAGATGGGGAACTATAGCCCGGCTACAAGGATATGCGAAGTACTAATAGATAGCACATATAAGGGTATTTATATATTTTCAGAGAAGATTAAAAGAGATAAAAACAGGGTAAATATAGCTAAGCTCGATCCTGAAGACTTGGATGGTGACAAACTGACTGGCGGATATATCTTGGAGCAAAATATCAGAGGCGAAAATAATAGTTTTCAATCCAATTTCTCGCCTATTGATCACCCAGGTTTTGATGTACATTTCTTGTATGAATATCCAGATGCAGAGACCATCATGCCAGAGCAAAAAACATACATAGCTGGATTTATAGATAGTCTTGAGACACGTTTATATAGTGAACAATTTGACGACGTAGCACAAGGTTATAGAAGATTTCTAGATGTCCCTTCTTTTATAGATTATTTTCTGGTCAACGAGCTGTCAAGAAATGCAGATGGTTTTAAGAAAAGTATTTTTTATAATAAAGATAGATTTTCTAAGGGCAATAAGCTTAAAGCAGGACCTGTGTGGGATTTTGATTGGGCATGGAAGAATTTGGGTATCTGCGATTTGTACGACAATACCAATGGTGAAGGATGGGCGCATCTCAATAATGATTGTCCGACAGACAATTATTCCACAGGTTGGTATGTAAGGATGTTGCAGGATACTATATTTGCCAATGAGCTTAGATGTACTTATGAAGACTACAGAAAAAACATTTTGGATACCGCTTATTTATTTAATTATATAGACAGTGTGCATCAATTAGTGATCAATGCGCATATACGGCATTTTGATAGATGGCGGATTTTGGGGATGAGTGGTCCAGCACCTGAGATTGGCTCGATTGCAACTACCTATGCTGCAGAATTGGATACGCTTAAGGCATGGATATCTACTCGTATAGGTTGGCTAGACAAAAATATTCCAGGCAATTGTTCCAATATTTCCGCTACAGAGAATCAAGGTGCACACCATGATTTGTTTCAATATTACCCAAATCCTGCTTCAGAGTTGGTCCACTTTAAAGGACATCTGAATAGCCGCAATGCCCACGAATTGAATATTTACAACAGTACAGGTCAGTTGATAGACAAGATATCTATTGAAGGAAGTAATATTGACCTAAAGTATCGATTTCTGACAAAGGGTATGCATTATTTCACCATTACCTCTTATGGAATAATCGGAAAACATGGTAAAATAGTTATTTTGTAACTTTTTGTAATGATTGAAGTTAATCTGGAGAATTTCTTTAAGTGCTTTTGATGTTTCTTCAAGTGCCGGAGATTTGGCTAAATCTATATTAGATTTTTTAAAGACTCTGATGTCTAAAAAGTCTGTAACTTTTGGAAAGTAAAATAATGATTTTCTTAACCGAATTTGGACGTTAGAATTATTACATCAATCTAATACCTTTAAGTCAAATGCTGTCAAAGTCAAGTATATTAACAATTGGGAAAATGTCAAAGTTAGAAGCTTTGGCCACATCCCAAAAGAACAAAACACTAATCAGAATCCCGAAGGGTTGATAGTATTACAGAAAAAAGCAATACATCTCATTAAAATCCCTAAGGGATGACATTAAAAAATCATCAGATAACAAATGGGGAAATCCCAAAGCTAGAAGCTTTGGCTACAATAAAAAAAGAGAAGCTACCTTATTAGATAACTTCTCTTTTTATTTATACAGTTATTTGTTGTTTATTATTCAACAATCAACTTTTCTATTCTTGTACCAGCATCTGTTTTTACTTTTACAAGATAAATACCACTATTCATTAGGAAAAGATTGATAGGTAAAGTTACATCACCTGATAGTGTACCATAATCTTTTTGGCTGATAGTACTACCTGCAAGTGTCATTATTTGGACTTCCACTTGTGAAGGTTTTGCTAACGATAGATCAATGTTTGTCGTTGTTTTAGAAGGGTTCGGATATACTTTTACATCATTTGCTGACAAAATGATATTATCCGCACTACTTATGAATCCATTAGCTAATGCCTCATCAACAGTAACAGTAGCAGCATTTACATAAGTGTTTCCTTTCAGAAGGATCGGAACAATATGCATGTTTTCAGTTTTCCATGTATCACCTAATACAAAACTGAATGTTTTAACTACTTTGTCTCCAGGAGTATAATTTCCTGTAAATGAATTGTTTGTATTGCTTGTCAATCCTGAAACTGCTCTTGCTACATGGTCATAAACCATTAGTGATGCTGGTACTGGATTAGATAGTAATTCGAATCCTCCCATGGCGCCATTGCCTCCACCTGCATAAGCATTTGCTTGGTTATAACCAGCAGTTGTTCCTCTCACATCGTCTTCTACTAAGACTAATGAAACAAAGTGGCTTCCAGTTGCTGCATCAAGAAAATCAACTTCTACAGAGACATCTAAAGTCTTTGTACTTTCAGTGTATTTACTGCCTACTAAAAACTGAGCTGTTGCTGGTTTGGCAATTTCAGTAAGGAATGGATCTTCTAATCCTGATGGATCTCCTAAATAACCTCTATTTACTTTGCTATTTGGGAAAGCAGGGAAAGCCATAAATGTATTATATTCAGGTACTAGCATCGGGTCTGTAGAGCCATTGTGGACTGCGATAGGAATAAATAACCCTTTATACACAGCACTAAGTTTGTCCATAAATACAGCACCTCTTGGGCACCACACACACCATGTACCTGTTCCTTCTTCTACTAGTACTGCTCTGCTAGGTGCAGGTACTATGCCGTTTATAGAAAATACGCTGATATTGTTGCATGCATTCTCATCAGTTGATTCGCCATTTATTTTGCTAAGTGTGATAATGATTTCATTTTTACCGCCTTTAAGTATTACTTCTGGAAGATATATGACTTCTGTTTGACCCTTGGCAAGATCCATTTCTTCTAATTCTATTGGAATGTTTTCTGAACCTATCTGAATATTTAATGTAGCAGATGTAAGCTTCAATGCACCATTATTTCTGATAGAGAAAATAGGTTCATCTTTCATTCCTGCTAATTTTCCACTGCTCCAAACAAAATCAGTCACACCCGCATCCAATTGGAAAGGTTTTGTAGCAGGATCATAATCAAAAGAAACATCATCTACATAATATAGTGATTTATTATTTCTAGGGTAAAAGTTGATAGAACCTATACTGTTTGTTGGATTAGAAAAAGATCCTACGCACTGCCCATCGATTTTGACTATCCATACATTTGATCCAAAGTTTATTTCCATTTCAAGATCAAACCAAGCATCCTTTTTGTGTACTGTACTAAGCAAAACAGTAGCACCATTTGTGAAGATTGCACTTCCATCTTCATTTAGATTTACATCAAGAGCCCAAGTTTGACCAACAGTACCAGTTGCTTGATAATTAAAGTATGCGTTTTTGCCAGTAGGAACAAATAAACTCATTTTATAATTAAATCCACCAGATGAATATCTACCACCAAATGGGAGCACTAAGTCCATAGGTCCTCCTGCTGCTGCAGTACTAAATATTTTAGCACTTAAGGTACCACTTTTAGCTTGTTCACTGCTGAGTTTTGCATCTTCTGCAGTGCCAGGAGCATTGCCCCATGTCGTCCATTTATTAGATGATGATCCAAGGTAGGCGCCATCTGTGTATGAATCAAAATTATCAGAAAAATTAACTTGGGCAACACTAAGGTTTAAACCCAAAAATAAACAGGTAATAATTGTAAAGAATGTCCTCATGTGAAAGATGTTTGTTGAGTTAAAAATGAATAAATATTTACCATGTAATATGTGGCATCCATGGCTATTGAGAGATAAATGTACGACTAATAATAATTTTTCAAATGATTTGGCATTAAATTTTTGTCAAAAGGTTTATTTTATTTCGAAATACAATTTTTTTAACAGGGTAATGATATTTATAACTGTTCATCCCAATAGCACACTACTTTGAATTTATAATGATTTCGTATTAATAAATTGATTATCAATTTATTAAAGTTCCATTTATTGGGATACTATTTTATGGTTTTAAATTTGGTATCATTTTTGCATTACAAAAAGTTGTAATATGTATATAATGTATTTAAAGATAATAATATCTTACAAATAATGCTAATATAAATTGAAAACCTTAAATAAAATATCATCTTTGACCTTATCTGTTGTCGCTCTGACACTGATCGTCACTGTTTGGTTTTCAATTAATCTCCAACCACCTGCTGCTATAAATGTATTCGCTGGGACAGACACTTACATTTGTCTGAATGAAAACCTAAATATGTCCGTCCTAAATGCTACTATTTCTGGTGATGTATCTGATGGAGATTGGATTACACTAGGAGATGGTAAGTTTATGCCAGGAAATGTTTCCACTATTCGCTTTTCTGCAAATCCAACTTATATTCCTGGCCCTAACGACAAAATATTGGGTTCATATTCTTTAATGCTTATTTCAGACGCGCCTGTCAATAATCCACAAGCAAAAGTCACAGATGAAGTGCGCATATTTTTCCAACCTGCGCCACCGATTTTCTGTAATAATAATCTTAATATCTCTTTAAACGAGCAATGCATTCAACCTGTCAGCATCACCATGTTGCAGTCGAATCCACAGATTCCTTATTCTAATTATATCATCACATTGCATGACCAATCAGGTGCATTGATTCCTGATAATATACTTAGAAGGCAACATCTAGACCAAGAAATTTCATTTAAAATAGGTCATAGATGTACACAAGTCACTTGTTGGGGAAAGTTTAAAGTGGAAGATTATTATCCACCACAGTTTATTTGTAGAAATGATACGATTTCTTGTTTGAAGTCTTCAGAGCCAGATTCTTTGGGTTTCCCATTCCCTGCAACTGCTTATATAGATACCATAATTAATAAAAAATATACAGTCAAAAACTGGGATGCTTGTAGCGACGTCATTCTCGAATATACTGACCAACTTATTAAGGCAAATTGTGCTAGAGATGAAGACAAAACCATCACCCGAAAATGGAAAGCAACAGATGCAAAGGGTAATGTTAGCTTGTGTACAGAGTTGATTGTCATAAAAAGATTGCCACTCGATAGTGTAGTCTTCCCAAAAAATTATGATGATCACCAAGGTCCTGCATTTGAATGTAGAGACACTTTTCCTATGCTCGCCAATGGTCATCCATCTCCAGACACCACAGGTGTACCTATTATTAATACATGTGGTAACCTAGAATACCAAATGACAGATACTAAATTTGAACTATGTGGACAAAGTTTCAAGATCGTACGGTCTTGGTTTGTAATAGAGTGGTGTACTTCTGAGAGTATTACTAGAAATCAAATCATCTTAGTAAAAGATAGCAAAGGCCCTGAGTTAATATGTCGTGACAGTATTGTATTGCAGTCTTCACCATATATATGTGCTACAGATCTTGTGGCCATCGAGTCTCCTGTGGGTATATTTGATTGTTCATCTTTTGGAATTACATATAATTTGTATGCTAACAATGGAGCACTCGCCAATCAGTTTATCCTTTTGAACGGTCAAGGTCCATTCTTCAATAAATTGCCTGTAGGTCAGTTTAGTTTGGAGTATGTGGTCACAGATGCTTGTAATAACACATCCACGTGTAGGACTCCAATAAAAGTAGTCGATAAAGCTACACCAAATGCAGTGTGTAATCAATTTACAAAAACATCTTTGGACAATAATGGATTTGCTCGGGTTTTTGCATTTACTTTTGATAATGGAAGTACTGATAATTGTGCCATATTAAATTATAAAGTCAGAAAGATGGTCGATGTCTGTGGCAATAACACTGCATTTGGCGATTATGTAGATTTTTGTTGTGCAGAATTAGGTACCAAACAAATGGTGGCCTTCCAAGTGACTGATATCTATGGTAACAAAAATACTTGTATGGTCGAAGTAACTGTAGAAGACAAAATTAAACCAACGATCACTTGTCCTCCAAATATAACACTCGCTTGTACCGATTTTTATGATGTCAACCATCTAGATGATTTCGGCAAAGTGGTGACCAAAGCTTCTGATAGAAAAAATGTCGTGGTAAATAATTTTTATCACAATGGTATCGTAGGGCAAGATGGGCTAGCTTCAGACAATTGTATCGTTAGCGTTAGTCAACGATATGAGTTGGATATTCATTGTTTTACAGGACAGATCAGAAGGATATTTATTGCAACGGACGGTGGAGGACGCAAAGATTCTTGTACACAGATTATTACTATTTTAAATCCTGATCCTTTTGATGAAAGTAATATCACTTGGCCAGCACATTATCAAGCAGATGGATGTAAATCATCACAAACCCTGCCTGAAACGACGGGTATGCCTACTTTTACCAATAGTCAATGTGGTACTATTTCCGCAACATATGAAGATGCACCATTTTATATTGCAGATGGCGCTTGTCTAAAAATACTCAGAACATGGACCGTCGTCGATTGGTGTCAGTTTAATGGATCCAATACGATTGGTAAGTGGGGACCATATGTTCAAATTATTAAGCTACATAATACCGACAAACCACAATTTACTAGTATTTGTAGAGATACTACGATTTGTTCATACGATACAGATTGTCAGTTTGGAAATGTAGATTTGACGATGACAGGTGTAGATTCTTGTACGGATGTCACAGATTTGATATGGTCATACACTATAGATATAAATCGTAATGGAAGTGTAGACATAAATGGAAATGCCGCACGTCTTAAACATGATTTACCATATGGAAGTCATACTTTAACGTGGAGATTAAGTGATCAATGTGGTAATTTTTCGATTTGCACACAGGTTGTGACGATTGTAGATTGTAAAAACCCATCTCCATATTGTATCTCATCGATTACATTGCCATTGATGCAGCCAAATGGTATGATAGAAGTTTGGGCAAAAGATTTTGATTTAGGAAGTTATGACAACTGTACAGATACTTCTGATTTGTGGTTTACTTTTGATGATGCTTTACCTGTTTTGACCAAGATAAATGAACAACATTATTTTACAGGTCAAGGTCAAATATCTACACTTGCTCAATATAATCTAGGATTGGCACAAGTGTGGATTCCGAGTACAAAAAGTGCTGGATTATTATTTGATTGTGCGGATATTCCTGATGGCGTCAGTCAATCTATCTTGTTAGACATGACTGTATCGGACGAAAGTGGCAATCAAGATTTTTGTCCTGTAGAATTAATCCTGCAAGATAATGCCAATTTATGTCCCGACTTGATCACAAATGGGAGTGTCAGTGGTAAAATTGTTAGCTTAAATAATAAAGTTCCTATTGGAACAACTGTCACCGTAAACAGCGTTGAGAATAATAAGGTAAAAGTCATTAATAATCAAGGTTTATATACTGTCGATTCATTGCCTTTGGGAAAGGAATATGAGATAAAACCAACCCTCAATATCAATCCTTTAGATGGTGTGACGACTACAGATTTGGTCTTGATACAAAGACATATTCTTGCTATTGCACCATTTGACAATCCATACAAACTCATAGCTGCAGATATTAATTCTAGTAAAAGTGTGAGTGCAATAGACTTAGTGGAACTTCGTAAATTGATTTTGGGGATTAAAGTTTCGTTTCCGAATAACTTACCTTCTTGGGTATTTGTACCAAAGGATTTTACTTTTACATCGAATAATTCGCCATACAATTATAATAGTACTATTGTCGTAAATAATCTAGCTTCTGATGTAGACAGTTTGGATTTTATAGCTGTAAAAATTGGTGATGTCAATGGTACTGCCACAGGTCAGGTCCAAACGGATGAACACGTAGAAAACAGAAACAAAAACATAGAAATCGTTGTATCTAAAGAAGTTATGGATGGGGTAGAGCAATTGGTACTAAGAGCAGGAAGTGAAGTTCCGACAGAAGGGCTACAACTGTTTTTAACTTATCCAAAAGCAGAACAATTGATCTCAAATTATGTAAAGGGTAATGATATTTTTGACGATTCTGAAGTCTTTATACAAGGAGATCATGTGCGTATGGTAGCTTACAGTCCTTATCAAAAGCTATTAAAAGTGGGTGATGTCATTGCTCGTTTCGATATAGCGCACGATAAATTGGATCTTAAATCATTGGATAAAGAAAGTGATAAAATGTCTGCAATATTTACTGATTTACAAGCAAACAACATAAGTCTTGTTATTCGTGAAAAAGAAGTTGTAGACCAGACTTCATTCAGATTGATGACGAATCCTGTTTCATCACAATTGGTACTAAAATACAATACGGCTGATTCCGAATCATTACAATATACACTATTTAATGCGGAAGGTAAATCCATGTTATCATCTAATGTCAACCTAGAAATAGGAGTAGACCAAGAACTATCTATCTCGTTAGAAGATCATTTGATGCCTGGCATTTATTTCTTAAAATTAGCACAAGGTAACTATTCAGAAACGCTCAAATTTATTATGATTAAGTAGGTTTTGTTTTTAACAAATTTCACTTTTTTGTATTTTAATATTTATTGGTGGTTAATTAATAAATACGGTTTTAATTACCCATTTGCCTCGAGCCGGCATGGCTTTCACTTTTTTTCTTCAGCAAAAAAAAGTGAACAAAAAATGCCGCCGCTGTTTTGTCTTCTTAACGCTTAAAAGTCATCTTCCCGACGGAAACAAAAAAAACTCGCCTTTAAGAATCTTTCTTTGATATATTGATTCAATTATTTAAGATTTGTTCATTGATATTTCCATTGCTTTGGCTCAAACAGTTTTTTGTTTGTACCGTCTCCAATGACTTTTAAACTAAAGACAAAAAGGCGGTGAGACTGCCACTGTAGTAAATAAGTAACCCTAAACCAAAGTATTACTTCCATTTTGTGCATTTTGTAAGACACACTTAAGGAGTTGTTATCTTTAAAATAATGACTATTTCTACGATGTCAAATGATTGTTGACCACAAACTATAGAAACTATTCCCAAAAGCAATTATCTTTGTTCTGCTATTTTGTTGTTATTGCAAAATAGTAACTATTTAGATCATTGCCCTAGAAGGGCTAAATATTGGTAGCGATGGGTGAAACCCATCGCAAAAGATCAGATAAATATAGTTTTTGGCGCCATTTTTGCCTGAAAGATGCAAAA
The DNA here is from genome assembly GCA_002482845.1 of Saprospiraceae bacterium UBA7687. Taxonomy (GTDB): domain Bacteria; phylum Bacteroidota; class Bacteroidia; order Chitinophagales; family Saprospiraceae; genus OLB9. The sequence goes on from DLGT01000096.1 coordinate 58,633, forward strand.
ATCGTGACAAAAACGGTTGATTTTGGAACTGACCTAAATAGTTACACAGAATAAATATTTCAACTAAAAACAATTCTAGACATTTGAAACAAGTAATTATCATCAGACATGCAAAATCGTCTTGGTCAGATTTCAGCCTTTCAGACTTTGAGAGACCTTTAGATACTCGTGGGCTTCATGACGCGCCTTTGATGGCAGAACGACTTAAGAATTTAGGTTATTTGCCACAGAAACTTTGCTCTAGCAATGCTGCTCGTGCTAAAGAAACAGCACAATATTTCAGTAAATTAAATAATCTTCCTATTGACTTGTATCCTAACTTATATCATGGATCTCCTGAAGACTATATAGATGTGATGTCAGGTCTCGATGAATCGATATCGTGTGCTGCTTTTTTTGGACATAATCCAGGAATCACTTACGTGGCTAATCTTATAAAGCCTGGTTGTACGGACAATATTCCCACGTGTGGTATCATCATAGCGACTTTTCCTACAGGCACGTGGGCTGAAGCAAATTGGAAAAAAATGAACTTGGTAGAATTAATGTATCCTAATAAAGATAATCGTGATTAACACATCAAATAAGGGCTTCATTGCCTTAATATTACTTACCTTTTTCATTATAGCGTTTTCTTGCTCACCCAAAAAAGTGGATAGCAAACTGATCATGACAGATGATGAGATAGTCCATGCTATGGTGCAAATGTACACAGCTAATGCGGCTTGGAATCTTAATGATATTTCATACCAAGATAGTACCAAAGAAAAGTACTATGAAGATGTAGCAAAAATAGTAGGAAGACCTATATCAGATATCAAAACTGATTTTGAAACCCTGCTTCAGTTACCAGATAGTTTATTGGTACTGCAGAGTAGAGCATTGGATACCTTACGCAAAATGCAAGAAAACTCATTTAAAATACAGACAACTGTTAAGCCTGCGATAAATTAACATTAAGATAATATGTACAATTGTCGTATATTTGTTTGTTGCTTTACTTTTGCTGCCTGAAAATCTTAAGTATTTTTTATGGTCAAGAATGAAAAAATTTTAGTCGTCGATGACGAAGAAGATATCCTAGAAGTACTCAAGTACAATCTTGAGAAAGAAGGATATCAAGTAAAAACAGCCTCTGACGGAAATGCTGGACTGGAGATTGCTGATTCATTTGAGCCACACCTCATTATTTTAGACATCATGATGCCTGGTATGGATGGTATAGAAGTTTGTCAAAAACTAAGATCCATCCCTAAATTTTCTTCTACGATCATTGCTTTTTTGACAGCTAGAAGTGAAGCTTTTACACAGATTACAGCATTGGATTCTGGTGGTGATGATTTTATCAATAAACCTATCAAACCCAATGTATTTAAATCAAGGATTAGTGCCTTGTTGAGAAGACATTCTGGTGCATCTGCTTCTAATGAAAAAGAAGTCATCCGATTTGGTGATATGGAAATCGACAATGAACAGTTTAAAGTGACTGTAAAAAATGTTGATACAGGACTTGCCAAAAAGGAATTTGAATTACTTACATTATTAGCGTCAAAGCCTGGTAAAGTATTCAAAAGACAAGAAATCCTATCTAAAGTATGGGGGAATGATGTCATCGTGGGAGATAGAACCATAGATGTACATATCAGAAAGTTGCGTGAAAAGATAGGTGAAAACTATATTCATACAATGAAAGGTGTAGGTTATAAATTTGATTTTTGATTCTGAGATTTGTATAAGAATATCACCATAAGGCAGATTACCATTATGATTACCGTGTTGGTGACGGTGGTCAATGTGGTCTTAATATGGATAAGTAAGCAGTTTATTGGCCAAATAGGATTTACTATTATGGCCGCAATAATGTTGATAACCAATTTTTTGATTGTCAGGTTTTTTCTTGAAAAGTATGTATTTCGTAAAATCAAACTGATCTACAAACTTATTTACGATTCTAAAAAGGACAAAACGATCAAAGACATCAATGCAGAAAGTCTCGCCGATGTCAATGCCAAAGTAATGGAATGGGCCGAAAGCACCAAACAAGAAATCGCTACCTTGAAATCATTAGAAGAATACCGCAAAAACTATGTAGGCAATATCTCTCATGAGTTAAAAACACCGATATTCTCTATCCAAGCATACCTTCATACCCTTATAGAAGGTGGACTGTATGACGAGAATATCAATAAAGACTATCTACAGCGAGCAGCAGACAATACTGAACGACTACAGAATATTGTAGAAGATCTAGACGTCATCACCAAGCTAGAATCAGGTCAAGCAGAATTGGATATTAAAAAATTTGACCTTCGGGAATTGGTAAGAGATATCTTCCTAGATCTCAAGGCCATAGCCAAGAAAAAACGAATCACCCTCCAACTAAAAGAAGGCGCGTCTCAGTCTTTTTTTGTACTAGCAGATAGAGAGGCCATCCGACAAGTATTCACCAATTTGATTATAAACTCCATAAAATATGGGAAAGAAGGTGGTATGACCAAAGTATCATTTTATGATATGGAAACGGAAATTCTCACTGAGATATCAGACAATGGTATCGGAATTGAAGAAAAACACCTAAAACATGTATTTGATCGTTTTTATCGTGTAGATAGCAGCAGAAGTAGAAAACAAGGTGGCTCAGGCTTAGGACTTTCTATTGTAAAACACATCATAGAGGCACACGATCAGAATATAAATGTAAGGTCTACGTACAATGTAGGATCTACTTTCGGTTTTACATTAAAGAAAGCGGTGAGGTAGGAGAGTTCACAGATTTAATATTCACTCATCAACTTGTGGCAGAAATCCCCAAATATTAAAATAAAAAAAAGGGAATGTATTTCCATTATGAAATCCATTCCCTTTTTTTTAATTGACAAGAAACTATTTTACGATCACTAGTTTTTGTGCTACCGATTTACCACGTATGATGTACATGGCTTCTGGCAGCTGAGAGATATCTACATAATCACCTTCTGTGGCTGCGATATTCATTACTACACGGCCATTAAGGTCCATCACTTGTAGGCTTTCGTTAGGATTGGACACGTAGATGGCGCTGTGGGCTGGATTTGGCCTTATGACAAATGTCTGTTCGTATGTGTCTACAGTGTAAGATGTACCTTCGTTATTGGCATTAAACGTATGATTACCTATCACAAAAGGACCTGTACCATTAGGAATTCTGGCAGATGTTTTGTCTGTTGTTTGCGCACCATAAGCGATACTATCTAAGATATTACTACTCGCATCTAGCAGGAAAATGTATTCTCCACCTGCGGACAACTTGAAATTAACATGTAGTGGACCCTTCTCTTGCTCTTCGTCTGCCCATATGATTAGGTATCCATTAGGTGCAATGACTGTACCTGCCGGTAGTTGGAATTTGGCAAGATTAGCTGGATTATCACTTACGAAATATCCACTCATATCTATCGCTTCATCAGTGGCATTATACAATTCTATCCAGTCTTCAGCATCTCCTGCTTCATCTAGGACGCTACCATTATTGGAGGCCATAAACTCATTGATGACTACTGTTTTTTCTGAAAGGACTTTCGGGGCAACATCAAAGTACAAAAACTTATGCTCTGCACCTGATGGGAAATAAGTTGTACTTCCTGCAGTATCCGCTCCTATTGCTTCTATATAATATTTCACTAAACTACCTGTACTGAATCCTGGTAAAGTCACTGAATATATACCATCATTTGCATTTAGATCGCCATGACTGCCATCATCATACATTAGCAATGAAGTGAAAACTCCAGAAAATCCTATGCCATAATGCAACACTACACTGCTGAGTCCAGCATTGAAACTGACTTGTGATGTGATCAAGACTTCATTCTCGCTTGTGACATTGGCCCATTGCTCACCATCAACTGTGTAAGGTGCATTGGCGATGTTAGGACTTGCCACTTTGACCTCAGCATTTGATAATAGACTTGTTTTTCTATTTTTAATAAAATTCTTTAAGACCGTTATTTCAGCAGTATAAGCAGCATTTGTGGTCACTTTTTTTGTATCCGCAAACACGGCACTTTGTATGAGTGCATTGTATTGATCGATGATGGCATTTACTTTGGTTTCGTCCAATTCATCGGTAACTAGGGTTCGTATATGTGCAAGATACCTTTGTCTAAAAGTAGGTATGGCCAAGATTTTATTTAATAATGGATAATTGACTTTGTTCGCATTGTAAAATGGTGACCAAGTCACACGATCAGCTCCGAAGGTGCTATTTGCATCATAGTCGTAGGTAGACCATCTACCTGTGACAGCGTCTTTATATAGGTAATAATCCATTTTGCCTTTGTAAATATAACTGTCATCATCGACAAATACATTTTCTACTGCAAGGTGCCATAAAATTTTGTCTATATCAAAAGCAGTTGGCGCTACATTTACTAAGTCAGAGCCACTATTGTTTAAGATCGCACAAGCATCTTTAAGCTCTTGCCATACAGTGGTGCTCACATCAGAACTCTTAAGTGTGTAGTATTTCTGATACTTTGTGGTGTCTTCTCCTAGATAGTTTAAGGCAGCAGTGCCATCTCCCCACTGTGGACCACCCATACCACCGGGACCAGTGGAACTACCATCAGGCACATCTGCTCTCATATTGATACCATCGTTGTTTTCATGCCATTCTTCTAGGAAATCTTTATTGAGCTGTTGTACATTCAGGTAGACACCCCAATCTTGATCATTGATATACAATCTTACAAAATTGGCTTTTGCAGAAGGTGTGTAAGGCCTGATCAAATGATAATAGAGTACTTCGCGCATAAATGATGGGTCTTGCCACGCATTGTTCAGATTGAGGGTTTTGTATCCTGCTAATTTCTGGTCATCCTTAAATGCATCTGTAGAAATATTAAATGATTTTTTCTGAGACTGATTCATAAAGTAAGAAGTCTGGCCTTTAAATCTGATACCTACACTGTCTAATTGTGTGTTTTTATATTTTAAATTGCAAGGAATATCTGTTTTTGTATTGTAATTGGTGGTGAGTAGTGACCAATAATTGGATTGAGGAAAGTACAACCTTATTTCTTCCAGCGTTGATTCATCATAGAGACCTTCAGACGTATTTTCTCCTGCACTCATGATGTGGCTTTCTGAGTGTTTTGTCCATTGTGAAGGTAGTGATTGTGCGAAAATAACTGCGTAACAAAATAGGGAAGTGGCAGCAGAAAGAATAAACTTCATATACTTTGAATTTAGATAGTGAATAGGCAAATAATGCATATTTAATGTGGCAATATTTATACTTAAGGATCAAAGGTAAGTTTTGTACTCTTATGATGCATAAAAATTGTAAGATTTGTAAATATGGTAGATATAAGAGTGAAAAATGTTAATCAAAAATGATAGAAATAAATAGTTCAAATAATAAAAAAGCCCTAATTGGTTTGCAATTAGGGCCTTAAGTAGTTATCTTTTTGAGATCATCAATGCTAAGTTTCCCAACATTATCTTATAATCGTAATAGTGCCCGATTTGACGACATTAGTAAGTTTGCCACAAATGTCTACTTCTGCTTCAACGGTGTAGAAGTACACACCTTGGTCTAGTGAATTGCTACGTCCATCCCAAATCATGTTTTTGCCACGATGTACTATTCTACCAATACGATCCATCACAGTAAATGACTTGATATTACTACCTTTAAATTCTGTTTTTTCTAGATCGATGACATCATTTGCACCATCAAAATTGGGACTCATGATATTCGGGAGTACGAAACTTGGTGCTCTGTCTGAAGCTACAATATTGGCAGATGCAATGGTCGTTTCGCAACCATTAGAAATCGTTACATTGACCTGCGTTGGTTCCGTGACTTGTATGGTTTCTCCTGTATTGCCATTGCTCCATGTGATTTCAAGGTCATCTATATCATAATTTTCTGGGACAACCTGTAAGGCAGCATAACCTTTAAAACAAGTAATGTCTTCTGTCAATAATCGGTATCTTACCTCATCCTTTTCTTTGACGACTAGTTTTAATGTTTCTTCACAACCTATGACGTCTTTGATTTTCAACTCGTAATTACCTGCATTCAAATTGCTTATTTGGTTGTCTATCAATGAAATAGCTTGGTTGTTCAGTGTGTAAGTAAATTGTCCTGCTGAAAGCATTTCTAACTGAATATTACCATCTGTTTTGCCCGGACATTGACCATTTACATCTAGAATGTATTCAAATTGTTGACCAAATTGTAAGTCATATGTCGTTGTATCTATACAGCCTGCTGCATTTTGGGTGGTAACATAAAGCGTCGTATCGTTAAAGAATGTTTGATTTAATAAGTCAAATGAAGAGCCTGAACAAACGATAAATTTCTGAAGTGTATTATTCGTTTCTGGCGCATTTACTATGGCCGATGCTGAAGTATTGACACAACCATTAAATACATTGACGCTATATGTGCCTGCAGATTGTACTGTTATCTCACTTTCATCATCACCATTACTCCATTCGATGTCGACTTCACTTTCATCATAATTTAATACATTCACTTGCAATAAAGCATTTTCTTCCGTACATGTAAGATCGCTAGATACCACTTCTATAATGGCTTCTTCTTTGTCAGCTATCGTCAAGTCTTGAGACGCTATACAACCCATTTGATCTGTCAAAACTAGGGTGTATTCTCCCGAAGGAATACCGTTGATCATGCCTGCTGTGACATTGGTCGCAACACCATTCAAGTGGTAAGAAAAATTATTCGGATTATCTACATTGACAATAATAAAGGCATTGCTTTCTCCTGGACAACTTTGAGATTGTGTGGTAGTAAACAGAATGGGTGGACTGAACTTCACTTCGTGGCTTGTTTTTTCTACACATCCTGCACTATTTATGGATTCAATAACTACAATTGTATCAGCTGAAAATACTTGACCTTCCAATGTGAATGTCTGTCCAAAACAAACTTCATGTTTCTCAGCGTTATGGATTTCTGGACAGTCAGCACCTATCAAAAACGAAATATTCACAGTGTCTTCACATGTCGATATACTAGCGAGAAGGCTGTCTATCAGTACTTTTGTGCTTTCTGGCAATGTGGTTTCATCGATTTGTGGATGATAACTTCCTGCAGGCACATCTATTAATTCGCCATGTCCACTTACATCTGTCGTAGTGGTAAATCCAGTGATATTGATCGTAATATTAGGTACTAAAGTATCTCCTGCATCTATAATGTTATTTTCATTGACATCGGAATACACTATGATATTGATGACGCCTACAGGTTGGTTTAAGGTAAGAGATAGTGGTTCTGATGTACTTTTGCAACCGTTTTGTCCTGTGAGTTCTAACTGGTAAGTAGCGCTTTCTGTTAGTATGATGTATGGGATATTGCCACCATTTGCACTAGGCACTTCCACACCATCTTTTTGCCATTGATAATTGGTGACATTAGCTATGGATGGAAAACACAAAGTATCAGGCGCACATCGCTCAAAACATCCTGATGGAACAAAACTCACATCTGGTCCTGACAATATTTCGATGGTATTACTGACTGATGTACAACCATTGACATCTTGTGCTTGCACAAAGTATTGGCCTGGTAAACTGGTTGTAATTTGCGCTTCGTTTTCACCATTATTCCAAAGATAATCAAGACCATTCACAGGATTGGTTATGGATAAGTTGTGTTCGATACCTGCACACAATACGCCTGATTGATTTGCTTGGATAATCATGCTATTTGGGTTGCCATTAACGGTGACTTCTACGGTGTCCAATACATTAGAACAACCCGTAATAACATCTGTCAATTCCACATAAAACAAATGAACACCTACAGGCAGTAGATTGCCATTGGCTTCTGTGTAAGACAGCTCATTGCTAGTAATGTTATTTTGCCAATTGAACGTGAAGTCTTGTGATGCTGGTACAAATATTCTGAAATCTTGACCTTGACATAAGGATACTTCATTGCCAAAATAGGTGGTTTCTTCTTCGCCTACGGTCACTATGGATGTGATGTAAGATTTTGGTTTAGGATTGACTTGTATGACTTTCTGATCAGGTGTATAAGTACATCCGTATACATCTGTCACGGTCACTAGATATATTCCAGACGAACTCACTTCAATAAAGTCTGTGGTTTCTTCACTGCTCCAGTTCCAAGATACACCATTGACAGGAGCCGAAAGTTTGGTCGATTCACCTTGACAAATCTGATCACCTGGATCGGTGGTAATATTTCCAGCAAGTGTATTTGCTTTGATGTCAAGGGTCGTATTTATACTAGCTCTACATCCATAGACTGACGTAATCAGCGCATTGATATTATACAAAGCTGCGCTCTCAAATCTGTGGTAACCATCAAAAGTACTTTGGATATCATTTGCTCCTGAAGTAGGATCACCATAGGTCCAGTCGATGCTAAAAAGATTGGTATAATTGTCCACTTTGAAATGAGTGGTTTCTTTTTCGCAATTGGCGTCAAGCGCAAGGATGCCTGCACTCGGTTGTGGTCGTAAGGTAAATGTATGGCTGATTTCATCTGTACAAGTGCCGTCTGAAATGATCAGTTTTACGGTGTAACTACCTTCGGCATTGTAGACATGGATTGGATTTGCTAAGGTAGAAGTATTATCAGCCCCACTGAGTGGATCGCCAAAATCCCATGTCCAAGAGACAATGCTTTTATCAGGTATGTGTGTGCTCAAGTCTGTGAAAACAATGTCGTCACCTCTACAACCATTGGTAATTTCAAAATCTGCTTTAACTGGAATTTCTATGATTTGGGTTGTCTTTTTAACACATGTATTTGCAGGATTTGCAGAGTCTACAACTCTTACAGAATGAATGACATTATAATAACCGGGATTGCTAAATTCATGATTGATGACAGCGCCCAATGCATAATTATTGGATGAAGCATTATCATCAAAAAACCATCTGTGACTATCTGCAATAATGTTCGATGATGTGCTTGTAAATGTATAACTATTGCAATCATTTGCGACAAAAGTGTAGCCTACAGAACCAATGCTAGAGATACACGCGCTACTTCCGCCACCATCGCCTATAGTATCAGGTGGTGTCGTAGGATCGCAAATATCAATGAGTGATAAGGTGTTGGATTCATTGGTACACCCAAAGTTGTCCGTAACTTTTACTTTATATTTTCCAATATCTGAAGGTTTGAATTTGGAAGGAAACATACCAATAGAAGACTCATTTTTGAACCATTCAAAGGTATAACCATCTTCTGCCTCTGATGCATGCAAGGTAGGATAAACGACTGGTGAACTAGATAGACAAACATGTTTGCTTTGTGGCGTAGAGACATATACATTTGGCTTTGGCAATTCTACAATAGTAAAACTAGATTTGCCAATACAACCATTATTATCCAAAACCTGAACGACATACGTTCCTGCTTTGATAGTTGGCATAGGAAGTAGTGATAAAAAAGTACTATCATCATTGATCCAATGATATCCTTCATAGGTTAGGTTAGTGGTGACGGCTATGGATGTGCCTTCGCAAAGCGTAGCAGGATGGTTGACGATAGGTTCAGGTAGTGCGTGTACCAAGACTGTTTTTGTATAAGTGCCTGCACAAGTTTTTAATGCGATGGTGTGTATACCCGTTTTACTCCATGATAGGTCTACCTCACTTCCTTCTTGTGAAATGATGGTAGCCGCGTCTTTAGGGGTAATTTCCCATTCATATGTTAAGGATTCATAAAATGTCGCTCTAAGATTATATTCCGCGTACAAACATGACTCATCCGTGCCAAAAAACGTAAAGGAAGAAATAATATTTGCATCCAAAGCGACTGCCGATGAAGCACAATATGCTCCTGATAAATCTGTTTGTGTCAATAATATCTGGTATGGACCATCACTTTGCCAAGTGACCAAGATGTTGTCTCCTTTTGCGGTCTTAACGGTACTGCCATCTTTTATTTCCCATTGATAACTTGCATCAGGAAGATTGGCTATAGCTTCGTAAAGATATTGATTGCCTTTACAAATGGCTTTTTCGCCTTTGATACCTGCTGGCAAAATACTTTTAGGTAAAACGGTGACTTCTTTGGTTAATTCACCATTACAATATGTCGGTGAAGTGGTCGTGATGATAACTTTCGAGATACCTGTAGGTATAGCATATTGTATATTTGCAGCATTATTTTGTGAGTATAACAAGACATTGTTTTCATCTCGTACTTCCCAGTTTTCAATGATGACAGGTATGTTTTGGTCATTGGTCGTTTGTGCAGAGAGCAGCTCGCCATGACATATTTGGGTAGCATCTGTAGTCAGGTTATAAGGTGATTTCAACGCAACAATAAGTTCGTCTGAGCCACCACATTTGAGATAACAATTATCATATGTAACATTTATCTTTCCTTGATCGCCTGATGACCATGCTACGATGATGGTATTTGACCCTTGACCAGCAGTGATGTTTCCGCCTGTGACGGTCCATTGATAATCAGTAGCATTGTATTTTTGAATGCTGTACATTTCATTTGAACCCTTACATGCGATGGTTTGGCCATTTATTTTTGCATTTTCTGAAATGATAGGAATATCAAAGATGGCTTTTTTAGGACATAAGTCAAAGTTGCACGAAGCTACTTCTAGTTCGATAATGCCTAATGGTCCTTGTCCCCAATCTACCGTAATAAAGTTTTCACTACTTCCACCACCTGCTTTTATTGTGCCGTCTCCTATGATTTTCCAGAAGAATTGCCCACAGTCTGCATTGGTGGTATAGGTCATTTCTGTGTTTTCGCAAATGGTAGATTTACAATCGATGACAGGTAGATAGCTTTCTTTGATAATGATAGGTTTGGTAATACTTGCTGTACAACCACATGCCGTGATGATCGTAAGTGATACCTGATATGTTCCCGGTTTATTGTAAGAAATGACAGGTGAAATATCTGATGAAATATGACCATTGCCAAAGTCCCAACTGTAAGAGATGCCGTCAAGTGTTAAAGGTGTTATTTCAATAGATTCGCCAACACAAAAATCAAATCCTGGAATATTAAAATCAACTTCTGTGTCATTGGTTATTTCTACACATAGATTTCCAAAAGAAAAACATTGTGTTCCCTGTCCAAATGCAGTTAGATTAATACCTCCAAATCCACCATTCCCCCATGTGACGGTGATTTCATTTTTTACTTGATCTACTATATAAGAAGTTGATCCTACCACATCAGCAGTGACAAAAAGAAATGGATTTGGATGACTGTATCCATAAGTAACAGTGGAGCCTGCACAAGCTTTTAAGCAGTCATCGGATGGATTGTTTTGGTGACATTCGATGCTATCTTTTTGGAATATATTTATTTCGGAAAGCTCGGTTACATATACAAAAATAGAATCAGTAAAAGAATTACCTGTATTATCATAAGCTAAAACATCGATGTAATAGCTTCCTAAACAATTATAACAAACCGTGAAAGTTCCATTTTGATTCTCTACCGTATAATTATAACAATCATTTGTATTCGGTGAATCAAGATATGTTACTGTTACGTTTTCTATAAAACTGTTTGAAAGATTTAGTGTATATGTTTCACAGGCGCCTACACACGTTTCAGTGGCACCGATGATTTCTAACTTATCTTGGGCTTGTAGTGTGTATAAACTTAAAAAAAGGGTAAAAAATAAAGTGGATATTAACGTCTTCATAATACAAATGGATTAAATGAATCAAAGTAATACTTATAAGAGTTCAATATTGTTGAATTCGCTCCCTTGGGTGGAAAAATAATTTATTTTTAGATTATTTCGGAGATTTGGATTGAGTGTAATCTTTTTTCGTCTAAGGTTTAAAGTGTAATGTTTAATAGAATGCACGTTATCCTTAACCTTAACCTTAGTCTCAACCTTTATCTCAATCTCATTCTTAACCTTAAGCATAATCTCTTTTGTTTATGGTCGAATGTCTAATGTTTAATTGTTAAAGGTCGAATTGTGTAATGTGGAATTTATTTGAAGTTATAGTTTCAATGAAGTGCAGTTTAAGATGTCAGGGCTACGCCCCTAAGTAGAGGATGGATGTTGTATTGCTACAAAGATGTCAGAGCTATACTCCTTTTTGAATGCTGAATTTGTTTCAGGCGGAATGATAGTTTCGTTTAAGGTTGGGTCTATTCTGGAAACCCATAACCTAAGTCTTAACCTCATTCTCAACCTTAACCTCATTCTCAATCTTAACCTTATCCTAGGTCTTAATCTTAATCCAATCTTTTTCCCTACCTTTGCACCAACCACAAAAAAATCAATATGTACCGTTTATTACCCTTATTGCTTCTGATGCTACCTTTTAGTAACATCTCAGGTCAAAATGAAGTACCATTGGATAGTACTTCCCATTATATCGGAAAGTATGTCAAGGTGTGTGCTAAAGTAGCCGGAACCTTTGTTACCAATAGTACTTCCAAAGTGACAATACTAAGTCTAGGAGAAGACTATCCAAATAGCAAGTTTACAGTTGTCTTCTATGAGAAAGATCTTCCCAATTTTACTTTTGTACCTTCAGAGTATTACAAAAACAAAAGTGTATGCGTCAATGGTACCATTAATGAGTACAAAGGTAAACCACAAATCAATGCTCGGTTTCCCGATCAAATAGAAGTGAAAGAATAGGGATTTACTTTACAGCATTTTATTATCTGGCAATAACAAATTTCATTTTATTTGTTCCTGATTCTAGTATGTACATTCCTGCTGCCAAATGTTGGGTATTTATGGCTTCGTGGCTTGAAGCTTGATGGATAAGTATTCGACCACTGATATCTTTGATGTTTACTTTGGGACTATAACCAGCATGATGATCTATTTTGATAAAATCGTTTGCAGGGTTAGGATATACTTGTATCGTCGACTTGTAATCGTTATTTTCTGTGGAAGATATACATGCCATTTCTACTTCAGGGATACTTTTACAACCATCATCGTTATTTGAGATGACTACAAATGATGAAGGGTTTTTGAGATATGCACAGATTGCTCCTGTGTTGCAGATAGCAAGTTGTGGATTGTCGTTGATCACCATTGGTCCATCTATCTTTAAGGTGGCAGGTAGTCCAGATACATCTTGTAAAACAGTGTTTTCATACAGACGAAGGCCATCTGCGATATGTGTTAACGCTACCAAGCCATTGATATTCAGTAAATTTCGGTTTTTGAAAATGGCGAAATCCTTTCCCGCATATGATAACTTATTCAGACCGTTGAGATCTGTGATGGTGTCCATAGACCATATCTGGAAAATACCAAACACACTATCCAAAGCTTGGAGTTGGATGGATGTGACCAATGGATTGTTGGATATATAAAAATAGTCACCTGTAGATTTTTCTAGTTTGCTGAAGTTGATGGAAGTCAACGATGGTAGTCCTTGCAAGCGAATAGCACCACCTATTTCTGTTATGTTTTGGAGTCCGTTTATATTGCGAATGCTATCACAATTGGTCAGATAGACATCACCTTTCACAGCAGTTAGTTGGGACAGACCATCAAGATGTGTAATGTCTGCGCTATTGACATTTAGGCCACCTTCTATGATCTTACAACCGGGATTTTGGCTAGCAAACTGATCCACTTGTGACTGCACACTCAGGAATAAACCATTAGGAAAACATGACTGACTCGACAATGTGAAGGTCGCTAGGAGACAGCTAGTAAGGAGTAAAATTTTTGAAGGCATGATCTCTGTATTTATTGCGACAAAGATATGGGGTAGGAGGTTGTGGTTTTTCACCCAAAAGTAGTAGATTTTTGATGGAATGGGATATTTTATAAGGAATGGAATGTTTAATTTTTACGTTACTTTTATAATTATTGACACATTATTATAGCTTACATATTAATAGTTGCTTATAGCAAAATACTAATCAACGTATTACACCTTTATAATACTAAAGTTTGGCCGCCAAGATATTCCCAAAACTCAAAATCTTGATTCTCGATTTCTGGGTGACTCATTTTAAAACCGTCACGGAATATTGTTGGGAGTCTATTGAAAGCTGTCACTGCATTAATTAATGGTGGAGAGCTAGTTTGTTTATTAAAATAACAACACTTTTTTACAACCTTACTATTTACTAAGGTTAAAATTTGATGAACAGTAGTAAGCAAAGTTAAGGACTCCAAAAGTTGTTTTTTAGCTTTTTTTCTGTGATGTTTAATGTTTGGACTGTCCTTAATTTCTCCAAGAATAAAATTCTTAACATCGTCACAAACTATGAGATCGCATCTCTTTTTGCCATTTTGAAAGTGATACGGTAAACTAGTTATAAATTTGTCATAATTGGCTATTGTAACATTCAATGCATTTGGATTAGAAAAGCAAGCCATGCCTTGTCCAACAGTAGTGTGAATTGTAATTTCTCTGGCGATTGTATCCTCTATTTCAAAATATCTCTCATCTGTTTGAATTACCAAATTTGGTTCTGTACAAACAGAAAGACCAAAATGAGCTGTAAAATCATTTCTCAGTAAGTCTTCCATCTTTGTCCAATTGATTGTATTTGTCGTAAATGTTGTTTATAGTGTCTGATAAAGAATTAGTGTTTATAATCCTTTGATTTCTAACAATCAAATCTTCGATTTTCCCTTCTTCTACTTGATAAACTGCCAGCTTGTCAAATTCAACTTTAGCACTGTCTATTAATTGGTTTGTGTCATGTGCTTTTATCAGCAGGTTAAGGTGATTAATAATATAAGGGCTGTGTGTAGAAAATATTAAATCTATACTATTAGAATTAGTAATAAAACATTTGGATATTAAATCACTAATCAATTCACATTGGGCATCAGGGAATAGACTGAGTTCTGGTTCTTCAATATGAATAAACAATTTTTTCTTGATGTCTCCAAGGTTTTTTACAGGCTTGAAATCTGTTAAATTGTCTGTTTTAAAAAGGAATTTAACCAATGATTCATTAAATGCTCTCTCAAAGTCGAAGTGCTTTGAAAAGTGATCTGCAATTAACGTTATTGGTATTGCATTCTGAGTACCGGATGAACTATTTTTTAGGGTTAGTTCATATTCTTTGTTAGGTGCATGAACAAAATACTTTTTGTTTGACTGATTTTTTTTAATAGATAATTTTAGTTTCAAATAATTAATATCTAGTTCTTTTAAGTTTTCAGTGGCTAAATCAAAGTCATTATAAACTTCATGAAAATAAAATCCTAAATATGCTCCAGTTAAAGATGCCCCTCTTTCAGCCCATAACGGAATTATGTTTCTTGTTTCTGAAATGAAACTGAGTTTATTATAATATAAATCTTGAATCTGGACCAGATCTTTGTCACCAGTACCTGTTAGTTTATTTTTTGCAAAATGAAGTATATATATTCTGTTATCGGAAAACTCAACTTTGTAAGTGATTTCTGGATTATTTTTTAAATATTCTTCAAATCCACAATTCTTGAAATATGTATTCATTCTAAAACGAAAAGGACTTTTTGAGACTTTACTCCTTTTGAGATAAGATCGAATATTGTGCATTTTGTAAAGCCATCTAAAAAGTGCAATCGTCTTCATAAGAGTACTTTTGCCACTTCCTGATTCGCCAATCAGAACGGTTAATGGTTTGATATCATCAATAAAAATATCCTTAATAGGACCTAAATTCTTAATATGAATTGATTCTTTCATTTCCTTTTGAATTAGCAGGATGTTCTATTTACGGTGGTGTCTTTAAAGTAAGACACCTTTTTTACCTATTCCAACAGCAAATCTACAACACATTCCCATTTTTCCAATTTCTTATTGAACAAAGTTTTTACAACCCATCATTTTCTAGTTATCTGCGATGGCAATGGTCACCAAATCTCAGTATAAACAGTAGTCTTGTTGATGGTTCTTCATGATCGTATTATGACTTATAATACCGACATGTCTTCATTCATTCGAGCACCTTCTTTATTGTATTGCCGAAAATAAACTTAATGATTACATTTTGATCTTCAAAAGATATTGATTTTACCGTTCCTAGTGGATAACCGTTTAATATATTCTCAAATTCTTTTAATTCAGTTGATCGATCTTTTATCTTGTAAGTCAATAAATATCTTCCATCAACAGAGTTTTTTGTTTTAAAAACGTAGTCAATTTGTTGACCTGGTTCAAGATTTAGGAATATACTTTCTTCATTTGAGTATGAGAGTTTTAAAGATATAGAATCTATATTATAAGCTGTGTTATTGGTCATTTGGAATATATTTTCTTTTTCATATTTATAAGACATGACTCCTTCGTTTATTCTCCAAGGTTTTTCCATTCTAAAATAAACACCATCTTTTCTTGCAACTAGGATATCTTTCATGTTTGAATCGCCAAACTTCAGTTTATCTTGTAATATTATGAAGGAATCTTTGAGTTCATACTTTCCATATGAGATTCCTCCTCCAAGAAGATGTTGATTAAATGCTCGAAAAGTTCCGTTCTTCCTAAAATCTACATCAACACCTTCTTCCCAATAAAATGATGTTGAAAATAATATTGGCGACAAATTTTGTAATTTATCAATGACATAAACAATTACAAAAGTGAAAATCATTACTATGATCCATATCTTAAAGCTATTGAGAGGTTTATGAAGAAATCGAAGTTTGATGTTGGCTGGGATAAGAATGGTTATAGCGCTGCTAAACAAAAATATAACAAATAGGAATATCGAAGTTATTTCAATAAATCCAAGTGAGATGTAATCATAAAAAGCGAAACCTCCACTTAACACGCTGAGTAATAAAAAAAATATTCTTATATATGGTTTCATCTATTTCTTTTATTCAGGAATCAAATCTACAACACATTCCCATTTTTTCAATTTCTTAGCAATTAAACTTACAAAAATTCATCATTTTCTCAATATCGGCTTATGTTAAAGATGATGGCAATTGGATTTCCAGCCTATTTTAATTATTCATTTATAATTCTATTTTACGGTTCTGGTATGCGCTAAAGATTAGGGTTACAAAATAAATAATTTGGCTAGTCAAAAGCAAAATTGCAACTATCGAAATGGCAGCATTTATATAACCATATTCGATAAAAGGATCAAATATGCCAAAACTATAATAACGTCTTGGAGACATTGAAATTGCACTAATCTGCATCAAGATTATTAGGACTAATGTTCCGAAGAATGTTAGCCAAAAATGAATTTCGCTTAGTTTCTTATTCAGGTTTCTTTTTATGAGTTTCGGAGTTATGTAATATATTATTGCCCAGAATCCCATGAATAATGCCGTTAGCATAAGTGTAAGATAGTGCCCTATCACAAAATATGTGTCGTGAAGTTGTATATATACTAAAATGTTTTCCAAAAAAAGAGCTTCAACGATACTAAATATGAGTATAGTTAATGCACTTAAACCGAATAGGTTTGTAATTAAATTCGTGCTAGATTTTAAATATTTAATTTCAAACCTACTGGAAAAATTTATACAGGCAACAAGCATTAATTGTCCTGTTACAATTAAGTAAAGCAGTGGAAAAAATTGATTTACTGCTGATATATACGTTGATCCTATGCAAACAATCGATACTAATATTATTGATGTTAAAAGTATTGTAAACCTATATTTCATTAAGCCAAGTCTTTAAATTAATTTGAATTTTAATGCTTGAATCCAACTTTCTTCTTTTCTATATCAAATCTACAACACATTCCCATTTTTCCAATTTCTTAACATATAAAGTTTTTACAACCCATCTTTTTCCTGCTATCAACTTCACTAGGTGGAGCCATTTATTCGATTAGTGGCATTTCTATTAGTAAATAACAATTTTGATTTGAAGATGATTATGTATGTCTTTTGGGGCGTGAAGACTTATTTCGTGATTGCCTTCTAGTTTCCATACCGCGTTTATATAATAATTTGAATTCATATTAATTTCAGGTTCAATATTTGTTTTCTCAGAAATAAAGTCGATTAGATAATCATACTTATTTTTGAATTGAATCATCTCAGATTCTTTTGATCTAAATAAGTTGTTAAATCCATGAACTGTTTTGTATGGTTCAGTTTCTGATAATGTAAAAATTATTGATTTGACTTGACCATTTGCTTTATCATAATGATACTGAACAACTTGATTAATAAATGCATTTTCAATTTTGACGTAACTCTCAAATTGAGAATTTTTAGTCACCTTGCCCTTTGGGTGCAATCCGTGTAAAGGACCATAACTATTCTCATTTAATTTTATTCCGCCACTTTTTGCTTCAAAAGATTTAACATCTTCATATAGTACTATTCTGTTAAAAATATCAACATTCTCCCAATATGACTTAAAAAGATCCTTGTTAAAGTGTCTCAGAGAGTCTTGATTATGACTTAATTCAAAAATGTTTATTACACTATCTTTTAGTTCAATGAATCCGTAATTATTCTCATCTCGGAAATAATGATGAAATCTATAATTGTTATAATTGCTATTACCCCTATATGAATGATTGGGTTCTTGTATATTAATATTAGTAGCTAATTGGGCCAATGAAATTACACCTGAGTCTCTAACAAAACCTACTTTAGTTATCGAGTCTGTTGAATAAAGCTGTTGTAGCTGCTCATTCCAAACCCAT
Organism: Saprospiraceae bacterium UBA7687; assembly: GCA_002482845.1. Lineage (GTDB taxonomy): Bacteria > Bacteroidota > Bacteroidia > Chitinophagales > Saprospiraceae > OLB9. The sequence goes on from DLGT01000096.1 coordinate 77,234, forward strand.
GAAGATTCTATTTTTAATTTTCTTTTTGATCCGAATTCTACATCAAGATCACTGATCGATTCATTATACAAGTATTTCAATTTTATGTCAGCAGAATCTGATAATGAATTGTTTCTCTTTGTAAAATAGCAAGCATTGCTACATTTTTTGAGTGATGTAGGTGACTCTATTTCAATTATTTTGCCATCAGAGCTAAGATAATACTTTTCGTCAATTTTATTTATTTGTTTTCCATCTTCTCTAATTAGGTACTCATCTTTGTTTTTTATGTCAAATAACCATGTATATTCTCCCCATTCACCATGATCTTGATATGCAATTAAGTAAGCCTTATCTTTATAAACAACATCATTACAACTAGATTTCTTTAACCATTTATTTGATTCTGGTTTATAAATATAGCAAGATTTTTCGTGATAATCAAGTAAATGAATCTTTTGGTCTTTCTCGTAAAAATCAAAATACATTGCATCTTTCATTTCTTGAGGCAAATCAAGCCATTTGATTTCTTTTGTTTTTACATTAATGGAGACAAAGTGTTTAGTTTCTTTTTTATATGAATACAAACTCATTTCTTCAAAAATACAATATATAGTTTCATTTATTTTAAATGCATGAGTTAAGTAAAATCTATTTCCTGGGATTGCAACATCTTTTACATCCATGAAAATCGTATCCCTATTAACTGAAATATTTTGACAGAATATGGGTTTCGATAAAAAAATACAGCTTACAATGCACAAGAATATAAAATTCACAGGCTTCATAAAAAAATGTTTTTAATTTTAGCAGATTATTGAGTTGCCAACAACTTGCTTATCCCTACAACAAATCTACAACACATTCCCATTTTTCCAATTTATCAGCAAATAAACTTTTTTTAATCCATCTTTCCCTATCTATCAGCATGGAAAATGGAGTATTGTACATGACTAACGTTTTTGGCTTTTCACCCTAAATATCTTAGTCAATACCTATTTCTTTGTAAACGTTTTTATTGTGAAGTTCCATCCATTTGCTAGGGTCCACAATATCTGTCCACCCATATTTGCGATATAACTCGTGTGCATCTCCTGTAAGTAAAATCCAACGCCTAAGTCCTTGTAGACTAGGACAGTCCATAATGGTACTTATCAGCCATTTAGACAATCCTTTGCCCCTGTATGCTTCTAAAATGTACACATCACCTAAATAGGCTATGGTTGAATAGTCGGTGATTATTCTTGCAAATCCTATTTGTTTTTTGTCTTCATAAACGCCAAAGCATAATGAGTTTTGAATGGAAGTAAGCATCTTTTCTTTTGGTATATTTATGCACCAATAAGCTTTAGTAGATAAGAATTTGTGTATGGCATCAACGTCTAATTTCGACTTTTCTGTCGAAATGCAAAACGCTTCTTTATATATGTTTATTACTGTCATCTTTTCTGATTGTTATGTTGTGTCGTCATATTGCCTAACTACTTACTCGGAGCGCATACGATGTGGAGACTAGGAAAATTGTAAGTTCTGCACATTGTATATGCTTTACATGGCAAATGTAGTATTAAAATGAAAGTTGTACAACTTGTTATAAAACAAGTTATCTGGAGAGTGAAACCGCATAGGATTAAACTATCCGACGTGGTGACAGTCATGTTCCAAAATTCATCTGCGGCGTATTTAGCTCGTCCGCTTGTGGCGGATTCAACTAAGTATCAAAGCTTCTGTTGCACACACCATAGTCAGCCCCACCTTAGCTAACTAAACATAGTTAATAGCATCTAGTGTTATCATTTAACTTTTATGGGAATCCATAATTCTTCTTCTGAATTTGGATCGTTCATTTTGTATTTTTCGCCCAACACTTCAAAATGCGGTCTGCTGTCCAAAACATAGTTTGAAGTAGGTAACCAAGATCCAAAAATATATTGGAAGATCGAAGTGTCTGTGTTTAAACCCTTGTAATCAAAAACTGCATATAGTCCGCCTTGTAAAACAAAAGTTTCCATTTCGGTCGGAACATTGTCAAAGGTAGCCACTTCAATAGTTGCCCACCGTTCAAATTCATTGGTTGGCTTGAAATCTGAAAAATGATTAGGTTTGTAAACAACCAATGAAATTAAGTCGTTTGTCAAATTGTTTGTTATTTCCTTTCGTCGTGGTGAAAAGGACCGCCAAAGTTCGCCAATTTTATAGTCGGCAAAACTCATGGTTAGTCGTCTGCCTACTAATTTTTTTTCCTTTAATGTTTCAATTCTCGGTTGCATATTTCTACTTAAATATCTATTTTGTCTTCCTTTTTTTTGTCTGTGATATCATATGGAATGTTGGTTTGTCACACTAACCGCTCATTCTGTTATTTCACAATAAATCTATACAAATCTACAACACATTCCCATTTTTTTAACTTTTCAGTAAATTAAGTTTTAAAATCCAGTATTTTCTTCCCATAAATTTATCCGTTTCCGCATGAATCATACCCAATAGTTTTTTAAGTAGCATAAACATCAAACCTCCCATTCCTATCAAAAATCCCGCAAGTAGGCACAAATACCTGCCAAAGCTAGTCTATCAACTCAGCAGTGTCATGATAGAAAAACCCTATAAATGCCCAATTATATAACGTTCCATTTTGGAGTGCCAAATCATATATGCTGGAAACTTCGCCTTAATGTGGGGCAGGGTATATCATTTGGTGGAAAAGCCACTGCGTTTTGCGGCTAATAGGATTTTTTGCTTGACGGATACTTACAAAAAGGATGGGCCAATATTTAGTTGTTGAAATATACTTACAAAAAGGATTGCCCAATATTTTGTAATTGACGGATACATGCTTTTAGCAGCAAAGAATATTGGCGCAAAATAAGTCCACGCAAGTTGGAGCGGCTTATACAGGCAAAAATATAGCTATTTTGACTTCGTTTTGAGCATATTTGGGGCAAAATTTGGGGTATTTACGGTCATTTTGTGGGTAAAATCTTTGAATTACCCTATAACAACATTATTTTTAAACAAAAATAAAATACTTGATAGTCATACACTTCAAAATTCATAAAATACTACCATAAAAAAAGCCGCTCATCTTACGAATTACGGCCTTAAAGCTATTCCGAGCTAAACGGGAAAATTGTCAAAGTTTATTTAGGTGCTGTTTGAAAAGCTTGTTTAGAAATAACTTTTAGTATTTGGTAAAATGGGCTATTATTTACAACCTAGATCGATCTGTGACTGCACGTCATTATTCGGAAAACAATTACCTGAATATACAGAAACGGGTTTGTATCTGCTCATAAGTGGATCATACAATCCATTAGCAAGGAATTCTGTAAGGTCACTGACTTCTGTATCTGTCAGGAATAAAGGTCTGAATTGGCCATCTATCCGATACTTTTCTATCCTTGGATTTTCTGAAACACCATTATTAAAGTATTCTACCACTTCTCTCAGACTTGTCTTGGAAGAACCGTGGAAATAAAATCCTGCATCTTTTAAGTTGTATAGTTGGGGTACTTTAAATTTGTACAAGTCTGCATCTTTTAAGGTGAAACTCGCTCTGCCTTTGCTCCTACCATCATCGGTTTTGTACACTAGGTAATCGTTTTGGTCTAAGTCTTTGACACCAATCGCTGCAAATCGCTGACCATTGAGGGATGGACTATTGTGGCAATTGACACATTGGGCTTTTCCAAAGAATAACATGGCCCCATTTTTCTGAGATTCAGTCATGGCATTCTGATCTCCACGCAACCACTTTTGGAATGGTGCTTGATTGGTCAATATCGTCCTGAAATAGGCAGAGATCGCATGAGATGCTGTCTGCAAGGTATATCTTTGGTTTTCAGGGATGTCATAAAAGGCATTGTCAAATAAAGCAGTATATCCGAGTTTGTCCATCAATTCTTTGTTGATATCCTGACGGTGTGTGATCAGTGCTCTAGTCACTACGGCTTCGAGTCCTTCGCGGTTTTCTTTATTGATAGAGGTGAGTGGATCTGCTACGCCCCATACACTTTCTGTACCTGCATTCATACCATAAGAACCGAAAGAACCATTCCACAATGGATTGCGGACATAAGCTAGATTGATGACGGGAAGTGGTCTAGCGCCTTGGGCATCTACTTCGTTGCCTTCATAGTTTGGACTTATAGCCCTTCCTTCACCATGATGTCCGAATCCCAATGCACCGTCTGCTATACCTTGAAATCTTCCTGCGGTAAAACCTATCTCAGGAATGTGGCAAGAACTGCAAGAGTAAGTCGCTACAGATTCCGCTTTTTTGGCTGTCATACCGATGCCTGTTTCATAAAACAACATATTGCCTAGGGCAACTTTTGGGTAGGTGATTGGGTTCTTTGGATCTTGGTTGGGGATGTAATCGTAGTTATTGCCAGAAGGCATGGTGTAAAAATCTACATCACCTGTAAAACTTTTTGCTTTTAGCAACTCAATCAGGGCTGCATCTACATCTGTATCTGTCTCGACGATGGTGGGTTCGTGGGTACAGCTAAAAGTAAAACTTATCAAAATTAAAAATAAACCTAATTTGCTCATGGGTCGATATATTTAACATAAATAATAGGAGGCAAAAGTAAGGTCTTAGATCAGTCTGAAATGTGACGTGCATCACACTTTGGAAAAAATATGCTATAAAATGATATATATCAGTTTTTACGAAAATCTAAAGCTATTTGACTTCAATATTTAACTTTTATTAAATCTTTGCAACATCTTTTTTTACATCATCCAACTCAAAACCCAAAAGTATATGAAGACGGTATCGATTAGTAAGACATCACTTTTATTATTGAGAATCAGTATAGGTATCGTTTTTGTGTGGTTTGGAGTACTCAAGTTTTTTCCAGGTTATAGTCCCGCTGAGGACCTCGCTGCCAATACGATCAATAAACTGACGATTGATCTCATATCTTCTCCTTTGAATAAAAACTTATTAGCTATTTTGGAAGTGGGTATAGGACTGTTTTTAGTCATCGGCATTTGGCGAAAACCAGTACTTATTTTATTATTGGGTCATATGATTTGCACGTTCACGCCATTGTTCTTTTTTCCTGAATTATCCTTCAAAACAGCTCCATTTGTTTTTACATTAGTCGGTCAGTACATCATGAAAAACATCATCATCATCTGCGCGGCATTGGTGTTGTGGCAAGATGAATGAAGTTAAAAAGTTAATATTTTAGTGTAAGTAAACTTGCTTGATTGTATTCAAGAATCTTTACAAAAACTATATCTTCAAACAGGCTAGAAGCCTAAAGATATTGTATATTAGCGAGACGCTAAGACAAACGAACACTATACCGTTCGTCGTAGCTTCCAAGCTACGTTGCAGTATCATCAGGCATCCTTGCCTAAGTGTACATCAATTATAACATCAAATAGTCTAGAAGTCTTGTGATATGGTATTTTAGTGGGCCCGTAACAAAGCCTGAAAAGGCTTTAATTTTAATAACCGTAGGTGTAACCTACGGTAAAAATGACTTAAAAAAACAAGCCTGAAGGGCTTGAATTAAATAGCTTATGAAGCTTGTTTTTAATTTAACAAAGTACAATTAAAGAACTTTGTTATGTAAACTAACCCATAGTCATAGCCACCAATCTTTTCTCATCCAAGATCAATATGTTTTTTCCTGATAACTCGATGATACCTAATCCTTTGAGTTTGGATAATGATCGGGTGGCAGACTCTCTAGTGGTTCCTGCCATATTTGCCATATCTTCTCTTGATATTTGAATCTTTAAGGCATGGGATGTATCATCTACACCATATTTTTCTTTTAATACCATAAGACATTCTGAGATCCTGACCAGAACAGATTGTTGGGCTGTGGTGGTGATTTTTCGTTCTGCTTCTTTTAATTCACATGCCAATAAATTGGCAAACTTTAGGATTAGTTTTCCATTGTGTTCTACCAACTCATAAAACAAGTTCCTAGGAAAATAACAGATCTTGGTGTCTTCTAAAGCTTCAGCCGAACTAGAGTGGACATCGTTGCCGAAGATCGCTCTATGGCCTAGAACATCACCGCTTTTGAGCATTTGGACGATTTGGTCTTTGCCATCAGCACCCATTTGTACTAGTTTTACTTTGCCGGAACGAATACAAAAAAGTCCTTTGGGCATGGCCCCTTCTTTAAATACAAGATTTCCCTTTTTGACGTGTAAAGTCTTTTTGATACCATCCAATTGACCTAAAGACTGCTCATCCAAATTATGGAACATAGATACATCAAACTGTGCACAGGCGCTACAATTTTGACAATGAGTGGAAGGACCTTTAGGCATGATACTATGAACTTACCACAAAATTACAAATACATTTACATATATATCTATTTTGTGGTTGTAAAATGGTCAGCAGCGAATTTTGATAGTTTAAATCCGTCTTGGATCGAATTGAGATACCAATTTATATCTGCTATGTTTCATTGATATTTCTTGGTCATTTAAGTTTGTGTATAATTAATTCTTCTTTTTCCATTCTTTGGCTAGTATGGCATAAATCACATCATCGACCCATTTGCCATGAAAAAACAAACTTTCTTTAAAGTGTGCTTCTTTTCTAAATTCTAATCGCTCCACTAGTCTCATAGAATCAAGATTTATTGGGTCAATAGATGCGATGATTCGATGTTTGTTTAAGGAATGCACTAGATAATCAATGATCTCTGATAGTGCTTCTGTCATATATCCATGGCCACGATATCTTTTGTCTAATGTGTATCCTATTTCTACTTGATTGTTTTCAGGACCTAAAAAGTGAATTCCCACATCTCCGATCACCTGATTACTTGCTTGTTCTAAAAGCACTAATTGGTACCATGTGTCTGGCACATTCATGATCTTAGATGTTTTGTTGATAAAATTTTCGATATCATCTATAGACGATGGAACCATGCTTAAATATTGGTTAGTTTCTGCATCGGAGCGATATGTGTATAAAGACTCTTTATCATCCATACTGACAGGGCGTACCATTAATCTTTTTGTTTTAATGTCCATTGGCTTTTATATTTGATGGTTATCTCAATGCTACTAGTGTGTTGGCATCAAAATGAAGGTATTCAAAATTATATATTTTATGACCATGTAAATATATAATTGTTTTTTACAGCGGATAAGTTTTCTGTTAAATATTCATTAAAATGTGTGCTAAATTAGACCTTATAGGTTTTCGAAACCTATAAGGTCTGGGGCGAACTATTGGATATACTTCTGATAAAATAGACCATTGGTAGATATATTTTTTATGAGCGATATCAATAATATACCTTTGATGATTTGAAATCAGAACAAATCATAAAATATGAATACCAAAACCATTTTTCTTTCACTGACGGTAGCATTGTTATTAAATGCTTGTGCATCATCAAAACAGACCGCGCCTTTGGGTGGGATAGTATATACCCCGGTTTCTAAAGAAGTCTATGATGAGATCGTAGCAATAGACAAGAAGTTTTTTGATGCTTACAATACCTGTGATTTGTCGACTGCGGATAGCCTGCTGTCAGATGATATTGAGTTTTACCACGATTTGGGTGGACTCAGTACTTCCAAAACTCAAATTATGAATGGACTAAAAAACAATATCTGTGGCAAAGTCACAAGGGTATTAAAAGAAGGAAGCATAGAAGTATATCCGATCAAGGATTACGGTGCTGTTCAAATGGGCCAACATGGTTTTTACAACCGTGCTGAAAAGAATGAAATCAAATATTCAAAATTTGTCCACATTTGGCGATTAGATGGTGGCGCTTGGCGATTGACAAGGGTAGTGAGTCTGCATTGAGAAGGTGATTTTTTTAAATTAAGCGATAATTCACCATATTTTGTAGAATAAATAGGAACGATATTATTTTTATATTTACATTTGTATAAAAATAAAAACCTATGATTAATTTAATTAGTTTGATTTTCGGAATCGGTGGACAAGAGTTGCTTGTTATCTTTTTAGTGTTGTTTGTAGGACTATTTCCTATTTATTACATGATCAAAATATTACTAAGCCCTTATCTGTCTACAAACTCAAAGATACTATGGGTTTTGGCCATTTTTGCTTTATCCTTTATTGGACTGATCGCTTTCTATTTCAGTGACGATTATGAAAGAATGAAGGGAGAATACGCATAAATTTAGGAGTTAAATATGGCTTTTATTTAATGTGTGTACCATTTTTTCATTCAATTTTATAAAATTTCTTTTATCTCCCTTCAGGGCGGGGTAAAACTAAAGTAATTTTATGAAGGTGTAATTTGGGAATACATTCATGAATTCATATCTAAGCAAACACACCACGAATATATATTATGCATGTTTTTCTTTCGAAACGATTTCCATCTTTAGGTACTCAAGTTCTATAAGAGTTTGTATTTCAGTTTGATCCATAACTTTAATATTAAACAAAGATAAGATAAATCTCTCTGTTTTATGCATTTGGGATGCGATTCTGGCATCTTTTTTATAAATGCCATACTCTTTCCCAATAGCTCAAATAACTTCAAGATTTGACTGGGTAATCTGACAAGATAATCAAATTTAATGGTTTGCTTTGAAGATATTACTTGTATGGATTTCACCTTTACAGGTGATGTTTGTAAAATCTTGCTAGTATAACTTTGCAGTAAAATCATGACTGTTATGGCACTTGTTCAAATCAATAAAAACATTCGCTCCGAAACTGACATTGAATATTTACATCATAGAATAGCTTTACTTGAAAAACAATTAGCTACCTTTCAAGAAAGTAAGTCAGAAAACATTGGTGTTATGGTACATTCCAACGGCATACATCATTTAGTATTTCCAAATCAGATCAAGTATTTGACATCCGAAAGTAACTATTCATACATTTATCTCAGTTCGGGCTTAAGGTTATTTACTTCCAAGACTCTAAAATATTGGCTTGACAAGTTTGAAAGCGAAAATATAATTAGAATACATCGAGGTATTGCTGTTAATCCTTCTTTCATAAGTAAAATCAATAAATCAGATAAAACCATTTTACTTGACGATGGTACAGTTTTGGCCTATTCTCGGAATTTAGAGTTGAAGACTTATTTTATTTGAATGATTAACTAATTGCTTATAAGAAGATTTCAGAATGTCATTTTCTCAATATTTCTTTTCAATAAGTAATGACATACTATATGGCTTAAACCACTATTAATTTTCTTTAAAAAAGGTGCTTAATGCTACCATCGTTGAAAAATACTCTATATAGGTGATGTTTATAATTTTATATTGTCTGAATATTTGCAAGTTAATGCTATATTGCAATGAGTTTGTGACCTTAAGTATTAAAATGTACAAATTATTTTGATAAAATTTAGAAGTAATAATAATGAATTTATCGCTTAGGAGGACGGTTGTATCCCAGATTTTGATAATAGCTTCTCTTATAATTTTAGCTTATTCTGCCGTAGCGCAAAATAGAGAAAGCCTATTAAATAAAGCTTGGGAAGATTATGATACTACATCTGCAATAGCTTGCTATGACCAAGGCAAAAAGGTGTTTGCCACTTCCATGGACTCTGCACTTATGTTTTTCGAGAAAGGCGCAGACATCTCCATAAACCTAAACTTTAATCGAGGCAAAATACTTAATTGGCGCAGTATGGGCGCTGTTTTAGGTCGAATGGGTAGGTATGAAGAAGCTATTGATATTTTAGAAAAGGGATTACAATTGGTAGAGAAAGAAAAACTTCCAGTTTTAAATCGAGTGGACTTTTTAATTAACATAGGAGCTGCACATCACTTTGCTGGATTTACAGGTCGAGCTATTGAGACTTATATTGTCGCTGTGGACCTGACAAGAAAACATGGATTTGATGACAAACGTAGTATGTTGCTAAACAATCTTGGCATTTTTTATCGTACACTTGATAGACATGAAGAAGCCATTGCGATTTATGAAGAGTCAATAGCCATTCGCACACTTAACAAGGATACTGCAGGTCTTGCTGGGGTCAAACATAATATGGCGGCTGCATATTATAAGATAAATAATTATGATAAAGCATTGGAAAATTATAATGAATCCAGAAAGCTGTACAATTCCTTACACGCTTCCAAAGATTTGTTGATCAATCAGATTGCAGTAGGTGAAGTACTTACAGCAATGGGAAATTATAATGATGCAATAAAAACCCTTCAACCTTTATTAGGCAAAAAAGAAATTGCGGGAATTGATCACACCACCAAATACACCCTATTTGCGAGTATCTCAAGATCGTATCTGAAACAAAACAAATTCCAACAAGCGCTCATAACACTCAATCAAATAGAGCCAATATTAGAATCATCAGATCTGTCTCCACAACGAATAGATTTTTCAGAGTTAAAGGCCACTGTGCTGACTTCTCTCGACAGACATGCCGAAGCCAATATTTACCTTAAAAAGTACATCAGAGAATCAAATGAAAAATCTAAACAACAAAGTAATGAATTACTCAAAGAGATGGAAACTAAATATCTCAGCATTGAAAAAGATCACGAGATTTCGCTGTTAAACTCAAATAATGAAATTCAAAACTTGCAAATAGAAAAAAAGAATAAACAATTAATTTATTCGGGTATGGGTTTGTTTTTGGCAATACTTGCTTTGTATAGTTTTTATTTGGCTTACCGTACAAAAATCAAAGCCAATAAATCATTACAAACAAAGAATATTCAGCTACAAGAAGCCCTAGAAAGCAATAAAATGTTGGTCAAAGAAATCCATCATCGGGTAAAAAATAACTTGCAGGTCGTTTCTTCTCTATTGAACCTTCAGAGTCGTTTTGAACAAGATGATAGCGTCATAAAAGCCATCAATACAGGTAAATATCGTGTACAATCGATGTCGTTATTGCACCAAAGTTTATACTTAAATGAAGATCTAAATAGCATTAATATTAAAAAATATTTTGAAAAACTTGCCATGAGTTTGGTCAAAGGGTTTCCACTTTTTGGTAAAGAAGTAAACCTTATACTCGATATAGAAGATTTGCAACTTGATGTAGATGTTGTCGTACCCATGGGACTGATTGCAAATGAACTGATCACCAATTCACTAAAGTATGCCTACGAAAATACGGAGCATTGTGAGCTGTATTTTAGCATCAAAGAGTCTGACAATGTAGTAAGACTGATTGTAAAAGATAACGGGATAGGAATAGGTTTTACAGAGTTGCCTGAAAGATCTACTTCTATGGGTATGCAATTGATAAAGTCGTTTGCCAATAAGATAAAATCAAAAATTGAAATAGATAACTTCAGAGGTACTGAATTTAAATTTACATTTGTAATACCCACTATTAAGTCTAATCTTAAAGTAATCAAAAATGTCGCAAGCTAAAATATTAATCGTAGAAGATGAAGTTTCGATTGCGTGCGATATTGCATTCAATCTAGAAGCTCATGGCTATCACATTGTAGGTATTTGCCATACAGCAGAAGATGGTTTGGCACTGTTGAAGTCCAAAAACATAGATTTGGTCATGCTAGACATCAACTTAAATGGAGAAATGTCAGGACTAGACCTAGCTGCTAAGATAGATAGAGAGTTTGGTATTCCTTTTATTTTTGTCACTTCCTACGCTGATGAAGATACGATAAATAGTGCTGCCCACACATTTCCTGCTAGCTACTTGGTAAAACCATTTAAGGAAGATGATTTGGCTCCTGCGGTAAAGATGGCATTGGTAAGAAAGGAAGGAAACCGGATGCAAAGATTACCTGCAATAGCATTGATCAATCAAAATTTACTATCCAAAATCACTCAATCAGAATATGCTGTTCTTTCAGAATTGTGGCATGGTAAAAGCAATATGGAGATATCAAAAGATATTTTTATCTCTGTGAATACTGTCAAAACCCACATACAAAATATCTACAGCAAAGTAGCAGTTCACAGCAAGCCAGAATTGATAAGATTTTTAAGAGAACTTAAATAGGTATTGAAGACATTTCAACTGATATTTACTTAAAATTTTTTAAATTTATATGCTTAAAACCAAAAAACCATGAGTCAAACCCATGGTTTTTTATTTCACATTATGAATCAAGAATATTGATGAAATGCTACCTTTTTGTGAACGAACCAATAAGCGTAGCAGTGTGTTTTGAATGATCCTTAATTCTTATCCATTTACCATCTTTGTTCCTGAACCAAACTCCAGACATAGGTCTGTATGTTTTGTAATATTCAGAAATGGCTTCCCTATTTTCAAGAGGCATATCGTTTGAGTTATAAGATTGGTTTTTAGGATTCTTTTTCTTTTTCTTCTTATCTTTTTTGCCGTCATCACCTGGATTATCATCTCCTGGTGTACCATCTCCTGGATTAGGTGTTGGCGAGCTTGGGTTTTCCTTTCTGTCTGCATCTTCTAATAATTCCCTACAAATGTCTGGAAAATTAGCACAATCTACTTCTGTAGTAGTTTCCCCATTTGAATTTGTAGTACTCACTGTGCCATTACTTCCAAATGAAGGGTGATAAGTTGTTCCATCACCATAGTGTGTGCTGCCATCAGTAGGATTAAATACTTGGCCAGATAATTCCAAAATAGAGAAACTAATGGCAAGTGTTACAAGTATGATTGATTTTATATTCATGATTTAGTATTTAATTGTTTTTATATAATAGTGATTCTAAATGACCATTAAAATCAGCAATATCAATCCACTTTCCATTTTTTATGTTTGCCATTCCCGTTTTGCTCGATTTTTTAAATTCGGCAATTTTATCATTAATAACAGGAGGTGGATTACCATACATTAAAGATTGTTTTTTAGGCTTTTTCTTTTTATCTTTCTTTTTACCATCACCTGGTTTTTTTCCAGGTGCATCGGGGTTAGGGTGCTTTTCTCTTACATCGTCGCATAATTTCGGATGCCTCTCACAATCTATTACTGAAACATCATCTAAATCTTCGTCATCAGTCCAAATAATAATGATATCGCCACGATCACCTATGGTAGTATTTCCTGGTCCTGGATAGTTTGGGCTTTGCCCAAGTAAGCCATACTGAAAGCACATAAATAACACAAAGGTTTTAACAATTCCAGATTTAACAATTCGATTTTTCATGATTTTTTTTTAATTTAATATTTATACCAAAATTATGTACTACTCGTATTTTTTGACTTCTTACACATCTTTGTTACTTTTTATCACTCGGTGATGAATTTACTGAAACTTCTACGCTTTGATGGTTTTCTGTCTTATTTGTGACTACGATTTTGTAGTTACCTATTATGTTTTTAGTATTGAACGAAAATTCCTTCGAACCACTTGCAACCTTATTCCCATTCGGGTCATAAACTTCTGCGACTATTCTTCCCGAACCAAGGTCTCCACCGGCAATTTGAACAGTTATCATCATTCTTTCCTCCAATTTACTTGAAAAGCTCTGCGAAGAGTTCGGTTTAAGATTTAGTTTTTTTGTGAATAAATCTTTTAAACCAATAGTTGTATTACTTGGCTCAAGATAATTTGGGCTTTTTCCATGTAATACGTTCAGAAAGAACATGAATAAGAAAAAAGCCTTAACAATTCCAAATTTGATTTTTTGATTTTCCATGATAATTTAAAATTAATTTATAAAATTGAGTTTTACATTTTGTTAAGAAATCAGATATTTGAATAAAATAGATTATGTTCTCTATTTACAAATAAAGGTATCTAAAACTTATCCCAAGTCTGAGTTTGTAATTGTGAGCCCCCACCGACAATTTTTGCATTTTTATGACAAGCTGCATCTGCTTTCATTATTTCATCACTCTGCTTCCAGTAGTATGTCCCGAACTCAAAAATCCATCTATCAGGTCTTCAAGCTGTTGTAAATGTATCGTCTGAATATCTCCGTATGCTATTGCTGCCTTATTGGCAGAACCAGGTTGACTGATATTTTCGGTAGCTGATGAAATTTTATTTTCAACCGCCAAATCAGCTGGCGAACAACATACATTATAACTAAAAAGGAATAGAAGAATTGTAAACATGATACTCTTATTTTTTGTGCTAATTTCATGCAAAATTAATGACTTCCCTAATCTTAATCATCACCTAAATAGGTGAAATGTAGGTTTCTAAAATACAATTAATATACGGCATTTGGGTGATGTTTCCTTACTCATCTACTCTGACCTTTGTGTCTCAACTCAAATGATAATTAAAATGAAGAATTTATTTATTTGTTTCCTTTTTTTATGCTGTCTATCAACTGCTTTTATGAATGCACAGTCTGTAGGTATCAATACCACGCCTGACAATAGTGCCGTACTTGATGTAGTCTCTACTTCGAAGGGTATGCTCATCCCAAGGATGAATTCTACACAAAGAACAAGTATAGCGTCACCTGCTACAGGCTTATTAGTATTTGATACACAGACACAGACGTTTTTTTATCGTCATTCGACAGGATGGCAAGAGCTAACGGGTGGAGCGTTTACCCTCTTTGGAAATACAGTGAGAAGTACAGGCAACTATGAAACAGATGATTTAGTATTCGGATCAGCATTCTTACCACCAATTGAAATGAGCTCTTCTACATTAATGTTTTTTGACAAATCCAAAGGAGCCTTTAGGACAGGTAGAACCAATTCTTCAGATAGTTGGTCGCCTGCGAATATTGGTTTATATTCATTTGGTGCTGGTCAAAATGCAAAAGCATCTGGTAATTACAGTATTTCGATGGGCTTACAGAGTACTGCAAGTGGTAGTCAGTCAGTGGCTTTAGGATCGTCGAATACATCTAGTGGCGATTTTTCATTTACAGGTGGAAGTCTCAACCAAGCAATTGGTGTCAATTCCACGGCTTTTGGAAACAACGTCATATCAAGGTCTTTTTTAGGTTTTGCCTTAGGGAAAAATAATGTTGGCAACTTTAGTAGTAGTACAACATGGGTGAATTCAGATCCATTATTTGAAATTGGAAACGGAACACCAAGTAACCCTCAGAATGCCATGACAGTACTCAAAGATGGTAGTTTTTACCTTAAAAGAGCGGACTTAGTTCCCACGACAGCTATTACAGACACATTCTTAATGTATGATGCCAATACTTCGTCATTCAGAGGTGGACAGGTCAATAATAGCAATGCTTGGAGATCGATATTATTAGGTAGGTCTTCTTTTGCTTATGGTCGGAATGTATCAGCAAGACTTCCTTATTCTTTTGCTATAGGCGATAGTTCTATTGCTTATGGTACAGGCGCAATTGCCATGGGATTCAAGACTTCTGCCATAGGTTCATATTCCCTAGCAGGCGGTACATTTTCAACGACTTATGGAGATAATTGTATTGCCTATGGACACAATAACGTAGCTTTTGATATAGGCTCTTCTGCCATGGGAATAAATAATCTTGCTCGGGAAACTTCATCTGTTTTTGGTCAGGATTCAGAAGCATCTGGTATCAATTCCTTTGCCAGTGGTACAGGTCTCAAAGCACTTTCGCTGTCATCTACAGCTATAGGTAGATATAATGTAGGTTATGGTGACGCTTATTCTGTTGTCTTTAGTGATCCAATATTTGAAGTAGGTATAGGTAGTACCGTCATAGACAGAAGAAATGCTATGACTGTAAATAAAGGGGGAGATGTTATCCTTGGACATCATCTTGCACCTGTCAATGGATCGACTAGCAACCACAAAATGTTGCTTTATATCAATGATAAATCAGCTCTTAGAGCAGGTCTATCGCAGACACAAAAATGGTCACCTGATTCTATAGGGTTTAATTCGATTGCTGTTGGTAATGGTCCACTAGCTT
The DNA here is from genome assembly GCA_002482845.1 of Saprospiraceae bacterium UBA7687. Lineage (GTDB taxonomy): Bacteria > Bacteroidota > Bacteroidia > Chitinophagales > Saprospiraceae > OLB9. Next base: position 92,986 of record DLGT01000096.1, read on the forward strand.
ATGGTTATGCAAGTGCAGCATTTGGAAATTTTTCTAGAGCTGTAGGATCGTACAGTTTTGCCACGGGTTATAATACAAATGCTTTAGGCTCAACAAATGTTGCGATGGGTTACGGTGTCAATGCAAAAAGTAATAGGAGTATTGCAATAGGTAGTTATAACGAAGGATTGGGTTCTGTTTCTACCTGGAATTTGTCGGATCCCATCATGGAAGTTGGTATAGGCCAAACGGAAGATACTCGAAAAAATGCAATGACAATTCTGAAAAGCGGTTTTGTAGGAATAGGAAACACTGCCCCTGAAGCACTATTGCATGTAGAAAGAAATAGTTCCTTGACCAATCCACAGATCTTAATTAATGAATTGGGATATGACTATGCTAGGCTTACCATGAAAAATGATCAACACACGTCATTTTGGACCTTGGCTTCCAGACCTAATGATGTAGCCGCTGATTCGAGATTTAATATTTTTAATTCTGACGGTGGCGATGTACTTAGTTTACAAGGAGATGGTGATGTTATTATCTCCAAAAGGCTTGCAGTTGGCGCTCTTGCACCTTTAGCTGCACTGCATGCCAACGCTGAGACTGGTGTAGATGCAATGAGGATACAGGCCAATGGTTCCACAAAAATGCGTATATACGATAATGGTAGTATTTCTTTAGGTGGAAATTATGGAGACCCGGGACCGACTGGTTCAGCAGATGATGTTTTTGTTATGAATCAGATGGGTATGGGCGTTTCAAACCCTACTTATAGATTACAAATAGAAAATAATGCTACACTTGCCTTCGGACACGCTAGAGCAACATCTTGGTCGGATTATAGTGATGCTAGAGTCAAAAAAAATATTACAAACATAGATTATGGGCTTAAAGAAGTGATGGCATTAAGACCAGTTCAATACAATCATCATAGTAGCACTTTTGACAAAGAAGGATTGAAAGTCAAAGAAGATTATACGCATGAAATAGGCTTCATCGCACAAGAAATGCACACCATAGTTTCAGAAATTGTGGACAAACCAATCGACGAATCTATAGATCTTTGGAGCATGGATTATGGGAAACTTACCCCTGTGCTCGTCAAAGCTATTCAAGAGCAACAAAAAGTAATTGAAAACCTTCAATCAAAATTGATTGAAGTTGAGACAAATAATAAAGAAATGTCTGCTAAACTTAATGACCAAAATGAATGGATCAAAAAGACATTGACTGAAATTAAAACAAAAATAAACCTTAATTGACGACTCCTGAATTTAATATCTTAATCAAATAAAAAATAAACAGATGAACCAATTTAAATCAATCATTCTCAAAATAGCTACTTTTTTTACATTCGTTTTGGGTATTCATACAAGTACTTACGGACAGTTTGAACAAGTATATCCAAGTGAGTTTGTGTCTTCTATTGACCATATAGCATTTCATGATTCAGGTTTGGCAATTGCTTTACTTAGATGTGATGGCATCATGAGATCTACAGATCATGGCAATTCTTGGACGTATATAGAGATAGCTGGAATGGCTTCTCAAAACAACATTATATTCATAGACAATGACCCAAAAAAAATACTGATCTCCGGATCTTATGCTGCTTTTACTTCTGATGATGGTGGACTTACTTTCCAACCTTTCAGTTATGTGGGCATTCCTACAGATGGTTTGAGAAAGTCTATTATTCAACTCGAAAATGGAGATTTTCTTTTGTTGAGTAGAGGTGCAAGTGCGATTAGTAATGATTTGATTTCATGGAATAAAGTGGCAGGTTTTCCAGCATCAAATTACGAACTCGATGGGAATACCTTGTTTTGTGCAGCTGGGAAAACATTGATAAGGTCATTGGATAATGTTGTTACTTTTGATACCATGGAGATATTTCAGAGCAATATCATCGGTATGGATTATAAAGATGGGTTATTGATCTTAAGTTTATTAGATAATACAGTTCTCCAATCATCAGATACAGGCATAACATTTAATGAAATAAATCATCCGAATACGTTTACTTATATCCCGCTGATTATTAATGAAGATCATTTTGTATTTTTCAACGAAAGGAATGTTACGATAACAAAAGATGGAGGTACCACTTATAATATCGTCCCATTTACGGAAGAAATGATCAATGGAATCGAGGGATATAGTGTACGTGATGATGGAAAAATTTATGCTTTTGGTAATTCGTTAAAGATTTTACATTCTTCTGATCAAGGCGAAAACTGGGAATTGCAAAATGGAAGATTAGAAGATTTTGTGGCAATAGGATCATATGAAAATGCTGTTGCTGTGGGAGGGGATAATGGTGGTATTTCTTTTTCTAATGATGATGGTTTGACATGGACTGATGTGGCTGGCAACAGAGAAAGGATAGTAGATATTCAACCATTACCTAATGGCAATATTTATTACGTAGATGTCATTAGTAGAGGACATTATATTGATAAATCAGGAAATGAATTAAACACATTTCAGTTTAATCCTGGTTCATTTAATTTATATTGTAATGATGGTAAACTTTTCAATGTAATTAATGACACTAAAGGATTAATTTATGCATCTGAAGACAATGGAGCTACTTGGCAAATAGCCATAGAAAGTGATGAAAAAATTATTTCTTTAGATTTTATTTCTGATCAAGAGTGGATCATGGCTACAGATAAAGGTATTGTTTTTGCATCAGAAAATGCTGGGTCAAGTTGGCAAGAACTTTACAATATTAACGCAACTATAAATCAAGCATCATTCAAGTCAAAAACGGAAGGTATTTGGTTTTCTGGAACTAAAATGTTCGGCACGGATGATGGTTTTGTTAGCATACAAGAAGCAGCAAAACCTTACAATGGACTCAGTTTTATCCGAAGTGGAGATAAATCATACTGTCTTGGTGCCAACAGTTCCGCCACCTTCATGTATGAATTTACAAGTTTGCTTGCAAACAAAGGAGTTAATAGTGGATGTGTGCCGCACAAAGTAGGTGTTGGGACATCTTCATCGATTATCATTGCAGGTACAGGTGGCGTCATAGAGAGGCTTAATACAAAAACATCTAGCAGCATTGATACTAAAAAGGATAACTACCGAAAGCTATCATCATTCCCTAATCCTACAGATGGACATTTATTTTTTGAAAATATTTCTGATGGCACACAAGTGAATATCACAAATACCATGGGAAATTCAGTCATCAAGACGGTATCTGGAGATCAAATAGATGTATCTGAACTTCCTTCTGGTCTTTATATTGTCACCATGGTAAAAAATGGTTGGAAATACCAAAGTATATTTATAAGAATATAATTTCAAGCACTTATTTTTTGGTTTCATAAAATGCAGTAAACAGAGATTTAGGTACATAGACCTAAGTTTCTGTTTTTTTGTTGTAACTATTTTCCTGAGAAGTTCATCATCTCAACAACACCATCAATTCATTCCTACTACGAACACCAAACTTTTCAAAGGTATTTTTCACGTGAGTTTTTACGGTGTTTACGGATATAAAAAGGGCTTCGCTGATGGCTTTATTGGACTTTCCTTCCCAGATCAATATCAAGATACTATACTCCATTTTAGTAAGTTGGACATTGTTTTTTTGTTCGATATTTTCTTTGATGATGGGTACAGTGTTATTCTCTGATGAAAAACGGTACATTCCCATTTCGATGGCGGTGAGTAGATCTCGATCTTTGAATGGTTTTACAATATAACCATAAGGCATTGTAGGCTTGGCTCTATCAAGTGTGACTTTGTCGCTGTAAGATGTCAAGAAAATAAAAGGGATATGGTATTTTTCACGTATGATGGTGGCTATATCTATGCCATCTTTATCTCCTTTGATCGCAATATCTAAGAGTACTAGATCGGGATATCTTGTGAGTAACATATCTAGAGCTTGCGTGCTGCTATATGCCTTTCCGGCAATGTCATAATGATTGGACAATAAGGTGGACTCGATGTCGTCAGATATGATGGGTTCGTCTTCTACGATGAGTATTCTCAATGACATATTTATCCTACTTTTTTATAATCTTTGATGGAAAGTGTGACATCGGTTCCTGTAGTGGTTGTCACTTGGACATCTGCTTCGAGCTTATCAGAAAGAGATTTGATGAGTTTTTGACCAAAGCTTTTTTTGCCTTCTGCTACCAAATTTTCATCGTAACCATTGCCATTGTCTTTGACATTAAATAGGAGACGTCCATATTTTTCCCGTAATTTTACAGTCAAGATCCCATTTTCTACATTATCAAAAGCATGTTTTAAAGCATTGCTTACCAATTCATTAGCTATTAATCCGAGCGGTATCACGGTGTCAATATCCAAGGTCAAATCTTCGATCTCTGTCACCAATTTAATATCTGTAATCTTATAAGCATCAAATAGTCCTTCTATCAGATTTGTAAAATATTCCTTCATATTTACGCCTGTGAGATTGTCTTCTTTATACAAGTTTTGATGAAGCAACGCCATGGAATGTACCCGATTTCGACCTTCTGCTATGGCTTTTACGGCTCCTTCGTCTTCTATGTATTGTGATTGTAGTTTGAGTAAGCTTGAAATCACTTGTAGGTTGTTTTTGACACGGTGATGTATCTCTCGTAGGAGTATGTTTTTTTCTTCAAGTGCCTTGCATATCTGTTGGTTTTTGGATGTCAATTCGATGTTGTTTTTTGCTTTTATATTCTTTAGTCTCCAAGCTAGGAAAGCGAGTAATGAAACCAAAAGCAAGCCAAAAATCAATGCCCATTTGGTATTGTTTGATTGGGCAATTTGAAGATTTTTTAGTTCATTTTCTGCATTGAGTAGGATGATGTCAGCATCTTTTTTATCAGAGTCATATTTGACCAATAAATCATTGATTGTTTCATCTTTTTGTTGGTTAAAGAGTGTATCCTGCAAAGCGTGAAAAGCTGTAAAATGAAAAAAAGCTTGTTTGTAGTTCTTTTGTTCTTCGTACAAGGATGCAAGATGTTGGTGTGCCTTCATCGTTATTTCTTTAAAACCATTTTTTTCTGCAATATCTATGGCTTCTTGGATGATTTTGAGAGATTTAGCATGATCTCCTATTTTTTGGAGCGTATATGCATAAGCCAACATCACCGTAGCACGACCTGATTGTCCAGCTTCATTAAATGGTGAATAAAGGTAATCTTCTGCATTGAGTAAGGACTTTTTGTAGTCACCCAATTTGAAATAAGTATGTGACAAATTCCCTTTCGTAAGTAGGATCATCTGTGTATCTTTTTGGGCAATATAAATGTCCATTGCTTTTTGTTTATAGTCCAATTCATCTTGATAAAGTTCCAATTCATTTTTTTGAATCGAAATATTATTGTACAAATTAGCCATCCATAATGTGTCTTTTACTTCTTCAAATCCTTTAAGTGCTTTAAGATAATATTTGATGGTTTCGTCTGGTTTTTTTCTCAACTGATAAGCCGCACCAATATTGTTATGCAACATGGCCACAAAATAAGTATCCTTTAATGTTTCGAATTTTTGAATACCAGCTACATAATATTTTATGGCTTTGTCTATTTCACCATTCATATAATAACACATGCCAATAAAGTTATCTGCCTTGGCTTTATATTTCAGGCTATCAGATTCTGAAGAGATTTTTTCATATATAAATGCATAATCAAGTGCTTTGACTGGCTGGTTTTGGTAGTACTTTTGAATACTATCTTGGGTAGATTGTAGTTGTTCTTTCATAGATGATTGACCAACCAAAATTGTGGGAATGTATAAAAACAAACTCGCAAGGATGCCATAAACGGGAGTTAGTAATGGGTTATTGGTTCGAATCATTAGAGTTGGATTTGCAATGAATGATGTACAAATATATTGTATTATGATGTAGAATTATCGATAGCCTTAAAATTATCTTCTATTTTATCACAAATCTGCTCTAAATCCAAATACAAAAGAGTCAGCAATAACTGATTTTCTTCTTTGGACAAAAGATAATCTTGATTCCTTCCTTCTATATGATCATCTAGATCATTTTCCATATCATTGACTATTAACTATTGCATAAAATATGCAACAAAGATAGGTACGTTTACAATTGAAAAATTCACCTAAAAGGATGAAATCTACAGGTATTGGAAAGCTTACTTTTGTTCCATTTAAAACCAACTTGCCATGACCAAAATTTTGTTACTTTTTACAAGTTTTATCTTTTCTATCTTATCGATTTATGCACAGGACGATGTTTATGAGGAAGTAAAACATGCAGAGATGTCTATACCTTCTGCACCTGCATTTGCCATGCTTGGCGTCAATCCAGAAATAGTGACAAGGCCTTCCGACTTGAAAAGCTTTAAAGTAGATTGGCGTGTGAAAAATTATAATTTGGCTCCAGATCTAGCACTCGAAGCTCAACCATTATGGCATTTTTATTACAAAAAGCGATCTTTTGATGAGTATGCAGCGGCTAGCAGATTTGCCAAAAAATTATCTACATTAAGTCTCTCTGCGGGTACTGCCAAAATCGATAATATCAACCATGCATCTTATTCTATCAAACTAAATCTCTATAAAAAGAACGATGTTATTAATGATACGCTGTTGCTCAAGCAGTTGACATCAGAACATCGATATCAGCAAGATAGATTTAATCAACAAATAGATTCATTAGTCATCCTTCGATATCAAACTACTGACCCAAAACGTAAAGATGAAATAGAGAGAGAGCTTGATGTGATCCGATATGAGATTAAAAATGCACATGAAATATCTAGACTTAAATACCGAAATATCATCGATCAGTACTACGCCGAAAACTGGAACAACACCATGCTAGATGCAGCATTTGGATCAGTCTACACCTATGATAATGCAGGTATTGATAGTTTGAAAGTAAAAAGGGCTGGTTTTGCAATGTGGGTAAATGGGTGTCTCAAGATGGGTGACCATGGCCTTGTGAGTGGTTTGTTTAGATATACCAAGGTTGGAAATAGTGCCAATAAAATGTTTGGTTTGAATCGACGATATGGTAGTCAGCGATACAATTTTTATGCGGAAGTAGTCTATGAAGTTTTGGGCAATTATTTTGATCCAAATCAGGAATTCGCTTTTGGTGAAGATGAATATTTTGCTGGGAAATATATCGAAGATATAGGCTCGGGATGGTTAGATTTTAATAATACTGATAGTAAAACCCAATACAAAATGGCGTATGGAGGCGATTTCAAACTCAGTAGAAATATCTTGCTGAATTTTGCTTTACGTACACAATTTACAAGTGATATCAAGCTCACTAGATTGCTCCCAGTTGCCAATATTATCTGTTTAATGAAGTAACTATATAATTCATACTTTAGGATGAAAATCAGGTAGTTAGCAGGAAGTAATTTTGTCTTATTATTTATAACATCATTTATTAACGCTCAATTTTTGAATCATGAAAACCTTCTTTAATCTTAGTCTTTTATTTTTACTTTTCTCTTCATTTATCTTTGCAAAAGGAATACATACATATCCAATTGAAAAGACTGTGGTAGTCGTAGTTAATACTTCTGAACCGACAACATGGACCAATGGTGATATCGACCAGTTTTATTTGGATTTTGCACACACACAAAAGACGTTTGATGATATCAAATTGGATGTTGGCACTTATAGTTATTCGGTGGAGACGATAAAAAGAAATAACCAACCAGGGAAATTAAACTTTGATATTACTGTTAAGTACCAAGACGGATCAGATAACAAAAAAATAGACAAACAATTTAGTCCAGGCACTACAAAAACAGGCTCTTTTATCATTGAAGACTATAAAAGTCAATCAGGAGGTACACCTAGTGGGTATGGTATGTTGAAAGTGAAAGTAGGAAGAGCGGATCATAATACCAATTTGAATTATAAAATTACACTTACAAGAACGGGTTCTGCTGGATCAAATCTATCAAATGGAGGTTATAGTGGCGGAAATAGAAATGGATCTAATGGCTCAATTAACAACAACAATACAAATAATGATTGTAATTATTCTGAACTAGGTGATAAGACGGGAAATGTTATCGGAAATACCGTAGGTAAATATACTTCTACAAAAAAAGCGTGTAAAAACACAGCAACAGTCAGAGTCAATAAAACAGATGGTCAGGCTAGAACCACTATCTTAGTTTATGCTTCCAATACAGCAAATAGTCAAGGAGCTTTGATCAAATCTGATGAGTTTCCAAATGGAAATGGAACAGGTTCCAAAACACTTGATTTGACAGGTGTCAACAATAAATTTATCACCGTAGAATTAAAAAATAGATCTGCCACCAATCAATTCAAATATAATCTTAGTATCACTCAATAATTATTTTACTAACACTTAAATTATTTATTTATGAAACTTTTAATCTTATTTTTATTCCCATTTTTTATGACATCTACAAATGATGTAACGCCAACATCTCCCACAGCTTCAGAAGCAGAATCGTTATCTGTAAGAATATGTTGGAAAGGCCCCAAAGGTAACAGAACTTGTATCACTGTAAGCAGAGGCAATGGTCTAAGAGATGGTTCGGAAATTATGACTGATGCTTTTATGTCGAATGAAGGTATGATTTTAAGATTTTCGGATAGCAATGTGACTTCATTTACCATTGCTGAAAACGCTTCTGTAGAAGGTTGTTCATCAAACATTAACCTTAAAAAAGGAACAAAAGTTGACGTAGTGAATGGTTTGGCGATTATCGAATAATCTATTAAATAAAAGTGATGGGTTTAATTTCTCAAATGAAAGTTGGACCCATCGCTCTTTGTTTTATTTGTTTAGATCACATTAAGATACAGAAGCCCATGATGTAAAATTGGCAACCCATATAACTCCGATCGCAACAATTTAGTCATGGAAAATGGTGTAATCTTACTTTCATGTGAGTTCGATAAAATTGCAGTGGCAATTAGATATATAAATAACTTTTAATAATTCGATATGAAACTTTTTCTGATAACATTTTTAATTTGTTTTGCTGGATGCTTTCAACTTTTTTCCCAAAAAAGCACCTTCACCCAAAACATCTCCAAACTCAAGGTGTCTAATTCGCTAAAAGCCAAAGCCATCACAGCTTATCAAGCTACCAAAGATCCATGCTGGGATGGAGATGGACCTGTCACCAAGGATTGTTCTGATCTAAAAGACCCTTGGGGGGATGACACAGAACCCGTAAGGCCACCTGCTGATACAAGCGCAAGACAAACAGCATTTTTTGCTTTCGAAGAAGAAATGTTGAATGGTCAAGGTGGTCTGCTTTTACCCGAAAAGATTGTCAGAGATGCATGGAAAAAACACCCGGGATACTCTCTCAAAGCCATGCGCGCTAGATTGGACATTTACAACTTAAAAATGGATAAGTAAATTTATCTTTTTACTTATTGTTTTTGTAGGAGTGTGGTAAGCAAACGGCCATTTTTGCGCACTTATTTTTGGTCGTTTGTTTCGCTCCTTTTATTATCTTCATCGCTTAAAACATCATTATGAAGTTTATAATTTTCTTTTTTTTGAATTTACACATCACTGTTATGTCATTCGCACAACAAGACTCCAACATAAAATGGATAGAAATGCCTGCAACAAATGTAGTTTCAGTGAGTGGTGATCTGGCTGAAGGCAACTTTATCTCAGATATCTCTTGGGCTTGGAATAGCGCTGTTGCTTGTTTTCCACAGACACAGAGCAGAAAATTTACGGGACACCATGTTTTATATGCCATAGATCTGCCAGCTTACACTGAGTACGAGATTTGGGTGGAACCATCAGATAAAAATGCCAATTTCAGTATCTATGCTTATCAAGTTGGGACAATTTCTACTAACAATACCGTTCCTAACCTATCATCTTGTATTCGTTGCGAAGCTGATCATAAATGGGATTATAAAAAACGAGGCCAAGTACAAGATCATACGCGACGCGTCAAAGATATTCTTGCAACGACTAGTCCTTATCAAGTCCTCATCGGTGTGGTAGGCGCTGAAGGATTAGCAATGGGTGGATTCCAGCTGCATATTAAGAAAAAATTGTAACGAATAGCCCACTTCATACTTTCAAAATGTGGTTCATCTTCATAAACCAACTTACTTAATTGTCAAGTTGGTTTATTTTTTTTTCATTCCATTACAACCTTTTCCATCCTTCTTCCGTCATTACTATCAAACAACCTTAAATCAACATTTTGAAAGTTGTAGATATACATCAGGATTTATACCAAATATTGGAAAGCGCCATCCGACAAGATAGGCAAGCACAAAAGGTTTTGTATAATAAATTTGCACCAAAAATGTTGGGTGTTTGCAGACAGTATGTAGCTGATCTACAAGTGGCTGAAGACTTGCTAGTGACATCTTTTATGAAGGTATTCAGTAATTTACATAGGTTTGAGAAACGTGGACATTTCGAAGGATGGATGAGAAGGATTTTTGTCAATGAATGTATTTCCTACATCAGGTCCAATCAAAAAGTTCGTTTTGTAGAAGAAGATATGAATATGACAGCGAGTGATCGCACGGATGCTTCACTACTGACACAGGATATCCAAGCCATGATAGACATGTTGCCCGAAGGATGCAAAATGGTATTTAATCTATTTGCCGTAGAAGGTTATAAACACCAAGAAATAGCAGACATATTGGGTATCACAGAAGGTACATCTAAGTCTCAACTAGCATACGCTCGCAAGATATTACAACAGACCATTCAACAATTTAATATGGCAGATCATGCATAATCAATCAATGGATCATAAAATAAAAAAATATTTCGAACACCGAACCATAGACCCTAGCACCCAAGCTTGGGATAGGCTAGACTCGATGCTCACAGTTGCTGATAAGCCAAAAAAGCGTTTTACCATATATTATATGATGGCATTCGCAGCTTCTTTGGTCACTTTTTTAGTGATGTTTATTGGATCAAGTAATGAACAATTAGAAAACATTGAAGTAACCAATCAAGTAGCTGTAAGTCAAAATGATGCCGTAGAAAAAGAAGTAAAAGTTATTGATAATGAAGTAGTCCAAACAAAGGTTATCATTGTGGAGAATGTATCTGATAAAAAAGTCATAAAAAGCAAAGAAGACAAATCCCAATCTTCTCTAATAGTACAAAATGATAAAAAATCAGATGACATTTCCATTGTTGAAAATACAATAATAACAACAACTCCAGAAAATAAAACAGCACAAAACTTGTTGTCAAAAAATATGGTATCTTCAGAAATTGTAAGTCCAAAGGTAGAAGTAAAAAAATCTACTTTCAAGATCGACCCTGAAGTATTGCTTGCATCTATCACTAATGTCAAATCAGCACCAACCAAAACAGACGTTGCAACAAATTCCAAAAGAAGAAGAATAGATCCAAACACCTTACTAGACGAAGCAGAAAACGTAGTAGCCAAAGGTTTTTTGGTAAGAGCGTTATCTTCTTTAAAGGAAACATCAGACGAAATCTTAACTTCTGTATCCAATAGAAATCAAGAAAAACAAAGATAAAGTTGTTCGCCATTATGGGTAGGGGTAAAACGATCATAATGTTGTTCCCCTTTAGGGCAGGGGCAGAACAACCATAATGTTGTTCCCCTTTAGGGGTAGGGGTAGAACAACTTTTTCCAAAATTTTAACTTTAAATATTAAGTTCAATCCTAAAGTAAAATCGATAATCAAACATTTTTTACCCTGACCCTAAAGGAAAATATTTGATTATCAATGCATTAGAAAACCATTATACAATAATATAATTTAATTTTTTTTAAACACAATCAAAATCAGATAAAATGAAACATTTAATTTATCTCTTGCTACTGCTTTGTCCATTAGCATCCATCAAGGCACAGAAATCTTTTGACAAAGAAGTCAAAGCCATCAGTCGGCAAATAGAAAACATCACCACCGAACAAAAAGAATGGTTAAGACTAGAAGTAGAATCCATCAACACCAAGGTAGATAACAACGAATTGACAGCTGCACAAGGTGAAGAACTTAAAAAAGTAGCTGCCCAAAAATGCGCTACCAATATAGAAGAAAAAATAATTCCTTTGGAAGCAGAACTCCAACAACTTGTCAAAGATAAGGTAGAAGGGAAATACGATAAAGATACACCTGTTGTTTCATCAGATGATGACGATGATGACAATAATTTTAAATTTGAGTGGAAAACCAAAAATAAAAAGAAAATAAAGGGTGAATCTCGTACAACATCTCAATTTGTATTTGCGATCGGTCTAAATAATATGGTGACAGATGGCGATCTTTCATCTATAGAAAACAACGCTATCCAATTTAATAACTCTAGATTTTATGAATGGGGATTCACATGGAAGACCAGAATAGTGCCAACATCCAATCTACTCCAACTTAAGTATGGTCTTTCATTTACTTACAATAATCTAAGACCAAAAGACAATCAATATTTTGTGACAAATGGAGATCAAACAAACTTAGCAACTCATCCATTTACCTTGTCCAAAGAGCCGTATTTAAGGACGATAAATATGGTAGTACCGGTGCATCTAGAGTTTGATTTTTCCAAAAAAAGAGTCATAGATGAGAAAACCATCCTTAAATCACAAAAAGGGGTGAGACTAGGTATCGGAGGATACGCAGGTATCAATCTAAGTACAAAGCAAAAATTAGAATACAAAAATCAAGCATTTACCTACGAAGAAACCATCAAGGGCGACTACAATACAAGTGACTTAGTCTATGGATTGAGTGGATATATTGGCTATAGAGATGTGAGTTTTTATGCAAAGTACGACCTGAATCCTATCTTTACAGACAATGAGATAAATCAAAATAATATATCATTCAGTGTACGTTTTGATTTTAATTAAAGCATAGTTTTTAGTTTTAGAATGCTCGACCAGATAAGGTTTCTTATTTCGTCGAGCATTTTTTATTTGGGTCTATTCCTTTCGCTTCATCTTAGGTAGATTTCTCACCACCATTTGCACCGTATCCTGAAGTTTCTCTTCGAATAGGATGAGTTTGTTCTTCTTCATATCCTTTAGAATGTCTTCGTTATAATGTCTGATGGTCACGAGTTCTAGGTCATTATCTTGAATCATCTTAAATTCAGTACCCAGTTCTTTCTCAAATTTTTTGATTCTGTCAGGTATATTATTGACACATACAGAAAAACTGATGGCCGTGTTTCGCATCATATTGACTTTAAGTCTATGCTTTGCAAGAAGCGCAAATATCATACTCAAGTGATGCTCTGCGACAAAAGAAAAGTCATTGGTTGAGATATGGAGCAAGGTCTGATCATGTTCGATGACGATGACAGGTGGATAACTCATTTCCTTTTCGTCACTGATTACGGTTCCTTCACTAGATGGATCTAGAAACGGACGTACGAATAGTGGTATCTGTTTGTTTTGAAGCGGTTTTATCGTCTTCGGGTGGATGACTTTGGCACCATAATACGTCATTTCTATGGCTTCATTATAAGATATCCTTGGCATCTTAATCACTTCGTCAAAGATACGTGGATCTCCTGTCAACACGCCCGGTACGTCTTTCCAGATATGCATACTATCCGCATCTAGACAATAAGATAGGATAGCAGCTGTGTAATCAGAGCCTTCTCTACCTAGCGTAGTGGTGAAGTTTTCACTTGTCGACCCTATGAAACCTTGTGTGACGATATGATTTGCCGTTTCCAGCATAGGTATGATTTTATGTTTGGCGTTGGATTGTGTGGTATCCCATTGTATACGCGCGTCTCTGTAGGTATTGTCCGTCAGGATGACATCCCGTACGTCTAGCCACTTACTGCTGATCTTTAGATATTGTAAATAATGTATCAAAATTTTGGAAGACAACAATTCACCCATAGATACGATCTGATCGTAGGTATAGTCATAATCTTCATGTGGCACTTCTTCTAGTACCCATTCTATCTCTACAAAAGCATCATTAATATCATCCAATACAGCTTGTGACACAGGAAATAACTCTTGTATCAAGGCCACATGGCTAGACTTTATCTTCAATAACAAAGCTTCTGTTTGTCCATCTTGGGCATAAAAACTCTTGACTACTTCTTCTAGTGCATTGGTTGTTTTACCCATTGCGGAGACTACGACGACTATTTTTTCGTCACTGTATTTCTGTAGTATCTGACCTACATTTCTGAATCCTTCGGAATCTTTGACCGAAGCACCACCAAATTTGAAAACTTTTATTTGCATAACACCCTGATATACTTAATTTTCTACTTCTTTGAATAAATTATCCTTAAATTAACAACGTAAAGGTAAGTAGTTTTAATTTTTTTTACTTAATTTCGCTCCCTTTAATATCAAAAGTCACTAATGGAAAGTACATTGTCTAATGCTCTGCTGCTACTCGTAGTAGGAATGAGTACCGTTTTTGTCATTTTATTTTTGGTGGTCACGGGTGGCAACCTACTCATCAAACTCATCAATAAAGTAGAAGTGGCTTCGCCAGAAGTACCATTTGCAAGAATCCAACAAGATACCATCGAGCCTACCAAAGTGGCCATCATCGCAGCAACTGTAGAAGCCATCACTCATGGAAAGGGTAGGGTAGATAAAATAGAAAAACTATAAGCTTTTAGGTTATAACCAAATTCCAAAATCAGTATTATGCAAAGAAAAGAAATCAAGTTGGCACTCATGTATCGAGACATGTGGCAGTCATCAGGAAAATATATGCCGCGGGTAGACCAATTGGTTCGTGTCGCTGAGCCTATCATAGAGATGGGTTGTTTCAGTAGGGTAGAGACCAATGGTGGCGGCTTCGAACAAATAAATCTTCTCTATGGAGAAAATCCAAATATATCTGTACGTCAATGGACAAAACCATTCAACGAAGCTGGTATTCAGACGCAAATGTTAGAACGTGGTCTGAATGGATTACGCATGAATCCAGTGCCAAAAGATGTCCGTAAATTGATGTTTAAAGTCAAAAAACTCCAAGGTACAGATATTTCCCGTTCATTTGATGGACTTAATAATCCAGAGAATCTCGCTCATTCATTCCAATATGCGCGTGAAGGTGGCATGATCGCTCAAGGTGCATTGAGTATGACCGTCTCACCATTGCATACCATTGAATATTTTATCAATCTAGCAGAATCTTTTATCGAATTAGGAGCAGAAGAGATATGTCTCAAAGATATGGCCGGCATAGCACGACCTGTCTCTGTAGGCAAAATCATCAAAGGCATCAGAGAGCGACATCCCAACATCATTATCCAGTATCATGCCCATAGTACACCTGGTTTTTCGGTAGCTTCGGCATTAGAAGCTGCTCGTAATGGTGTAGATATCATCGATGTAGGTATGGAACCATTGTCATGGGGAACAGGCCACGCAGACTTATTGACCATACATGCTATGTTGGTGGATGCTGGTTTTTCGGTGCCTGATATCAATATGAAAGCGTATATGCAAGTCAGGACATTGACCCAAGAGTTTATTGATGACTTCTTAGGTTATTACATCAGTCCAAAAAATCGAGAGATGAATTCCTTGCTTATCGGTCCAGGACTTCCGGGTGGTATGATGGGCAGTCTAATGTCAGACCTAGAGCAAAACTTAGCAAGTCTTAATGCTTGGTTTGAAAAAAATGGAAAATCCCCGATCACACAAGATGAATTGCTTGTCAAGTTATTTGATGAAGTTCAATATGTATTGCCACGATTTGGGTATCCACCATTGGTGACACCATTCAGCCAATACGTGAAAAATGTGGCATTGATGAATGTGATTCAGATGGAAAAAGGAAAAGAAAGATGGTCCATGCTAGATGAGAATACATGGAATATGTTGTTAGGCCAGCAAGGTCAACTGTTAGGACCTATAGATCAAGAAATAGTAGATTTGGCCAATAAACAAGGTAGAACGTTTTTTAAAGGTGATCCACAATCTCTTTATCCCGACCAGTTAGATTTGTATCGTCAGAAGATGCAAGAAAAAGGATGGGAAACAGGACAAGATGATGAAGAATTATTGGAATATGCGATGCATCCTACTCAATATGAAGCGTATAAATCAGGAGATGCCAAAGCAAAATTCTTAGAAGATTTGTCCAAAAAACGTGCACCATCACAGCCAATTGTTGCAGCTCCTACGCCATCTGCCATGCCATCACAAATAAATGTAGATGTTAACGGTGAAAAATATTTGGTCAAAATATCTTATCCAGATCAAAGCAGCGAAAGTCAAAAAGTAGATGCTATTGAGCAAAAACCAATCTCAATGTCATCAAATGGTGTCGCAAAATATATCACATCACCATTAGAAGGTAAGTTTTTCCTGACAAAAGAATCAAGTGAAAAAGGTATCAAAGTAGGTGATGTCATCAAAAAAGGTGATACTGTGGCCTATGTAGAAGCCATGAAAGTAATAAATGCCATTTCTTCAGATGTGTCAGGTACCGTCGCTGAGATATTGGTCCAAACAGGTGCCGATGTAGAAGAAGATGAAAACATCATAAAAATAGTCTGACATGGAAATTTTAAAAGGTATTTATGATATGACTGCATTTGGTGCGATAGGGAAGGATCCTTGGTCACTGCTAATGATTGCATTAGCCATATTGCTTTTGTATCTTGGTATAGGCAAAAAATTCGAACCCTTATTGCTTGTTCCGATTGCGTTTGGTGTTTTATTGGCCAATTTTCCAGGTGGGAATATGGGTGTCATCCCTTCTGACGAAACCAATGGCATCATGAATCTTACTATCATCCAAATAGCAAAGGAATATGGTATCATGAATATGTTGTATTATCTACTGATCAAAACAGGCTTATTGCCACCACTAATATTTATGGGTGTGGGTGCGTTGACAGATTTTGGCCCTATGCTTCGGAATCTCAGGCTTGCATATTTTGGTGCGGCTGCACAGATTGGGATATTTACAGTATTGATGGCTGC
Source organism: Saprospiraceae bacterium UBA7687 (assembly GCA_002482845.1). Taxonomy (GTDB): domain Bacteria; phylum Bacteroidota; class Bacteroidia; order Chitinophagales; family Saprospiraceae; genus OLB9. The sequence continues at coordinate 109,890 of DLGT01000096.1, forward strand.
TACGGCTATTGGATTTACGCTTAAGGAGTCTGCTGCCCTAGGTATTATAGGTGGAGCTGATGGACCTACAGCTATTTACACTGCTATTGTTTTGGCTCCTCATTTACTAGGTCCGATTGCGATTGCGGCTTATTCCTACATGGCTTTAGTACCCGTGATTATTCCATTAATTGCAAACCTTACCATGTCTGAAAAAGAGTTTAAAATCAATATGAAGGAACAAGATAAATTGTATCCACCAACGCAAGTAATTAAAAATCTTAAACTTTTAAAAATAGTTTTTCCCATCGTCTTGTGCGTGATTGTCTCCTTACTTGTGCCATCCGCAGTACCACTCGTAGGTATGTTGTTGTTTGGTAATTTAGTCAAAGAGATCGGTACGGATACGCATCGACTTTTTTCGGCAGCATCAGAAACGATACTTAATACAGCCACCATATTTTTGGGTTTGACAGTAGGAGCGACGATGACATCAGCGACTTTTCTACAGTCACAGACATTGATGATAATCGTTGGTGGTTTTTTAGCTTTTTGTCTTTCAGTCGCAGGTGGGATTTATGCAGTGAAACTGTACAACATCTTTGCAAAGAAAAAAATAAATCCATTGATCGGTGCAACAGGCCTGAGTGCAGTCCCTATGTCTTCAAGAGTAGCAAATGAAATGGCACTCAAATATGATCCGACCAATCACATTCTCCAATATGCTATGTCGAGTAATATCTCAGGCGTCATAGGTAGTGCTGTAGCAGCAGGCGTATTGATTTCCTTTTTGAAATAAATAAATTTAGAAAATTAAAATATAAATACATTGAATTCTTTAAAAAATATATCAGTTTTTTGTGGCTCATCTAGGGGGAATGGCGATTCCTTTATGGAAGGTGCTACAACTATGGCAGAGTTTCTTGCAGATCGTGGTGTAGCTATCGTATATGGTGGTGCCAAAGTAGGTCTCATGGGAGCTGTGGCAGATGCAGCACTTCGCAAAAATGGAAAGGTCATCGGCGTAATACCTGATTTTATAAAAAGTAAAGAGATTGCACATGAAGGATTAACCGAACTTATTACGGTGACATCGATGCAGGAAAGGAAAACAATTATGCATGAAAAATCAGATGGCGCCATCATCCTTCCTGGTGGATTCGGTACCTTAGATGAAATGTTCGAATTGCTTACATGGGGACAACTAGGTTTACATACCAAACCTATTGGTATTCTAAATATTGATGGATTTTATGATCATCTCATTAGTTGTATGGATAATATGGTGAGTAATGGGTTTTTGCGTGGATCTAATAGAGATATGTTGATCATAGAAAAAGATATCCATCAATTATTTGATGCTATGGTCAATTATGAGCCACCATTAAAACCCAAATGGATAGATTTAGACCAAGTGTAATGGAAAAAGTTGATGTAATCAGACAATCAAAGTTTGACATAATAAAATTGATTGTCTGATTATTACATATTATAATTATTTATCTATAACTTCTGGAGACATTAATCTCGGATATACATTATTAGTACGATCAGTATCTGCCATTCTTTGAGATGCGTCTATTTCGATCTTAAGAATTTCTTTGGCAGCCATATCTAGATTGATTTTATAAGTTGGATGCGTCCAAGGCCAATCTTTTAGAACGGTGAATCCATCATAAAATCTATCACCTGTTTTTTCTCCTCTCATCATTTCTAGCGGAATATAATATTTGATGACTTCACCTTTTTCTGTAGTAATAGTGACATCGAGTGGCATCGGCATTTTTCCTATTCTCTTCAGATATATGGCTTTGCCCCTTGCATCATCGATGGCATAATCAATGGTGTGGGTAGAGTTGACAAAATATTCTTTAAACCAATCTAACTCCAAGCCTGAAGTTTTTTCCATGACACGGATAAAATCATTTGGATTTGGGTGTTTAAATTTCCATGTATCAAAATAGTTGAGCATACCTTTATCAAAAGCTTTTTCGCCTATGACATATCTCAATTGCTCTAAAAATGCTTCTCCTTTAGTGTAAGATGCCACACCATATGCGGTATTGGACTGAAAATGGTCTGCATGAGTGACAAGCGCTTCTTCTTCACCACTTAATGCAAAATTGATATATCCTTTTATTACCTGATGGTGTGGATTGACTTCATATTCACCAGGTATTAGTTTGTTCATTTTTAAATGATTCATGACTTCACTGCTTGCATAAGATGTAAATCCTTCATCCATCCAATGGTAAAGAGCTTCATTTGTGCCAAGGACCATCTGATACCAACTGTGCATAAGTTCATGGATGGTCACACCCACTAGACTGATCATGCTACGCTCACCAGTGATAAGAGTAGCCATAGGGTATTCCATGCCACCATCACCTCCTTGTATCACAGAATATTCAGGAAATGGATATTTGCCATATTTTTGATTGATAAATGTCAGACTTTCGTCAATTATTGCAGGTAAACTTTCCCAGTTTTCAGTTGTTTTTTCTCCTGGTTGGTAAAAGAATCTAAGTATGGTGCCATCGGCGGCTTTGTGGACTATTTGTTTGTAATCTGGATCTGCAGCCCATACAAAATCATGTACATTTTCTGCTTTGAAGTGCCATGTTAGTTTGGATGGACGTTCTTTAGGTTCATTATTACTATAGCCATAACCTATTTCATTTTTGTTTTGTAATACTCCAGTAGCTGCTACAATATAATCACTTGGTAAGGTGATTTTGACATCATAATCTCCCCAGATACCATAAAATTCTCTGGCTACATATGGGTTTGCATGCCATCCTTGGTAATCGTAATTACATAATTTGGGATACCACTGAGACATACTATATTCTATACCTTCGGCATTAAATCTACCTGTGCGACGTACTTGAAGGGGAACTTGTGATGTGAATGCCATTTCAAGTGTCACAGTGGAATGTGGCAATATTGGTTCAGGCAATTCGACTTCTAGGATGGTACCCACAGATTTATATTTTGCAGGTTTGCCATTCATTTTTAAGAAGTGGATGATTTGATAGCCCTGGTCTGCCTTGATGAGTTTTGATATCCGATCAGCTACTCGTTTGTCTGGATCTGGGAGTGTTCTAGATCTGACATCCATCATACTTTCTGGCTGAAAGGCATTGAGATACAAATGATAAAATACTTTGGTCAATGTGTCAGGACTATTATTGGTATATTCTATCCTTTGATTGCCATTAGCATGATGTTTTTTGAATAAGAAGTCGACATCCATTTTATATTTTACAGCTTGTTGCCACCTTTCGACTTGTGCATTAGCTAATTGTTGTATTAAGGTACTTACAAGTAATACGAATAAAATTCTTTTTGAGATCATACGGATATTAACTATATTAAATTAATTATGGAATATTTATACTTAAAACCGCTATATAGTGATGATAGCTTGATTTTTTATTTGTTGTTAATAACATTATTATTTAAAAATACTACACGACATTCTTATATTCAGGCTCTTCTTGTACTGGTTGTAATAGCGTTTGCCAAGAAGGCCATTTGTATATTTTATGGCAGATTATGATAAAAACAACCGACGCACCCATAAATGCTAGTGTCATCAAAGATGGGTTTATCTCTGTTGTTTTAAATAAACTATCAGTTTGCAATACACTACCTTCATAGGTAAATAACGTCGCTCCAAATATATTTGTTGCAGCATGAACACCTAGGGCCAATTCTAATCCATCATCCCAAACTGTAATCAAGGCTAAAAATAATCCAGCGGTGACGTAATATATTTGCATTGTCCAAAATCCATATTTTTCAACTTCTGGGTTTGCGCCATGTACAAAACCAAATAAGATACTCGTTAGCAAGATGGCTAACCATTTATTTTTGCTAAAAAAAGCAATGCCTTGCATGAGATACCCTCTAAAAAACAATTCTTCAAAACTTGTTTGGAAAGGCAAAAATATCAAGGATATAATTAATAAGGGTAAAAAACTAGCTGCTTCAAATCTGAAGAAATATGTATCAGGTGCCATCAAGTAACTAATCCCTTCCATCATCAGTGACAACAGCATCCATAATCCGAATCCAAAAAATATCTTATTGTAATTAATGTTTGACCTTGGAGTAATCAGGTCTTGCATCTTTTTAAAGTGTATTTGTGTCATTACTAACCATAAACCGACCAAAGCGAAGACAAAAATCAGTATCAACAAAGCAAAACCAATGTTTTTGTCTATTCCGAAAAGACTAAAGTCCATTGTTTTTTCGAATTCCTTTAATGCATTTTTTCCTATGGATGAATCTTGGTTCATTCTCCAATATTGCACCATACCTAATGGAATAGAACCTGCCATATAAAATACGGCAATTAATATTACACCCACCAAATACCTCCACCAATCATTTAATCCTTTAAAACCTGAGCTTAAATACATGAGTACTTTTATTTTGGCCCAAATATAGTTGATTTTTTTCGCTGTGAAAATTTATATAGATGTTACCAATGCATTTCTCTTTTAAAATGGACAATTTCATAGACTGAAAATCAATAGTTTGAGTTATTCAAGTACATCACAATTACTAGTTTTCAAAAAAATCGTTGATGAATAGGTTGGATTTTCCCCAAAAATAGACTGATATTTATTAAAAGTACCATTCAATAATTAAAAAAATCATTTATAGTCCTATCTTTGCAGTGAAATCAAGATCAATGAAGAATAGAGATAGTATTATAGCAATTTTAGTATTGATGGCCATAGGTGCTTTTGCAAGATTAATACCACACATGCCTAATTTTACGCCTACCGAAGGTCTAGCTATTTTTGGAGCAGCTTATTTTGCTAAGAAATATTGGGCAGTTTTAGCAACTGTTGTCATGCTTTACTCATCAGATTTACTTATAAATAACACCATAGCAAGATCATTTTTTACGGAACAAGATGGTTTTATTTGGTTTTCTCCATATATGTTTTTTAATCTGCTAGCAGTAGTTTTAACAGTAGCGGTGACTAGTAATCTATTAAAAAAGATCAGTGTAGTCTCCTTATTTGGGTCTGTTTTAATATCATCTGTTTTGTTTTTTTTAGTGTCTAATTTTGGTGCATGGGCAGAAGGGACGATTCCATATACGAAGGATTTTAATGGTTTGATGGCCGCTTATACAGCAGGAGTTCCGTTTTATTATCCATCATTGATAAGTACCTTATTATTCACCACGATATTATTTGGAAGTTTTGAAATTTTTAAATTACTTATTTCAAAAAGACAAAAAACTGTCCAAGCCTGATCCCATACAAGTTACTAAATCCAGTGTGAATGATGTAGCATCATCAACAGAATCGGATTACTATCTTGAAAATGGATATGTAGTTTTTACAGAATCATACCATAAAAAACGAGGTTATTGTTGTGGTAGTGGATGTAGGCATTGCCCCTTTCCCAAAGAAATCAACACATAAAGTCTGATTAAGAACTTTAGACTAGTTTAATCATGATGTTTATGGTAGAAATAGCTTTAGCATGGTTCTCGAGGTCATTATTTGGCATATTATGGTCTAAATTTGGTCTATTTTAAAAATAATTATTACTTAATACTGTTTTATAGGAATATTATATTAATTTCGTATTATAATTTTTCAATACATGTCAAAATTAGTTGTTTTCTTTGCTTTTGTGGCTTTTATTTCGAATGATGTAAAGCTTATTGCCCAACAGAAATCTAATACGGAGACACAAATCGCCACTGTTTTTTATATTGGTGAGAATGAGCGGAATTATGAAAAATTAGTACAGAATTATAATAAATTACTTTTTACGGTTTGTGACAATAATATGGAGCAGGCTTTTGAATATTGGTCTGTTCTATTAAAAGATATTGAAGACTTTGCATCAAAATCTAACTTGGATCTGAAGGGCGTCAAGCTGTGGATGAATGTTTTTTGGGCAAAAGATGGTAAAATTGATCATATTGTTTTTTACCCAAAACCAAATTCAAAAAACCTTGATTACGATACGGTGCAAGTCATGCTAAAGAAATTTGTAGAAACCTATCAATCGCCCATAAAATACTCATCTAAGTTCTCTCATTACGGAAGTGCTGCTTTTCCTGTTTTTAGCAAATCTGTCTCAGGTACTGAAAAATAACATCATGAGGCTGATTGCTTATGTGTTATTTCTTTTACTATTTATTTCTTGTAATGATGGTGAGAAACTTTTGAATTACGAAGAAGTAGATACTGCAACTTCTGACATACTTTATGATATAGAAATAGATAATAGTGGTCATATAACGATTGCTGGAGGATATGTATGGAGTCGTGGCTTTATGATAGAAACTGACCAAAATCTTCAAAATTTAGAAAAAGATACCATATCAAATAAGGCTTTGTTTTATATGCTCAAAACTAATGGTGATCAATTCGTCACGGTTGGCACTGATGGATATATTTTTTTTAGAGAATCGAGATTAAGACCTTGGGCTTTTTATCGAACTAGCGAATGGGGCATTTTACACCATATTATAAAAACTAAAAATGGCTACCTTGCATCAGGTGGAAAATCATACGGCACAGGCTACATACATCATCTTAATACTGACTTTAAAATTGATACTACCCTTCATTTTAAGCATGAAATATCAGAAGTAAAAGCTATCAAAGATGAAAAGTTAATTTCTGTTGGTTGGGGAAATATCCAAAGATCCGATGATAATGGTATGACATGGCGGACACTTCCTAATGAAGGTGACTTTTATGCATCAATTATTTTTACTTCTGCACAAAATGGAATTATAATAGGTTATAATGGTGCATTACTAGAGTCAAATGATGGTGGCGATACTTGGCAAAATAGCTCAGCTGATATATCTAATAATGATTTTAGCTCCTTCAGAAAACTAGTCCAAATAGAAAACGGACCAATTTTTATCACGGGAAACCAAGGGAAACTTTGGAAAAGCGATGATAAAGGTACTACGTGGCAATATTACCTATTAAACACTACATCTGACATCTATGACATTGCTCGATGTCCTGATGGTGGTTATATAGCAGTAGGTAGCAATGGTTTTTTAGCCAAATTTGCCTTTTGAAATGATTTTATTGTTTGATAAATTTTCCATTCCATTGCTTATCTCCACTAACTACATGATAGATATACAACCCAGATGGTAAAAACTGAATATCTAAAGTAACCAAGATATGGTCACCGTTTATTCTTTGGCTCGTTACCAATTTACCACTGCTATCATAGATATTGATATTGTCTACATTTTTATCTGAGTTTTCTAGATGGAAGGTGAGTAAATCACTAGACGGATTAGGGAATATTCTAAGGTTTTCATTAGGGTTGCTTTCAGAAGTGGAAGAAACCAATGCCAGAGCCATATTTACGGCAATCAAGGCATTCACACGCCCATAACCGTAGAGCGCATTCGGTATTTGTTGTCCTGGAAAGTCACCACAATCTACATCTGATGTCAGTGGGAAGGCACTCGCTTCTATGATATCTTCTATTAGGTCCACATTACCTGCAAGCGCGGGATTTGCAGAGATCAAGAGTCCTACTAGTCCAGCTACATGTGGTCCTGCCATACTTGTTCCACTAAAGCCAGCAAAATTTCCTCCACGAATCACTGACCTTACATTCACACCGGGTGCCGAAACATTGGGTTTTAGTCTAAAACTGCTGTCTATGACTACAGGTCCACGACTACTAAAATTTGCTAAGGTATCTTCACTATTAGTGGCTCCCACTGAAAATGATGATTCAAAATAAGCAGGTGGACCCACTACGCTTCCACAACCGTCTCCGCCAGAATTACCAGCAGAAACTACTACCACAACTCCTGATGCTTTTAGATTTTTTACGATGTCTTCCATAAGTCCAATATTAGAAGCGTTACAACCTTCTTCTTCAGAGCAAAACCAAGAATTATTTATGACGTGTGGTGATTTGCTAGGGTCAGCATTGTTTTCATCAAGATCGTATGGTGCAAGAAACCATTCAAAACATTCCATATATGTAGACGGTTGTCCCCATCCACGATCCATATTTCTACAAGCAATCCATTTTGCTGCTGGAGCTACACCTATACTGTTTTCGTCATCTTCACCTACCATAGTTCCCATTGTGTGTGTACCATGATTATTGTCATCACAAGGTGTTTTGGTGGCGTATCCACAAGGGTTTAGCAATGTATCTGGAAAATTTGGACTATTAGATTTTATTGCATCGTGCCAATGGTAGTTATGGTCTACAGTCAAACTGTCTACATAACCCTTGTATTTTGATTTTAATGGACTTAAGTCCCATTCATAACCTGTGTCTTGACCAGCGATGACCACACCTTGCCCCCGGAAACCAAGAAGCCATACGCTATCTGCTTTTATCTTTTTTATACCCCATTCAGGATCTGCATTTCTGCTACCAACATTTGTTTTTTCTATGGTGTAATCCAGCATTCGAAATGGTGCGTTGTCAATTATTTTTTCCACATCGTCACGTTTTGCTATCATGACCATAGTGTTTTTGTCAGAAATAACCTTAATCGCATTAGTTACATAAAATGACTGAAAGCTAAGGTTGTTTTGCTTAAGAATATTGATGATGGGGCTTTGAGTGGTTTTAGCATGTATTAATAGACTATTATAAACATGGGCTGCTTTTTCGTTTTTTGTTTTGAAAGCAAGGGGGCTATCAAATGACTTTCTGTTTTTTAGCAATATGACATATTCAGCTGTTACTTTCTGATCATATTTGGTCATCAAAGACTTATCTATTTTAGTGAGATAGTCATCGTTTGCCATCAAATTTATAGAATTAACTATTGTGATCACTAAAAAAAGAACAAAACGCATCATTTTATTGAATTTAATTAAGATATAGAAATATAAAACAAATGTAGGAAAACCTTATCTCTTACTGCAGTCAAAACAACATTTAAGTCAAAAATAAGTTAAAGAATTTTGAAAAATGTTCCAAACTTCGGTTTTTAGTTTGAATTTATCTTATTTTTGCACCTTAAAATAAATATTTTAGTGAAGAAGAGCACAGCAGTCATTCTTACCATTTTGATAGTTTTGATCATCGATCAAGCATTAAAAATATATACAAAAACCAATATCCTATACGGTGATGGTTTTGATATGTTAGGATTGTCATGGGCAAAAATACATTTTATTGAGAATGATGGAATGGCTTTTGGACTTAGTTTCGGTGGTGTAACAGGAAAATACATCTTGAGTATATTCCGAATCATCATGGCTGCTTTTTTACTTTATATTTTGAAGAATTTGCTAGATCAAAATGAGACTTATGGTTTAATCATTAGTTTCGGATTGATCATTGCTGGTGCTGTAGGCAATATAATTGATTGTGCTTTTTACGGTTTAATATTCTCTGAATCATTTTTTCATGGAGGACTTGCTACCATGTTCCCGTCAGAAGGTGGTTACGGTAGTTTTTTAACTGGTAAAGTTGTCGATATGTTGTATTTCCCTATGGTAGATACTATTTTACCTGAATGGATACCTATTTGGGGCGGCGAACGTTTTGAGTTTTTTAGACCAGTATTTAATATTGCGGATTCTGCGATTACAGTTGGTGTTGTTTCCATTTTATTGTTCCACAGAAGATTTTTTAATACAAATGAAAAAACGAAGGATGTGAACGAACAAGTTGCAATACAAGATTAAGATCGTCAGTTCTTTTCAATTTTATATAAAATCAACTGACAGCTTTTTTTTTAAGTAAGAATTACAATCATAGGAAAAAAATAGTACTTTTGGTTTTGAATGTATGGGAAATGGAAAAAATAGAAGAAAGAAAATTAACATTATTAAAAGATGTTTGGGGTTATACCACCTTTAGGACAGATCAAAGCAAGATCATTGATAATGTTTTGGCAGGTCAAGATACACTTGTCATTATGCCTACTGGCGGAGGAAAGTCTTTGTGTTTTCAGTTGCCAGCATTGCTGTTTTCAGGACTTACAGTAGTCGTATCTCCACTTATCGCTTTAATGAATGATCAAGTCCAAGCTTTAAAAATATCTGGTGTCAAAGTAGCTACTATACATTCTAATTTGTCCGCATCTGAACTTGCAAAGGTCGAATCCGAACTTATAAGGGGAGAAATTAAGCTGCTTTACATTTCTCCAGAACGTATTAATTCTTCAGGTTTTAGTGCCTTTTTGCAGAGATTAAATGTAAATTTGTTTGCCATAGATGAAGCGCATTGTGTATCAGTTTGGGGTAATGATTTTAGACCAGACTATGTACTTTTAAATAAAATAAGGGATCAATTTTCGCTTGTCCCATTTATTGCACTTACAGCTACAGCTGACGACGCCACTCAAAAAGACATTTGTAATCAGTTGCATCTTAAGGCTCCTACAACTTTTGTGTCTAGTTTTGAAAGAAAAAATATTACTACAGAAGCAAGGCCAGCAGAACAGAAGTTTAAACAAATCGTTGAGTTTCTATTAAAAGTACAGAATCAATCTGGCATTATATATTGTCTAAGTAGAAAAGAGACAGAAAAAATGTCACTCAAGCTAAGGCAAAATGGGTTTAATTGTGATTTTTACCACGCAGGAATGGAACCTGACGATCGAAAGAGAGTGCAACAAGAATTTCAAGATGATAAATTGCAGTTCATTTGTGCTACCATAGCTTTTGGGATGGGTATCGATAAAAGTAATATTAGGTGGATCATTCATCACGCGATGCCCAAAAACCTGGAAGGTTATTATCAGGAGATTGGTAGGGCAGGGCGTGATGGCACACCTGCAAAAGCTCTTTTGTTTTATAGTTGGGGAGACTATGTCATGCTCAAAAAGTTTATCGACGATAGCCCAGCAACAGAGACTTTTAAAGCTGTCCAATACGCTAAACTAGACAGAATGTGGGAGTTCGCTTCGGCGAATGAATGTAGAACAAATTTGGTACTCAATTATTTTGGCGAATTCAGATCTGAACCTTGTATGCATTGTGACAACTGTATTTCACCACCCAAAAGTATCGATGCGACGGTAACAGCTCAAAAAGCATTATCGGCAGTGATCAGATGTAACGAAAAAGTCGGTCTAAATTTGTTAATTGAGATTCTAAGAGGATCTTATAGGGCAGAGGTAAGAGAAGGCGGGTATGACCAAATTAAAACTTTCGGTCAAGGCAAAGATATTACTTTTATAAATTGGAAAATATACATTACTCAGCTGATAAATCAAGGTTATCTTAGAATCGATTACACTGATCATTTTAAGCTCAAAACTACACCCTTGACAAAATCGGTTCTTTTTGAAGGGAAAAAGGTCAGGCTCGTAGACCTTACTTACACAGATTTAGTAGTAGAAAAGGAAAAACCAAAACAAAAAACACTGTTATTAGAAGACGAATTAATAAAAAGGCTAAAAGAATGGCGTTCGGACTTAGCTCGACAGAAACAGGTGCCAGCATATGTTATTTTTAGTGATAAAGTGTTTGAGAATATTGCTCATGCAAAGCCTACAAATATGGCAGATCTATTAAATATAGAAGGTATAGGAAAAGTCAAAATGGAACAATATGGTAAAGATATTCTTGCCATTATTCAGGGTTTTCTTACGTCTCAAGATATAGTTAAGAACGTAAAAGGCCAGACTTATCTAGAGACATTACAATATTATAAAGAAGGTTTGACACCTGCTGAAATTGCAAAGAAACGCGATATGTCTGAAACCACCATTTATTCCCATTTTGCATATCTTTACACAAAAGACGAACCTATTGATCTCTCAAAATATATTTCGTCAGCTGAAGTTAATCTAGTGGAAAAAGCATGGCAGAAAGCAGGTCAAGAAATGGCATTGGCAGCTATAGCTGAGCATCTTACCGAACCTATGGAATTTCATAAGATAAGATTGTCTTTGGCTGTAATTGTAAAGAAGATAAAAAAAGGAAAAGAGTAGCTTTAGATGTAATTAAAGTTAGAATTACCAATTGTATGGATATTATATATAATTTGGTTTATGAAAGTAATTTACTTTTAACCATAAATACAGCGCTATTCCTACTTTTTAAGAAAAGAAGGTTATCTAAGTAATGATGATTAATTTTTATTTTGTACTTAAAAACATACAAACTACTTGACAATTACGCAAAATGTCGTTATATTTGTGTCAAATAACATCTTTATGAAAAAATATAAAGACATATCCAAAGATTCGTATCTAGTCAATGAGCCTGCAGCAGCATACCTAATCAGTACACAATCTACTGATTATCAGGGAGCTGATCTTAAGGTGATTCGTCACGCTCGAGAAGGCATAAAGATTGGATATTTGCTACAGTTGAGTGACTTAATGGGGCTTACTCAGGTTGAGATTTGCAAGATTTTACATATCTCTTTACGCACTTTACAAAGATATGAACTTGACTTTATACTAGATTCAGACGCTTCATCAAAGGTCATTCAGCTTGGTATGTTGCATCGAAGAGGGATAGATGTATTTGGAGATACTATTGGTTTTAATCAATGGCTAAAGGCTCCTATGTCATCTTTAGAAGGCAAGGCTCCTTTAGATTATTTAGACACACCATTTGGATTTCAGCTTATTAATCAGATTCTAGGTCGGATAGAGCATGGTGTTTTTGCATGAAAAGAGTGTATCGTATCATAAGGAGCAAATACAAAGACGACTTGTCAGGAGAAGGTGCGAGAATATATGGTGGACGGTGGAATAGACCAGGAGTAGCCGCGTTGTATACGAGTGAAGCGAGATCATTGGCTTTGCTGGAGTTAATTGTTCATTTTAATAGTGCAGCTGCTCTAAACATGGATTATGTATTTATTTCTCTAGAAATAGATGAATCATTTATAGAGAATATCCATCTAAAAGACCTACCAAAAGATTTTATTTCATTCAACAATTCAAAGCTTTGGGCAATCACAGAAAATCTGTTTTTAAAAAAAGACAAGTTTGCCATCAGAGTGCCAAGTGTGTTAGTACCGAACGAATTTAATATTATTATCAATCCACATCATCAACAAGCGGAGTTTTTGAAAGTTCTGGAAATAGAAGATGCGGTATTAGATAAGCGTCTTGTGAAATTTTAAGATTGACATCTACGTAGCTTTATTATCTTTACAGTTCATTATTAATATTTTCACCATGCCTACACCACATATTGAAGCACAGTTAGGAGAGATTGCGGAGACTATTCTTCTTCCTGGAGACCCACTCAGAGCAAAATATATAGCTGAAAATTTCCTAACAGATTGTGTCCAATTCAATAAAGTGCGTAACATGTTTGGTTATACAGGATATTATGAAGGTAAAAAAGTATCTGTAATGGGAACAGGAATGGGCATGCCTTCCATGGGTATTTATGCCTATGAATTAATCAAGTTTTATGGTGTCAAAAGACTTATTAGAGTTGGTTCTGCAGGTTCTATACAGTCACAAATTAAAATTAAAGACATCGTTATTGCGCAAGGAGCATCTACAAATTCAAGTTTTAGTCATCAGTTCAAAGTGGATGGACAGATTGCTGCATTATCGGATTATCATTTGTTAGCATCAGCTGTAAACTCAGCTCAAAAGAATGCACTTCCTTTTCATATTGGGAATTTATTGACGACCGATAATTTTTATAACTTTGGTAGGGATGATTGGCAACCTTGGGCGAATATGGGCGTGAGCTGTCTTGAAATGGAAGGATATGCACTACTACTTACGGCTATGTCTCTTAAAGCATCAGCGTTAGTGATGTGTACAATATCTGATTCATTGATTACAGAAGAAGCTATGACGAGTCAAGAAAGGTTAGAGTCTTTTCATGAGATGATCACCCTTGCCCTTGATATTGTATGAATTATGTCTTATTTAGTTCCACTGCTTGTCGCTTCCATGTTCGATATCCAGCCCATGCCATGGCAAGAAAAAGTACATACATAGCAGTAAAAAGCATAAATCCTTTGTAGAAATTGAGTGGTATAGCTACAATGTTTGACACAATCCAAGCCAACCAATTTTCTACTTTTCTCGCAGCCATCCACCACATTGCAGTTAATGCAGTGGCAGATACCATTGCATCTAAAATCGGAGTATCACTATTAGTAAATTTAAGAAGCATAAAGTAGATTATTGCCCAACCAACGATGCATCCTATGACACCGTATAAAAGTTCGGATTTTCTGCACCAAGTGATCTTGTAAACAAATGCCTTATTTTGATCTACTTTTGACCAGTTGTACCAACCATATAAACTCATAATGAAATAGTAAATATTGAGTACTCCGTCAGCATACAAAGGAGGATTTGATATGAAAAAATATACCCAAGCTGCCAATAATACACCCATTATTCCAGTAGGGTAAACCAATATATTGTTTTTTCTAGCATACCAAACACTTGCAATCTGAAGTACCGTACTTAGCCATTCTTGCCACCTAAGGTATTGAATATCAGTTAAAAATTTCTCTTGAAGCCCGCTAAAAATATCTATCATGTAGTCAATAATTGATAGATTTCAGAAGCTGCACGATCAGAAGCACCTTTGTTGCCCAACATGACTTTTAATTCATCATACCCATTTTTTATGGCAGATTTATTTTTTTGTAAAATGTCAAGTTGCGGTAATATATTTTCCTTTGTTAGATCATTTTGAATGAGTTCTTTTACAATTTCTTTATCCGCAATAAGGTTGACCAAAGAGATGTATTTTAAGTCAACAAGCTGTTTAGCTATCAAATAAGAAATAGCATTGCCTTTGTAACAAACGATCTGAGGTACACTAAAAAGCGCTGTCTCCAAGGTAGCTGTACCGCTACTAACTAATGCAAAGTCAGCAAAAGAAAGGATATCATAAGTTCGATCTTTAATAAGGTGTACTGTAGTATTTAAGCTATATTTTGAAATAATTTGTTGATAAAAGTCAGGTTCTATTGCTGATGCGCCTGCAATAATGACGGTCATTTCACTTTTTTGGATGGCTTCGAGCATGATGGGCAACATCACTGATATCTCTTGTTTTCTACTGCCAGGAAGTAGCGAAATGATCGGTTTAGATTTGTTTATATTTGAAAGAAAATCATCATTAGGCTCGAATTTTTCAATCGCATCTAACAGTGGATGACCCACATAAACGGATTCGAAACCATATTTTTTGAAGAAATCAGCTTCGAATGGGAGTATGACAAGTAGTTTGTCGGTATATTTTCCTAAATCGTACACCCTGCTTTTGTGCCAAGCCCAAACTTGTGGTGTGATGTAGTAAACAACTTTTATACCTTGGTTTTTTGCCCATTTAGCCATGCGTAGATTAAAACCGGGATAGTCAATTAAGACAAGTACATCAGGTTGATAAGCTAGGATATCTTTTTTACAAGTCTTTAGAAAACCTAGGATAGTTCTTAGGTTTTTTACAACTTCTAGGAAACCCATAAATGCCATGTTGCGATAATGGGTCACTAAATGTCCACCTTCTGAAAGCATTTTGTCTCCACCCCAAAACCTAAATTGAGCATTGACATCTTTTTTTTTCAAACTAGACATCAGATTTGACCCATGAAGATCTCCAGAAGCTTCTCCAGCTATGATGTAATACTTCATTTAATATTTTATCCGATTAATCCAGCTCCAAATTTATAAACCCATGCAGCAACATAAATTAATGTCGGGAATACAATGCCTCTCATTGTTTGGTCCCATCTTCTGTTTTTAGCAATATTGAATGGAATCAAATTCCAGCAGATACCAATTAAAACTAAAGTACGAAATCTTCTCTCGGCTGTAGATGCACTAACTTCTGCCATCCAACCCATACTAGTAGGTAATTCAAAGATAAATTCTACTACTACAAATCCCAATACGGGTACAATCACGCCAAGCAAAATTCCAAAGATTACAGAATCACGTTCTATCATATTATATATTTTCTAAATATTTAAGATTTTTAATTTGAGCATAATGTGTTAAATCATGTCCTGATGGAACGATAGACACATAATTGTTTTTAAGTGCATTTATATCGTTGTCTAAGTCATCGTTTTCATAAGAAACAAACTTCCCTGTCAACCAATAGTATTTTTCTCCCCTAGGATCTATTCCTTCTTGAAATTCTTCTACCCAAGTACCATTACCTTGTCTACAAACTTTGATGCCTTTGATTTCATCTAATCCACAGGCAGGAATATTGACGTTCCAAAGTTTACAGTCTTGCATGGGTTGATTAAGCACAGATGAAATTATTTTTTTTATATAAAACTTAGCAGCTTCAAAGTCTGCTTCAAAACTAAAGTCTAATAATGAAAATCCTATAGAATCAATACCTTCTATACTTGCTTCCATAGCTGCCGACATAGTACCAGAATATATGATATTGATGGAAGAATTGGCTCCATGATTAATACCAGATACACATAGGTCTATTTTTTTCCCTTTAAGCAATACATTTTTTGCCAATTTGACACAATCTACAGGTGTACCTGAGCATTCATAAGCATCAATACCTTCAAATATATCTACTTTTCTTAGTTTTAATGGGTTGTTTAAAGTAATAGCATGACCTTGACCAGATTGAGGGGAATCAGGGGCCACGACCAATACTTCACCAAATTGTGATGCGACTTCTACTAGTGCTTTTATGCCAGGTGCTACGATGCCATCATCATTTGTTATTAATATCATGTTTAAAATATTTCTATTTTCCTAAAGATGTTGCAAATTAACGCAAATAGGATGAATATATGATGTATTCGTTTCGAATTGTTGTAATTTTCAAATTGTCATAAGCAAAAAATAACATCAAGATAATTCTTAATGAAAGTTTTTTGTCAAAAAATTATAGAGCATTTTTAATTTAGGGTTTTTACTATTCGAATACTATTCCAATACTTGTCATATGTTTCACAATTTTGCTTTGGTATATCCATTTTCTTGGTTAGATCTAGCACTTGTGCAATCTCAGGTATTCAGTGTGGATTAGTCGGAAGTGATGTCAGATTCAAAATAATAATAAACATTTTCTCCAATGATTTAAGTTTTAAATCATTGAATTAATAATGATTATATATTATTAATTTGTTTAATTATAAACTTATTTATTTCTAATTACACAAATTTTTACTGATTCTGGAACAAAGTGTGTAAAGATTACGTTCTAATCCAACGTATAAAGATACAGAAATTTTATTTCAATCAATAATTTATACTGTTCAGTACTAAGGCACCATAATTAAATAATTAATTTGATGTTTTATTCTCAGTTTTAAACATGGGGATGACTGGTATCGACAGGAAAGATGATCGGTTGGTAAGCATGCCGGAGCACGATTGTTCACTCCGTAATAAATGATGATCAAACAACAAATGGCGATAATAACTTCGCATTAGCTGCGTAATCTAGGATTACAACGCTTTTAGTGCCGCCCGGTTGACGTCCGATATATGCCGGTAGCCGCACTTCAACAGACCCGCGGACTAGGTGAGTGAGATGCTTCGATCACGATCCGAAATTAAGAAGATAAGATGATGACGTCGTGGGCTTCTAGACCTGTCAGATTACGAAAATTCGATTAGAAGATAAGCATGTAGAAAGCCTTCAGTTGCTTTGTCTGGACCAGGGTTCGAGTCCCTGCATCTCCACTTAATGAGCTTAAATAGTTGTTTATCAATTGTTTAAGCTTTTTTATTTTATATAATATGAGTCTACTTCGAAAACACAATCGTATGATAATCAACCGTTTTTCACCCTGACCCTAAAGGGAAACACCCCTAGCCCCTTATATGTTTGCATTTTAAT
>DLGT01000165.1 GCA_002482845.1 Saprospiraceae bacterium UBA7687
GTCTAGGATGGATGCTGTCAGATAAAGTTTGTCTCCTGCATTAACTGCTGGAGTATCTGTAGGTCTATTTACTTTGAGTGAGACGATGATTTCTCTTTTTTCGAATGGTAGAAGATTGATAAAATTCCACTTAACGATACCGTCGGCAATCTGATCTGCCGTCTGAGTTGCTGAGATATAATCCAATAATGTCTCATCATACGTAAAATTGAGAGTTCCGTTTTCCACTTGATTGCCGACATTCTCCCATACGATTTTGTATGATGCATCAAATCCTGGTCTGGCTGGTGGTGTAAGAGGGATGACGGTGATATTGGTTTGTCGGAAGATGCCTTTGGGTGTGATGCAGAAGTCTTGGGTTATGGTGTCGGATGTGGATGGGAAAGTAACAGTGTATGATGTTGGTGTAACTTTGAAACGGCTTGGATGTTCTAGGATTGGAGTTATTGTGTGAGTTCCTTCTAACAAAGGGATGTGAAAATTTCCAGTTGAATCTGAAACAAAGGTTCCTAATATATTTCCGAAAAAACTTGAATTATTTAATTTATATTTAAAGTTAGAAATTTTAATGTCATGATCATCACAACCATTATTATCTGTATCATATACATTTTGACCTTGAATAATATTAGCCCGTCCAAATGTAGTGAATGAACAATATGAGTTAACTTCACATGAAGAAATTAGTCTTACCATATTTTTTACTGAATTAATTCTATCTTCATCACAACAAACATATCTTAGAGACTCATTCGGATTTAAATCTAGATTTTCCAGCTCAATATATGTTTCTTTCATTAGTAAATACACCAAAGAAGTACTTTTACAAGATAATTGTGTTAGTTTTTTCATCCTTTGAACATCTAACGTTGTAATGTCATTATAGCCACAATACAACATTGTTAAATTTTTTGCTTTTCGAACATTTATAAATTTGATATCATTGCTTTCGCAATTTAAATATGTTAGAGCATTTAAATCATCAACGTTTAATGATGTAAGTTGGTTAGATTGGCAATCTAAATATTCCAAACTCTCCAATTCTTGGATATCTAAAGTAGAAAGTTCGTTGTAATTACATTCTAGTTTTGTTAATTTATTTAATCCTTTGAGATTTAATGAAGTAATTTTTGACGTATTACAATTTAAAGAGTTTAAATTTGTTAAAGTACTCAAATCTAAAGCTTTAAGATTATTACCTTTGCACCACAAATCTTTTAATCCCTTTAATTCATTTACGTCGAGTGAATTAAGTAAGCTATAGCTACAATCTAACCACTCTAAATTATGTAAATCACTTAAATTTATTTCAAAAAGTGTATTGAAAGTAAACGTTAAATTTTTCAGATTTGTTAATCCTTGTAGATTGATAGACGAAAGTTCATTATGATCACAGTAAACAGTTTCTAAACTTATCAATGCTTCAATTTTTAATTCGGTAATGTCATTTTTTTTACAATTTAATGTTTTTAGTTTTGTAAACGCTTTTAGGTCTAATAATTTTAGTTGATTTTCATTGCAATATATCGATTCCAAATTTAGTGCTCCTTCTATATTTAAATCAGTTAATTGATTACTACTACAAACTAAGTTCTTTAAATTTGTCAAACCTTTTAAGTTTAAAGATTTGAATTGATTATTTTCACAAGAAATAACTTCAAGATTGGTTAATCCACCAAAATTTATTGTATTTAAGTCATTATGACCACATATAAAGCTTTTTAGGTTTGTAAATTCTTGAATATCTATAGACTTTATCAAGTTACCTTTGAACATTAAATTTTTTAAACCCTGAAGTCCTTTTATATTTAATTTTACAATTCTATTAGCATTGCAATTTAAATCAGTTAATTTAGTTAAAGCCTGGACATCTAATGTTGTAATTCTATTATATGAACAATTTAAACTAATTAAAGAAGTAAATAGATTTATTTCGCTTAAATTATCAATATCCTTAGCAAAAATTAGCAAATACTTAATTTGTAATGCTTCACTGATTGATATTTCATTATCAAAATTTAAATCGGCTTTTGCATCTCCTACTCCATCATTATTGGTATCCACACAATAATAATTTACTAGAGCAATCCTGAAATCATCATCTGAGAAGTTGATGATTTGGCTATAGCCACTAATACCAACAGACAGAAGCAAAATAATGATTACATTTTTCATAATTAATATTTTTTTTTATTTTTACAATTTAACAAATTTGACAAAAGCCAATCTATCCCCATCCTTCAACCTAATAAAATATGCCCCACTTTCTAATCCACTTACATCAATAGACTGACCGTCCAAGGATATTGATCTCATAATCCTTCCTGCAATATCAAATATCTCTGCTCTGGTCCAGTTTTCATTTGTGTCTAGGTACAAGATGTCAGTAACTGGATTAGGGTAGATATTAACTTCTGTGGTGATATCTTTGGTAAAAACAGGAAAAGCAACGGTTGTCTGTGCTTCATTTGTACGTATCGGGAAGTTATAATCAAAATAGATATCTGCTAGGTTTTTGAGTGAGTCGCCAAGGACTAGGGTAGGTAAGGTCTTGATCTTAAAGGCAATGTAACCGTCATTATTAGCATCGTCGAATGGTAATTGGATATTCTCAAAGATGAATTCTACTTTATTGCCTTCTATACGCGTATAAACTTCGTGGCCAGCATCTGTGATTTTTAGGGTGCTAACATCGAAGGTCTTGGTATCGATGATATCTTTCACTACGACATTTTCAGCGGCATAGTTGCCCGTGTTCTCGAAGCGGATGAGATAGTCCACGTACTCGCCTACCATATCAGGTTTTACACGATCACCTTGGAGACAAGTTTTGTCATTAGGGTCATAAGAACCGACGACGGTATTCTCTAGAGTGAAGATATTGTCTAGTATGGATGCTGTGAGATACAGCTTATCTCCTGCATTTACTGCTGGTGTATCTGTCGGTCTATTGACTTTGAGCGTAACGGTGATTTCTCTTTTTTCGAAAGGAAGCAGATTTGTAAAATTCCATTTAATGATCCCTTCTGCTATTTGATCTGCCGTCTGAGTAGCAGAGATATAATCCAATAATGTCTCATCATATGTAAAATTGAGCGTACCGCTTTCTATTTGATTGCCTACATTTTCCCATACGATTTTGTAAGATGCATCAAATCCTGGCCTTGCTGGTGGTGAGAGTGGGATGACCGTGATGTTGGTTTGTCGAAAGACGCCTTTGGGTGTGATGCAGAAATCTTGGGTGATGGTGTCTCCTTTTTTAATGTCTTTTGTTATAAATTCTGGAGAAATTGTAAATCTTTGGTTTTCAACTGAAGGTGTAATTGTATTCTCTCCTATTGGTAGAGAAATTTCATATTTATTATCTCCAAGTAATATGTAACTCCCTGATTTATAAGGTTCTAAAATATTAAAATTTACAAAAGTCAAATTTTTATCTGTGTCATCACATCCATCATTATTAACATCAAACTTAACATTACCTCTCATTACTCCAAAATCTACAAAAGGATCAAAAGAACAATATGTGTTAACGTTAACATTTTTATATTCCCACCATTCTATATGGGTAATTATTTTTTGTTTATTAATTTCTGAGCAACATATATATTTAATAAATGGAATTTTAGAAATATTTAATTTTTCCAAAACTCTTTCAGATATTATTTGTATTGAGATTAACCCAGAATTTGAACAATCTAGATTTTCAAGTTCAGGCAAATTTAAAAGTTTTAGTGTTTTTAAAAAGCTATTGTAACTGCAATTTATAACTGATAATAAAGGCAAGTCTTTAAGATCCAAGGTCTCCAACATTGTGCTTCTGCATTCTAAATATTGAAGATTGGGTAAATTTGATATTTGTAAAGTACTTAAAGAGTCGAAATTTAAATTCAAGTTTGATACCATGGGTAAATCTGAAAAATCAAATGAAATTACTTTTGAAATTGGGAAGTTAAAATATAAAAGTTCAGGTAATTTTGATAATTTTACATATTTGTATGTGTTATAATAACCAAAATTCAGAACTTCAATTAATGGTAAATTTTTAAAGTCAAGGGAAATAATCCCAGAGTCCAAGAATTCTACATAATTTAATTCAGGTAGGTTTGCTAAAGTTAATGTTTTTAATTCAGAATTGGCTTTACAATTCAAATATGATAAGGAAGTAAAATTATTTAAATCCAAAGAAATTAAACCTGAATATGAACAGTCTAAAATTGATAATTTTGGTAAATTTGCTAAAGTTAATGTTTTTAATAGAGCATTGTCCTTACAATTTACATATGATAATAATTGTAAATCTTTCAGTACTAAAGATGTTATTTTTGTGGAGTAACAGTCTAAATCTTTTAAGTTAGGTGAATTTGTTAATGTTAAACTTTTTAAAAAGTAATTTGAGCTACAATTCAATTTAGATAATGATGGTAAGTCTTTAATATCTAGTGCAATCAATTCAGAACTTGAACAATCTAAAGAAAATAGTTTTGGTAAATTTACTAATTCTAGTTTTTTAAATCGATTATTATTAGTTATTACTGTAGTTAACATGGGCAAGTCTTTTAGTGTTAAAGACGTTAAATTTGCATAGCAACAGTACAAATACGTTAAACTTGGTAGATTTGTTAATTCCAGTTTAATCAAATGATTTATTCCAACAGTTGATAACATTGGTAAATCTTTAAGTACTAGTGCAAGTAATTGGGCTCTTGTTATGTTCAAACTCTTAAGATTAGGTAAATTTGAAATTGAAAAGTTTTGTAGTGAATCATTATCGTTAAGATAAATATTGTCTAATTTAGGCAAATCAAATAGAACTATAGATTTCAAATTTGAAGCAGGATTCCATAATTGTGTAAGATTAGGTAAATTTCTTAATGTTAAACTTGTTAGTTTCGGATTATTATAAATTCTTAAATTCGATAATAATAAATAATCTTGCAGTTCTAATGAACTCAATTTGGTTCCAGAGCAATCTAAATATGTTAGATTAGGCAAATTATTAAGTGATAAAGTAATTAGAGATATATTATTGTAGCAATCTAAAGTTGACATAGCCGGTAAATCATTCAGTTCTAATGAACTCAAACCAGAATTGTTGCAGGTAATATTTGAAAGTTTGATTAAATTATTAAATTTAATGTTAGTCAATGAATCATTGTAAGAACAATTTATTGAGATTAATGAATCAAAATTTTGAATGCCTTCTAAGCTTGAAATATTTAAATTGACAATACTCAATTTTTCTACTTTAAGCGCTTCACTCACATCAATCTCCTCATCATCATTCAAATCCGCATCAGCGTCACCAATATTATCACCATCCGTATCCACACACAAAGTATTCACCAATGCATTTTTAAATCTAGCATCTGGAAAATTTATAATCTGACCATAACCGACAAAACAAAAAGCCAAAAAAGAAAAAACTAATATACTTCTCATATCTAAACATTAAACGATTCAACAATTACACGATTAAAATTAAATCTTCACAAACTTTACGAGACCCACCTTCTCTCCATCCTTTAATCTAATAAAATAGGTCCCACTCTCTAATCCACTCACATCTATAGTTTGACCATCCAAGGATATTGATCTTTTAATCCTTCCTGCAATGTCATAGATTTCAGCTTTGGTCCAATGATCATTAGTGTCTAGATATAAAACGTCAGTAACTGGATTCGGATAAATCTTAACTTCGGTGGTGATGTCTTTTGTGAAAACTGGGAAAGCTACAGTTGTTTGAGCTTCATTGGTACGTATCGGGAAGTTATAATCAAAATAGATATCTGCTAGATTTTTTAGTGAGTCGCCAAGAACTAAACTCGGTAGTGTCTTGATCTTAAATGCGATGTAACCATCATTATTGGCATCGTCGAAGGGCAAATTGATGTTTTCAAAAATGAACTCTACTTTATTTCCTTCTATGCGGGTATAAACTTCGTGGCTGGCATCAGTGATTTTCAGCGTGCTGACGTCAAAGGTCTTGGTATCGATGATGTCTTTGACTACGACATTTTCGGCAGCATAGTTGCCTGTGTTTTCGAAACGGATGAGATAGTCCACGTACTCGCCCACCATGTCGGGCTTAACACGATCGCCTTGGAGACATGTTTTGTCATTCGGGTCATAAGAACCGACGACGGTATTCTCTAGTGTGAAGATATTGTCTAGGATAGATGCCGTGAGATATAACTTATCTCCTGCATTGACAGCAGGTGTATCTGTAGGTCTATTAACTCTGAGTGTAACAGTGATTTCTCTTTTTTCGAATGGCAGTAAATTATTAAAATACCAGCTTACGATACCATCTGAATTTAAATCTGCCGTCTGAGTAGCAGAGATGTAATCTAGTAGTGTCTCATCATATGTAAAATTGAGTGTACCACTTTCTATTTGATTTCCTACATTTTCCCACACGATTTTGTATGATGCATCGAAGCCTGGTCTCGCTGGTGGTGTAAGTGGGATGACGGTAATGTTGGTTTGTCGGAAGATGCCTTTTGGTGTGATGCAGAAGTCTTGGGTGATGGTGTCAGATGTAGATGGGAAAGTTATTGTCAAGGATGATGGAGTTACTTCGAAATGATTTGGATGATCTATGATTGGAGTTATGGTATGAGTGCCTTCTTGTAGTGGAATTGAATATTTTCCTGTGGAGTTAGAAATATAGCCACCAGTTATATTACCTATACTATTAGTTGTAATATATTTTGTGTTCGGTAATTTAATATCTAAATCATCACATCCATTATTATTGTAATTAAAAGTGTTTTTTCCGTGTATTACATAAAACTTACCACTTGGTGTGAAGGTGCAGTAGGAATTTACTTCGCAATTCTGACCATTTGAAATCGACATATTTTTTAAGTCAGAAATTATTTCATCATTACAACAGATATACTCCAGATTTGGATTATCTCGAAAAGTTAAAGTTTGTAAAAATTTTACTCCTTTAATGTTTAAAGATTTCAGGTGATTATTAAAACACCATAACCATTCCAAATATGTCAATCCTTGTACATTTAGGGTTGTCAATTGATTATTTTGACAAACTAAATGAGACAAATTTTTCAACCCGTGTAAATCTAAGGTTGTTAGTTGGTTGTTAAAACAAGATAAACCAACCAAATTCGTCAATCCTGAAACATCTAAGTAAGTTAGTAGATTGTTATTACAAGATAAATTTGTCAAATATATCAATCCTTTTACATCTAAAGATGTTAATTTGTTGGAACCACAATTTAAATATTGCAAATTCTTAAAATTTTCAATGCCATTCAAATTAGAAATCTCTCCATTCGAGATAATAAGGCCACTTACATTTAGTGCTTCAGCTATATCGATCTCCCCATCATTATTCAAGTCTGCATCTGCATCACCTAATATATCACCATCCAACTCCACACACAAAGTATTCACCAATGCATTCTTAAAATTAGCATCTGGAAAATCAATAACCTGCGCATACCCAACCAAGCAAAAAGCTAAAAAAGAAAAC
>DLGT01000166.1 GCA_002482845.1 Saprospiraceae bacterium UBA7687
AATATCAAATATCTCAGCTTTTGTCCAAGGATCATTTTTATCTAGGTATAAAATGTCGAAAACTGGATTAGGATAGATATTAACTTCTGTGGTGATATCTGTGGTAAAAACAGGAAAAGCTACGGTGGTCTGCGCTTCATTGGTACGTATCGGGAAGTTATAATCAAAATAGATGTCTGCTAGATTTTTTAGTGAGTCACCTAGGACTAGGGTAGGTAAGGTCTTTATCTTGAAGGCGATGTAACCGTCATTATTGGCATCATCGAATGGTAGTTGGATGTTTTCAAAGATGAACTCTACTTTATTTCCTTCGATGCGCGTATAAACTTCATGGCTTGCATCTATGATTTTCAGCGTGCTCACATCGAATGTTTTGGTATCGATGATATCTTTTATGACTACATTTTCAGCAGCATAGTTGCCTGTATTTTCGAAGCGGATGAGATAGTCCACGTACTCACCTACCATATCAGGTTTTACACGATCACCTTGGAGACATGTTTTATCATTTGGGTCGTAAGAACCTACGACCGTATTTTCGAGTGTAAAGATATTGTCTAGGATAGATGCTGTAAGGTAGAGTTTGTCGCCTGCATTGACGGCAGGTATATCTGTGGGTCTATTGACTTTGAGTGTGACCGTAATTTCTCTTTTTTCGAAAGGGAGAAGATTAGTAAAATTCCACTTAATGATGCCATCTGCTACTTGGTCAGCCGTCTGTGTTGCAGAGATATAATCCAATAATGTCTCATCATATGTAAAATTGAGCGTGCCGTTTTCTATTTGATTTCCTGTATTTTCCCAAACGATTTTGTATTGTGCTTCGAAGCCTGGGCGAGCAGGAGGTGTTAGTGGGATGACGGTGATGTTGGTTTGGCGGAAGATACCTTTGGGTGTGATGCAGAAATCTTGGCTGATGGTGTCGGATGTATTTGGGAAAGTTACTGTGAAAGATGTTGGTGTTACTTCGAAATGGTTTGGATGTTCTAAAATTGGCTCTATTATTGTCATTCCATTTTGAATTGGAATAATGAAATCATTAGAAGAATTTGGAATAACATTTGTTTGTAAATTTCCAAAAAGTATTTTAAATTTTAGATTTGGGTATAAAGTGCTATCATTATTACAGCCATCAGCTTTTTCATCATATATGCTCTTGCCTTCAAATATAAAAAATTTTCCTCCATGTGTAAAAGTGCAATACGAATTTACTTCAGCATTCTTTTGGTTTTGATTATCACACTTAAATCTTATTTGATTCAATCTAAACTCATCGCAACAGACATATTTTAACCCTGGGTTATAAAGAAATTCAGTTGATAAATTAAAATTACCATTTTTTATAAACAGATACTCAAGTAGATTACTACTGCAAAAAAGAGAATTAATTTTGTGATTATTTTGAATATCTAATAACTTAAGTCGATTTCCATCACAATACAATGTAGTTAAATTAATATTTTTATCAACATTCAATTCTTCAAGTGAATTAAATCTGCACTGAAGTGATGTCAAGTTAGTTAATGTGCTAACGTCAATATTCTTTAAATTATTCATGCCATAAATAGCTAGTGATGTCAAATTGACTAACCCATTAACATTGATTTTAGAAGTTGAATCACTGTTACTAAGAAATAAATGTTGCAATTTCGAGAGATTAGAAAAATCCAAATTTCCAAAATCATTGTCACTTAACTCTAAATATTTCAAATTAGGAGTTTCTTTAAAGTTTATTTCTTTGATATCATTAAATCCAAGAAATAGTGTTTCAATATTAAAGTTATTGTCAAATGTAATAGATTTTAGTCCAAATACATTATGACCGGAACTGCAATGCAAAGCTTTTATATCTTTATTTTTCGATAAATCCAGATGAAATAATCTGTTAGATGAACACTCAAGAAAAATCAATTTAGTTAGATTGCTAAGGTCTAAAGAATCTATAAAATTAGAACTACAATTTAATTTTTTCAAATCAAAAGGGAAAGACACTGAAGTAATTCTGTTGTTACTACATTTTAATGAATCTAATTTCGTTAAATTTATTAAATTCAAAACTGATAGTTCGTTACTGCTACAATCTAATGTCAACAAATTTTTAAAATACGTTACTCCATCTAAATTAGTGATAGAATTAAATCTTACAACTAAGTTTTTTATTAAATGCGCTTCACTAACATCAATCTCCCCATCATTATTCAAATCTGCATCGGTATCTCCCCAACCATCGCCATTAGTATCCACACAAAAAGTATTCACCAATGAATTCTTAAAATTAGCATCTGGAAAATCAATAATCTGACCATAGCCAACAAAGTAAAAAGCCAAAAAAGAAAATAATAATACACTTCTCATATCTAAACATTAAACGATTCAATAATTAAAATTACATCTTCAAAAACTTAACAAGCCCCACTTTCTCTCCATCCTTCAATCTAATAAAATATGTCCCACTTTCCAATCCACTTACGTCTATAGACCAACTTTCTAAAGATACAGATCTCATAATCCTTCCTGAAATATCATAGATGTCTGCCTTGGTCCAGTTTTCATTTGTGTCTAGATATAAAATGTCAGAAACTGGATTAGGATAAATCTTAACTTCGGTAGTGATATCTTTTGTGAAAACAGGGAAAGCTACTGTCGTCTGTGCTTCATTCGTGCGTATCGGGAAGTTGTAATCGAAGTAGATATCTGCTAGGTTTTTGAGTGAGTCACCAAGAACTAAACTCGGTAAGGTCTTGATCTTAAAAGCGATGTAACCGTCATTATTAGCATCGTCGAATGGTAATTGGATGTTTTCAAAGATGAACTCTACTTTATTGCCTTCGATACGCGTATAAACTTCATGGCTTGCATCTGTGATTTTCAGCGTGCTCACATCGAATGTTTTGGTATCGATGATATCTTTTATGACTACATTTTCAGCAGCATAGTTGCCTGTATTTTCGAAGCGGATGAGATAGTCCACGTACTCACCTACCATATCAGGTTTTACACGATCACCTTGGAGACAAGTTTTGTCATTAGGGTCGTAAGAACCTACGACGGTATTCTCTAGTGTGAAGATATTGTCTAGGATAGATGCGGATAGATAAAGTTTATCTCCTGCATTTACTGCAGGTGTATCTGTAGGTCTATTGACTTTGAGTGTGACAGTGATTTCTCTTTTTTCGAAAGGTAGGAGTTTGGTAAAGTTCCATTTGACAATGCCATCTGCTACTTGGTCTGCTGTCTGAGTTGCAGAGATATAATCGAGCAATGTCTCATCATAAGTAAAATTTAGCGTACCATTTTCTATTTGATTTCCTGCATTCTCCCATACGATTTTGTAGGAAGCATAGAAGCCTGGTCTCGCTGGTGGTGAGAGTGGGATGACGGTGATGTTGGTTTGCCGGTAGATTCCTTTAGGTGTGATGCAGAAGTCTTGGGTGATGGTGTCGGAGGTGGATGGGAAAGTGATTGTGAATGATGAAGGTGTTATATCAAAATGGTTCGGATGATCTAAAATTGGTGTTATGGTGTGGGTACCTTCATGGACTGGTATGACGTAGTTTCCATTGGAGTTAGAAATGATTGTTCCAGAAATATTCCCGTTTGTTATTTCGTATTTTAAATTGAACATTTTTAGATCCTGATTAAGACATCCATCGTTATTTTCATCATATTTATTTTCTCCACTCAAGATGTAAAATTTTCCTCCTGGTGTGAAGGTACAGTATGAATTGACTTCGCAGTTACTGTATCCATAATTTTCAATAGTTTCTTTTATATTAATCTTATCTTCTTCATTACAACAAAAGTATCTTAATGTTGAATTATTAGAAAGCAATATTTGTAATGGATATTTATATGCAGTACCTTTTAAAAGTATGTATGTCAATTTATTGACATCTGCATCTACATACTCTAAATTCCGCATGTTTTGCAAATCTAAAGTAACAAGTTGATTGTTACTGCAAAATATTTTTTCTAAAGATATATTTGGTAGAAATAATGTTGTTAATAAATTGTTATAACAATACAAAGTGTTTAAAGATTTCGATTGCTTTAGATTTAATGTTGTTAAAAAGTTGTTACTACAATCTAACAAACCTAGAGTAGTTATTTGCACATTTAATGTTATTAATTTATTATTTTGGCATTTCAGCTGTTCAATACTTAAATCATTGACATTTAATGAAGTCAATAAATTATTGTAACAATTTAGGAATTTTAAGTATTTTAAACTATCAAATTCTAAATATGACAATTGATTGTTTTCACAACTTAGACTTTTTAAATTTTTAAAGCCTTCGACATTCAAAGTGGTTAAATTGTTATTATCAATGGATAAATAAAATAAATTTGGCAGAATAATTTTGTTAAAATTTGTAATCTTATTTTTACTACATCTAAAAGTTACTAATTTTAATAATTCACTAATATCAATATTTGTCAATTGATTTCCTCCACAATCTAAAGTTGAGAGATTATTTAAACCTTTTAAGTCTATTGAAGAAAGATTATTGCCATAACATACTAAATAAACTAAACTTTTAAGGTGGCCAATTTCTAAAGTAGAAAGTTGATTTGCACTACAACTTAACCATTCTAATTTATTTAATTCTTTTAAATTTAATTTTGTTAAAATATTACCATCACAATTTAAAGATTTTAAATTTAAAAAACCAATTAATTCTAATGAAGTTATTTTATTATCATTACAGGTCAAATTTATTAAATTACTAAAATTTTCTATACCTGCCAGATTTATTATTTGATTGCTACTAACATTTAATTTCTCAATATTTAGCGCTTCACTTAAATCTATCTCTCCATCATCATTGAGATCTGCGTCAATATCTGGACCAAAACTACCCCCAATATCAACGCACTTCGTATTCACCAATGCATTCTTAAAATTAGCATCTGGAAAATCAATAACCTGCGCATACCCAACAAAGCAAAAAGCTAAAAAAGAAA
>DLGT01000050.1 GCA_002482845.1 Saprospiraceae bacterium UBA7687
GTGATGGGTGATGGGTGATGGGTTTAAATCATAAATTTAACAGATTTGAAAAATCTGTCAAATTCCGTGGTTCGGTGGTTAATCGAATAAGGAAGTTTGGATGATGGTGGGTTTAGGGATAACTCTTTCTATGAGCGATTTGTCGTTTGCTTTTACGCTATTTACTTTATCTGAAACGGGGTATGCTTCCATTTGGTCTGATGGATATGGTAGTAGTAATTGTAGTGCATCTTTTGGTTTTATCTCATTGTCCAACCATAAGTTTTCATTTTCCTTAAGTAACATGGCGGGCATTCTATCATGAATTTCTTTCATCAGCGTATTAGGTGCAATGGTGATGATGGTAAAACTGTGAATGGTATCACCGTTTGTATTCTGCCAAGAATCCCACAAACCTGCCACAGAAAATATATCTTGGTCTTTTGCTATAATTCTGTAGGGTGTTTTTTGTTTTCCTTTCGTTTTCCATTCATAAAAACCATCAAGTGGGACAATACATCTTTTGGTAGCTAGACATTGGCGAAAAGCTGTTTTGTCTTGAAGGGTTTCAGCCCTAGCATTTATTAGTTTTGATCCTATGTTTACGTCTTTTGCCCAAAAAGGAATCAAACCCCAACGATATAAATGAATATGTGTAGTATCATCAGAAGTAATGACAGGATGCATGTGTGTAGGTGCGACATTAAAATTGGGAAGTGGATTATATCTGGCTAATTCGTCAGAATAAAAAGTTGCCTTAAAACGTGCTTCAATCTCTTTTTCTACTTTGGTAAGTGATGACCTTCCACACATATCTTACCTATTATTTTACCTTGACAAAACTGTCGATGCCTTTTTGCTTCAGATCTGTTGCGGTGTTTCTTGCTTGTGTTTCAGAAGAGTATCTAGCAGCTATGACAGAATGGTATTGTGATGCAGAAAATACCACAACACTTGATTGAGAGTAGCCCATTGCTTTAAGTTTGGTGACCATTTTCTGTGCATTTTCTTTAAGTAAATAACTACCTGCCATTACCATATACTTCCCACCGTCTCCTGCTAATCCTTTTGCGGTGCTAGATGAGCTTTTTGGAACTTCTTTTGTGGCTTCTATTTTTGGTGATTGTGGTTTTAAAGCTGGTTTTGATGATGAAGAAGGTTTGACTTCCTGTTTTGCAGGTAGTGGACTAGATTTTTTCTTTTCCACCATTTCTTCCACTTTGGAGTCCACATCTTTGTAATCGATTTTTCCATCTACAATATCTTCATTTGAAATCATATTACCGTCTGTAACTTCTTCACTACTTTCCGTATATTGCATGGTGGTATCTACAGGTGGAAGCGTATCTGTAGTGATTTCTTCTACTATCTTTTGTTCTTTATTTTTATAATAAGCATTCATTATAGCAGACACCCAAAAGTATAGTATCAGGATAATTAAAGCGTAAATGACTATTCTAACTAATCTACCCATTTAAAGTTGGTTATAACATAAAAAACAGTCAAATGTACAAAAAATATATTATGTCTAGAAAATATTGCAAAAAAGATATTGAACTTACCTTAATTCATGCTAAAAGACCATATATACTATTACAAGTCATACATCAATAAATTACTTAGAAGATATTGATTACTAATTTATACTTCATACAAAATCTACTATTGGCATTGTTTACAAGTACAAAACGATTAAATTCTACTTCAATTTCTCATGGATAGCTTCAATAGCTGACTTCCATTCTTCTTGTACCTTTTTTATTTCTGCAGGCGTTAGGTGAGCAGCAGCATCTGTGCCACCATGATCGTGTGCGTGGTCATGTCCTGAATGGTCATGTCCTGAATGGTCGTGGTCGTGAGCCATGCCTGGTATTTTTACCATGTTAAATTTCCACGCATCCACTTCTTTTAATACAGCCCTTAAAGAGTCAATATTTTGAGCTACAGCACCTTGTGCAAATTTTGCGGCCAATAGACTATCTACTTCAATACCAATATGTATGGCATCATCTTGGATAGTGAGTGCTTCTTTAAGAACAGCTGTTTTATCTTCAGAAGCTGCGGCATCTGGGTTTGAAGAACTATTTTTACAAGATATAAAAGGCAAGACCAAAATAATGATTGCCCATTTTATATTATTTATCATTAGAAGTAGGTTGAGATTCTTAAAATGGATATATCGTTTGAATTACTTTTTAAGCGCTGCAATTTTTTCTTCCAACTTGATTTCATCACCTGGGCTGTAACCATTGTGCGCATACACGATTTCACCTTTTTGATCTAATAAAAAGGTCTGAGGTATGGTCTGAAAATTGAGAGCCTGTTGCAATTCTTGTTTGCTGTCTGCAAGGACTGTAAATTCCCAACCTTTAGATTGAATTGTTGCAGGCACTTTAGTCAGTCCTCTCGCATCATCAATAGTTATAGCAAGCAATTGTATATCATATTTGTCTACCCAATCGGCATATACTTCATTTATAGCGTCTAGTTCTCTTTTACAAGGTGTACACCAAGTCGCCCAAAAGCTTACGACTGTAATTTTTCCTTTGGATGTATAATCACTTGTATTAACCGTTTTGCCGTCTATGGTTTTAATATTGATAGAAGGAAAAGGATTATTTACATTATTTGTAAAGGCAAAAGATACTACCAAAACAATAAAAACACTTAAAGATTTAAAAAGATTCATACGACTTTTTTAATTTAGATGGCTAAGATAAATAAAAGTCACAATGATAATGAATAATCCATAAATACTTAACTATAATTTAACCAAAAATGAATCAAATGTCTTTTGAAAATGATTTTGTGTAATAATCTCAAGTCATTTTATAATATTTTTTATCTTGCATCCGATTTAAATAATGTAAGGAAAATATTTAACAATTTCATTGTAGAATATTTTTATTAATAAATAGAACCAATCGAAGTCATAACCAATGCAACACACTTTTAAAATTTTAATTGTTTTTATATTATTTGCTCACAGCATCGTTTCTGCGCAAGAAAAACAAAGCAAGGGCGTTTTTTCAGGCGCTTTTGAAACCAATGCAAATATTTTTGTTAGGGATTCTTCTATTAATGCGATTAATACACCACAATATGACCATCAATTTTTTGGTGGTGAAGCATGGCTCAATCTAAATTATACTATAGATGGACTCACCATAGGTGCAAGGTTTGATATGTTTAACAACTCCAATCTTCGTAATCCGACAGGCTCCTTTACAGGTATAGGTATTGGAAGATGGTATGCCAAAAAAACATTAAACAAACTTGAACTGAGCGTGGGATATCTATATGATCAGATAGGTTCAGGACTCATTTTTAGGGCTTTTGAGACACGACCACTTTTTATAGATAATGCATTATATGGTGTAAGTGGTAAGTATGACCTTGGCAAATCATGGAATGTTATGGCATTTGCTGGAAGACAAAAAAATGCTTTTGAGACTTATACAGGTAATCTGAAAGGACTTAGAGTGGAAGGATTTTTGAGTTTTGGAGAAGAAAGTCCACTCACCTTAGCACCAGGATTTGGCTTTGTCAATAGGACGATCTCGGATGAAAATATGGAAGGTGTGGTTAACTCTCTCAGAACATATCAAACAGAAGATCGATTTAAACCTAATCATAATGCTTATTCAGGTACATTTTATAATACCTTGAGCTACAAGTCGATATCATTATTTACGGAAGTGGCGCTTAAGTCAAATGATATTTATTACAATGCATTTGCTGAAAAAGCAGAACTCGTAGGTAGTAGCATTGGCAAATTAGAGCAAAAATCAGGTTCTGTACTTTATGCCAGTCTGTCTTATGCATCAGGTAAACTCGGTGTGACAGGTGAAGTAAAAAGAACGGAAAGCTTTAACTTTAGGATAGATCCAAATTTACAATTGATTAGGGGATTGGTTAATTATTTAGTACCACTCAATAGACAAAACACTTACAGACTTACGGCTCGTTATAGTCCTGCTGCTCAAGATATATCTGAAATGGCTTATGTCATGGATGTAAAATACAAATTTAGCAAGGCATTAAGTGCTGGCGTTAATTATTCTGATATTAAAACCTTAGAAGGCGACAGGTTATTTCAGGAATTATTTACTGAAGTGATATACAAGCACAAAAGAAAATGGCAGTTAACATCTGGTATACAATTTTTGACTTATAACCAAGAAAGATATGAGATGAAATCTGAAGTGCCACTTGTTAAGACAATTACCCCATATGTGGACTTTTTGTACAAGTTTACGCCTGCAAAAGCTATACGAGCAGAGTTTCAGTATATGAAAACAAAACAAGATTTTGGTAGTTGGTTGTTTGGTTTAGCAGAATTTAGTATTGCACCTAGATGGATTTTTGAGGGTTCAATTATGTACAATATTGATCCTAAAAAAGCAAACTCTAAAGGCCAAATAGAAAAAACAATTTATCCTACTGCCGGACTTGTATTTTTAAATGATGCTCAAAGGTATAGTGTAAGATACGTAAAACAAGTAGAAGGCATCGTGTGTAGTGGTGGTATCTGTCGTCTAGAACCAGCATTTAGCGGAATCCGATTTAATATGAGTACAACATTTTAATATATTATAAAAATATAAGCATATGAGACAAATCAATAAAATATTCATTTTTGTGATAGCGGCTATCACCATTTATTCTTGTAATGAAATTATGCTCAATATCGAAGATCCAGTGATTCCAGAATCTGATCGTGTTGTATTGATCGAAGAGCTTACAGGTGCTAGCTGTCCGAACTGTCCAAAAGGAAGTGCGGCCATTGAGTTTATATTATCGCAATTTCCAGGGAAAGTTGCCGTTGTTGGTATTCATGGTGATTTTCTGTCACAACCTATCAAAGACAAAAGTAAGTATGATTTTAGAAATCAAAAAGCAAAAGATCTGGAAAACTGGTTAAAACCTTGGTATGGAAAACCAGCAGCTACTACTAATAGAATTTTGACAGAGGACCCTCAAGAACCATATGCTATCAGCAGTCCAGACTTATGGTACGCCGAAGTAGCAAAAGAACTTCAAAAGCCTCATCAAATGAATATTCTTTTGGCAGTTGATTATGATGAAAATAAAAGAACGATTGACCTTGATGTAACTGCAATTCCATTAGTTGATTTATCAGGAAATTATAATATCAGCGTCTATCTAACAGAATCGGATATCATTGATGCACAATCCAATGGATCAGAATACGTAGAAGACTATGAACACAAACATGTATTGATGGATATGATGACCAATGCCACTGGTGATAGTTTTGGGACTAATCTTAAAGCAAATGATGTGATAAAAAAGAAATTCCCTACCTATACTTTGCCTGTGAGAGAAGGTTTGTTTAATCCAGAAAAAATGGAAGTCGTTGTGATGGTGAGCAAAAGTGACGTAGGGGTGCGCGATGTGGTACAGGCAGCTTATGTAAAGGTGAAATAGTAAGTTTTATTGTTTAATGTTTAAGGTGGAGAGTTTAATGTTGAAAGTTTAATGTTTAATGTTTAAGTTGGAAGGTTTAAGGTTTAACGTTTAAGGTGGAAAATTTAACGTTGAAAGTCGAAGGTTTAAGGTTTAGATAAATCAAATCATAAAACAAAAAAAGGGAACAAATTAGATTTGCTCCCTTTTTTTAATGCTAATTTAATTATTTGAATGTGCTTACAACGGTAAATCGATATGGGCTTACTTACACAATCAAAAATTAGATATTCTTACTCTTCTTCTGAAGTATCTTCCGAAACTACTGGTGCAGCAGGTGCTACTGGAGCTACTACTGGTGCAGGTTTTGCTTTAGGCATTGTTGCAACTGTCTCAGCTACTTCATCCAATTTTGGTGTGATACTTACCCAAGTTCTATCATTTTTACCTCTTCTGAATGTAACAATACCTGCTACATTAGCATGAATGGTAAAATCTTTGCCTAAGTATGCGTTTTCACCTGCGTGGAATTTAGTACCTCTTTGTCTTACAAGGATATTTCCTGCTTTTGCATATTGACCACCGAAGAGTTTAACTCCTAGTCTCTTACTATTACTATCACGTCCGTTATCCGAACTACCGACACCTTTTTTATGAGCCATTTTTCTTTCTTTTTTAGATTAGATAATGCCTGCTAACTTACTAGTTACGCAGAAATTGAATCAATTTTAATTTTAGTAAAACTCTGTCTGTGACCATTTTTCTTTTGGTAACCTTTACGTCTCTTCTTTTTGAAGACAACTACTTTGTCACCTTTTTGGTTGCCTATGACAGTGGCATTAACTTTGGCATTGCTCAATACCGGCGTGCCTACACGTACACTTCCGTTGTTATCTACCAGGAAAACCTGATCGAAACTAACAGATGCACCTGATGCGGCTTCTAACTGGTGGACGAAAAGCTCTTGGCCTTCTGTCACTTTGAATTGCTGACCAGCTATATTTACGATTGCAATCATGTGATAAAAAATTTTGTTATTTAAAAATGAGCACAAAAGTACGTAATATTTATTTTCATTGGGAATAAAACTTCTACTTTTTTAACGAAAACAACACATTTTTGTACAATTTATGGTAGAAATGATCGATTTTTGCATTAATTTTCTTTGACTTATTCATTTTTGCCTAGCTTTACTTGAAATCACCTTTACCATTCAGCTTGATTATCTAAATAATTATTTTTCAATAACAAGCGTTTTTCTTTTACCATTTACCTATAAAAACGAATATGTCTCCAACAATTATAGATAAGCCAAAAACTAAGATTGACAGAAAGGTCTTAAAAGCATTGCAAGCTTATGCATCTACAGAAGGTCAAGTAATTATACACGGATTTGTAAAGACTCAGCATGAAGACATGTTTATCAGAATATGGCCTACTACCTTTTTATTTGATCAACATTCGAGTCACCAAAGTGAGCTTGTTCATTATGAAAAAATAAGTGGATTTCCAACGTGGACCTTGGTTCCTGCCCATTCAGAATTTGTTTTTACTTTAATATTTTCTGCATTACCCAAATCTTGTATCATATTCGATCTAGTAGAACTCATTCCACAATCTAATGGATTTCAAGTGAAAAACATTTTACGCAATGATACAGATGTTTACTATCTCGATTTTAATGGGTAGTTTATCAATAAAAAACTTACTCCATTCCCCTACCCTTTAGTAATTTTATAATTTCATCACTTTTTCGGTAACCATTGGTGACTAAATATAATTTGCCATCAATCTTGGCTATTAATGAAGGAAATCCTTTAACCCCCATGGCATTTGCAAGGTCAAATTCAGAATACGAATCCGCTTTCGCTTGTTTATCTTTGAATCGTTTATGAAATAACTCAGGATCTATCCCAAATTGCTGTCCGATATGAATATAGGTATCAATATCAGCAGGCAGGTTATTTTGAACATAAAAGGACTCTTGAACTGCTTTGAAGTATTCGTAACCTACACCAGGTTTTAATGTATTAGCAACAATTACTGCACGACAGGCAGGTTCTGTATCATACAATACGTCTTTTTGATCTAAGATGGAGAAGTTAAACTTTTGACCAGAAGCTTTCTGAACGTCTATCCAATGATCGTATAAAAAATCTTTTAATTCGCCCATGGTTTCGGTACCACCTGCTCTTAAACCACCCATGACCATTTCAAAAGGTACATGTGGAAAAGCAGCTCTGACTTTATCCAACTCTGGTGAAAAACCATAACACCAAGAACACATTGGGTCACCGACATATATCAAGGTATCGTT
Organism: Saprospiraceae bacterium UBA7687; assembly: GCA_002482845.1. Taxonomy (GTDB): domain Bacteria; phylum Bacteroidota; class Bacteroidia; order Chitinophagales; family Saprospiraceae; genus OLB9. Next base: position 7,727 of record DLGT01000050.1, read on the forward strand.
TTGGGAAGTTGCCAATTGTGTCGTGGAAAGCATGAGTAATATTAATAAGGTTTTCATGAAAAAATTATGGTAAATAAAATGACTATGGAAAACAAAAAAAAGTTAACAACCAAGAAGATGCTATTGTTGAGTATTCAATGAATGTATTGGGTATTTACAAGATGACTTTTCACTTCCCCTAAACTGATAAAAATCATTTTTGATAAAGAAGTAAGCTCTTAAGTTTGTGATAATAAAAAGTGTTGTATCTTATAAGAACCAATAAAAACAAACAAATGAAACTCACCAAAAAATCCACAGTTCAAGATATATTTGACCAATTTAATGCACAGTTTCCATATTTACATATGGAATTCTATGATCATGAAAACGGTATAGATCAAACACAAAGTCATCAAGTATCACATCAAACATTATTGGAAGATCTTAATCCTGAATTAATTGATACAGTATTTGTTGTTAGTCCTGAGATAACAGTGTCAGAATTTGAAAAAATGATGAAAGATAAGTACCAATTGCATATTCAAGTATTCCGTCGATCATCAGATATTTGGCTACAAACATCAGCAACAGATCATTGGACACTAGAAAAACAAAACGGAAAAGGTCACAGATCAACTTTGACATACGACATAGACCCAATCACTATTTCAGATTTTGATGTTGAGTAACTTTTGTTGAATTTGTTTAAGAAATGTATCCTGACCTATTATAATAATGCACCTTTCTTTTTAATATCTGTGATTGCTGCCATTAATACATCCAAATCTTCAGCAGTATTAAATCCATTAATGGAATATCTCAAATAGACTTTGGCATCATGTCTCATTACAGGAATTTCGATCTTGTATTCATCTACAAATGTTCTATATAGTTTTTCAGGATCAGGTGTTTTGATTTCTACACTTAACATCTGGCCAATAAAATCATCATTTAATGGAGCCAACAAAGGACTATCGAGTAGCTCTGAAAATTTGTTTGCATAAGTTTTCACCAAGTCACGAGATCGTTTTGCCACTGATGTCCAGTTATAAGTTTCCATAAAATCAATGGCATCAGCTATACACAAACTTGCTGTATAATCGCGCGTACCATTGAGCGAATGCCAATCCAAAAAGGTCGAATGCGATGGAAAAAGTGCTTCATATCCCCAACTAACTACCAAAGGTTTAATGTCAGGTTGCAAAGATTTTTTGACATACATAAATGAAGAACCTTTGGGTGTCATCATCCATTTATGGCAAGCACCTGTATAATAATCAACATCCAAAGTATTCAAATCCAAAGGAATATGACCAGGTACGTGTGCGCCATCTACAAAAACGGGAATACCTAATTCTTTAGCCCAGGACGCTACTTCCTCGATCGGAAGAATCAATGCCGTGGTACTCGTGATATGGCTGATAAAAATCATTTTGGTACGATCTGTCACGCCTGTAAAAAGATTATCGACAAAGGTCTTTGCATCGAGTAAAGGCAATTGGATAGGTTGACGTACATATTTGGCACCTACTTGGCTACAGATCAATTTCCAAGCACGATCACAAGCTCCATACTCTAAGTCAGTGGTCAGTATTTCGTCACCTACTTGCCAATTTATACTTTTTGCTATTGTATTAACTGCATAAGAAGGATTGGGCACCATGACTACATCATCAGCATCACAAGAAATATAAGTAGCTAATGCTTCCCTAGATTTTTTGAGATATTGGATAAGTCTGACGGTCATAAACTGAACAGGATCACGCTCCATCTCTAGTTGAAATGCCTGATACCTTTCGAAAATTGGTTTTGGACATGCGCCGAAGGAACCAAAATTTAAAAAGGTAACGTCTTCATTGAGTAGGAAATGAGATTTTAAAGATTGTGCTGTCATGAATTGGATGATTATTGTGTAAAAGTAGTGGAAAAGAAATAGATAAAACTACCATTCCATTATTAGCCTTTTAACTTAAAACACTATTCGTAAGATATCACTATTGGTGGATTCTGGTATTTTTTGTAAATATTATATCCCAAATATAATAAAATCAGTGTGGCGATAATTAAAACTCCTGTACTTCCAATTGTTTCAAGTATTGAATCAAAAAAACGAGATTTTCTATCAGATTTGCTGAATCCTTCCGCAGAAATATGTGTACCCGCNNCCCCGCCTCTATTTCTAAAGCCATACCATACATTACGTAAGCAAAAATAGGTGTGAAAACAAATCCAAGCAAGTCCCACTTTACTGCATTCAAAGGTGTAAGTTGTGTTTCCTTTTTTGTCCATCCTTTCATTTCTGTAATATGCTTGATGAATTCATCTCTATCGACATCATTTGTAAATGTAATATCAGAAACTGAGTTGCCCAATTTCATCCCAACATGTGGATCAACAGTCAGTCCATCAAAAGTTAACTTTTTCATATCTTTGTACAACAGTTCACCTTTATCAACTAGAGTCACTTTTTTGCTTATTATTTCATTAAACTCTGCCAAAGAATTTACTGATTTACTTATGAATCGGACTCCGTCTTCTGCATAAAGCATGGTTTTTGCTTTATCGCAATTCACTTGAATTAATTTTTCCATTTATAAAAGAAATTTAAAGTTGTTTTTGTTATTATTCCTTCAGATTCTAATCAAAGACCAAAACTAACAATATTTTACAACTTGTTGGATTATTTAAATTATTTTTGTTCTCAATGAACTCCATCCTAGAAAGTATAAAGTATAGTATCCATTGACATTCTTTGTTCAAATTAGCCAAAGAATCCTTACCTTTGTGACGATTTATAATCAAAACAGATTCAGTTCCTTTTATGAAGCAAAAAATAGAAATCCTTGCACCTGCCAAAAACCTGATACAAGGTATAGCTGCAATCAATGCAGGTGCAGATGCTGTTTATATAGGTGCTCCGCTATTTGGTGCGCGTACCAATGCGACCAATTCTCTCGATGACATTGCCGAAATGGTGCGATATGCCCATTTATTTAAGGCGCAGGTTTTTGTAGTGATCAATACGATTTTGTATGATGACGAACTCAAAACTTGTCGGGATTTGATCTATAAATTGTACGATATTGGCGTCGATGCACTCATTATTCAGGATATGGCCATACTTGAGATGGACTTGCCACCTATTGTGTTACACGCTAGTACGCAAGCCAATAATCGAGACCCTAAACATGTAAAATTTCTAAAAGATGCTGGAATCAAAAGAGTGGTGCTTGCGCGTGAACTCAATCTTGACCAAGTCAAAGAAATACATGAAGCGACAGATGTAGAATTAGAGTTTTTTGTTTCGGGTGCGCTTTGTGTTTCCTTTAGTGGCAATTGCTATATGAGTATCGCCAATGGTGAGCGTAGTGCCAATCGTGGGTCTTGTGCCCAAAACTGCCGTCTGCCCTATGAACTCATAGATGGGACAGGCAAGACATTGATTCAAACAGCACATTTACTGTCTATCAAAGATCTCGACCTAAGCGATCAGTTGCCTGCATTGATAGACGCAGGTATATCGTCATTCAAGATAGAAGGCCGACTCAAAGACATCGTTTATGTCAAAAATAATACGTCATACCTGAGAAAAAGACTAGATGATTTCCTAGAAAATAATGATGACAAATACCAAAAAGCATCATCAGGCAGAACTTTTTACAACTTCGAACCGAAGATGGACCGAAGTTTTAATCGTGGATATACCGACTATTTTGTCAATAAACGCACAGAAAAAATTGGTAGTTGGGATACACCAAAATCACAAGGTCAGTACATAGGTAAAGTCCTAGAAATCAAGGCAAATGGATATGTCATAGAAAATTATGCCCAACTCAATAATGCTGATGGACTCTACTTTATCAATGCCAATGGAGAGGCAGATGGCGCCCAAATCAATATCATCGTCAATGATGTGGTGGTGCTCAATTCACCAAAATCTATTGAGATAGGAACGGTCATTTATAGAAATTCTGATGCCGAATTTATCAAAATGGTAGAGCAAGAAAAAAGTGCCATTCGCAAGATCGGTGTGCAATTACAATTTTCGGAGACGGCAGATGGATTCAGATTGCTAGCAACAGACGAGGATGGTCACCAAAGTGAAATGACGATGATAAGCGAAAAAACATTGGCCAATAGTGCAGAATCTGTCATTCCCAATATCAAAAAGAATCTAGCGAAAACAGGAAATACCGTATTCATCGTGGATGACATCGACGTGACATTTGCAGATAATTGGTTTTTGCCGATATCAAAAGTAAACGAAATCAGAAGAGAAGTGCTCGAGCAATTGGTAGAAATACGCATCGCTCAATATCATAGAGAGACACAACCAATCGTAAAAACAGATCATCCATATCCTGTGGATAAACTAGACTTTACATTCAATGTTTCCAACCAAATGGCAAGGAATTTTTATAAACGTCATGGCGTCACTGATATAGAAAAAGCCTTCGAACTGCAATGGGATCCGGGAAAATCTAGGGTAATGGTCACCAAGTATTGTGTCAAATACGAACTAGGTAAATGTGCTAGATTCCAGCGTGCTACCATGGGCGAAAAAATAGCTGAACCACTGACACTCAAACATGGAGAAGTCGAGTACAAACTAAAATTTAACTGTAAACCTTGCGAGATGGAAATCTGGGAGAAGGATGCCGAACTGGAATACATCGATGAGGATGAGCAAATGGGATATGTAAAGAAGTGATGAAAAAATTGAATAGATGACTTACTTACTCTCCATCCTATTATCTATACTTTTTTTTACCCTTTCAGCGATTCATGTATATTGGGGATTGGGAGGCAAGTGGGCTTTGTCAGTTGCATTTCCGACAAAAGAAGATAGGGCTTCCCTATCAAAAGTGCCAGGAAAGATGGCTACATTTTTAGTCGCTTTAGGGCTATTCTGTTTTGGACTTTATTACCTGATAAATATGCAGATTTTACCTATAGTTTTACCCAAATATTTAGGTGAATATGGTTATTGGGTAATCGCAATCATTTTCTTTTTACGAGCCATGGGAGATTTTAATTATATTGGAATATTCCGCAAGGTCAAAACCACTGCCTTTGCTAAAAAGGATAAGACCATCTATACACCTTTGTGTATTTTTATAAGTTGTTTGACTTTTTTACTCATTTATCTAGCTTAATTTCACCTATCAAATCATCACCAGACAATTCATCTACCATGGATGTCATTGCGAGATTTGCATCATAAATGGCGCTGAATACAAAAGGTGTGCCTTCATCTACATACTGATAAATAAACCAATCTGTAGGTGGTGTATCAAGATCTTTCAATTCGTCAGCATGGATCCAAAAGAGATCACCTTCATCGCAATCGGGCGCAGGTTGCCATTGAATTTCTACACAATAGATAAAACTTACCCAATTGTAGTTTACTGGTGATGTCTCCGTGAGTATGCCACAAAACTTTGGGTTCGAGATAGAAATTCCTGTTTCTTCCATTGTCTCACGTATGACAGCTTGGATGGGAGATTCGTAAGGATCTATCTTACCACCTACGGGCACAAACTTGCCTTGATTGGGCATTTTGGCACGTTTGAGCAAGAGATATTGATCACCACTTTTGATGATGCAAAATACGGCTACACGCTTGAGACCTTCTGGAGTCATAATTATTTGGTGATTTGGTGATACCGCATTCTGCAGCACAAGTTCTGATGATAGAGCGATTGTTAATAGATTGATAAATGTTATTTCGAAAAAATTGTTTTAAAAATCTTCTATCTATTGATTTATACAACAAAAAGCAATACTTTTGTTAGTATTATATTTAGTACTAAATTTAACACTATTCTTATGATCACAGCAAATGAACTTAAAACCAAAGGTATCAAAGCTATAGAAGAACAATTGTCACAAACATCTGAAGCAGCTATTACTGTACACGGAAAGGTAAAATACGTAGCAATGACTGTAGAACAATTCGAAAAAATGCGACTAGCAGAGCTTGAAGTTGCTTACATGCTTTGTAAAAAAGATATTGAAGAAGGCAATTATACTGTAGAGACAGCAGAAGAACATATTGAAAGATTATGGAAATAAATTAAAAAGAGATCATTTGTATGCCAAAAATTTTAACAACGCCATTTTATGAAAAAAGGCTTAAAACCTTTCAGGTTAAACATCCAGAGTTAAAAGAAAAATATATAAAAACTATCAAATTACTCCAAGTAAATCCTTCTCATCCTTCGCTTAGACTTCATAAACTTAAAGGAAATTTATCTGACTTATATTCTGCATCCCTAAATATGCAATATAGGATTCTACTTGACTTCATCATAAAAGATGATCAGATTATTCTTATCAACATAGGAGATCATGATGGGATGTATTAAAATTTTAGGTTAAAAACGAAAATATAATTCTTTTTTGATTCTACAAATATCCCATCAAACAAATATTTCGTCGCCAAAAACTACCATTTACACTCCAAAAATGTAGATCGATAGGCAAAACAACAAAATAAAACCTTCCCATTAAGCATCGTTTTGTTTAAGCAATTAAGTAATTTAATTAAACAAAAGCAACTAATTAATGCAACTCGGCACATATAAAAGTATTAAATCAATCATTAAAAAATATTCTTATGAAATCATTAAATGTATTGTTCTTTCTTTTTATGTCCACTTTCTTATTCATTTCTTGTGGAGATGATGAAGTAGTAGCACCAAAAACCGCTGTAGATGTAGTCGTAGAAAATCCTAATTTCACGTTACTAGAAGCGGCAGTTTTGCATGCAGGATTGGCAGAAGCATTAGCTAGTCCTACGATTACAGTTTTTGCACCTACGGATGATGCCTTCAAAGCAGCTGGTTTTGCCAATGCAGCAGCTATCCAAGCAGCTGATAAAAACCTTATAGCTTCTATACTTACCTACCACGTTATTGGAAGTTTGGTACCTGCTTCAGCTATTGAAACCAAAGACAATGCAGAAGTTACAACGCTAAACACAGGTAAAGTATATGTGACCAAAAATGCAGGTGGTGTATCTGTAAATGGTGCAAAAGTGACCACTGCAGACGTAAAAGCTGAAAATGGTGCCATCATCCACATCATTGATGCTGTCTTGATACCAGAATCTAGAAATATTGTAGCTCTTGCGCAAGCTAACCCTAATCTTTCATTACTAGTTGCAGCAGTATTAAGAGCCAATGAAGGATCTACCAAAGTGGTAGATATCTTGAGTAGTGCAGGTCCATTCACTGTGTTTGCACCTACTAATGATGCATTTATTGCAGCAGGATTTCCTACAGCAGCAGCTATTCAGGCTGCACCACCTGATGTGTTAGCTAGTATTTTGACTTACCACGTAATTCCAGGCAGAGTTTATTCTACAAACTTAGTTACAGGAAATGTAGCTACAGCTAACGGTGGTAATATTGCAGTAAATGCAAGCAATGCCACATTAAAAGGAAATGCAAATGCCGGAAATACAAATATCGTCGGAGTAAATATACCAGCTAGTAATGGTGTAGTACACGTAATAGATAGCGTTCTTTTACCATAATCATACTGTAAACATAGTCATAAAAGCTCAGCCCTAAAGTGGGTTGGGCTTTTTTATTTTTCATTCAAAAACCGTTTAACATCTTCAAAATCTGATGTTTTTAAGAGAATAAAGTTATCCTTACCCAAGATAAAATATGTTGGCCAAGAATGTACATTGATTGGATCATGTTTTTCAAATTCTTTTAAGTCAAAAAATATATTTTTCCACGTTATATTATTTTCACGCATCACATTTTGGCACTTTTCATTGGTAACGTCTGTACACAATCCATAAAAATCAACGGATTTAAATGACTTATACAATGCTGCAATCTCGGGAAGTTTTTTCCTGCAAGGTACACACCAGGATCCCCAAACATGTACAAACTTATATACTTCATTTACACTCATTGTATCTATAGAAATTATTTCACTATTGTCCTTTACTGATGGACCTGATATAGAGAAAAAAGTGTTTTCCGTATGATGATTTATTAAGAGCAATCTGTTGTTTATGATGTCTATAGAGTCAATACTATAGAAGTTATCCTGTACTTTGAACTTATCTTTTTGATTAATAGTTGAAGTCGTATTATCAGATAATTTTACTTTTATTTTCACTGATTTGTTCTCCCATGGTAATGCATCTTTAGTTTCCATTTCGATTGAATCACCTTGAATGAAGCCATTATGCTTAAGCCTAGAAGCAAAACCTATTTTGAAACAATCTAAGTATTCTAATTTGTTTGTTCGTGTATTAAATTTTGAAAAAACTTGAACTGCCACTTTTGCTTTTCGTGGGTAAATAAAGAAATCCACAAGATGTTCATATTCGATGTCATAATAATAACATGTATCCATTGGGTAAATAATCTTTTCACCCTTTGGCCAGTCAGGTTTAAACATCAACTCAGGTAATGTAATGATCTCTTCATCAGAAAAATCTAAATTCATATTTGAGTCAATAATCAATATTTCTCTACCATATAACTTTCCTCTTAAACCACACAACTGCCATTTATGGTCTGACCGTGAATATGACCCAAGTTCATATCCATATTTAAAGAACTTAGAACTATCTAATTTTTGATTTATAAAATCATTAAACCTTGACAATTCCAAACTAAAACTAATACTACTAACGGATACTTCCTTTAACTCAGGAGAAACACCATAATCATCAATATTTCGAATATCTTGTTTAATGTAAGACGCTTGTGCAAATGATATCTTGTCCTTGAGTATAAACGTTGTATCTTGATAGAGATTTAACCATCGAGCGTCCTTTTGAGCAGCTACATTCACAGTATTTAGCAGTAGATAAGTAATAACAATTGTAGTGGAATATTTCATGATCATGGGTTTCATTTTTATTTTCAAAATAAATCTAAAAAATAACGCTTCACTTTACAGACCAATTACTTCAGTATAAATAAGATCATAATCTCGATTCAAAAATTCAATATTGTATTGTCTCCCCAACTCTAGGTGCAAGACAGCATTCTCTAATTCTTCATTATTTAAAACTTCTATCACATCCATTGGGATGGCTAGCAATCCTTCATTACAGATTTTAGCCGAGATTAGTAGGGGAAATTTTATGTCTTTGAGATTATATTTCACTTTATACGGCATACGTTTTGGCGAAATATTGCCATACTTATTTTGTTCAGTATCACAATAAATTGCAAGGTCTATATCATTGGTAGGGCCTTTAAATATTTGAGCATTATCTGAAGAACTTAAGTAGAAGATATCACTCATAGATGTATCCAACATTAAAGAATCCGGCAATTTTTCTGTTTGAGAAATGGTAAAAGCATCTGTTTTTAGGTATTGATTTAAATAAGTAACTAAGGATGTTTTGCCATTGATTTCTTTTTCTTTTATATGATCGTATCCTGCATAAATAACTATTTTCTCAGTTTTATTCTCCTGCATGTAGTTATTAATGTGATTGGCAGCTTTTTCATCTCGAGTAGGTCCTCGTTGGTCATATGCAATCAGTTCAAACCCGATTTCCAAAGCAGTTCTTATCATATTGGCATATTCTGGATCTCTCAAATATAGCCCTGAAAGCAAAAATTTCGGATACTTTCTTTTATTCAATAGTATGTCATCATGACTTAACCCTTCGACTGCCAAACACTTATAACCTTGTTCGTACAAAATGGGTAAAAGAGATTGCATCACAACTCTATGTTGACTTATATGATGCGCTTCGTTTATGGCAATAATTTTGGGATTATTCTCCTGTAAATACTTGATAATAAAATCACGAGCTTCATTTGCTTCGTAAGAAATATTACTGCTGACTTGTTCATAATTATAAAATGTATCATAACACTTTTGTGCCATTTCATCCTTTCCTATCATAGTATATTCAAAGCAAACTGATTCTGTAGGTTTTAGCTGTTCAATATCATGCGTAAACTTGTATCCATAATTTTGGCCCTTGATAGCTTTATACAATTGTTCGTCCGTTTGTGTAAAAGCAGATAAGTATGCAAGTAAAAAACCAAGCAGACTGAAAATAAATTTAATTTTCATAATTTTATATTTTTTAATGTCTGTACAAAATTACACAATTTTGTAATAATTCCTGAAAAAGGTGTGTAAAAGATTTTTTTATTTCTTTGACAACACATATTTGTCCAAACTTTCAATAAATTCGCTTATAAAACAAAGCATTAGTACCAATTACACTATTTCTACCCGAGGAAAATATATTGCCATTTATAATATCAATCGACTCAAAATAAACCAAGTTTAAAGCGATGCTTTCTAATATTTGCGGAGTATCAATGTCAATTTCACTTATCATATAATCATTGTGTGTGTCATATACAAAGTAGCATTTTTGAGAAATATTGTCATGTACCACTATGTTTGTCTTGTGTTTATTTTTGAAAATGGGATGGTCAGTAATAGTTTGAGTTAAATCTCCATGAAGATTATAAATTTCGATTTGTTTCTCATCAAAATTAAAATGTATGAAACTCGTATCTAGTGCGAAAAAGTAATTGTTTGTTTGGTTTTTGTGTAATGTTGTTTCATAAAAATGACTGTCAGATTGTTGGTTTCTTACAAGTCTATTATTGACTACATCAGTAATTCCCATAGTTGAAACATTTTTACCATATTCGATAAAACCCATATCTTGTTTATATGACTGTAATCTGTCTTTGTGAATAATAGACTTAAATAATTTGGAATTTCCTTCATTTGGGTCAACCAAAACATAGTTTTTTTCGAGATTATTCCATCGAGCTAATTGGTAAACGAACTGACCTTCTTTTGAAGCCATACAATTACCAAATAAACTTTGATAATCCATAAACTTTATTTTTTCGATCAGTGATAATTGTTGATTTTCAAAAGCTATCTTTATGCATTCATCATTGATTTGTAGAAAGATATGATATTGACAATTTTTAAAAATGTCCACTTTAGTTCCATGATCTATTGGTATTTTTTTCAAAGAAACTCCAGAATAATGAAAAACTTCCAATTCATATTTTTTTTTAAAACCTATCATTCGTTCACTAAGTAAAAAACCTAAGCTGTCTGAAGTTACAAATTTTATAGGTGTAATTTTAGGGTGATTTATAATGGTAGAATTTTTAAAATCAGAAATTTCTATTTCATTGAGCAAGTTTTGAATTGGTGATAAAAATATATTTTCTTTGATTTGACCAACCGTGGATGTATCCGTCTTATACCCTAAATAATAGGTGATCAACGTATCTGTTAATCGCTCAAACTTTATTGTAAAAAAGCCTTCTCCATTTGTTTCCGCAACTTGATTTCTATTTAGATTATAGACTGTAGCAAAGGGAAGTGCCTTTTTTGTTTTTTTATCTACTACTTTGCTCTGAATTTCATTATTGTATATAAACGAATCTACCTGACCAAAACAAAAAGTTGAAAGTAGCACACATCCCATAAAAAGTAAAACAGTCTTCACCATCATTCATAATTTCCCATAAAAATAGCTCATGTTTACTAACTTCCCAAATAGAATTATGGTTTTAGTCGTGATGGAGACATGATTAAGGAGATTCCTCCATAGTCAACTTGTTCCGACTTTTCACAAATTATTCTATGTTTAATAGTTTTAAAAATTGTTCATTATTATTTGATTTTGAAGGCATTAATTTCGAAGGTGGAAATCCAAAGTTTTCTAATGGCAAACACAAAAATCTATACAATTCTTGTTGAATTTCATCTTTAACATCAGGATGAAAAGGCCAATAAATTTTTCTTCTTGATTGAGCATCAAATAATTCGACTCCTCCATAATATTGATAAAAACCCGCTTTTTGATGAAGCAGTCTATTTTTTTGAAACGGAAAAAGTTTATTTGTTTGTAGATCAACTCTAAATACATTTTCATTTCCAATGTGATTTCTATCTATTTGATACAAAAGCATCTCATTATCATAAAACTCATTTTGATCAATCGCTTCCTTTATTTTGGGCAACAATGTACTTAAGTCACCTATATCCATGTGGATCAACAAAGTAGTCATCGCGCCATAAGCTTCAGAACCAAGTATAGTATATTCTGGAAACTTATCATCATTTAAGGCGACTAGATTCATCAGGAGCGTAAAATTAGAAGAATCGATATAAGAATGATATTTATTAAAAAGAGAGTCATTACTTCTTACATATTGGTCTCTCTCTACCATCGATACAAGCTCTTTTATATAAAATGAATCCAATTGACTCTCATAATATAAAGCATGATTTAAGAACAAAGTAGAATCAATCAATCGGACATCTTTTTGAATCTTTGGATATCGCTCCATGAAAGAATTAATATCTTGTATAGTTCCTCCTTTCTTTGCTACTTGCAAAATGAATTCTTTTACCAGAACTAGATTTTCAATCGCAATAATCTTATCCATAGTATTATACAAATGACTAATGTCGCCAAAATTCTTATTAATCAACACTTCCTTGTATTTATTACATAAGGTGGCAGTGTCAAATTTGCCAGAATAATACATTTTTTCAGCTTCATAATAATCATAGAAATTCTGGCAACAACAAGTTTCTTGTGATCTAACAAAAAAGGATAGTCCAAAGAAAAGCAAAAATAGCAACCAACTTCTGAAAACTTTAATGTTCATAATTATATATTACATTTCATAAGAAACACTTTTTCCCCTGTCGATGCGCAAAATTTCTACAACATGAGACGTATCTCCACTTAGATTTTTGTTTAT
>DLGT01000088.1 GCA_002482845.1 Saprospiraceae bacterium UBA7687
TTACACATTATTTTCTACACTCTCTATTTTTAATGAATTCGTCGAAGTAGAACATACTCTTATTTAATTTTAGCTATTTCCATATTGTATATTTCAATTTATAACCATGTATTTCAATAAATCGAACAAAACTGAAACTCCTTAGTTACTCCATACCAACTAGGTACTTACTCCCTATCAACTCCCTACATGCTCCCTACACGTTCCGTATGTAATCCCACTGAGTTCCCACCGAGTTCCCACTGAGTTCCCACCGAGTTCCCACGAGTTCCCACTGAGTTCCCACTAGATCCCACTAGCGTCGACTGAGCATTGCCTTTTTTGATGTAATTGTTTAGTTTTTAAACCTTTTTTCACGTTAATATCCTAATATTGTAACATATACTTTTTAAAAACCTGCCTCCCAGTAGATAAGTTTTTAAATTCTATGATGTAATATCCTGCCTTTAGGGACATTAAATCGTGTTGGATGAGAGTAGGTGCATCCGTAATGTAGTAAGTCTCTTTACGATGCACTATACCGGTGATATCCCTAAAAATGATCTCATAATCAGCGAATTCTTTCATGTATAAAGTGGTATACACCATACCCCAACCTGGATTAGGGTATAGATCTATCCTTCCATTATCTAGCTCAACTATGGATTCCACATCACTCAATATCAATGATTCACACGCTTGATCTATGTTATTACAGTATGCGCGTGACACAAGCGAACAGTCCAATACAAAAGGATTGAGTTTCCAACCTTGATATGAAGCTATCTTCTGATTTCGTTTCCATTCTACATCATCTACAGGATCTAAATAATGCCAACTGCACAAATCATTTTTCATGGTATTAAAAAAATTCGGCCCTTGTGCATCTGCTTGTGCCTTGTACATCGTATAAAAATAGAAAATAGACCGAGCTATGTTGCCTTTGACAGATTCTCTTGGCTCAAACTTACCATTCACGCCACGGACACCTTCTGAGTACAAATCTTTTCCTGTAGTAGGTGTTGTATTCCTTTCAGAAGATTTAAGATACCAAGTTTGAGTCTGATTGTCAGGTATTTCACCGAAATGAAAATTGCCTCTATCCGAATTTGCTTTAGCACGTGACGGATATAAATGATGCATATCGCTCTGAGCAATACCTTCTGCGCCCAAGCCTTGAGGCCATGTATGTTCCGTATTGATACCATTAGGTATACCATTTAAGTAAACAGCCTCCGTGGGATCTTGACCAGGTTGCATATACAATTTCATACCCGTATATATGCATTCTAAAGAATCTTGTACCCCATCTATCTTGGAAAATAGCGTGTCTCTTGCCCTGCCATAATCTAACACGACCGATGTTTTGTATTCCATGACCAACGCATCAATCAATGGCTGTCCACTGAGTTCTTTAAAAACATTGACATGATTGGTCTGTGCAAAAGCATAAGCTCCACATAAAACATAACATATTAAAAACGCTACATACTTCTTCAAAACAAAATGATTTAGGACAAAAGTAAGCATAATAATGGGAATGGCAAAAAAACATAGTTTTGTAACCTTTCGAAAAACATAAGGTTACGTCATGTTTTTGATAGCACTATTCCCAAATCCTACGGCTCAAAGACCTACCCTCGGCATATAGCTAACTACCTATTTGCAACCTGCAATTGATACCCTACCAATCTAAATATGCAGGAAAACTAATAAATACCACGTAGTCTTCCACCCGAATAAATAATGTGACATCGCTTTCATTTTACCGTCTACACCATAGTATTATACCACATAAAAGCTTATAATGACCAAAAAGTTAACATATATTTCACACAAAAATGATTATATAATGCTTTATCAATCAAAATATTGTCTTACCTTTGCAGTGTCTAAACCCCTTTAGAGTTAGTTTACATTATTCCAATAAATTATTTTACCTTAACCATAAAATTCAGTTATGAAGCATTTATTTACATTGATTTTATTTATTATATCGACAAATTTGATATTCTCTCAATTAGCAACTTTTGAATTTCCTGCTACTTCATCTCTTGTTGTTTCTTCCAACGATGGAAATGTCACAGTGAGCAATATGTCATTGTCATCAGGAGCAATCGAAACAAATATTACCTCTGGTACTTATTTCCCAAATGAGCCATACATTGAAGAAAGCGCAGGTTGGAATCAATCAACTCAAGCATCTGCAAAGTACTTTCAGTTTACGATAACAGCAAACCCAGGATACACTTTTAACATAACAAACATTTCATTTAACGCTTATTCTACAGCTGCTGGTCCTTCTGCATTTGGTTTTGCGGTTGGCTCTACGGATCTATATGAAGTTGATGCCCCAAATGCAAGCTTAATTTCAGTTAATCAAGCAGTCTCAGGACAAACTGGATTAACAACAGCTACAATAAGAATACAAGGCTGGTTAAATGGCTCTAGAACAAGTAGCGGGGCTGGTGCTTTTCGATTAGATGATGTTGTAATAACAGGTTCAGTAGTATTACCAATAGAACTCAGTTCGTTTGATGCAAAAACATTTAAAAACACTTCCATCTTATCTTTCACCACAGCATCAGAAACCAACAATGACTTCTTCACTATAGAAAGGTCAGCTGACGGAAGCAGTTTTGATGCAATTGGTGAGATCAAAGGTGCTGGTAATAGCAATACTACCCTAAGTTATGAATTTACAGATGAAAAACCTTTCGCTGGTGTTAATTACTATCGTATCAAACAAACAGATTATGATGGTAAGTTTTCTTATACATATATTAAGTATGTGAGACACAATACATATGGCAACCTAAGTATCACACCACGCACCACAGAAGGTAGACTTCAGATCACTACAGATGCAGAAGATTATACCCTAGATGTGTACAATGTAGCAGGTCAACAAGTAAAATCTTATCAGTCATTGTCATTAGATCAATCTATCTCTATAGATGAGCTTACAGCTGGTTTGTACTACATTAAAGTAAATGTAGATGGTCAAGTAGAGACAACTAAAATAGTGAAGTTATAAGTTAAGCTAAGCGTCCTCGCTTAGCTTGGGTTAGTAGTGGCGTCTTGCCACTGTCTTGTAAAGCATCACCATTGACAGCAGTGATAGATGTTGCAAACAAGTTTACAACTCCATTATGATAAATAATAAAGACTCGGTATTTCTTCGGAGGTATCGGGTCTTTTTTGTTGATGTGCGTTGCTATAAGATTGGAGCTGTAAGACTAAATGCTCGGACAGAAAACTAGAGCTTTGGGATATAGTATTGTAGCATAGACGTCACTACTATCCCACACATATAGACTAAACCCTTGCAAAGTAATATCCACTTACATCTTTATAGTATATTGATAGGAAGTTGGTTTGGGGCTTATCCCTTCATTCTCTTTTTTCGGTTCTGGTACAATTGTATAGCTTACCTGCATATTAAAGCTGGTGTTAGGTATATCTCCTTCTACAGAAATGGGCGTTATAGGTGCCTGTTTTACCTGATTTAGACGGAAGTGAATCCTAATGTTCTTATGAAAAGTTACCTTAAGTCCTCTTGGATTCTTAGGCACTACAAACTTCAATAACTTTACTACTCTAGTTGCTTCTTCATCACAAGATGGATCTAAACCACCTATGATTTTGACATCAGTTACATCTCCTTTATGGTTGATCTCGTAGCGCAAACTAACATCACCTTCTATATTGTTTACCCTAGCCATTTCTGGATACATTAGATTCATATTAACAAAATCCTTTAGGGCTTTTTCGCCACCCTGAAAGTATGGTTGTTTTATAAAACTATCATCTTTTCTTTCCTTCTTCATACCTATCTTTTATAAGAAACTCTATAGACCACATCTGCATAATCATCTGAAATCAACATGGATCCATCTGGCAAAATCTCCATATCTACTGGCCTTCCCCATACATCATCAGTACCTTCATCCAGCCAACCTGTGATAAATGGTTTCGTATCCAATACCGTACCGTCTGCATTTAGTGTTGCCAAAACAATGTCGTACCCACTTTTTTTGCTTCTATTCCATGATCCATGTCTTGCTATAAATATCTGGTTATGATATATTTCTGGAAACTGATTGCCAGTATAAAAAGTCATACCCAATGGTGCAGTATGGGGACCAAGTTTTGCCGCAGGTGGTGTGAACTCATCACATTTTCTAGTTTTACCAAATTCAGGATCAGGCGTATCTCCTTGATGACAATATGGGAAACCGAAATGCATATTTTCACTGGATGCATAATTTAACTCACATTCAGGGATATCATCTCCCATCATATCACGACCATTATCTGTAAAATATAACTTTTTAGTAATGGGATGCCAATCAAAACCTACACTATTACGAATACCAGAATGTACAACTTCCATATCACTGCCATCTAGATTCATCCTTGTCATACTTGCATATACCTTTTCCTTGGATTCACATATATTACATGGCGCACCTACAGGTACGTACAATTTACCATCTGGACCAAATGCTATATACTTCCAACCATGATGTTTGTCTGTAGGATATTTATCATACACGATCTCAGGACTACCTGGATTATCAAGTTTTGATTCAATATCTGATATTTTCAAAATACGATTTACTTCAGCAATATACAAGTCACCATCTTTGAAAGCCACACCATTGGGCATATTGCCACCCTTTAGAATAGTATATCTTTTGTCTGCGATGTAATCACCATCCGTATCTTTGAGTGCATATAAATTGCCTTCTGACCTAGTACTGACAAATAAAGTTCCACTTGGCGTATATGTGAGTGATCTAGCATTTACTACACTATCTGCAAATATGGATATTACAAATCCTTGAGGAAGTTTCAACTTTTCTAATGGAAGATTTGTATTATTTGGCTTGACCAATAAACCTAGCGGTGGGTTGACATTAAACTTATACCTTGCCACGAGCAGGATGATGGCGATCACAACAAGAATGACTAATAAGATCTTTACAAATTTCATTTGGCTGTTTTATTTGTTTCTTAAATTTTGAAAGAGAATACTTATACCAGTTATTAGACAACCAAAGATACTACTTTTGGAAGTCAAAATTACACTTAGTTCAAAATTCCTTTTGTTTTACCCTAACCTTAAAGGAGACAAAATGAATTTTAAAATAGTTTTCGTGTAAAAATAGAGGCACTCCTACTTTTGGAAGTCAAACTCCCAACTTTCAAAATATTTAAAAAATATCTTGGTAATGTTTCTTGCATCATCAATGCCTCTATGATGCGTGCCATCTAGTCGGAAACCTTCTAGTTCGAGTGCGTTTTGCATACCAATAGCTCTTTTCAAATGCCTTATCTGACCATGCTGATGTTTAAGACTGATATGGTTCCGTATCCAAGATGTATCTAAATGGTGTAAGGCATTGTCTGATTCAAACTGTTTGCGATCATAAAATCCCCATGAACACAAAACATAATCGTGATCATCTACACCTATCCAAGACTTAAAATCTTCAATGGCAACAGGGAAAAACGGTGCATGATCAACATCTTCTTGACTGATAGAAGTTAGTTTTTTACAGAAATCACTAAGAATTGGATACTTTGTTGGTTTTATAAATTGGACATATTCACTGATAATCTGTTTGTTTTCATTAACCATCACAGCTCCAATCTCTATTGTTTCGTTGTCTTTTTTCTCCCATTGATCCCAACAAGTTGCCTCTAGATCAAATATGATATAACGCATAAAACTTTTTTTAGCTTTAATTATCTATATCTTCTTTTAGGTTCTTCAGGACCTTTAAAAGGTTCAAAATCTTCCATCTCCTTGCTTGCAGTGAACAAATACGATGGAACTTGCCCATGATCAGCATCCGAAACAATCTTCCACATACCTTCTTCCTTTTTCAAAATGACATTAAACTTCCCATAATATTCAGTACCTTTTGGCTCTCTCGGGACATAGGAAGTAGCTTTGTAATAACCTATTTCGTAAGCAAAAGAATCTTGCACGGACCTATGTTGAAACCTTAACTCTATAGTACGTCTCTTCCTAGTAGATTTGTAATGGTCATTTACTTCTTGCTGATGTATAAAATATGTATCTATATCATATTGTAATCCTTCATTTAAGTCCATTCTAACCAACTTAGCACTATGCAAACGCATAAACGCTTCTGTATCTAGTTCTTGGTACGACTGCATAAAAGGATACCAAACTTGGTCATTGATTTGTTCGAATGTCTCGATGTAGGGTTCTTTTATTTCAGTATCATTGTTGATAATCATAATTTGCAAAGCAAGTAAGATAGCGATAAAGCAATTCATATGTAGGATATTGATTTTTACGTATAATTTTAAATATTGGCCCAAAAGTAATATTTTTTCAGATTCAGAATATGTAAATCAACTAAAAACAGACCAATAAGATATTTATACTTGATGGCAATTAGCTACCAAAAAAGTATTTTGACTTTTAATGAATAAACTTTTTTTTGAATAATAACGTTAGCATTACAAATAAATAAATATGGCAAATATTTTAGACAAGGAACTCGTGAAACAATCTCTAAAGGAATTAATGGTTGAAGAGCCAGATTTCTTTAAAGAATTACTTTCTGAACTATTTCAAGAAGATGAAACTATCGATGAATTAAAATATAAAACATTGACAAGCAAAAATTTTACAAGATTTGATAAGACATTTAGAAATTTAGCTTGATGCATTATTTAACTAAAAAATTGATCGTTCAATTTAATAAGGAGACTATAAATGCCCATGGAGGAAATTTTAATCCTCCATATAATTTCCTCCATGAAGAAAATTTGGATTACCTTATAGAAGCCATTCATTCAGAGTTGTTCGGGCAACAAATGTATCCAACGATTACAGACAAAGCTGCTGTGTATTGCTATAATATTATTTGTAATCACATTTTTAGTGATGGGAATAAAAGAACCGGCTTACTAGCATCTTTAAACTTCTTAAACATTAATGGATATGACATAAGCCAAGAAGTCAACAATGATATGATGACAATCTTTATTCTGGCAGTAGCATCTGGAGAAGTGTCATTAGACGAATGCAGAAATTGGTTTGCTGAAAACACGGTGATTATTTAGCATGAGTTTGCTCTGATGCTACATAGTCTATTCAAAACTAATTAAAATAAAATTGGAAATTTAACGCACATTCTATCAGTAAACACTTGTGTTTAAATACAGTAAGAAATAAATAATAATTTACGTCCAATCACTACCTACTTACCACAGTTAGCATCATAATCTGCCAAAACAGCATTGGACGCTTCCTCCAGTTTAGGTCCGCTTAGTCTACCTTTGTCTTTGAATCCTTTCAGTCCTTTGTCGGGTTTGATTTTGTATTTGCCTGTTTCGTGTTTGTTAACTACAAAAGTACAATCCTTAAAAAAATTGTCAAAGCTTGTGTCTTCTATTGACTTAGGCTTTTCTAGATCTCTCATGATCAGTATATCATAGGAAGCTTTAGCATCATCTATATACTTTTGGATTTTGGCTTCATCTTCATAGTCTTCATCAGCTATAGAAGGTGGTAGGTAAAATTTAAGCAATGAGATTTTACCTTCTTTTATGACTTCTGCAAAAAACTCCGTATTTTTTTCATCTTTGAACTTTCCAAAAGCTGATTTCAATTTATTATCTTCTTTTTCCCCTTTCACATAGTAAGAAACATGCACAAATTTTTTGCCTGCATATCCGTATTCGATAATTTCACCAGCAGTAATCACTGTTTTTTGTTCTCTTTTTATCCTAGCGTTTCCAAGTAGTGACTTGTCAAAAACCCTTACGTTTTCTTGAAATGCCCATGGGAATGTATGGTCTTCTACTTCGATGATTAACTCCTTCCTAATTCCGTCTGCGGAAATGGTATAACCTTCAAATTGATTTGGTTTCAATGATTTTTGACCAATAATTAGGTGGGAAAAAGCAATTGCTATAATTAGCGATAAGTATTTGTACATATGATTGGATTTCTATTTTTGTTATGCTTAATTATGACTAAATGTTAGGAACTATGATTTTTTTTCTACTTCACCATTAATTTTTTTACCTTTCCTCTTATCTAAAATTGGATTGGGTCTCGGAGCTGTTTCCATGACTTCGGTAGCTATCTTATTTACTAGATTCCAGTTTTTCTTATCCCAAGCATAACCGACATAACTACCATCTGATACGTAAGTTTGGCCTTGACCAGGTATTCTACTCATTTTAGGAATTAGGTTGTCAAAAACGATCATCTCCATGCCAGGGTTATAATTGACAGTCATATGACCATCCGCCGCGTATTTAAATAATAATCGATTGTAGAAAACGTCTACTTGTCTGTCCTCAGATTTCCTAAATACTGGTTTTCCAAAAATAGGTTGGCCAGTTTTTGTAAAAAATAAGACGTCTACAAGCTTTACATTCTCTGCTTTGTCCCATCGGTTAATACCAAATAAGAGATAATACTTCTCCCCATTAGTTGGATTGACTTCCATAAGATTATAATATAAAGCGCCAAGCCAATTATCTGGTGTAAACTCTTCTTCTTTAAGATCTTCTGCTTCTTTAAACCTATCATTTAAGGTTATTAATTTGCCATCTGGCCATTGTATGAAACCAAAATATTTATATTCGTCACCAGCCCCTTTTACTTCCCATGTAAAAATCCTAAAAGACTTATCATCTGGCATTTTTTTGGATATCCATTTTAAGGAATCAAATGGATGAAGGAATGAACCTTGCTGATTCAATGCATCGTTAAACCCTTTCAGAAAATTATCTTGTGCTTTTTCCCTATGTCTTCCTTCTGCAGCATTAACCATTACATCACAATGAAAGGCGAGTTCCTTTTCTATAGAAACAAAATCAGATTGACTTATAGCGCTGATGGTAATTAAGATAATAAAGGTAAAGCTCAAAAACAAATTATTCATAATAAGATCATTTTTATTTCATTAAAACGATTTTAATCTACGCCATATTATTATCAAAAAGTTAAACTATAGATAAAATGACTACGGTCAAAAAAAAGTTTGCACAACACCAAACCTTGACATACGGTCATAATATACATCCTAACACCAAAATTTAAAAAATGGTTGATAAATGTAAACGACAACTTAAGCGCGGAGCCTTGTCAGTTAGATATGACAGACGTCAATAAATGTCTCGTAATTTGGCTTATCTGCTATTGAATTATGAATGAAGCTTTCTACAATTCTGCCATTTTTGATGAGAAATATACCAGGCATTTGTAAACCATCACCAATACGCATAATATTAGGTAGATTGGGCTTGGTGGCTGTTACTTCGAACCCACGAATCCATGTTTTAAGACCATACAATTGGCTGAATGAACCTTTTACAAGTCCAAATACAGCATAGTTTTTACAATCTGGATCTGATACATGTTCGATATTTTGTAATCCAAATTCTTTAAAATAACCATCAGCAGTTTTGGAGTCTGCCATGTGAATCAAAATTATTTTGATACCTTCTGTTTCAAATTTCTCCCTTTTAGTAGCAACATCATAAAGAGATTCTTTACAAAACACACAACCAAAATGTCTAAGAAAGACCAAAAGGACGGGACTTTGAGATGATAAGTCAAATAAGTTATGACCTTTATTAGTGATGATTAAAGACAGATTTTGTCTATTTACCATAAAATCGTTCAAATTTGACCTTTATAACTCAAAGTCCCGTTCAAATGTTTAAAAAAACTATTGAATTAAATCATTAGTAATAATTACATTTTGTCAAAAACGTCCATTACTTCTTTTACTGCAGCAGCAGAATCATGAAGCAATGTCATTTCATCACTATTTAATTGCAACTCGATGATAGATTCGATACCGTTTTTACCCAATTTTACTGGCACTCCTACGAATATATCTTTAAGACCATACTGTCCATCTAATTTAGCACACACTGGGAAAATTCTGTTTTCGTCCTTCACGATAGCTTCTACCATTTGTGCAGCAGCAGCACCTGGTGCATACCAAGCTGAAGTACCCATCAATTTTACCAATTCGCCACCACCACTCTTCGTACGATCAACAATAGCTGTAAGTACATCTGCATCAATAAGTTCTGTGACAGGAATACCGCTTACGGTTGTGTATCTCGGTAGTGGAACCATTGTGTCACCATGACCTCCAAGTAATAAAGCTTGGATATCTTTTGGAGACACTTTTAGTTCTGTTGCCAAGAACGCTCTATATCTAGCAGTATCCAATACTCCAGCCATTCCAAATACTTTGCTACTATCAATGCCAGCCGCTTTAAATGCTGCATAGGTCATTACGTCCAGTGGATTAGAAACCACTATAATGATAGGATTTTTAGAATGTTCTAGGACAGATTTTACCACTGATGTCACAATATTTGCGTTGGTAGAAATCAAATCATCTCTGCTCATACCTGGTTTACGTGGTATGCCAGCAGTAATTACAACGATATCAGAATTTGCCGTGTCAGCGTAGTCGCTTGTACCTCTCAGGTAAGTACTATAATTATCTATCGGCGCTTGTTGCCAAGTGTCTAGAGCCTTACCTTTCGCAAGGTCACCCACGATATCTACTAATACTATCTCTTTTACGATGTCCTTATGTGCCAATACGTTTGCAACGGTAGCACCGACATTTCCAGCTCCAATTACGGTAACTTTACTCATTATTCTATAAAATTTATATGTTTGATAATTTATTAAAAACTTAAGGTAATAAAGTCATTTATATACTCCAAAATTCAAACGCAAAGTTAAGTAATGGTAGTATTAAAAATAAATCCTTCACGACATTTAATACAGATAATTTAGACTTGTGGCACTAAAATCATTATTTTTGTACTCTAAAACGCATCTTCATGTCTAATAAACGATTTTTGGTCTCATTAGTTTTTTTGATCACAGCCTTCTTTTCATACGGTCAGCATGTACATGACAAAAACTGTGGTGTTTCTGTAGAAGATCAATTGTTGTCAGAAATGCTTCACCCTAATGACTTTAAAGGAGATATTTCTTCCATAAGAAATAATACAATCTATGTGCCTGTAAAATTCCATTTGACAGCTAATGATGATGGCAGTGGAAGGTTAGATTACATACACGTGCTCAATCAATTGTGTATTCTGAATAGAGACTATGCTTCTTCTAATATTGTATTTTATATTTATGAAGGTTTCAGTCTAATCAATCAAACTAATATATATCAAGAAGCAGGCACCAATCGAAATGCGGTCCAAGCAAATAAAGATGGTAAAGCTATAAACGTTTTCATAACGCAAAATGCAGATTTGGATAATAATTCATCAGGAGGTACTACACTTGGATTCTATAGTCCTCAAGGAGATTATGTAGTCATCAGAAAACAAGAATTGGCAAGTTTGTCCAATACCCTAAGCCACGAGATCGGTCATTTTTTTAACCTGAGACATACGTTTTATGGTTGGGAAGGTGTGCCTTATAACAAACAAACACATGGCGAAAGAGTTACTTTCACAACAGTTCCAGGTGGTATAGCTAATGTTCTTGTAGAATTAGTAGATGGTAGCAACTGTCAGACAGCTGCTGATATGATCTGTGACACACCACCGGATTATAACTTTGGACTTACTTCATCAAATTGCGCTTTTAACACAGTAGTATTCGACAAAAATAATGATAGAATATTCCCGATGAAGGAAAATCAAATGGGATATTTCCAAGATTGTGATACTTTCAAGTTTACAGAAGGTCAAACAGATAGAATGCTTATTAATTATAATTCTACTTCTCGAAACTACTTAAAATCAACTTACATACCAAATACTACAGAAATAACGGATGCACCTATTCTGAATACACCATTAAAAGCCGAAAAATTAATAGGATATACCGACGTAAAATTTGACTGGGAAGACGTACCAGGGACGACTACTTATCTCATAGAAATCAAAGGATCAAATCAATATTACAGTGCGCTTACTACATTATCTGAATATACAGCACCAGAGCTTAAGAAAAACAATACTTATTTCTGGACAGTAAAGCCATTTAATGATGGTTTTGGGTGCTCGCCGTTGACAACATCTAACTTCAGAACAGGAGATGGAACATCTTCTACTTATGATATTTCAGAAATAAAAAATATTGCTATC
The DNA here is from genome assembly GCA_002482845.1 of Saprospiraceae bacterium UBA7687. GTDB lineage: Bacteria > Bacteroidota > Bacteroidia > Chitinophagales > Saprospiraceae > OLB9. The sequence goes on from DLGT01000088.1 coordinate 12,130, forward strand.
GTACCAAACCCTGTCAATAATTCAACTACGGCTCAAATTTCTTTATTCTCAAATGAATCAGATAATGCACATATTGAAGTCATATCGATGGTGGGCCAAAGACTAAGGACTTTTACACATAGTCTAGAAACTGGACAAAACACCATCCCATTAGATACAAAAGAGCTGAGTAATGGTGTTTACATGCTAAACATTATAGTAAATGGACGTAATAGTTTTACTAAATTTATGGTCGATTAAATGTTATTGAAATAGTAGACTTCAAAACAAAATAAATTATTATTAGTCTATAATTTGTAAATAAGTATATTAGCTTTAATTTTGCCGCGAAGGACCAATTTTATGGTTTTGTAGCTTATGTTTATTGAAATTTATATCAAAGTTTCTAAAAACATTGGGCTGCAATCATGTCGGTCTACCAATTCAAATTAAAAACAAAGACAGATGAATTTACACGAGTATCAAGGTAAAGAATTGCTATCAACGTATGGCGTAGCTATTCAGCGAGGTAAGCTTGCCCACACTGTAGAAGAAGCAGTAAGTGGTTATGAACAACTAAAAGCTGAGACAGGCACACAATTTTGTGTAGTAAAAGCTCAGATTCATGCTGGAGGTAGAGGCAAAGGTGGTGGCGTAAAGCTAGCCAAAAATGTAGATGATCTAAAACAACATGCGGGCAATATACTAGGTATGATGCTCAAGACGCCACAAACTCCCGGTGGAATGGAAGGCGCAGGTAAGTTGGTCAGAAAAATATTGATAGCGGAAGACTGTTATGCAGACTTTGACAAATGTAAAGAATATTATGTATCCATCTTGATGGATAGAGAGAAAAAAAGAAATGTCATTGTTTATTCTACAGAAGGTGGTATGAATATCGAAGAAGTTGCTGAGCAAACGCCACATTTAGTTCATAAAGAATATGTGGACCCTAGTGTAGGACTTAGAGATTTTCAGAAACGAAATATCGCTTTCAATCTTGGACTTTCAGGAAGTGCATATAAAGATTTCTTAAAGTTTATTACCAATCTTTATAATGCATACATTGGTGCTGATGCATCCTTATTCGAAATCAATCCATGTCTTAAAACAGCTGACGACAGAATCGTCGCAGTAGATGCAAAAGTAACCTTGGATGGAAATGCGCTATTCAGACATCCTGACTTAGAAGCAATGAGAGACACAGACGAAGAAGATGCAACTGAAGTGGAAGCACAAGGTTATGGTCTGAATTATGTAAAACTTGATGGCAATGTAGGTTGTATGGTAAATGGCGCAGGTCTTGCTATGGCAACTATGGACATCATCAAGCTTTCAGGTGGATCTCCTGCAAACTTCCTAGATGTAGGAGGTACGGCTGATGCTGCTAGAGTAGAACAAGCATTCAGATTGATATTAAGAGATACAAATGTTAAAGCAATCCTTATCAATATTTTCGGTGGTATCGTAAGATGTGACAGAGTAGCACAAGGTATCGTAGATGCTTACAAAAATATGGGAAATATCAATGTTCCGATTATTGTAAGACTCCAAGGTACAAATGCGGAGATTGCAAAAACAATCATAGACGAAAGTGGATTGGAAGTACATTCAGCTATTCAATTGCAAGAAGCAGCCGACCTTGTCAAAAAAGTGATAGCGTAGTATTCAAAAAACAATATTTCTGCCGAAAAACAGAAATGCAAGTTTTATAAATATAAAGGTAAAGATGATCATGTGTTATCTTTACCTTTGTTATAATCAATAATAGCTAATCCTAACACACATGCCCGCATCTTATACACTTTACGAACTCAACGAATATATAAGAAGAGTGATTGCATTGAACTTTGCAGAACCTATATGGGTCAGCTGTGAAATCTCACAAGTAAAAGAAGTAAGGGGAAATGTATATTTGGATTTGGTCTATCATGATGAAAAAAGCCAAGACATTACCGCACAAATCTCTGCATCTATTTGGTACAAGTCATATTTATTTTTAAAAACCAAACTTGGTGCTTTGCTTCCATCCTTGTTAAGAGAAGGAACGCACATCTTGGTCAAAGTCCAAGTAGAATTCAGCGAGCGATATGGGATGAAGCTTATCATAGAAGATATTGACCCTTCATTTACCATAGGTCAGATGGAAATGAATCGTCAAAAGATACTTCAAAAACTATCAGACGATGGACTCATCGGACTCAACAAAAACCAAAAAATGTCTTCTGTAGTGAAAAGGATAGCCGTGATCTCATCGGCTACAGCCGCAGGTTTTATTGATTTTCAAAACCATTTACAGCATAATAGTTACGGATACACCTATAAAATATCACTTTATCAAGTGGCTATGCAAGGTCAAAACACTGAAAAAGATGTGACCAAAGCATTTGACGCCATCCATGAATCAGTAAATCAATATGATTGTGTGCTTATCATCCGTGGTGGTGGCTCCAAGTTAGACCTTTCTGCTTTTGATAATTACAACATAGGTGCCAAAATAAGTAAGTGCAATCTTCCAGTGTTAACAGGAATAGGTCACGATATAGACTCTACGGTGGCAGATATTTGTGCATCTTACTCATTAAAAACACCGACTGCCCTGGCAGATTATATCATAGAACATAACTTCAGATTCGAAACGACACTGACTGAAGTGACACATTGGATCAGTAGGATGGCAGGTCAATTGATAAAAAACAAAGAACTCGAACTCCAACAAACTATTCAGATACTTAAAATCATTCCATCTGAAATCATCAGGACCAATCAAGTTTCTATCAATTATATCAATCAGAATATAAATACATCGGTCAAAACGATCCTACATCGTCACACCGAAAGACTCAAAACAATAGATAGCAATATACATCTACTAAATCCAAAAAACATCCTAAAACGTGGATATTCCATCATCAGACAAGACAATACCGTAATAAAGAGAAGTACCGATTTAGATAAGAATAAGGATATACAAATAGAATTTTTTGATAAAGAAATAAAAGTCAATACCCATGAGTAAAAAAAATATGACCTATGATGCTGCATATGCAGAACTAAATAATATACTCTCTTCCTTACAAAAAGAAGATGTAAGTTTAGATGATCTAAGCGACAAACTCAAACGAGCTGCAGAGTTATCTGATTTTTGTAAAACCAAACTCAGAAGTATAGAAGAAGATATCGAAAAAATAAGTGTGGCTACTGATTTTCAGTAGGAAGAAAGTGGTCCATTTTATGAGTAAAAGTTAAGACAATTGGGCAAGCTAATTATTCCTGTCTCACAAAAGCACTGACCTTACCAGCTCGAATGGAAGGCAGCAAGGATGCCATATAACCAATGATCATGACTGTCAAAGTTACTACTATAAAGTCAATAAACCTCAACTCTATAGGATAAGCATCTATCAGAAATCCATCAGGGATACTGATAAGTCCATAGTTTTTTTGCATCCAATATAGGATCAAACTCAGTATAAATCCAAAAACCAAGCCGATCACTGATATCAAAAATCCAAGCGTCAAAAATATCCACCGAATACTTGATTTCGTAAGTCCCATGGACATGAGAATAGATATGTCTTTCTTTTTTTCTAATACAATCATCCATAATGAGCCTACTAGATTAAAAGCGATAATTAATAACGTGAGACAAGCAATCATAAAGCTAATCCACTTTTCTATATTCATGATCTTAAGGAAACCTTCATCTTGTTGGTATCTGTTTTTGATCATAAACTTATCACCCAATATTTTCTCCAATGATTGGATTACATCATTTTCATTGGTACCTGGTGCTACTTTTATTTCTATAGCACTAAAGTGATCTTCTAGTTTTAAGAGTTGATTGACAAGGTCAAAATTTACTAAAACATATTGAATATCTATATCGCTTCCTACTGAAAAAGTACCAGAAGGGTAAAACTGTAATGTATTAAAATCTTTACCCAAAGGTCCTTGGTCTTCTTTGGTAGGCATGTATGCAGTGATGATAGCATATTCGTCAGATGGGTTGATAGATAGTTTTGTATTCATACCTGACCCTAACAAAGCATAATCAATCTCATCATTAAAATTTGCCTTTCCTGATACTATTGATGAATCTAATCCAGTAACGTACACAAAATTTTCATCTACACCCTTGATGATTCCTACTTCTTGAGATCCTTTATAATCAAAAAAAGATGTTTCTTCTATCGAAAATGAAATGCGTTCGACACCATCAAGCTTCTTAATTAAATCTATGTTTACACTATCTTTACTGATATGTTTTCCTTCGACTAGGGTAACTTTAATATCGGGATTAAATGTATTGAGCATCCCAGAAAGCAAACTCTCAAAACCATTAAAAACTGACAATATCAATATAAGGGCAGCCGTACCTATAGACATACCAATGACAGATATCCAAGTGATGATATTGATGGCATTGGTTGTTTTTTTACCAAAAAGATACCTCGAAGCAATAGAAAGGATCAACTTCATGGGTGCAAAAATACTTTAATAAAGGCATAGCTGTGTCCTAACTTAACGATTATTTTAAGGAAACAACCCATTAGTGTACCCAGAGATGGATTTATAAACAATGGATTGTACTTTAGAACGATAGTTTCGATTGTTAAATGTCTGATTATTTGCCGATGGATAAGTACGATTAGAACAAAAAACGTATACCATATTGTGCTCAGGATCAGCAAATGCAGCCGTACCAGTAAACCCTGTATGTCCAAATGTAGAAGAAGAAGCCAAGGGAGACATATTTTTTGACTTTATTGAACGTATATCTTTCATATCAAATCCTAGTCCTCTTCTAGTGGATTTCCCATAACGACTGGTGAATAAATCTACAGTCTCTGGTTTGATAAATTCTATGCCGCCATATGATCCTTTATTCAACAACATTTGCATGATCACTGCAATATCACTTGCATTTGAAAACAATCCTGCATGACCCGCTACTCCTCCCATCATAGCTGCGCCTGCATCATGCACATGACCTTGGAGTGTCTGAAATCTGAAATAATTATCAATTTCTGTAGGAGCTATACTCGATGCTAAATGCTTTCCTATAGGATTAAAAGTTGTATGTTTTAATCCTAATGGTTGATAAAAATGTGTAGCAGTAAAGTCATCTAACTTCTTTCCAGATTCATTTTCTACCACTTTTTGCATGATATAATATCCTAAATCACTGTATGTATAATTATTATTACCCGTCAATCTACTGCTGTAAATAGATTGCCACATTGTATCTCTATAGTCTGTACGCATAAACATGTTATTAGCTATAGGAATGGTGTAATTTTCTTTTAATAAGTTGCTGTAATATGTATTGTTATAAGATTTCGTTTTACTTTCCAGTATTGTTTTATTGTAAAAAAGAAGTCCTGCTTGTAGACCTGCATGATGAGACAATACATCTTCCACCTTAATATTAGCTTTATCAGTTCCTTTGAGATCAGTAATATAATACCGAAGTGGATGGCTTACATTTATTTTCCTATCGTCAACCAATTTCATAGTGGCAATGGTGGTCGCCAGTACTTTGGTCAATGAAGCCACATCGTAAATGGTATTTTGCAAGACATAATATCCATCAGAAGTTAGCTTTCCATAGGATTTAGAAAACACAATCTTCCCATCTTTGGCGATGACTACTTGACCTCCTGGCGCAGCATTTAGACGGACCATTTCTGCCATGATAGAATCTATCAACATTAATGTATCTGAATTCATTTTTACCCTTTCTGGGACAGAATAACCCAGTCTTCCTAAAGAGTTACGATACAATCCATAGTCAAGTTGCCATTTATCACTGACACTAATAGGCAGCTTTCCAGATATAACATTTACACCGAATAATGATTGAGCAGCAATGTCTTGGGTCATTCGATTATTGTCATGGCATAATAAAATATTGTCCAGATCACCCATTCTTTTTAAGAGATATGGACTACCGAAAAGGACTACTATGATGTTACTTTTTTTATTTAGCTCTCTCAAAAACCCTATCATTTCTTGAGAAACTTCTTTATTGTATGCACTTTGTTTTCCAGATGTATGAATAGCGACTACTACCCTATCAAACTGTGATAAAGTCTGTAATAACTGAACATATTGGTCTTTTAGTTGATGTGACATCAGTTGGTAATGCTTTGATTGGGCATAGTCACTCACCCTAGTTTGAAAAGGTGTTATGATTGATTTGTTAAAACTTAAGGTAGCTAATCGTAGATCATTCGTATTTCTTATGGGGATAATCTCATCATTATCAGATACTAAAGTAATTGCCGCTTCTGTGAGTTTTTCCTTAACAGCCACCGCTTGATTACGCATCAGATATTTGGATAAATCATCTGAACTGTGAATGGGCGTTGTATTTAAACCAAGTTTATATTTAGCTCTCAATATTCTAAGTACACTTTCATCCAATCTTTTCTCGGAGATTTTACCTTCTGAAATATATTGTTTAATGGATGCAATGGCTTTTGCAAGGTCTTCAGGTAATAAAATAACATCATTCCCAGCTAAAAAAGCTTCTGCTTCTGCGACGCCATTTGGATAGTATTTTGTAATACCTTTCATATCCATGGCATCCGTAAAAATCAATCCATTATAACCCATTTCCTGACGCAGGATGTTTTTGATCACATTTTTTGACAATGTAGTCGGTCTATTTATCCTGTCATCCAAGGCTGGAATATTAAGGTGTCCTACCATCAAAGCACTTGCACCATAAGCAGTAAGTCGTCTAAAAGGAAAAAACTCTGTACCTTCTAGTCGTTCTCGTGAATGATTGAGTATCGGTAAATCTTCGTGTGAATCTACATCTGTATCTCCATGTCCTGGAAAATGTTTAATACATGCCATGATGCCTTCATCTTCCATAGCTTTCATGTACATATATCCTTTGGCAGTCACATTTTGGGCAGACTCACCAAAAGATCTATCGTAGATGACAGGATTGGAAGGATTGTTATTGATATCTACTGAAGGTGCGAAATTGATGTTTATTCCCGCTCTTTTACATTGTTTTGCTACTTCTACACCCATTTCGTAAATAAGTCTATTGTCTTGAATGGCACCTAGCATGAGTTGTTTGGGATATGATATGGTCTCAGTAGGAAACCGCATACCTAGTCCCCATTCGCCATCGATACCCATAAAAAGGGGAATCTTTGCTTTTTGTTGATAATTATTTATCAGATTGACTTGTTCCAATGGCGAACCTTGAAAAAAACAAATCCCTCCTATATGGTACTTTGTAATATAATCTGATATTTTTTTTTCTTCACCAGCGTAGCCTTTGGAAAAAGCCCTTACCATAAAAAGTTGCCCTACCTTTTGGTCCAAGGTCATGTTACTTATCGTGGCATTTACCCAAGCATCTTCTCGTTGTAAATAATGTTGTGAAAAACCATGTGTACACACAATCAATATCAAAATAACAATTACACTCCCAGCCTTCAATATCCTTCTAATCATATTCTTTCTTATTGACCTGTAGTGCTTAATTTAAGGTACAAAACTTATAAACTTTAAAAAAGCACATACTAGTCTAACGATTGTATTCATAATTGACATATGTATCAGACGATAAAAAACTGTTAAAGTCATCAATATAGGCCATTTATACCATTATTTACCTTGATTATTCAAGATATTTGGATCAATTGCAACGGCTTGTTGGATATATTTTTCTCCATTCACCATGTCTCCTGCATTTTTATATGCGTTGCCCAGATTAAGAAAACCACCAGCACTTTTTGGGTCTAATGCCACTACTTTTTGGAAATATGTGATGGCACCTTGATGATTACCCTTTATTCCATTTGCCACACCAAGCAATCGCAAAGTCTCGGTATCATCTTGAAATATATTGTATGACTTGGTTAATAAGGCTTCTGCTTTTGCTAAATTATTTTCTACTTCTCCTGCTTGTCTACCTGCATCTCTAAGTGTAATGGCTAGATTTTTATTGGCGTCAGCAAATTCTGGATCTATGGCTAATGCCTTTTCGTATGCAATCACAGCATTATCATAATCTTTGAGATAATAATTTGCATTTCCAGCTATGAGATAAGCATTTTTATAAGTCGGATGCACTTGTACCGCTTTATTAAGATATCCAATAGCTTCCGTAAGCATTTCCCTTTTTTTGGACTCATCCTTCTCTTTAAAAGCCTCTGTAGTCAGTGCCCCACCTGCAGCATTCAGTACTTTGGCACTATTGACAGAAGTTTTTACATCAGTGGTAAAGAGTTTAAAATCACTTTCCCATACCATGTTACGAGTGATGGTTTTAAGTGTATAAAGGGAAAGAATAACACCTAATGTTGCAAAAAGTGCTTGTTTTCCCCATTTACTATAGACCAGAGTACTAAGGTAATACCCAACCACCAATGCAAAACCTAATGAAGGCATAAACATAAATCGTTCAGACATATTCGTACCGATCGGAAATACGATATTTGAAACAATGGATAAAGTGATAATGTAGTAGGCTGCTGCAAACCCTATGATACTTTTTGTTTTTAAACCACGAATAGCTACAAAAACTATCAATCCATATACCGCAAGACTCAACCATACACTGAGATCTCCAAAACTCATAATGTCGACATACCTTGGGTAATAATCATGGGTCAGCGGATGAGGAAAGACAAGCAACTGTACATATTTGCCAAGTGTAAATAGAATTGTCGCTAGTTTTTCACCTGCTTCAAAAGGTACATAACTACCATTGACCAATTTGAGATATGGATTATTCATAAGTTCCATGGGTGTACCACCGAAATCATTGCCCAAAATAGCAGATCTGATCATCAAAAACAAAATAGTAGGAATCAGCAACATCGCACTAGATGACAATATTGTTTTCATACCATAATCTCTAAAATAATACAAAGCTAAAGGGACTACTGCTAGAAATGTAATAGTATTCTCTTTGGAAAGAAAGGCAATAAAAAAACTTACACATGCATAAATCAAATACTTAGACTGTTTGAGATCCACATATTTAAGAATGGCGTATAAAGCAACTACACTACCCAGCATACTCATAATTTCGTCTCGACCCTTAATATTAGCTACAACTTCTGTATGTAATGGATGCGCTGCATATATCAGAGCTGCTGCCAAGGCTAGATACCTATTTCGCTCAGAGTCATCTTTATGGCAAATAAGTGATATTAGCAACTTATAAACCATTAGACAAAGAAAACCATATAACAGAACATTAATCAAGTGACCAAGCCATGGATTTTTGCCAACAAGTTGGTACTCGACAGCAAACATTGCAGGTGTGAATGGTCTATAACGTCCACCCGAAACAAGTTTTGCTTTACCTTCCTCTTTAAAAAATCCAAAAAATGTGTCTTCTGTAAACAAGCCTTTTATACCTGATACACCTTTTGTAGTGTACATATTGTCATAAATAACGATGGCATCATCTTGGGTAAATTCATGTCCTAACGTATTTAAATATAGCGCTGCCCCAAAAATAAAAACGAATAAGCTATGCCACTTAAACGACTCAGGAAGAGCCGCTATCTTTACACTTGGTGTAGCGGCGATATGGTTGGTTTGTTTCTTCTGCTTCATAGGCACAAAGATATAATTATTATTTTTTTATAATTTGATTTCTTTTTATAAAAAATATAGGTGACGTCAATCATACCAATCAATTATTATGTCGGCCTACAAGATAAACAAATTAAAAAAACATAATTATCTTTTGAAATAATATTCCAAATACTATATCTTTACCTTTCATTAAAGCGTTGGTATTCAATATTTTTTTTCTTTCAGTACTCACTAAATAAAGCTTTAGATCATGCAAGCCACAAGATTATTTGATTATATTACAAAACAGTTTGATGATGGACCGATAGACAAATTTGTTGGTTCTAGGGTAGGTGATGATTGGCAGTTCTATTCGACTGCTGATGTGATAGAAAAGTCAAGAAAACTTGCATCTGGTCTATTAGATCTTGGTATCGAGAAAGGAGATAAAATAGGTCTTGTCGTATATAAAAATCGTCCTGAATGGGTTGTCACCGATCTTGCCATCCAATATATAGGGGCGATAGGTGTACCCATGTATCCTACGATTAGTTCCCGAGAGTATGAATACATTATGAATGAGGCAGAAGTAAAAATTTGTTTTGTAGGTAGTGGAGATCTCTACGACAAAGTTTCTGCAGCCCAATCTAAGGTCGATTCTCTCAAAGAAATCATATGTTTTGATAAACAAGGTGGGCGACCTTTTTGGCTAGATTTTATGAATGACAAACATTTAGTAAAAGTAGAATCTATAAGCCAAACCATAAAATCTGAAGACCTTGCCACGATTATTTACACATCTGGCACCACAGGAAATCCAAAAGGCGTCATGCTGACCCACCTGAATATCATCAGTGTAGTAGAAAGCTGCTCAGACTTATTACCAGTCAAAAAAGGTGAAAGAATTTTGAGTTTTCTCCCTTTATGTCATATATTTGAGAGAGCAGTTCTTTATGTCTACACATCTTTAGCTACGGAAATATACTTTACAGGAACAGACAATCTGGGTGGAGAAACCGGTGATCTTGCTTCTGTAAAACCACATTATTTCACTACTGTACCTAGACTCCTTGAGAAAGTGTACGAAAAGATATACAACAAAGGTTTGGCACTGACAGGACTAAAGAAAAAACTGTTTTTCTGGGCGCTCAAATTGACAGATGATTTCGAACATGGTAAAAAATTCACAGGGCTAGATGCTATAAAAAGAAAAATAGCAGACAAACTCATATTCTCCAAATGGAGAGCAGCCTTAGGCGGAAATGTAAAGGGAATCGCCACAGGTGCAGCCGCTTGCCCTGCCAAAATAGCAAGGGTATTCTCGGCAGCAGGTATCACGATTACAGAAGGATATGGACTTACAGAAACGTCGCCTGTATTGACTTTAAATCATTATTATAGCGGATCTAATAAAATAGGAACTGTAGGCGTACCACTCGATATTTGTGATATAGTGATAGACAGATCAGAAGGTGATTACAATGAAGGAGAAGGTGAGATCATAGCAGCAGGTCCTAATATCATGCAAGGATATTATAAGCAACCTGAGCAGACAGCAGCCGTATTTAAGGAATTGAATGGCAAAACTTACTTCCGTACTGGCGATATAGGAACATTTGTAGATGGTCCAAATGGTAAAAAATATCTCAAAATCACAGATCGTAAAAAAGAATTATTAAAAACATCAGGTGGTAAATATGTAGCTCCTGCCCCTATAGAAAGCAGTCTGAAAGAAGACTTCCTAATAGAACAAGCCATGATAGTGGGTGACCATAAAAAATTTGTTTCAGCACTGATCGTTCCATCACAAGATGCGCTTAAAATGTGGTGCGAAGAACATCAAATCACTTGGACATCCTTACAAGATATCATCCATAATGAAAAAGTCCACGCTAGAATCCAACAATGTGTAGACGAAATCAATAAAAATTTAGGCCATATCGAGCAGATCAAAAAATTTGCTCTTATCGGAAATACTTGGGAAGCTATAAGAAATGACGGTACAGAATCTGAGCTTACACCTACCATGAAGTTAAAAAGAAGGATTATCCTGACGAAATATGCAGATGAGATAGAAAAACTCTATGCATAAAAGTTAACTTGATGAATTTAAGGTTGTTGCAAAGAAAGGAAATAGACGATGAGAAATGGAATAATACCATTTCTTCTAGTCATAATGTAAATGTATATGCAAATACTTGGTACCTTGATGCAATGACTGATAGTAAGTGGCAAGCTTGGATATCAGGAGATTATGAAATAGTAATGCCCTTCTACAAAAAATATAAATATGGGATTCCATACATTTCGCAACCTTTGCTTTGTCAGAGACTAGGTTTATTCAGTAGGGAAAAAGAAATAACGAATAACGAAATAGACGCATTTTATGATAAATTGTCATCCAAAGTATTCAAATATGATATACTTACGAACGATGATTTCCCCTTAAAGTTAAAACATGTGACAAAAGAAAATCACGTATTAAATCTAACACTAACTTACGAAAATTTACTAAAAAACTATAACAGAAACACTAAAAGGAACCTAGCATTTGCAAGAGCTGTAGAAAACCACCATGTAAATGAAAATACAGATATCAAAGCACAGATCGACTTTCTAAAGGATAATGACCCGACATTACTCCTGGGCAAACACCATTTAAAAGTAGAGAAATTAATCAATTCATCTATCTCCTTAAAAAATGGTTTTTTGGTGTCTGTCGTGGAAAATGATGAAATAAGAGCTTCTGCTTTTTTTATAGTTTTCGGAAATCGTATCTACTTTCTTCTTTGTGCATCAGATCATCGTGGTAAAGAAATCAAATCTATGTATTTATTGATCGATCACGTCATTCAAAAACATGCTGGAGAGAACAAAATCTTCGACTTCACAGGGTCAAATATTAAAAATATAGCTCAGAGAAATTTGGGATTTGGTGCGAGTGTAGAGAGCTATTATCATATATCTTTTTTATGGCTAGAGAAAGTTAAGAATAATTTCATTATTCACTTAAGAATTGATGCATTTTTGTCATTAATTTTGATTATTAATTCAAATGAGTTAATTCAGATAAATTTTGCTTAATAAACAAATTTTACCCATAATTTAACTATAAACCAAGTATATAATACAAAAATAAAGGCCTGACATTGTTCTTGACAGGCCTTTATTTTATTATTCACTGATTTTGACAATCAAAGATATTTTACAATAAATCAATGTTACATACTATAATTCTTATAGTTACTTGAAAACCTAGAGCCTGTTAATCCAAAAAATGAAGAAGCTTTTTGAGCTCTAAGATAGTATTTGGAATTACCTTTTATACCAGGCAATAACACTTTTTTACCTTCATCTATTTTAAACAATGCAGTATAAGGACTTAGTGTCATTTCTCTTTCCACTACTCCAACAGGTTTTGTTTTTTTGGTAATATTATCTGTATCAAATATATCAAATGCTTTAATTTTAGATATAAGAAAATCACTTTCAATAAATACAAATTCATCTTTTTCATCAGGAATTGTGGTGACGCCTTTAATCAGACCTCCTAAAGAATAAATAGCATCATCAATTTTATCGAGTTGCAATGTGTTTGTAAGAAAGTAATTTTCTAATACTCCTGGAACCAATTGCATGGTAATTTCATCTTTAAATTCGTTTTCATTATCTTTTAATGAAGCTTCAATATATACATACTCTGAATCTGAAGTTTCATTACCAGTTTTCAAAGAGAATTTCCCCAAAGAAGTTGACTGTTTTCTTGGATTACCTATTTTAAGCCAAATAGACTTACTATTCCCAATGTCCTTCGTATCAAAATCTACCTTCTTTTTATCTGCAAAAGCACCAGCAAATGTATTATTTAAACTTGCTGTCATTGGGTTATTTGCAATAACTTTAACGTTTTTATGACCTAACATATGAGATTGAAAATATAATTCAATATACTTTTTTTGAGCAGGGGTATATAAATTAAGCGGATCATACTCAAAAATAAAGTCATAATTGGCAATTTTACCTTTAAAAGCTTCATCCAAAAAACATTCATTCTCCGGATTCTCCATGGCATAAACTTTAGAGTTATTCTTTAATATTGGAAGCAATTCTTTTTCACCTTTTCTAATCCCTAATCTTGATAGCTCATGTGATTTATATTGTTTACCATCTGTGGTTATATAGCCTTTCCCTACCTTTAAAAAGCGCTTTTCCCCCAATATACTATGCTCAGCAAAGAGATCGCAATACAGCCAATCATAACTTATTGTTTTTTCATAACACTGAGTAAATGCAACTTCTTTGACTTTGCCATCTTTTTCCTCATTTATTTTTGTCACTAATGGAGCAGGTAACAATGTTTTTATGGAGTTATTAATGGCTGTTTCAAGCTTATCTATATAATTAGTGAAGAAATCCTTCTTAAATGTATTAATTTGTTTTTCATATTGGATTAATTTAGCGTCTTCCAACAATCTATTTACACCATTATTTGGATTATATTTATTTTTCACATCAGCATCTTCTATTTCCTTAATTATTGTTCCATTTATATGAAACACATCAACAATAGCGCCTGTCTCTCTTTCATACAGCCTACCAAAAAACTTTGTTGAGACTTTGGTTTGGACACCTGCCGCAATATAAGTGACTAATGTTTCTTTACCAGCTGCATCTGTTTTCTTCTGACTACGTACTTCTCTAAATATTCCAGATTTTAATAATTCCCCATACTCCCACAACTCAAAAACATATTCAGATTTAGCTACCTGTATTGAGTCCACAACATTGAACTTAGTACACGTATTTTTACCTTCTCTGTTTTTCATTATGTCAGCCATAATGTCTAAAAGTCTATATTCAGACTTTTTTGCATCTGTATAGATAACAAAATCAATACCAATTTCCTGACTATAAGTCTTAATTAGTGTTAGTATTGACAACAGTCCAATCATGAAAATTTGCTTCATTTTTTTTAATTTTAGTAATTAGAAAGAATTTAATTTTGCAAAAGTAAAATTAAATTCTTTCATAGTGATAATTTATAAATTTATTTCCATATTTTTATGTTATGATTTTTTTACTACTTTTGCAAAAAAAAATAATATGAAATCGAAAATGAAAATCCTAAGTTATTTTTTCTTCTGCTTTGCATTCATCACTACATGTATTTCATGTAGCGGATTTATTGAAGGGTTAGCCGAAAACAATATCAAAGGAGGTTGGAATGCAACATCCATTGTAGATAATGCAACTTCAAACAAAACTAATATTAACATTAATTTAAATAATTTTATTTTAGGAAATAAACCAGCGGATGCCTTATTCTTTAATGATGATGGGACTTTTACAGCATTTCGTCAAAAATATGGTAATTCTAGCGCTACGTCTGGTACTTATAGTATTGATGTTCTAACACTTACTTTAACATTCACAGGGCAAAACCCTATTAAGAGAAATTTGCTTTCTGTAGGAGAAGCAGAAATGATAATGAGAGATACTATATTTGGTATTCCCAAAACAATAACTTATTTAAGATAATTATTTATTTTTCTTTATGTTTTAGCCTTCAGTTTTTGAAATATTATTGCAATAATTAATTATATCTGAAATAAATTAAGACGTTGTTATAACTTATTATAGTTTTGATACAACATGAAGTTTTATTAAAATCTATAACTGACCACCTTTGTTTGTTGCCAAATAACCTTTGTCTAAACAGTAACAAGGATATTCGAATTTCTTATAATAACCAATAGATACCACATATTTTTTTCAAGGTTAATATGATTATTTCACTTTAGTCTTACTATTAAATAATTAATGTCTAGATTTTTATTTATTTTAGAAAACTATGTATTTTATGAAAACAAAAAATACATAGTTTTTTCCTATCTTTGTACATATTGTAATCAAAACACTAAGTATGTCGGCTCAAGTTTCAAAGAATATAGTACAATTCCATAATGATATTGCCATCAAATTTCAATTGTACAATAGCCTATTTCTTTCATTACCATTCGTAAAAATTGAAAAAACAGGTATCTTATTGTCACTCTTACTGTCTCAATGCGAGGAAGGATTCGAGTCAGGTCAGCAGGTACCTGATATTATGGACTCTTTTTTTGACAATCATACCATCCTACATACAGAAAGTGAAAGAGCTGACTTTATGTTTCGGACCATCCAATATATAGAAAGACAAATAGTATTATTCGACGCTCTCGAAGATGCTGCTTATGACAAAATAAATGACCTAAAAGGTACCGGAACCTTAAAACCATTAGAAACTAAATTTTCTACACATACATATTCTGACGAAGACATAAAAAACCTAGAGAACTTTTGTGTACGTCTTGTACTCACAGCACATCCTACACAGTTTTATCCAGGATCGGTGCTTGGTATTATCAATGATCTCAGCGCCGCTCTTAAAATAAACGATACTGAAAACATAAATCTGCTTTTACAGCAACTGGGAAAAACTCCATTCCTAAATAAACAAAAACCAACGCCTTATGATGAAGCCGTGAGTTTGATATGGTTTCTCGAAAATGTATTTTACCATAGTGTCGGAGACGTCGTCGCTGAATATAAAGATACACTTCCATTTTTAAATCCTACCCTTGGACCCATCATCCGTATGGGATTTTGGCCAGGTGGAGATAGAGATGGAAATCCATTTGTCAAAGCTGCTACGACTTACAGGGTAGCTACTTCACTGCATATCGCACTGTTGAAATGCTATTATAGAGATGTGCGCAAACTCAAACGAAGACTCACATTCAAAGGTGTAGATACGATCATTTCAAAACTAGAGTCAGACCTATACGAACAAGCATTCTTGCGCAATAGTCAAAACATAACTTCACAAGATGACATCATACAGCCATTAAAAGAAGTTTTAGCAATATTAAATACGGAACATAATGGACTTTTTATTACCCAAGTAGAAAATCTAATCAATAAAGTTTTGTGCTTCGGACTTCACTTTGCATTTATAGATATCAGACAAGAAAATGATGTCCATACAAAGCTCATAGACACCATTATTGGCCAAAAATCAAACCAAAAGGAAAAGTATACTTCGCTGGATGAGCTTCAAAAAATAGACTTTCTTACCAATTCGAATATCAAAATCGATGCCCAAGAACTAGATGATGAACTCCAAAGTGATACCATCCTCACCATTCAGACCATCAATAAAATCCAAGAAGAATTTGGTGAAGATACTTGTCAGAGATACATCATCAGTCAATGTTCGAGTGCGCTAAATGTCATGGAAGTTCTGACCCTATTCAAAATGTCGGGTTGGGATTCGGACCATATTACTGTGGATATCGTACCATTATTTGAGACGATAGATGATCTTATCAATGCACCACTTATTATGAAAAGACTCTATGAACTCGATGTTTACAAAAAACATCTGGCACAACGAAATAACAAACAAACGATCATGGTAGGTTTTTCTGATGGCACCAAGGATGGCGGCTACCTAATGGCCAATTGGATGATATACAAAGCAAAGGAAGAACTAAGCAGACTTTCAAAAAAATATGATATCGATGTTTTGTTTTTTGATGGTCGTGGTGGACCACCAGCTCGTGGTGGAGGCAAGACCCATAAGTTTTATGCATCTATGAATAAAGACATCTCTAGCAAAGAAATCCAACTGACCATACAGGGTCAGACCATTAGTTCAAACTTTGGAATTATAGACTCAGCAAGATACAATATCGAGCAACTCATCAATGCAGGCATCACCAATAATGTGTTTTCTGACGACAAAGAAAATTTTACACCTGAAGAAGAAGCACTTATCTTTCAGGTAGCAGAAGTCAGTTTAGCCACTTATCTCGACCTTAAGAATCATCCTGATTTTGTACAATACATGGCTGATGTAAGTCCTTTAAAATATTTCGGACAGACCAATATTGGTAGTCGCCCTGCCAAACGTGGCAAAACTGACAAGATGACCATCAAAGATCTCAGAGCGATTCCATTTGTGGCATCATGGAATATGATCAAACAAAATGTACCGGGATTTTATGGTCTAGGAACTGCGATAGAACAGCTGAAATTGGAAGGAAAATTTGAAGCCCTGAAACAAATATATCAGAAATCACTGTTTTTCAGGACATTGATAGACAATAGTGAAATGACCTTGTTTAAGACATTCCTACCTTTAACTGAGCATATAGCAAATCATCCTGTTTATGGCCCCATCCGCAAAAAAATAGCGGACGAATACCATCTTACAACCACCAATCTACTCTTGCTAGGTGACCACAAAGAACTGATGGAAGCATATCCTGTAGATAGATTATCAGTACAAATGCGAGAACGCATCGTACTGCCACTCGTCACCATACAGCAATACGCATTATCCAAACTCCGCGATGTCACTGAACCCACAGACCCAAACATCCAAGCGAGCTACGAAAAAATAGTAGTGCGATGCGCCTTTGGAATTATTAATGCTGGAAGAAATTCGGCTTAATGGGATATATATGTATATATAAATTTCAAAAGAATTTTTATACTTACCTTATTTCACTTCAAAATCATACGTCTGCTCCCATGCCACAAATGAAAGTGGATAGTCCGCACCTAGCTTGTTATACTTGGCAGATTCGGGTGTGAGTCTGTGTTTTGATACTGAAAAATGAATGGTGTAGCTTCCCTTCGCCAATGGTTTTTCATTAAAAGTGTATTTCCTAGACTCACCAGGATTGAGATTATTGTCACTTATTTTTTTGACAATGGGATGCCATTCCCAATGCTCTCCAATACGCTCTTGTTTTTGACTTATGATATTTCCTTTTTTATCTTTTAATACCATTTCTGTGATAATGAATCTTTCAGGGTTACCTGTTGGTACTCGGTGACCAGCGTTTGCATTAATAAGTTCTAATGTAAAAATCAAACTATCTTTAGTGGCGTAAGTTTTTTTATTCGGTGATAGTGTAAAAGTCAGACTTTCTAATCTTTCGGGATGATGGGTTGGTGACTTAGGAATTCCTGATGCTGGAAAACTATGGAATCTGCTCTTGCGCTCAGGCATACCCGCTACGATAGATCGATGTGTCTCAGGCATATGACAAGAAATACAATTTTTTTGTTTGTAAAAAGGTCCCGCTTTCCATTCATCACCCGTCTGAAATGAACACGCCAAAGTAGGCGTCACAACAGCCGTAGCATTATGGCAGCTGATACAAAGCTTCTCAGAAAGATGTTCTGTGTCCTTTTTTACCGCATGTGGTGCTAAAGTAGTTCCAGTAGGTCCTATAATCTTATTGTCTCTAACATGACAACTGACACAGGTGATGCCTTCTAATTGTAGTTCTGCATCAAAGTGTGGATTTTTTTCCTTAACAGGTTTATAAATATCGCCGTCTTCCAGTCCTTTGATAATGTATTCTTGTTGGTTTTGTAAAGGAATGTGGCAATTGATACACATAAAAGGGCTAGACTCCTTTTTTAGTTCAGCTTGAAATTGTTTATCTGTCCACGCATTAGCATGGGTAGATTTTTGCCATTCTTCATAATGTTGTACATGACACATACCACAATCCCTTGCTTTTAGAGAGGTTAGTCCTTGTGGTACTTCTTGATGTGGCACAGCCATTTCCCAAGAATTCTTTAGCTGTACTATGACTTTAATATCATCCATAAAGAACTCAATGTACGCCAATGAAAGCGCTAGAATAAAGATA
Organism: Saprospiraceae bacterium UBA7687; assembly: GCA_002482845.1. Taxonomy (GTDB): domain Bacteria; phylum Bacteroidota; class Bacteroidia; order Chitinophagales; family Saprospiraceae; genus OLB9. The sequence goes on from DLGT01000088.1 coordinate 31,386, forward strand.
GACGCAATAGGAATATAATACTTACGATACAAAAGCTTACAATTATTTCACCAGCAAAGATAAGGTGGACTATTCCGTTAAGGTGTAACAAATGTTACTGATATTTATCACTACATTTTATGTCCCTATTGTCCAAATTAGATGGATTGTCGAAGTTTACAACCTCGATACTCCATTTATAGCATTTGAAAAGCGGTTCAACCTGGATTATGCACTAGAAAATCTATTACGAATCCTAATGCATAAACCAGGTTCAAATTGAATAAAAGTTATGACATATTTGATTTGTTATAACATCTTTACAACTGATGTCTAATCCCAACTTGTTTTATCACATCACCCCAATCATTTTGCCCACCAAACTTGACCAAATCATCCCTATATCGGCTATATGCATGCTTCAACTCCCCTGAATTATTTACACCACTTTGCAACCCATGAACCTCTGCAATCTTTGCACCACCTTTGCCCATCTGCGATCCATGCAATCCATGTCCTTCATCCATTTCACGCCCACATTTATGCAACAATGGTTCATTAATTTCGTCAAGAGTACCGTTTAAAGCATCATTGTCCACTACGTCCACTATAGACATATACGTCATCCCTGTGATATCTTGAAAACTACCTTCCCGCCACACCTGCACGATGATAAATGTCCACGGAGTAGTATTGTTTTTATTAGACTTTGGAAGTTTGAAATCGCTGAATTCTATCATTTCATTGCGATGACAAGCCATAGATAATACTTCTTTATAATTGGCAATACTTCCTTCAAAATCAACGTGATAATAACCTATTTTGACACTCATTTGGTCTCCCTTTACTCCTTTCCCGAAGAGTATATTTCGATTCAGTCTCCAAGACTTTCCATCGTTTGTTTTTCTAAGTAGTGTATTTTTATAAAACGATGTTTCTCGTTTGCTAAATATATTTAACTTGTTGAAAGCCAACTGTGAAGCAACATTTTT
>DLGT01000040.1:0-12942 GCA_002482845.1 Saprospiraceae bacterium UBA7687
CATAATATCTTTGATTTAGTTACTACAAATAACGGCGTTTTTTTAATACAAATTTCTTACATTTGAAACTTTAACTTTTTGATATCATCAAAGTGATTTCAGTGGGATTAAAATTTTTCATCTTACGAATATTTTAACATTTCTATCCTTCGGTAGTATGGCTACCAGACATGCTTCCGATTGTTTTTCAGCTTAATAGTAATAAACTTCTTCTAAAAAATCTGTGAAATCCGCGTAGTCTGCGAGACAAACAATCGATCAAAGAGATGTAATAGTCCAACAAATTGAAATTTAAAGCTAATGACAAAGGGTATTTATTAGTTAAAGCTCAAATTTTACTAACGATTGTACAAATGCTTTAAAAAACTGCTTTTATGGAGCAATGTTTGGTTATTTAGTATTGGAAACATGTGCTTGAACTGGTATAGTACAACTGTAGTGTAGTGGGAGCGTATAGGGAACGTCTAAGGAGCGTGGTCGGGCCAACCTCGGGACAACCTTGGCACAAGGTCGGGACAACCTCGGGACAACCCTTGTTCATTTTTGGTGGAAAACGATAGTTTTGGCAGCTTCTTTGGACTTTTGAAGGTCACTTATCATTTGTACTCTTTAAGTGCTTACGACTAGGTGAACTAGGTATAAAGATAGGTTTTTTTTAGGTAAAAACGCTACTGATTTCTTGGTTTTTTTTAAAAATTAATTTGGGTGCCATTAAGGAGACAAAAATATCGGTAGCATGACTTTGAGCCATACTACCAAAGTACATGTCTTTGTGACGTAAAGACAAGTTAGGCGCCTTATCTTTACAATTGTGTAAACTCCAAAAAATAGCCATCAGGATCTTTCACAAACATTTGCAATATACCATCAGGTCGTTGTTTAATGTCTTTTGCAATTTCCACGCCTTTTTCCATTAAGTAGATCTTTACAGCTTCCAAGTCTATGACTTCAAATGCAAAATGTAGTGCTCTACTGCCAGCAAAGGTAATTTGTAGTGTTTTATTTTCAATAAGATGCATTTGTTGACCAAGACCAATATCAAACCATGCGCCTGCAAAGTCAAATGCTGGTCTTGGTAACATTTCAAATTTGAGTATTTCTCCATAAAACTGTATACTTCTGTCAAGGTCTTTGACTTCAATTGCGAAATGATTGAAGGACTTTATGAATTGATTAGTTTCCATCCCACATCAAAAACGCTTTCAAAAACCCATCGATATTTCCATCTAAAACGGCATCCGTATTTCTACTTTCAAAACCTGTTCTATGGTCTTTTACACGACGATCATCTAGCACGTAGGAACGTATCTGTGATCCCCATTCATTCTTCATCTTGCCCGCTTCGATTTTATTTCGTTCTACCATCTGTTTTTCAAGCTCGATCTCATAAAGCCTAGATTTAAGCATTTTGAGCGCTTTCTCCCTATTCATATGTTGCGATCTTGCTTCTTGGCACTGAATGGCGATCCCAGTCGGTATATGTTTGATCCTTACTGCCGTTTCTACTTTATTGACATTCTGACCTCCTGCGCCTTGTGCTCGGAAGGTATCCCACTCGATGTCTGCTGGACTTATCTCGATCTCAATGGTGTCATCTATCATAGGATGGACGAATACCGATGCAAATGATGTCATACGTTTGCCTTGGCTATTGAATGGACTCACACGCACTAGACGGTGGACGCCATTTTCGCCTTTTAACATGCCATATGCATACTCTCCTTCGATTTCTATAGATATGGATTTGATACCAGCTACATCACCATCTACCCTATCAAGTTCTGTCACTTTGAAGCCATTTTTATCGGCCCACATGACAAACATACGGTGCAACATCGATGTCCAATCGCAAGCCTCCGTTCCGCCTGCACCTGCATTGATCTCAAAGGTGCAATTGAGTTGATCTTCGGGTTGGTCTAAGGTAGTTCTGAATTCGATGTCATCGAGATGGGCTAACATTTCTTGATACCTTTCATCTACTTCTGCTTCGGTGGCTTCCCCTTCACGTTGGAACTCGAGCAATACTTCTAGATCATCCGTAAGAGATTGTAACGTTGAGTACTTTTCTACCCACTTTTTGTTGTCTTTTAGTTCTTTTAGGATAGTCTCAGCTTTTTCAGAATCCTGCCAAAAAGTAGGATCTAAGGATAGTTGTTCTTTTTCTTCTATTTCAATAGTGCGGCGATCGACGTCAAAGATACCTCCTTACCGATGTCAATCGCACCCTGATATCAGCTAACTGTTCATTGGTCATTGCCCTGCATGTTTAATATTAAAAAATTCCACACCGAAAAAAAACTATTACATTGATAATCAAACGTTTTCCATTTAGGGATTGGGTGAAAAACGATTGATTATTAGATTTGTATTTTCGAAGTAGCGTTAAAAAAACATCCGCCACCTTAGATTTTTACAAAAGTGGCGGATGTATATAATGTTCAAAAATAAAATTAATTATTTATTTTCTCCAATTCTACGTAAAATACCAAGTCTGATGATGGTGGTATTGTCGGAGGGCTTCCTGCCTCACCATAAGCCAATGCATAAGGTATAAATAAAAATGCCTTAGCACCAGGATTCAACAATGGAATACCTTGATCCCATCCTTTGATTACTTGACCTGTTCCCAATGTGAATGGAAACGCCTCACCTCTAGAAAACGAATTATCAAACATTGTTCCGTCCAAAAGTGATCCATAATACTGTACAGAAACATTATTGCCTTCTTTAGCTTTTTCTCCTGTACCTTCACTTACGATATAATACTTAAGACCTGACTCTAAAGATTTTGTTTCTAATTTACCTGACTGATAATCAGCAATGGTCTTTTTAGTTAACTCTTCGATTGCAGGAAGTTTTTCCATGTTTGCTGCAATGACTGCTTGCTTAGCATTTTGCTGCTCTTCCATGTACTTTTTGTAACCTTCTTCGTTCTCAATTTTCTTTACTACGATTTCATATTCGATATACTTCAATGCTTGTAAATCTACAGGAGCATTAGGTATAGAATCGATAGGCATTTGTACTTTGTAGTGACCACCTACTTTACTTGCTGCAAGGATTTCGATCACTGGATTTGCACCTGGTCCTTTAGGAAACTCGGATGGAATCTGAACAGAAGGCAATTGATCTTCATCACTCATATCTTGGATTACTTTACCATCATCACCTGAGATTTTTATGGTAAAGAATACATAATCATTGGTTTTAGCAACTTCTCCTGAACCACTATCTAAAGTAGTGTATTCATATCCACTTGGTGTTTTGTTTTCAGACTCTTTGCATGACATTAATAACAATGTGAACATCACAAATAATCCTAAAATGTTGAACTTCATCTGTTTGTGTTTATTGAATTTATAAATAACTTTTAAAAACTTACGAATCTAATTTTGGTAAATATTGAGGCATGACCTTCTTTATTTTATCCAAAATATCTTTTAAACTGGCATACACGCCTCCGCCTGATGCATTCTTATGACCACCACCATTAAAATACTTCTGAGCAATTTCCTGAACTGAAATGTCACCTTTACTTCTAAGTGATATTTTGATGATAGATGGTTGTTCTGTAACAAATGCTGCTACTCTGACTGTTTCCATCATGAGCATATAGTTGACAATACCTTCAGTATCTCCTCTTTGTATATCAAAGTCTAAGTAATCCTTCTTTGTCAACCACATGATGCCTACACCATAATCTTTCATGATCTCCATTCGATTTGCTAGACAATGTCCGAGAAGTCTAAGATGTTTTTCCTTTTGAGAATTAAAAATCTTATCTGACAACTTGTAATCATCTACACCTAAAACCTTAAGTGCTCCTGCTACTTCGTAAGTATAAGGTCTAGTACCATATCTGAATGACCCTGTATCTGTAATCAATCCAGTAAATAAACACTCACCTATTTCGGGTGTGATTTTATTTCTATCTCCTAATTGGTCTATCACTTTAAAAACCAACTCACAAGTACTACTAGCATCTGTCTCTGAAAACTCGATATCCGTAAACGGTTCAGGGTCCAAATGGTGGTCAATAAGTACTTTTTTTGCTTTGCTGAACTGAATATTCTCACCAAGTTTGTCTACTCGATCTAGGCCATTAAAGTCTAAGCAAAAAATAACTTCAGCTTTATCAATGGCTTGACGCGCTGAATTCTGGTCTAGATCAAAAACAATAGATTGTCTAATACCATGGATAAAACCAAAACTAGATGGATATTCACTAGGAAAAATCACCTTTACGGAATGCTGAAGCTTGCTCAAATATCCAGCTAATCCCCAAGATGAACCTATAGCGTCGCCATCAGGATTTCTGTGTGCTATGATAACCACTTCCTTAGGAAATGACAAGATTTCTTTTAACTGTTGGATTTCTTCTGACATATTGGGTGCAAAAGTCTAAATAAAAAAGCAGATGTCAAAATTATTTTCTGTTTTTTCTGTCTATTTGAAATATGATTTCATACTTTTGTGGCGTTTTTAAGAAATATCAATCAAAATTATAATACAATGTCAGGAAACAGAACATTTACAATGATCAAACCAGATGCAGTTGCTTCAGGTCATATTGGTGCAATTTTAGCGCAAATCAATGAAGCAGGCTTCAAAATTGTAGCTCTAAAATATACTAAACTTTCTGCTGAAAAAGCTGGAGAATTTTATGCTGTGCACAGCGCGAGACCATTTTATGGTGAATTGGTAGATTTTATGTCTTCAGGTCCAATCGTAGCAGCTATCCTAGAGAAAGATAATGCTGTAGAAGATTTCAGAAAATTAATAGGTGCTACCAATCCAGCTGATGCAGCTCCAGGAACCATAAGAGCAAGATTTGCTAAAAGCATCGGAGAAAATGCAGTTCATGGCTCAGATAGCGATGAGAATGCAGCAATAGAGTCATCTTTCCATTTTGCAGGTACAGAAGTATTTGCATAATCATTACTGATTAAAACATAAAAAAAGAGCGTTTCAATTCACTTGAAACGCTCTTTTTTTTATTCTAAAACATGAGTCTGATCCGAAAAGTCTTCAAGTTACTAGAGTATTAAAAAAAGTATCCTGCTTCATTGATAATCAAATATTGAGTATTTTCGGAGTGGACTCAAAAAATAGAAAACAAGCTATTTACCCCAATATTTCGCTCAACCGTAAATCCCTCACCATACTCTACATTTATTTCTCTAGCATAAGCCCTGTTTTTGGCAATGACAGAATCAAGAAATGATTTACTCGAGATTGGTGTCTCAGGTTCTTCAGAATTAGGGTCGTAAAACTGAGAACTAAACGCCATAATGCAGGCTATTTTCTGATCCAAATACCCAGTTATATCTACAACCAAATCTGCTTTAATATTTCTATCTTGGATGTAGTGATATACCGCTTTTGGCCTCCAGGCATCTTGTTCATTACCTTGACCATCTGTGGTAGCTATCTTTTGTAACCCTGCATAAAAACAAGCATCACTAATTAGCTTAGAAGCCCTACCATGATCAGGATGCCTATCCGTTATAGCATTGGCAAGTACAATTTCTGGTTTACATTTTCTGATGACAGCTATGATCTTGAGCACATTTTCTTCTGAATATTCAAAGAGACCATCTCTCATCCCGAGATTATCTCTAAAAACAGCACCCATAAGCTTTCTCGAATTTTCTGCTTCTATCATTCTTAGTTCAGCGGAGCCACGCGTACCTAACTCACCCTGGGTCAAATCACAGAGACCTACCGAATGCCCCAATGCTATATGCTTTATCAATGTACCTGCCGCACCTAGTTCGATATCATCAGGATGCACACCAATCGCCAAAATATCTACTTTCATTTTGTTAATTTATTGATAGGTGGAACATATCGAAACCTAAAAAGTTTATGAACAATTATTTGTTTTGCTATGACAAAAATCACCACCTTATTAAAGCACTTCCCCATGTAAATCCGCTCCCGAAAGCTGCGATACAAACTAAATCACCTTCTTTGATCCTACCTTGCTCCCATGCTTCACACATGGCCAAAGGTATGGATGCTGCAGTAGTATTGCCATATTTTTGGATGTTGTTTACTACTTTTTCATCAGGCAATTTTAATGCTCTCTGGACAAACTGACTGATTCTTAGATTCGCTTGATGTGGCACAAATATATCTATGTCTTCTGTGGTATGCCCAGTTTTGTCTAAGGCTTCTTTGATTACTTCAGGAAATTTGACAACTGCCGTTTTGAATACCAATTGTCCAGTCATATTGGGTGCCAACATACCTTCGTCTACCATTTTTTGGGTAACAAATACGCCACCTGGTACAGAAGGATCTGGATAACCAAACTTTTCTGTACCCAAATGATAGCCTCCATGCGATCCAGGATTGATCATGGCTAGTTCTTCAGCATGTGTGCCGTCAGCGTGAAGGTGAGTGGTTAATATTCCTTGCCCTTCTTTCTCTGTTGGTTGTAATATGACAGCACCAGCTCCATCACCAAAGATAACGGTCACTGCCCTACCCTTATCTGAATAATCAAGACCCATCGAATGCATTTCAGCACCTACCAGCAAGATGTTTTTATACATTCCTGTCTTTATAAACTGGTCTGCAATAGATAGTCCATATACGAACCCAGAACATTGATTTCTGATGTCTAATGCACCTACTTCCCCACTTGTAATCCCTAACTCTCTTTGCAATAGTACACCACATCCTGGAAAATAATAGTCAGGACTAAGTGTAGCAAATATTATAAAATCAACGTCTTCTTTTTTTATTCCTGCTCTTTCTATAGCGATTTTTGCGGCTTCTGCCCCTAGTGTAGTGGTAGATTGTTTATGTTTTTCAGCATACCTTCTTTCTTCTATACCTGTTCGCTCTCTGATCCACTCATCCGTCGTATCCATTAGCTTGGATAAATCATGATTGGTTACAATCTTTTCAGGCACATAACTTCCTATACCGGCAATTTTAGTTCGCATCTTATGATTACTTTTTGTGACTTAATGTATAAACGCTCAAATATAGAAAGTAAAGCGATATTTTTATATTTTAGGTCAAAATAATTCCAAATCAAAGTCTTTTTAAAACTCACATTTCCAAGAAGTTAATTACAAATTGAGTTGATAAATTAAACAGCTTACTCGATAATTAAATTAATAGGATTCTATTTTTACACGCTAATCCAAAATATTTCATACCTTTATCTCTATAAATTCTTAAAATTATGTTGTGGGACGTTTTGTCAAATGAAGAAAAAAATGATGTTTTATTAAAACTATTAGTGTACATGTAACAAACGGATAATGTACTCAATGAAAGTGAGTTTTCATACTTAATCTATGTGTGTAACAATCTAAAAATAGATCCTGAAGAATTAAGAAAATTTGAAAATGTACGCGACGTAGAAAAAGATATTTTACCTACATCAGAGCAAGATCGGGTGAATATTTTATACCACCTATTATTTGTTATGAATTCAGATGACAATATTAGTCTAGAAGAAGAGAAAGCAGTCTATCATTTAGCATTTAAACTTGGTTTTAGTGAAGAGACAACAAGAGATTTTATTGAACTTATGAAAAAGTACAAGTTGGACGAACTACCTCCTGGAAGTATGCTTCAAATCATTAATAAATTCCAGAATTAATGATATTTGTCTGCAAAGAATCATTTATTGGTAAATGTTGCCTTTTTAACAAACTAAATAATTCTTTTTACCGTTGTAAAGTTTTTTAAACAAACCATCATCATATGAATTTTAGAATTGCTAATACTTTGATTGTGTGGATATTATTTGTGTCCATTGCACAATCCCAAAACTTTGACAGACTGAATATTCCTGTCACGTCAGGACAGAAAACGCTCAAACTGCCACTTACAGGTGGTCTTAAAGCAGGTCAGTTTTCAAATATCGATTTTAATGATGACGGTATTATGGATCTTTTTGTATTCGACAGAAACGGAGATCAAGTTTTGCCATTTTTAAAGACTGGCGCTGTAGGAAGTTTTGATTATGTATTTGCACCAGAATATATTCCCATTTTTCCAAAAATGAGAGATTGGTGTTTATTAGTTGATTTTAACAATGATGGTATCAAAGATATTTTTACTTCTGCAAATTCTATCGGAGGATCTACAGAAGTGTGGAGAGGAAAAAAACAAAACGGAATATTTTCATTCGAACTTGTTACTTTTGACTTTCCTGTGAGAGATATTTTACAATTTGAAGTGTCTGGGGGCAGAGCACAAATTTATGTAAGTTCTGAAGACCTACCTGCTGTGGTCGATATAGATGGAGACGGAGATATAGACATGGTCACTTTTGAGCCAGATGGTAGCTATGCATCATATTTTCAAAATGTTAGTCTTGAACGAAATCGGGGGCTTGACACCTTAATTTATATTAGAAAAGACCTTTGTTGGGGCAAATTTTCAGAGAATCAGTTTAACGAAGAGATAAAACTCAGTGACGACCCATTCAGTTGTGCAGATTATTTCTTGACTGGCGGCAATCAAGGCACTAGACATTCAGGCTCTTCTTTGTGTCTATTAGATTATGATGGAGATAAAGACAAAGACTTACTTATAGGAGATTTGGGATCATCTAGGATGAAGCTTTTACTTAATGGTGGTAGCAGTGAAAATGCCCATGTGACTTCATTTGACGAAACATTTCCTAAAGATGACAATCCTATATTTATGGACATTTTTCTAGCCGCTTATCATGTAGATGCAGATGGTGATGGTGATAAAGACATAGTCGTCACCACCAACAATGAATCAAGCGGTGAGTCAGAAAACCATATTTGGTTGTACAAAAACATTGGTTCAGACGACGCACCACAATTCAAATTTGAGAAGAAAAACTTTTTGATAGACGAAATGCTAAATTTCAATAATGGAAGTCATCCTGCTTTTGCAGATATTAATGCTGATGGATTACAAGATATTCTAGTGGGAAGTAATGGTATTCAAAAGACATTTGGAGAGAAAGAAAACCGACTTTACTTATTATTAAATACTGGTACAAAAGATGCACCTGTTTACCATCTTGCAAATGAAGATTATCTTGAATTTTCAAAATATGATGATTTAACAGGAAGGTACGGACCTGCATTTGGAGATCTAGATGGTGATGGAGACCTAGATCTAGTCATTGGAGATAAAAGTGGAAACCTATTTTATCTAGAAAACATAGGAGGAAAGGGAAATCCCATGGAATTTAAAGCCCCAATCTATAAGTACTTTGATATCAATATTGGTCAGAATGCTAAACCTCAAATCGTAGACTTGGATGATGACGGACTCCTAGATATTGTAATCGGAGAAAACAATAACAACCTAAATTTTTTCAAAAATACAGGAAGCATTACTTCTCCACTTTTTTCAAATCAAGCTAATATTTTACCCAATACAATAGATATGGGAAAAATATTTGGATTTGCATATCCAAAACAAGAATCACAAGCAGGATCTCCTTTTTTCATAAAACAAGACAATAAATGGGTCTTACTTTTTGGCATCAGAAATGGCAAAATACTTGCCATCGATGACATAGAAGGTAATATTTATGACGGTTTTAGTCTGATAGACAGCACATGGGGAAACTTCAACCAAGGAATTAGGGTCAATTTTTCATTAGCAGACATAGACAATGATGGATATTATGAAATAGCGATAGGCAACGAACGAGGTGGTTTGGCATTTTACAATACGATGTTTAAACTCGATGGTACATCTAGTAGTGTAGATATTGAAAGCATTGCTACCACATTCGTTTACCCAAATCCAGCAAGCAACATTGTGTTTATTTCAAGTAATAATTCATCGCAAAGTTATACCATGTACAATACGAATGGTATAAAAGTAATGAAGCTAGTAGAAGGCTCAAACGTATTAAATACTGAGCTTTCAAACGGCATGTACATCATTGAAAGCATTAGAAATAATGGCCAAAAAACTTATAACAAACTGATTATTAATAAATAGCTATGTATTCTATCAGCTATAAAGACTTGACTTGAAGACATAAAAAAAGCCTGACTTTAAACGATATAAAGTCAGGCTTTTTAATTTTTACATAAAAAACAGATCAAGTACCCAAGTAGTTTTTCAAAAGTTTACTTCTTGATACGGATCTTAGTTTATTAATTGCTTTATCTTTTATTTGTCTCACTCTTTCTCTAGTAAGACCGAATTTATCACCTATATCTTCTAGAGACATTGGATGTTCTATACCAATACCGAAATAAAGTTTAATAACATCACTTTGTCTCTCTGTAAGCGTATTAAGTGACCTTTCTATTTCTTTTCTTAATGAATCTCTGTACTCAAGTGCAGCATCTGTATCAGGTGTACTATTATTCTCTAGTACATCTAATAGTGAATTGTCTTCACCATCCACAAAAGGTGCATCCATAGACACGTGTCTAGCTGCAACACCCAATGTAGTTTCGACTTCTTCTGTAGGAATCTCTAGCAATTCAGCAAGTTCTTCTGGAGAAGGCTCACGTTCGAATTCTTGCTCGAGTTCAGAAAACGCTCTATTAATTTTATTAAGTGAACCTACCTTATTTAGTGGTAGCCTTACGATTCTTGACTGCTCAGCAAGTGCCTGAAGGATAGATTGTCTAATCCACCAAACCGCATAAGAGATAAATTTAAAACCTCTTGTTTCATCAAATCTTTGAGCTGCCTTTATAAGACCAAGGTTACCTTCGTTTATAAGGTCACTTAAAGAAAGTCCTTGATTCTGGTATTGTTTTGCAACAGAAACTACGAATCTTAAGTTTGCTTTAGTAAGTCTTTCTAAGGCTTCTTGATCACCTTCTTTGATTTTTTGTGCAAGATCCACCTCTTCTTCAGGAGTTAGCAAATCAACCTTGCCTATCTCTTGAAGATATTTTTCGAGAGATTGACTCTCACGGTTTGTTATTGATTTAGTTATTTTTAACTGTCTCATTATTAAATTTTATACCGATTTCGATGGTGTTTTTTGAAAAGAGCCGCAAAGATAATACTTTTAACACTTAAAAATCAATTAATTATCAGTTTCTATAAAAATATTTTCATTGTAAAATAAAATAAAAAATATTTTTAATGCTTAATTATACTGCAATAGAAACTTTTATATGGTGCATTGTGTTTGTATTTTGGTGCGCTCGTCGTTCAAAACCATGTATATTAATAAAATATTTATAAAAAAAGTTCATTTCTTTTGACAATTGGAAAAATTATTTTTTATTGCGTCCTTATTACAAAAACCATCTTATAACCGAACCATATTTTAAATGAAAAGAGTAAAATTAGATTTAGAATTTATATTCAGAGCGTCACCTGCCATTATTTACACTTTCATTACCACTTCTGAATGTTTGGTGAGGTGGTATTGCGACGAAGTGGACATTACCAACGAAACTTTTACATTCTACTGGAGTGGGAGTAGTGAAGTTGCTTATCTTATCGATGATATAGAAGAAGAAAGAGTAAGAATGAAATGGGAAGACGCCGACGATCCAGAAGAATATCTTGAATTCAGAATGTATAAGTCTGACATTACCAATGAAACCATTCTTGAGATCACCGACTATTGTGATGCAGATGAAGTTCAGGAAATATCTGACCTTTGGGCAACTCAGATGGTAGAACTCAAAAAAGAGTGCGGAGGATAATTTTTTATTGACAACCTATTAATTCATTCATTGAAATTTATAGCTAAAACGCTCGAAGGACTAGAAGATATTCTGGCAACTGAGCTTACCAATATTGGCGCAGAAGATGTCGTTGTGCTGAAAAGAGCTGTTGCTTATTCTGGCAATGCTTTGTTGATGTACAAGTCCAATCTTTTATTAAGAACCTGTCTGAAGGTATTGGTTTTTATGAAAGAATTTGAAGTCAAAGACGAAACCGATCTTTACAACGAAATAAAAAAAATAGCTTGGGAAGAGTATTTCGACCTGAACGATACATTTGCAATAGATTCAGTGGTAAATTCAGAGAAATTTAGACATTCTAATTTCGTTGCCCTAAAGGTAAAGGATGCAGTTGCAGATAGGTTTAGAGAAAAATATGGCGAAAGACCAAATGTCAACACTACAGACCCTACTTTAAAAATTAATGTCCACATCAGAGAAAACACGGTAACATTAAGTTTGGACAGTAGCGGTCAGTCACTACATATGCGGGGATATCGAAAGCATATGGTGGATGCACCGATCAATGAAGTCTTAGCAGCAGGTTTGATTTTGCTTTCAGGTTGGACAGGAGAACGACCGCTAATAGATCCTATGTGCGGCTCGGCTACCATCCTTTGCGAAGCTGCAAAAATTGCTTTAGATATGCCACCCAATGCTCCAGATAGAGAATATGCCTTTAAAAAATGGAAGACATATGATGCAGATTTATGGGAGATGGTATGTGATGAAGCCCAAGCCCAAATCAAACAATCATGTCCTTCTATAAAAGGATACGATATCAATCAAAAAGCCGTCACAGCTTCTATTGAAAATATAAAGTTTGCTGGTCTTGAATCTTTTATTTCCATCGAAAAAGAAGATTTTTTCTATTTAGAAGGTTCCACGGATACAACGTTAATATTTAATCCACCTTACGATGGTAGACTTAAAGAAGATGACGTTGTAGAGTTTTACAGATTCATTGGTGACAAACTCAAACAGTCATTTAAAGGTTGCAGTGCGTGGATCATAAGTGGGCATATGACTGCTATAAAAAATGTAGGTCTTAGACCATCATCCAAAAAGAGCTTGCTTAATGGAAGTATTCCTTCTCTTTATTGTAGATTTGATATGTATGATGGAAGTAAAAAAGCCAAGTGGCAACATTTACAAGAACAAAATCCTGAGACAAATGCATAAAATCAGTTGGAAGGTAAGGTTTGGATTAGTAATATTTGGAATAATGGCTTTTTCAACATGGGGAATTAGTCAGACAGAACCCAAAATCCAA
>DLGT01000040.1:12973-51610 GCA_002482845.1 Saprospiraceae bacterium UBA7687
ATTCCATAAGATTTGATTCATTATTATCTACACAATCATTCAAACCATCGTTTAGCCTTCCCCAAACATCTAAATTTACTATGAATTCATTTGATGCATCTACCCTACCAGTGTTTTGCAAAATAGAACACAAAATAGAATCCGTTAGTAAAATAGCTTTCAGATTCAGACTCGGAGAATTAAATTATGTCAATATGCTCGAAAATAAACAATAATTATTTAACTTTGTCAGATCAAATCACTTTTTCAACCATATGTTTATGAAATCAATATTGAATTTTTCATTTATAGTAATAGTCTTTAGCTTAGTATTCGTATCTTGTAAAAAAGATCCAGAAACTACCACAGGGTGTAATGATAGTACAGCTGATAATTACAATGCATCTGCCACAGTAGATGATGGTTCTTGTACATACCAGAAAAGATTTTTAGGTGAGTATTCAGGTGATATAAAATGTCCTGGATCTTTTTCAGCAGTATTTTCAATGGCTGACCTGAGTCTAGAAGAAACTATAGACAAAAACACAGTAAAAATCATAATTCAGACCACTATTGGACCAATTCCAGTATTAGGAAACATAACAAAATCTGAATTAAATGTAGATCAACCAATTCCTGACTTATCAATCAAACCAAGTGACATTTTGGCTGGAGCTAGTGAAACTCCCATAAAAGCAGATGCTGAAATAAAGTCAATATTAACGCTAAGTGAAGATGGAAAAATTTTGACTGGAATCCTAAATATTAAACTAACAACCAAAGAAGCAACAACTGTAAATGGATTTCCTATACCTGTAGGATTTACCTTAAGTGATGCCTGCCCATTTACTGGCACAAAAAAATAAAAATTGCTTTCAATGACAAAACTAATGTCTTACATTTGTTTTGTCATTGAAGCACATATCCAACCTTCTCTTTCTAGACAAATATTCAATGTCAATCCCGCTTGACTATAGGTATTGATGACCAATTCTTTATCATCAACTAAAACACCAGAAAGTAGCAAAACACCTCCATTTGTCAGTCTATCTACTAAAGGAGTCACATATTTTATTAGAATATTTCTATTAATATTTGCAAGAATAACTTCATATTTGCTATCAGGAGCATCTGACAAATCTCCACAAATAGAAGTAACATTTTCCACTTGATTTATTTGGCTATTTTCGATGGTATTCAAGTATGATTCTTGTTCAATGTCTATGGCATCTATATAATTTGCCCCTAACTTAGAAGCTAAAATGGCCAAAATACCTGTACCACAACCGAAATCAAACACATTTTTACCTATAAAATCAATGTCTTCCATTTGTTTTATCATCATGTACGTCGTCGCATGATGGCCTGTACCGAATGCCATTTTAGGGTTGATGACGAGATCGTGTTTAATATTGGGATCAGCAGGATGGAATTCTGCCCTGATTTGACAAAAATCATCTACTATGACGGGCTGAAAGGATGCTTCCCATATTTCATTCCAATTTTGTGGTTGAATTTCATCCACTTGAAAATTTTCCGTAAACAAATTTATAGTTTGAGCTATTTGTTCTTTTACATCATCATGTAGTTCTTTACTATGAATGTAACCAACAATATGATCTTCGTTTTCTTCAAAAGACTCAAATTCAAATTGTGTCAAAAGCCCTAAAAGTGCTTCGTCCGTTGCATATATAGTGTAAGAAAAATAAATATCCATATATAAAATTCAATTATTTAATTAGGCAAAAGATTCACTTTTTTACCCGTTTACTTTTTATAAAATGCTGATTTAATAAATGCTCTTCCTACATTTAGGGATAAATTTCCTTGGTCGCTGATTTAAATGTATTGAGCATAAGACCTACCACAGTCATTGGACCTACACCACCTGGTACGGGTGTAATGTAACTCGCTCTACTTTTTACCTTATCAAAATCAACATCTCCTACTAGACTGCTTCCTGATGCAACAGCCTCATTCTCTACCCTATTGATACCCACATCAATAATGACAGCATCTTGACGGACCATTTCTTCTTTAATAAAACCTGGTATGCCAATAGCTGCAATGATAATATCTGCTTGTAGAAGAATTTCTTTTAGATTTTTGGTTTTGCTGTGGGTTAATGTGACCGTTGCATCTCCTACTTTAGACTTCCTTGACAATAATATGCTGATAGGTGTACCTACAATATTGCTTCTACCTACAACTACCACATGTTTTCCCGCAGTTTCTATATTATATCTCTCTAACAAAATAGTTATACCATAAGGCGTTGCTGGTAAAAAACAAGGTAATCCTTGCGCCATTCTACCAAAATTGACAGGATGAAAACCATCTACGTCTTTTCTGAAATCGATAGCAAGATTCACTTTTACTTCATCTATATGTTTGGGTAAGGGTAATTGGACAATAAATCCGTCAATATCAGGATCATTATTTAGAAGTTCTATCTGATGCAACACTTCCGATTCTGTCACTTCAGTGGGCAATTTTATTAATGTAGATCTAAATCCGACCTGATCACAAGACTTGACTTTATTACCTACATAAGCTTTGCTTGCGGGATTATCACCTACTAATATTGCAGCCAAATGGGGGACACGACCTGCTTTGGCTTTATACTCTATCACATCTTGTTTCAGTGCATTTTTTATCTCTTCTGCTACTGCTTTGCCATCTATTAGTTTCATAAGGGGGATTATATTTCAGACCACAAGATAGGGCAAAACATAGATTTTTTTGATGTTTTAAACCAAAACTTTTTAACTATACATGAAAATTATGTGATATTTAAATCACCTTTTTTAATGCAAGGTCAATGAAGTTTATTGCTTCTTCCATAGTAAAGCCATCTTTCACATCAAAGTCACCAATCTTTTCTCTTCTTAAGGATCCTAAATGAGCACCTGATTCACAACCTTTTCCGAAATCGTGGGCCAAAGAACGAATGTATGTCCCCTTACTACATCCTACTACAAAACTTAAAATTGGAAAATCATTGGAATTAAGTTCAAAATGATTGATCGTAATAGCTCTAGATTTCATTTCTACATCAGTCCCACGACGAGCTAGATTATAGGCTTTTTGACCATCAATCTTAATGGCAGAATATATTGGAGGTATTTGATCAATTGGTCCTAGAAAATTCTGCCGAGCAGATTCCATTATTTCTTCAGTTATGTGTTCAGTTGGATAATGGTGGTCAGGTGGCACTTCACTATCATAAGTAGCTGTGGATGCGCCAAGCACTATGGTACCAGAATAAACTTTGTCCATTGCTTGAAGTGAATCGATATCTTTGGTGAGTTTTCCAGTACAAATAAGTAGTAAACCCGTTGCTAATGGATCTAATGTACCTGCGTGTCCAACTTTTATTTTTTTGACGCCAAGTCCGTGTTTTATCTTAAATCGTAGTTTATTGACCACGTCAAAAGATGTCCAGTCTAATGGTTTATCTATGAGTAAAACTTGCCCTAACTGGAAATCTACGTCTTCTGGTTTGGTAGATTTTGTGATGATTTGATTAGTGGAGATAGACATATGCAATACCGGCTATCCCGACGATTAAACAGTAATAAGCAAAATATTTGAGTTGGCTATTTCTCACAATTTTAATCATCCATTTACATGCAAAAACACCAGTAATCAATGAAACAATAAAACCTACAGATAGTGCTGACAGGGATGTTGTATCTGATGTAAGATCACCATCCAATAAGTCCTTTGCCATTTTACCAAAAATGAGCGGAACTACCATTAGAAAGGAAAATCTAGCGGCTTTTGCTCTATCAATACCTAAAAGTACACTTGTAGCAATCGTTGCACCAGATCTACTAATACCTGGGAGTATGGCTATGGCTTGCGCAATTCCTACTTTGACAGCACTTGTATAGGTAACATCATCGGATGAAGGTTTAGCACGATCGGCTACAAAAAGTAATAAAGCCGTCAATAATAGCATACAACAAACCAACAGGATATTCTGACTAAAGAGTGCTTCTAGTTGTTTTTCAAGAAGCAGGCCTACAGCAACAGCTGGAATCATGGAGAATATTATTTTGTACACAAATGACTTTTCTTCATTGTGTCCTTTGCTAAAAAACTTAGTTATAATCTCCAAAATATCTTTTCTAAATACAAATACTGTTGCTAAGGCAGTTCCAAAATGAAGGACAACGGTCATCAGAAAACTATCTTGTGGCAAAGCATCATCTCCCAATATATACTTGGCTAATTCTAGATGACCACTACTACTCACAGGCAAAAACTCCGTAAGGCCTTGGACCATCCCAAGTATTATGGCATTAATGATATCACTCATAAATGATGTGCTATTTTTATCTTTTGAATTCTTCTAAAGAAAAAAGAAGAATATGTAAAGCAAATTATTTCTTAGCGAAAATAGCGTAAACATTCACCAATAATCCGAGTATAATGACTATTGGTGCTAATGTAATCCTTCTAGGACTGTAGATAAGCGATTCGTCCCATTCATTAGGATCTGGCTGATGACCACCTGACATTAGCGCCAAGCCTAAGAACATCAATCCCAAACCTATTAATATCAAAATATAGTTTTTCTTACCAAAGAGCAAATTGTCTCCGTAGGTCTGTTTTACAGAAATGCTTCCATCCGCAATACCTTCAGAAACGGTATCTACTCTCCTACTATAACCTTTATCCTTTGCCATTATTTAAATTTTAATTGCAAAAATACAACATAAAAAATTATATATGTTAATTTGTGACGATATTATCTACAAAAAAGGCAATTTTATTGATACATCAAATTTTAAACATTATATTTGTCTATTATTAAAGTTTTGGAAATGAAGTGGATATATATTATAGAACACAAACTTAAAGCAGCTCTTTGTTTAGGTATAATTCTTTTTGTAGTGTTGTGGAATAACATTTGCGAAAGCAACAAAATGATTAAACTAGGCGAATCATTTAATACTATTTATAATGATAGGCTAATGGCGGAGAACTATATTTATCAAATGTCTGAGTTATTACATCAAGGTCAATTATTACTACCAGAAAATATTGATAACATTCAAAAACCACAATTTGCAATACAATTTTCACAAATATTAAATCAACTGAAACCAATCATAAGTTTATACGAGAACACAGTGCTTACACATAAAGAATCTGTCCTTTTTGTTAGTTTAAAAAATGATATTTCACGTTTAGAAGAAGAAATGGTCACTCTTTCTATTCTCAAAAATGTGCAAAAACAGAAAAATGCACACCAAATAAATTCTACAATAGAAAACTCATTAAGAACATTGTCAGGCATGTCAGAAATACAAGTTGTCGTGGGGAAGGAACTAAGAGAACAATCAGAAGCAAGTATAAAAAGTAGTGTCATTAGTGCGCAATTTGAAGTAGCTTTGTTAGTGGTTATTGCTTTAATTATCCAAGCTTTGATATTTGCATCCAAGTCTGTACAAACAAAGTTTCAGCAACAAAGCCATTTAAATTAGCAGAAAAGGTAAATCATTTATTTGATAATCAAATAGTTAAAGCCTAAAGAATTATTACTATTATCTGCCTTCCTTTTGTAAAAATTGGTTAATTATGGAATTTGTAGTGAAAAACTGAATGATAAAAGCTGCCAAAAAACTTATACCTATGGTAAGCAAAACATATTGCCACTGAATAATTTCTGCAAAAATACTTTGACTTTGAATTAAATATCCACAAAGCAAACCAACAAATATAATTACTGCCACAACTGCTTTAGATGACATACTGAATGCTGCTCTGAGATAAGGTTTTTTGATAAATGAATTTTCAGCACCTACCATTTGCATGGTTTTGATCTGTTTGATATCGCTGTATAATGTCAATTTTACGGTATTAAAGATAATAGCAAGCGCTAAAACTACAAAACACAACGCTAAGATCAGAATCCCAAAAGACACCTTCTGAAGATTAGTTTTGACTAAGTCTACGCTATCATTTTCGTAATAAAGCCCTACCACGCCTTTTTCCAGTTCGACTTTTGATTTAATTTCTTTAATGAGGTCTTCGCTATAAAACTTATTATTCAGATTAAACTTTATCAAATCTTTAAATGGATTGTCCTCCGCCACTTGTGAGATATTCAACTCTTGTGACATCATGGCTAAAGCATCTTCTTTAGGTACAAAACTGACCGAAGATGGAATGACACCTTCATATCCAGCAATTATTTTTTTTATAATTTCGATTTCACCTGAAGGTAGTTTATTTTCAAGTTCTACTAGGATGTTAATATTTTCCTTTACGATGTCTGTAATATTATTGGAATGAAAAAATATCAACAAAAACAATGCGATCAATATCAGCACTATTGAAGTGGACATCGTGGCATAAAACTGAGTTGGTTTTTGATTTCTTGACATATTCCTTTACAATTCAGCTACAAAGATACACATTACTTCTGATATATTTATAAAATCAATATATGAATACCTTTTGAATTGTTGATTTGTTGATTTGTTGATTTGCCGAATTGCTTGAATTGTGGAAATGTTGATTTGCCGAATTGCTTGTGTACATTTGGCTTCGCATTATGAAGGATATCAACCCATCCCCTAGCCCCTTCCCTTAAAATGGAAGGGGAACTGTGTACGGTGAGCTTCGCATTATGAAGAAGTACTCTTTTTAATGGGCTTCCAAATCTATTTGGAAGGATGTTCGATAATTGCAATTGGAGATTGCAAGGCAATTAATACTTCAATCCAAACAATTTTTGCAGCTAAAAGACTCAGTAAATTGCATTTTGAACTGTGCCATTCATATAAGAGACAATATTATCTGCTATACCATCTAGCAATTTTATTCTTGCATTTCTGCTTGCCCAAGCGATGTGTGGTGTCATAAGACAAAGTTGATGATTAACTAGTGGATTGGTAAAATGTGGTGGTTCTTTATCTAATACATCAAGTGCTGCAGCTGCTATTACATCATGATCTAATGCATAAAATAAGTCATTCTCAACGACCAAGCCGCCCCTACTTGTATTTATTAATATGGCATCAGGTTTCATCAATTTTAAGCTGGTCTTGTTAATGATGCCTTTAGTTTCATCTGTTAATGGACTGTGTAATGACAAGATATCTGACTTTTCAAAAAGCTCATCTTTCGTAACAATTTTGATATAATCAGGTAAATCTTTTTGTTCTGACCTAGTTGTAGCAATCACTTCCGCTCCAAATGCATTTGCAACTTTGGCTACTTGTTTCCCTATAGTACCCAATCCGAAAATACCAAATGTCAGCCCTGAAATATCTCTGATGGAGTGATCGTAAAAACAAAAATCATGTGACTTCGACCATCGACCTGTTTTAACCTGCTGATTGTAATATTCTATGCGATTGAACAAAGCAAAAATACTTGCGAATACATATTGCGTCACAGATTCCGTGCTATATCCACGTACATTACTTACAGGAATATTCCTATTTTTGACAGCGACAAGATCTATATTATTATATCCTGTGGCAGCTACTACAATGTATTTGACCTTAGGCATAAGTGCGAGAGCATCTTCATTTACTACAAATTTATTGACAATGATGATCTCTGCATCCTTCGCTCTTTCTTCAAGTTCATCTACATTTGTTCTATCATAAACGGTGAATCCACCTAAGTTCTCTAATACTTCCCAAGAAATATCACCAGGATTATTGGTAAATCCGTCTAAAAAAACTATTTTCATATTACTCATTCAATGACCAATTATAATTTTTGAAGGAGATTTTTGCATTTGTATTAGGTTTGGTTGTCGAATACTTCCCAATAAAACCCATCAAATCATCAAAATCACTTCCATACCAATCAAAAATACTTGAAATCTCCAACTTATCTTTTGTGATGGTATTTTCAGGTCCGTTGATAAAATTCTTTGTATTAGATTCTAATAAGGAGTTCAGATTTTCTTTAGTAAAAGCTTTATTGACCAAAATGGGACAAGATTTTGCTGCACAATTTAAAGCAAAGTGTATCCTTGGTTCGCCAAATTTTTTCCTTAATATTTCATTCTCAATGTCATTTAAAGAATAGAAAGTGGATCCAATTTGTATAAATCGTTTGTCCCAAGGTTTGCCACCATTAATGTCTTTGATGCTTTTGATTGGATAGTTATCTAAGATAAGTTTTACAGTAAATGCATTATAAGTATTGATCCAAAAAACTAGTTTTTCTTCATAAGACCACTTTTCAATATTTTTGGCAGCTGATAGTTCATTGAGATAATTTTGTATTCCCGACATGTCTTTTTTCCATGCTTTATAATTCACCTTCCCCGTATTGACATACTTTTTTAACTGAGCGTCAAATAATTGGTGATTGATCAAAATAACTTCTGCGTCTTTTAGAGATTCTTTTAGTATATCTTTCGTTTTACCAGTTGTGGTCGGAATTTCCTTGACTTGTTCAGTAACAGGTTTAATGGATGGTTTTTCTCTACTTGGTTCATTTACATTTGTTTTATTCGGTTTAATAGATGTTACATTTTTTGACCCTACAACCTTAGATTCATTTGAATTCTCATCCAACTCAATATTTGATTTGTCCTTTATTATTAGGTTATCTTTTTTGATAGACAAAGTATCGGTTTCAGCAATAGTCAACTCATTATCTGTAACATTCATTACCACTGTAGAATCTTCAATGATAGGTGTATCCGTGTCTGCTTTTCCTTTTTCTTTACAAGAGCATATCGACAAGAAGCAAATCAGTATAAATCCGTGTTTTATATCAATCATTTTATTTTGCATTTTATTTATAAATATAACGTCAAAACCACCATAAAGATATCAGATTTAGTGAAAAACATTAGTTTTATGGACTTAATTTCTAAATCTGTTACTACTCAGGTACAAGCTGTTTTATATTGATTTTGTCACGATTTTTGCAACTTTCAGGCAAAAATGGCGCCAAAATCAGACAGTTTTCCATTTTTACCACGGATTTACATCCGTGGTTACTATTATTTCACCCCATTCGGGGTTATACCTGAGTAGTTACCTAAATCTATTAACGATGACAAATTTAAATTCACTCGTATTTCCAGCATAGATATAAAAGACTTCTCTATTCCAAATTATCAGATTTTACAAAAAAGACAAAGTATCAAAAATAAAATTTTACTTACCTTTGGACTTTAAATAATAACCAAACCAAACATCATGCAATATACGTTGACAGAAAGATTCTTGAAATATGTACAAATCGACACACAAGCTGACCCAATGAGCAGCACATTTCCATCTTCTGAAAAACAAAAAAATCTGACCAACTTTATTTGCGAAGAACTCAAAGAAATTGGAGTTACATTTACAACTAACGAAGCTGGTTATATATATGCGTCTATACCTTCCAATATAGATAAATCTGTACCAAAAGTTTTCTTCTGTGCCCACTTAGATACGGCTCCTGACTGCAGTGGCACAGATTTAAAACCCATCATTCATACCAATTATCAAGGTCAAGACATCACTCTACCTGACGATGAGACACAAATAATCAGTCCTAGCCAACATCCTAATTTATTGACAAAAATAGGTCATGACATCATTACAGCTAGTGGTCTGACATTATTAGGTAGTGATGATAAATCGGGTGTGGCGATCATCGTAGACGCTCTCTATCAATTGGTAAATAATCCTGACATTCCACATGGTGAAATCAAAGCATTATTGACTACAGATGAAGAAATAGGAAAAGGTGTGGCAAAAGTAGATTTAACGCTGCTTGACGCTGACTTCGGATATACGTTGGATTCTGGTGATTTGGGCTGCTTTGAAGACGAAAATTTCTCTGCCAATGCCTTTAAGTTGACTATTCATGGTGTGAGTGCGCATCCAGGATATGCAAAGGGAAGCATGGAAAATGCCATCAAAATCGCTTCAGAAATCGTTGCAGCATTACCAAAACTGACTTTGTCACCCGAAACTACAGAAGGTAAAGAAGGTTTTATTCATCCAACCAAAATCCAAGGTGGACTAGAATCAGCTACTATTGATTTTATATTTAGAGATTTCGAAACGGCAAAACTTGATGAGTATGCGAATTTGATAAGAAATGTAGCGGAAGACGTGCTATTGTCTTATCCAAACTCGACTTATGAATCAGAAATGAAAGTGCAATATAGAAATATGAAAGATGTATTGGTCAAACACCCTCATGTGAGCAAAATGGCATTACAAGCTATGGAAAATGTAGGTGTCAAACCTGTGTATGGAAGCATCAGAGGCGGAACAGATGGAGCGGCTTTGTCACATCTAGGATTGCCTTGTCCCAATCTTTTTGCTGGAGAACAAGCGATTCACTCAAAACATGAATGGGTTTCTATCCAAGATATGCAAAAAGGTGTAGATACGGTCTTAGAAATATGTAGATTGGTCGCAAAAATGTAAGTCAAAAAAATGGGTATATCTCAAAATTGCATAGTTTAAAATTCCTTTTGTTTTACCCTGCCCTAAAGGGGACAAAATGAATTTTAAGATAATTTCGAAGCAAACATGGGATACACCCAAAAAAATCATATTCTGCATGGATAAAATAGCATTATTTCCACTGTCATTGGTTGTTTTTCCTGGTGAAGAGCTTAGACTTCACATTTTCGAACCTAGGTACAAACAATTAATTCATGACTGTACGACAGATAATATTACTTTTGGTATTCCTCCATATTTTGAAGGTAAAGACTTAAGATATGGTACAGAGATAGAAGTCACCGAAATTGTCAAAAAATATGATGATGGCAAAATGGATATCAAAGCTAAGGGAATTGGTTGGTTTGAAATAGATGAGTTTTATAAGGTCTTTTTTGGAAAATTGTATCCTGGTGGAACCATCAAAAGAATGCCGTGGGACGATGATTCTGACATTGTTTATGCAAAAAAACTGGTAGCATTGATTCACGAATTGTACAAAACCATGAATATTACAAATGTTCCAGTAGCGAGCGAGGAAAAATTCAGATCTTATCAGCTAGGTCATAAACTAGGATTGAGTGTAGAGCAAGAACTAGCAATGCTTATGATTCCAGAAGAATCCGAGCGACAGTTGTTTTTAACAGCACACTTAGAAAACTTACTCCCACTCGTAAAACAAGCAGAAACGCTGAGAAAGAGAGCAGAGTTGAACGGACATTTTCAGAATATTATTCCGCCGAAGATTTAAAGATAAGTTATTTTAGAATTATTTTATATTTCTAAATGTAAGACTTATTCTACCTTTTACAGTATTTGACGTAGGTATAGAATGTTGCCAATCTTCTTGGATAGCCTGTGTCATATACACCAAACTTCCTGGTTTTAACTCATAACTTAAAAAGAGATCTGGGTTCTCTATATTTCTGAATTTCAATGCCCTAGATTCACCGATAGAGACAATGGCAATACCCGTTTCATGTTCTAGAATGTCTGTTTGGTCAGAATGGTAGCCCATTTTTGATTTACCATCAAGGTAGTAATTGAGCAAACAATTGTTAGGTTCGAAACCTATTATAGGTTTTAAATTTGAAATTATAGTAACTAACTCTGGTAAAAACTCTTGATATGGATACTCGATTTGAGAATAATTATACGCCTTACCGTAACTTGCTGTTTTACGTGCTTTCATACTGTCATCCCAAGCTACTTTTGACCTTAATAATTCAAATAAATCATTTGGGTTGTCAAGGAAATCTTCAATGTATGTTATACCTTCCATAAATTAAATTCTAATTCAATCCAACCTAAGACCTAGGTACAAAATCTAATCCCAAAGAAAAAATATGAGAAACCAATACACCACTCACACTACCTATATTTGCTAAGGCGTAATCAACTTTAAGTCTTCCTAATTTAAGACCAAGACCTACATTGGGTTGGATTTCAAAATCTCTTTGATCAGTGTTAACAGAGTTTATAACAGATTGAATATTGCCCAATCCTGCTCTTACAAATACTTTTTGCGCATAGCCTACTTCGAAACCTAAACTTGGGTTTACTGCAAAGTTTTTGCCTGATAGTATACCTGCTTTCGTTCCATCACGTGATATATTTAGGTCAAGCTCACCAAGGTAAGACATTTGTCCTTTTGTAAAATGATAAGCACCACCTACAATCAATCTTGGCAATGTAATTTCAGTACTTGATACAGGTATTTCATTGTCAGTCTGAGTGAAAACCTGCTTTTGACTTTCATCAAGGTTGAATGACCATGCATTAAATGTAGTTGTGATGTCTCTTGCTAAAGCACCAAACGAAAAATTTTCACCTTTCCATTTTACAGCTACATCTGCTCCAAATCCCCATGCTTTACCGAAAGTGCCTATTGATCTATGGATCACCTTTATATTGCCACCCACAGAAAGTCGTTCATCTCTACCCACAGTCCTTGCATACGAAATGATACCCGCATAATCAGATGCAGAAAAATTTGTAACCCTAGTAATATCAACTGTTCCATCAGGACCAATAAGATTAAGTGTATTGGGAATATTGTCAATACCTAGCCTAATAAAAGTAAAAGCAGCTACAGATTTGTGCTTAGCATTAAGTTTCTTTGCAATAGATACGTAATCATAATTTGCGATACCTCCAAACCATTTTGCATGCATAACATTAAGCTGTAGTGGACTCTCTATTTCTGTTAGACCCGCAGTATTCCAATAAGCTGCAGTACCATCACCTACATTGGCTACAACAGAACCGAACATGCCATGAGCACGTGCGCCAACTCCAATATTTAAAAATTCATTGACAAATTTCTGACCTTTAGCAGTAAAATTAATGGTAACCAAAATGAAAAGTGTAATCGATAGATGTTTCATTCAGAATATTATTTATCTCTTTTAAAATTATTTACAAAGCAAAACTAAAATGGTAAACCACACAGATAAACTTCCAAATGTATCGATTTGCCTGCATCAGTCATGCCATAATTAAATCTAAGTTCAATACTTGACGTCGATAGAACGGTCATTTGAATAAAATATTTTACCTTTAACCGTAAATTTAACTCAGACGATGCAAATATCTAAACTCTTTGGCACAAAGCATAATATATTATTGATTTTTAGTATATTGTTACTTTTGTCTTGTAAGCAAAATATAGAAAACAAGACGTTATACCCCATCACAAAATCTGCAGTAGGCGATAGTGCTATGGTAGTAACTGCCCATCCACTTGCCACAGCAGCGGGTCTTGAAATTTTAAAACAAGGAGGAAATGCAGTCGATGCGGCCATAACTATTCAATTTGTTTTGGCTGTATGTTATCCAGGTGCAGGCAATATCGGTGGTGGTGGTTTTATGGTTTACAGACAGGCTAATGGTGAGGTTGCAGCTTTGGATTATAGAGAGAAAGCGCCAGCAGCTGCCACAGCAGATATGTACCTAGACAGTCTTGGAAATCCGATTGATGAAAAAAGTCAAATGGGTCACTTAGCAGCGGGTGTGCCAGGAACCGTAGACGGTATGATCGAAGCTTTTGAAAAATATAGTAAACTCAAAGATTGGAAAAGACTGATCGAGCCGGCTATAAAACTGGCCAAAGATGGGTTTAAAATTACGGAAAGAGAAGCAAATAATCTAAATGAAGAACAACCAAATTTTCAAAAATACAATGCCACACAAACTGCTTTTCATAAAGTCAACTGGAAAGAAGGAGATCTCTTAACCCAACCAGAGCTAGCACTCACACTTGAGTTTATCAGAGATCAAGGAAGGGCAGGTTTTTATGAAGGTAGTGTCGCTGAACTCATAGTAGCTGAAATGAAAAGTTCAAACGGAATCATCACCATAGAAGATTTAAAAAATTACAAATCTGCATGGAGGACTCCAATCACTTTTGATTATCGTGGTCATAAGATCATATCAATGCCTCCACCTTCAAGTGGTGGAATAGGTTTATTTCAATTATTAAAAATGATTGAGCCTTACGATGTAGGTGCGCTATCTTTTCAGAGTGCAGCAGCTGTCCACCTTATGACAGAAGCTGAACGAAGGGTTTATGCAGATAGAGCGCATTATCTTGGTGATCCAGATTTTATACGTGTACCTATTGAAGCAATCACGGACAGCACTTATATTCAGAATAGGATGAAAGATTTTAATCCAAGATTAGCGTCAGTGAGTAGTGATATCAAACATGGTGTGATCGAAAGTGAAGAAACAACTCACTATTCTATTGTAGACCCTATGGGAAATGCAGTCGCTATGACGACGACACTGAATGGTGGATATGGATCATTTACTGTGGTAAAGGATGCTGGATTTTTACTAAATAATGAAATGGATGATTTCTCAGTCAAACCAGGAACAGCAAATATGTATGGACTTATAGGTGCCGAAGCAAATAAAATCGAACCTGGCAAACGAATGTTGAGCTCCATGACACCGACTATTATCGAAAAAGATGGTAAGCTAAAAATGGTAGTAGGTACTCCAGGAGGAAGCACGATCATTACATCCGTTTTTCAGACCATCGTAAATGTGATAGATTTCGGTATGAACGTCGACCAAGCTGTGCAATCACCTAGATTTCATCACCAATGGTTACCAGATGTCATATCTATAGAGGAAGATGCTGTAGACATAAAAGAAAGGAAAATCTTGCAGAGTATTGGACATACATTTAAAGTTAGAAGTCCTATTGGTAGAGTGGAAGCAATATTGGTAGATAAAGATCAAAGGTTGAAAGGTGCGGCAGACAAAAGAGGCGATGATGATGCCAAAGGTTATTGATTTTTAGATGATGCCAAACCCTTTTAGAAAAAGTTTGTTTATGCCTTTGCAACAGTTTAAAGTAGTATTATAAAACCGGGTGTATCCCCAAATTACACTTTTGTTAAAATTCCTTTTGTTTTACCCTGACCCTGAAGGGGACAAAATGAATTTTAAATTAGTTTGTGTGCAAAAATGAGATACACCCATAAAATCCTGAACCACATTGAGACAGATATTCGGAATACTCACAGCATTAATTACAGCCTTATTAATAATATTTATGGCGCAGATGATCCGTGAAGGTTTGTATCCACAACCGTCAGGACTAGACTTTGCGAACAAAGATGCTGTGACACTTTGGATGAACTCATTACCAAATAAAGCATTTATCATCATTGCTATTAGTCACGGTTTAGCTGCATTTGCCGCGGGATTGATCAGTAGCTTGACATCAGGATTTGGTAGGATGACTTTCGGAATGATATCAGCAAGTATCATTTTTATACCTGTGATGATATATTTATTTACCTATCATTTTCCTGTATGGTTTGTTATCACAGATACATGTGTCACGGCGGTATTAGGATTTATAGGTGCTATGATAGGTAGTACTAGATATGTGAGTTGATTCATAACCAATCAATTAGCCAATAATAACTAGTAAAAAAATATCTTATTATTATTCGTGTTCTCTAGTTTTTACATTTTTATCAGGTATTATTTCATTATCGGCACTTCGAAATGTCACTTCTTTAAAATTCTCCAAATTAGGTTGACCTGCATTTACCCAGCAAGTATAAAGGCACGAACCTATGGCATGAATAGAAGATCGCATTTGTTCTTCTACCATACTACCTAGGGCTTTGGTGTAAGCTTCTGCATATTCAGGGCATTGAATACGGATAGTTTGATTAAGACGCTCGTCAAAACAAAACTGCCTATCCTGATCAAACTCTCGGCTCAATCTCCTTTCTACTATCAATACACTATCTAAATGGCTATGCGCTTTGGTAATGATATCCCAGAAAAAGTTGCGTGGATTCTCAATGAGTTCGGCTTTACCCACAAAAAAATCATATTCATTTTCTGCAAATAACTCAGGAATTCTGGACTCCCAAAAAGCATGAATTCCTACTTGATTTGTCAATTGTCCATTATAATTTTTGGTCGTATGTAAAGGTACATGAGCATCGCTAATATAATGGCCAAATTCGGCTGAGTGTCTCAAAATAGCATTGTAATCCTTGAGTTCAAAAGCTTTAGTGAGTTTGTACATCATACTTTCCAAATGATACGGTACTATACCATGTTCAGAAAAATGATCTTCAATGAGTACGTCTATTTTGTTCTTATTAAAATAAGTTGTGTTGAATAATTCATCAAGATCATACCCTGAAAGACGCCATTCATCTTTATAATACATAGGTTTGATCACTTTTTTCCAATACTTTACAAATAATTGATATTCAATCACTAAGTTAACACCACCAAAAGCAGTTGTACGTAAAGCAAAAGTGTCATTTGTAATTGTTTTATCAAAATACAAAGTATCATTATTCCTTATAAATTTGATTTTGCAATGTTTTATAATCGCTTCTTCAAAATCACGTGGTACATTATCAAACGGGATTTTATCCCACATGTCTATATCTATATAATGTCTTACTGCCTCATGTTTGGTCGCATATCGCCTTTTGTCGGGATCGATGGCATGTTCAGTCATGTATTCTATGTGTTTTTTGTAGAATCCCATCATTTCAGGTGGTAGCGTAAATACTGCCATCCGATTGATAAGTCTATGTCCATAGAATCCCCAAGCTTCTGGTTTTATCCAAGCTACTGAGATGACCAAACACAAGGTTAGTAATATAAAAATTCCTTTCTTCAATGTAAAGTAGACTGTTTAATGAGTGTGAAAGATATTAAAAATTTCATAGGTTAAAATATTATTTTTGAATTCATTAAAAGCATTTTAAATATTTAGGCTCAAAGCACTGTTTTACAATAATATAAACATTAAAGTAAATACTTATACAAGAAAATAATTTGATCTATGCTTTCCTCTTAAATGACCAAGTAATGTAAAATCTAGCCACTTCTACCCCATCCTGATTTTTCCCACTAGATGTCATTGTCAACGTGGTACTGTCGCCTGATTTGGTAAGTGTATCTAGTTTCTCGCGTAAAGCTAGTCCTTGGTCACAGGTAAAATAAATTATCTGATCCGCTTTTTTGAAGAATTCTGCTCTAAAATCTACTACCAACATAGCATTTGGTGGCCTTCCGTGTAGATACATTTGACATAAGATACCACTGGAAAATTCAGCAGCCCCAGCTAATGCAGCAAAATAGATAGACCTAAATGGATTTTGAGTTCGCCAAGTAAATGGCAAGGCGATAATACATTCACACTCGTTCAATTCCTTGATTCTGATACCCCAAAAGACTATGGAAGGCAGTCTGAGCAACATACCAAATACAAACTTTACTGGGTTCATTATCTTAGCTTTGTATGCTAATTGGTTTTGATCCATATCTTATGATTTCCTGGCAATCCAAGGTATTTCTGCCACTTGATGTGTGTGGGACAAATATCTTGATAAAATAAAAAAGTAATCCGACAATCTATTCAAGTAAACGATAATCTGTTGATCTACAGTTGATATGGAGTTAAGTGAAATCACCCTTCTCTCTGCACGTCTGCAAACGGTGCGACATACATGAGCATTCGCAATGGCAAGATCTCCACCTGGTAGAATAAAATTGCGCAAAGGTGGCAAGATCTGATCCATATTATCCATTGCGATTTCTAAGATTTCTATATCACTAGCTTGAATATCTGATGATGGAGTGGATTTATCAGGATCTGTGGCCAAAGCTGCTCCTACTGCAAATAACCTATTCTGTACGTCAGTTAAAATTGAAATTTGTTTTTCGTCATCAAAAGAAGCCATCAAAAGGCCAATAAATGAATTGAGCTCATCTACTGTACCATATGCTTCGATTCTAAAATCATCTTTGGCTACGCGTCTACCACCAAAAAGTGAAGTAGTACCTTCGTCTCCTGTTTTTGTATATATCTTCATTTTAAGAAAAATCAGGTTTATTAAAAAGTGCAAGATAATCAATTTTCAATTCTGGATATAACAGCATTTGTATATTTTTATGATTAGATATATTTTCTAACTTTTTTAAAAATCAAATGCGCTTAAAACCAATACTAGCTTAATTTTAATTTGTTTTGTGTATAAAACCGTACCTTTGCACAAAATTTTATTGTTATGACAAATATATATAAACTTCATCCTTGGCATGGTGTAGAAATAGGTGATGAAGCACCTGAATTAGTGACTGCTTTCATTGAAATCATACCTAGTGATACTGTAAAATACGAAATAGATAAACATTCTGGTTACCTAAAAGTGGATAGACCACAGAAATTTAGCAACATTGTACCAGCTTTGTATGGATTTATACCTATGACGTACTGCAAAGAAGAATTGGCTAGTGTAAATATGAAGTATACTGGACGTACAGATATACAAGGAGATGGTGACCCATTAGATATACTTGTTTTGACGGAAAGAGAAATTACGCATGGTGACATCATAGTGAAGGCATTTCCCATAGGTGGTTTCAGACTTGTAGATAATAATGAAGCGGACGATAAGATCATTGCTGTACTTAAAAACGATGACATTTATGGGCAATGGAAAGATATCAATGATGTACCTGTTACTATTATCAATAGGTTAAAGCACTACTTCCTTACTTACAAACAAATGCCACATAAATCGCCAACTTGTATTATTGATGAAGTGTATGGAAAAGAAGCTGCTTTTGAAGTTATAAAAGCTAGTATGGTGGATTATGACAATCATTATAAAAAGTAAAGGCGTTGAAGTAGATCAAAGCAAAACGAGATACTTTTTATTAATATTGACTTAATTTATTAATCTTGTTTTGCAGCAGGGTCTTGTTCTGGTAGCGTATATTCTTTTTGACCTTTGCCGAAAACTGAAAAATGAGCATATCTTTTAGGATTCAATCTCAAATCTTGTAATAATAGATTCAAATTATTAGTAGATGCCGTAAGATTGGTATAAAGTTGTTTGTCATTCATCAATTTACCTAGAGATCCATCTCCCTTATTAATCTTTGAAAGAACAACATCAAGCTCTTTCATTGTATTATTAGTAGATGTCAATGTCGTTTGTAAAGAAGCTATAGCTGTTTTGGAAGCATCAAGGGTAGCATTTGTATTGCCAATAGTTGTTTTAAGATCACCTTTAGCGATATCACCTGTTATTTTTTCTATGTTGGCTAATAACTGCTCTATCTTTTGATTACTTTTTGTCAATGCCCCTGTAATTGAAGCCATATTGTCTATGGTTTTATTAAGGTTGGCAGATGAGTTTGTGATCAATGTATTGGTAGAAGCAGTAATGGCAGCTACGTTTTTTGATATAATCTCCAATTGTCGTACAGTCTCATTTATACTACCGGGTTGACCTTCTTTTCCTATATCTCCGATGATGGCTTTTACAGATTGGGTTAGTTCTGAACTATATTCCGAAATTTCACCTTCGCCGAGCATAGATCCCAGCATTCCGACTGTTTTTCCTTGTATTTCATCTCCATTCAGTGCACAATCTGCACCTGAACATTCTTTTTCAAACTCTAAAAATATACCTTTTCCATCTACAAATCCCAAGCTTTTCATACTTGCTATGGCATTCTTTGGTATTTTATATTCACTATCAATAAGGTAGTAAACGTCCATTTTTTTAACGTCTTTCGGATTCAGTTTTATTTTTGTAACTGTTCCTATTTTGTACCCATTAACAAGAACGGGAGATGACACATTTAGATCCGCTACATCGCTGTACGTGGTAAAAAGTTCATTGGATGCTGTGAGTAGATTCCTACCTTTCAAAAAAGTATATCCCCATATCATTGTGATCAAAACCAGAAAAGTGAGGATACCTATTTTTATTTCTCTTGACATACTTATTTTGTAATGGATGCGCAAATTTAACAATCTAAACGATAGCGTCTTTAAAAAGTTTCACTTTACGAAAAATTATTCGACATCCACCACTAAAAAAGCACCTTCGTATCCCATTTTTTTGAGTTTGTCTCTTGCAATTACCGCTTCTTCTCTAGTAATGAATGCTCCCACCATATATTTATTGATTTCGCCTTGTTTTTTGATAGATAGTTGGCCTATTTTACGTATTTCAGCAGAATCCATGTCAAACAAGTCATTTTTGACCGCTGCTACTTGTACTTTAAAAACATTTTGTTTGACGGCTGAATTTGCGTTTGCATTATTAGCGACTTCACTAATAACTTCATTTTTTGAGCTTTTTGGAGTTTCTTTTGTCGATTTAGAAACGCTTGCTACTGTATTACTGGTAAGTTTATCGTCTACCTTGTTTGATTTTGTGTTTGTGGTTTGGTCATTATTAACTTTCTCATCCTTGGCATAAGCCTGATAAGGTTGGTTGTTTTTATAAAAATTGGCAAAAGCTTTAAAAATAGCATTTGAGACTGTCTCTTGACCACTGTCAGATATCAAAAACGCTTCTTCCACTTCATTACTCAAAAAGCCAGCTTCTATTAATACAGCAGGCATTGAAGCTCTACGTAACACCGCAAAACCTGCTTGTTTTACACCTCTGCTCCTACTGACTTCCATTCCTACGAACTGATTTTCTATGTCGGCAGCAAATTCTATACTTTTGTCCAAATAAGCATTTTGATACATAGACATCATAATATGGCCTTCAGGTGAATTAGGGTCAAAACCATCATAGTTTTGTTCGTAATTTTTTTCTAAAAGTATAGAAGCATTCTCTCTTTTAGCTACATCCAAATTATCTGCAGCACGATGAAGACCCATAACAAATGTCTCTGTACCACGAGTCTTAGCGTTGCTGATAAAATTACAATGTATAGAAATGAATAAATCTGCATCTTCTTCATTGGCATATTGGATCCTTCTGAACAATGGTATAAATACATCTGTGGTTCTAGTCTGTAGGACTGTAACATCAGGATATTTTTTTTGGATCATCTCCCCTACTTTGATGGCAAGCTTGAGTGTGATGTCTTTTTCATAGGAGTTTTTGCCTACACATCCGCTATCATGTCCCCCATGACCTGCATCTATAACTACTTTTTTTACCTTACCTCTACCAGACAGTGATTGGAAAGTTAATTGGGCAGAATAGTCTAAACCATCCATTTTTCCATGCAGCATGGAAAGGGATGTATTATTTTTTAATAAAACTTTAACATCACAAGCTTGCATTGTGGATGACACATAGTAAACTAATAACGTTATGATAAGGAGGATACGTAAGATTGTGACGTTCTTTTGAATAAAATCTGAGACCATTGGCGTACTTTTGTGTTTTAAAAGGGCAAATATAATGATTATTCATAATATATAATATCTAATCAGCTTGAAAATAAAGTTTTATATAGCATTTTTTTTTATAATATGTAATTTACGTATGGTTTCTGCGCAAGTTAAACCTGCACAAATGCCATTATTATCAGAAAAAAATGATACTTTAAATATTTCTGTGGATTCTTTCCGGAATATTTTTAGAGATACTTTTCCATTCAAAAACTTGGACACTAGTCGCAAAAACGCAGATACGCTCACATCACAACAAGATTCTTTCCGATTATCTAAAGATGCTATTGAAGATGAGGTTACTTACAATGCGCTCGATTCTTCTTGGACAGATTTAGTGAATGACAGAATCCATTTGTATGGAAAGGCCGAAGTGAAATTTCAAAGTATTACCTTGACGGCTGCATATATGATCATTGATTTTGCGAATAATGTCATTGAAGGTTTTGATAGAATCCTGCCTGAAGACAAAGTCAAAGAAAAACCGACTTTTAAAGATGGCGACCAAACATTTACCTATAAAGAAATTCGCTATAATTTTAAATCGAAAAAAGGACTTGTCAAGCGGGCAATTACCCAAGAAGGAGAATTTAACTTAGTAGGAGAAACTACCAAATATATAGTGGGACAGACAGACTCCCTTGGTGTAAAAAAAGATGATGAGATATATAATAAAGATGCCATCATTACGACTTGCACCCACGATCCACCACATTATGGCATCAGAGCTAGTAAAATGAAGTTTGTACCTAATAAGTTGGCTGTCTTGAGTGTAGCCCAAATAGAACTAGCTAATGTCCCTACACCCATATTTTTACCTTTTGGTTTTTTCCCATTGGCAAAAGGCAGAAGTTCTGGATTGATATTTCCTTCAAGTTATGAATATAATAATGATCTCGGTCTAGGTTTTCGTGAGATAGGTTACTATTATCCTGTGAACCAATACGTGGACATGAGGGTGACAGGAGACATTTATACACGTGGTTCGCATGGTGTCAGGGTAAATGCCAACTACAAAAAGAAATATGGATATACAGGAAATATACTACTGGGATACAGCAACAATATAAGAGATGCGGTGGATGGTCTTGAAGAAAAAAAATTATCACAAAAATCATTCATCATAAGTATTCGGCACAATCAAGACTCAAAAGCCCATCCTTACAGGAGATTGGGTGGATCAGTAAATATTCAAACCAATAGATACGAACAACGAACTTACGAAAACCCTGCTGCTGCATTACAAAGTCAATATTCTTCTAATTTCTCGTTTGCACATGATATGCCGGGGACACCGTTTCAGTTTAATGCTGAGTTTCGACACAGTCAGAACACACAAACTAGGACCATGGACATTACCTTCCCCAACATGACCTTGAGAATGAACACGATCAATCCTTTCAAAAGAAAAAATGCAACGGAAGAAAAATGGACAGACAATATTGCATTATCTTATAGTTCGGAGTTTAGGAACTTTGTAAAGACAACGGATACTACCCTATTTACCCAGCAGACCTTGGATAATATGCAGACAGGACTATCACATCGGGCTGGACTTAGCACCAATTTTAGAGTACTCAAATATCTCAATGTTTCTCCTAATGTCAATTATGAAGAATTCTGGTTTCTGAAAACGTATCAGCGTACATTCGACCCAACGCTTGTCCTTAGAGATTCATTGACCAGAGATACTTTGGGATTTGAAAAGCCCTTAGAGTCATTTGAGCAAGGTTTTGCTACTTACAGAAATATTACTTCGGGTATATCTATTAATACACAGATATTTGGTACCAAAAAATTTAGCAAAGGTTTTATACGGGGTATTCGCCACGTTATCAAGCCAAACGTCAGCTTCAATTACAAGCCTGGCAACAAAGAAAGATATGAAGAAGTCGTCAATACGGACACAAGACAAGATTTCAATAATCCACAGACATATAGTATTTTCCAAAACGGACCTTTCGGTTCATTAGCAGGCTCAGAAGAACAAATGGGTATCAGTTATGGTATTACCAATATATTTGAAGCCAAATATTGGTCAAAAAGAGATACTTCTGAAAAAATATTAAGGCTTTTTGACAATATCAATATAAACGGTAACTATAACTTTGCAGCAGATTCCCTTAAGTGGAGTGCAGTAAATATATCAGGAAACACTACTGTATTAAAAGGACTGACCAACTTTAACTTTCGTGCTCAGTATAGTCCCTATGCTTATGATGCAAACAATAGAATTACTAAGGAAACGGTATGGGACAAAAGGAAAAGACCACTAGAATTTAGAAATTTTGGTGGGCAATTTTCTACAGGTATTACTTTCGGAAGAATACGCGATATCCTATTAGGTAAAAAAACGGAAGAAAAAGAACCAACCCAACCTACCAATGCAGCGACGCCACAAGAAACACAAAACAACTTTACGGCTAAAACCAACGATGAACAAACAGAGGAAGATACTGAAGAAAAAGAAATAAAGGAAACATCTCTAGCTGATTGGTTTACTGGATTTAACATCTCTCATTCTTTTAATTTTGAATTAAGAAGATTGAGTACCAAAGATACTTTTTTTGTCAGTAGTCACTCCATCAATGTCTCAGGTTCTATTCCACTTACTAAAAACTGGAATATGAATATCGGTAATATCGCATACGACTTTAAAAACAAATCATTTGTGTACCCATACTTCAGTTTTGCAAGAGACCTACATTGTTGGCAAATGAATTTTACTTGGGCACCTTCGAATGGTGTTTACAGCTTTTTTGTAGGTGTAAAATCTTCAGCACTCAGTTTCTTAAAGTACGATTATGGTCAACGAAATGCCAATACCTTATTTACAGGTCAGCGGTGATGAAGTAATTTTGTGGTTTGTGATCAAGTGATTTGGTGATTTTGTGATCAATTAATAGTTTACTTTAATATAAAACTATTTAAAAACTTATCCATGCCACCGTTTAGACTTTTTTCTGACAAAGTGTACACTTGTAAAGCATAAAATCTATCCTTTACCAGTATCATCCTGCTTTTTATGACAGCTTTATTATCATTATAAGAAGCACGATAGATCACGCCTGGATATTGGCTATACGCAGATTCTGATTTATACACTAAAGTGCCACCTAGACTTTTGATATTGGATTCAATACTAACATCAAATAATTCATTTACTAAATCCGTACTGTCTTGGTGAAACGTTCCTTCTGGATAATCGACATATGATACACTGTATATAAAGTTAGGATCGTCTTTTGCACCTTGGTACATCCACGTGATAGGATGTAAATCACCCACTTCTGTTAGTATCTTCTTTTCCCCATTTTTCATGTCACCTGTTACGGATACTTCAAATGGTTGATCAGCAGGAGAAAACTTTTTCCATATGGTCTGAGTATGACCAATATTGAACGAGACAAAAGAAAGGGCCAAAACTAGATTTACTATATTTACTAACTTCATTGATACAGATGATTATTATACAAAGTAACGATTCAAAATACCAATTGTATGGCCTTGACGCAAAGTTTATGAAAATTTTAAGGAATTTTGGTGGAGAATTATGAATACATGCTTCAAAAACGAAAAAGAATAAGCTGTCGAATCAACAAATCTTTCTTACTTTTGCCATCTCAATCATTAAAACAAACACAACTTTGACATTAATAAAATCAATATCAGGTATCAGAGGTACGATAGGCGGTCAACCTGGTGAAAATCTTACCCCAGTAGACGTAGTAGAATGTACAGCTAGCTTAGGCATTTGGCTTAAAAGAAGAAATGGAAATCAAAAAATAGTAGTAGGACGTGACGGTAGAATAAGTGGAAGCATCGTAAGTAATCTTGCGGTTAATACGCTTTTGTCTATGGGCATCGATGTGGTAGATTTAGGCCTGTCCACGACACCCACTGTAGAAATGATGGTACCAAAACTGAATGCAGGCGCTGGCATCATCTTTACTGCAAGTCACAATCCTAAAGAGTGGAATGCCTTAAAATTCCTTACACATACGGGTGAATTTATTTCTGGTGAAGATGGACAAGAAATCATAGATATTATAAAAGAAGGTTCGTTGGTATTTTCTGAGGTGGATCATCTAGGACAATACAGTACATATGAAGGGTCCATGGAATACCACATAGCAGAAATCCTAAAATATCGTCACGTAAATGTAGAAGCATTGCGAAATGCTGGATTTCATGTAGTGGTAGATTGTATCAACTCCACAGGTGCTATTTCTTTGCCACCATTATTGGATGCTTTGGGTGTCAAGTATACTTTGCTAAATGATGATAATTTTGGTCATTTCGCCCATAATCCAGAACCACTACCAAAACATTTAGAACAGTTGTCAGAAACAGTCATCGCTCAGAAAGCACATTTAGGTATAAGTGTCGATCCAGATGTAGATAGACTTGCTTTTGTAAATGAAGATGGGTCTATGTTTGGCGAAGAATTTACACTTGTAGCTGTAGCGGATTATATATTGAGTCGTGAAAAAGGAAATACGGTTTCCAATCTCTCTTCTACCCGTGCACTAGCCGATGTAACACACAGACACGGTGGTAGTTATAGTGCATCAGCGGTAGGTGAAGTCAATGTCGTAAACGAAATGAAAAGAACCAATGCCATCATTGGTGGAGAAGGAAATGGTGGTGTCATCGTTCCTGACCTCCATTATGGCAGAGATGCCTTGGCGGGAGTAGCTATTTTCTTGTCTTTATTGGCAGAAAAAGGGATGTCTATGACTGAACTTAAAGCAACCTACCCTACTTATGTTATTATCAAGGACAAACTTGAGTTGACACCTGCCTTAGATTTAGATCTCATTTTTGCAAATATCAAGGAGACATTCAAAAATGAAAAACTGAATGACATAGATGGTCTAAAGATAGATTTTGCAGAAGGATGGGTCCACATGCGTAAATCAAATACAGAACCAATCGTAAGGATCTATTGTGAAGCAAAAGACGACAATACCGCACAATCTCTTATACAAAAGGTAAAGGCCATCATATGACAAAGCAAAACCCAAACAGTTTAGAGCAATATTTTGCACCATTCAGGAATAATATCATTGGTATAAACCAAGAATTCGAATCTCCTTATGGTATCAAAAAGATCATATATGCAGACTGGACAGCGAGTGGGAGAATGTACAGACCCATCGAAGAGTTATTGATGGAAAAAATATCTCCTTTTGTAGCCAATACCCACACGGAGACCAATGTGACAGGATCTTCTATGACGCTTGCCTATAAAAAAGCAAAAGACATCATCAAAAAACATGTCAATGCCATAGACGGAGATATACTGATATCATCCAACTCTGGTATGACTGGTGTAGTCAATAAACTTCAAAGAATCATTGGTGTAAAACTCCATGAAAAATTTCATGATAAGATAAAACTTGCTGAAGAAGATCGTCCTGTGATATTCGTCACGCACATGGAGCACCATTCTAATCAAACTTCTTGGATAGAGACCACAGGTGATGTAGTCGTCATCGATGCGTGTAATGAAGGAAAAGTAGATCTTAGTTGTTTGGAAAGTTTATTAGAAAAATATAAAAACAGGAAGGTCAAAATTGCTGCGGTAACTTCGTGTTCTAATGTGACAGGTATAGATACGCCTTACCATAAGATAGCAGGTATGATGCACAGAGAAGGCGGTTTCTGTTTTGTAGATTTTGCATGTTCTGCACCATACATACATATAGATATTCATCCTGAAAAAGAAGATGAGTACCTAGATGCCATATACTTCTCTCCGCATAAATTTTTGGGTGGGCCTTCAAGTTCAGGTATATTGATCTTTAACCAAAAACTGTATTCCAATAGGATACCTGATAGTCCTGGTGGTGGTACAGTAGATTGGACCAATCCATGGGGCGAACACAAATACCACGATGAAATAGAAGCTCGTGAAGATGGAGGCACACCTGCATTTTTGCAAACGATCAGAGTAGCCCTCTGTATCAAGCTAAAAGATGAAATGGGTGTGGAAAATATACTAGAGAGAGAACATCAATTATTAGAGAGGATTTGGAAAAAGTTTGAAACATTACCGAACCTACATGTACTCGCTGACAATCACAAACATAGGCTGGGTGTGATATCGTTTTATATAGATGACCTACATTTCAACCTTGCGGTGAAGTTACTCAATGACAAATTTGGTATTCAGATGCGTGGTGGTTGTTCGTGTGCAGGTACTTATGGACATTATTTGCTAGAAGTATCCCACGAAAAGTCCAAAAAGCTGACTGACGAGATATCATCTGGTTTTCTAGCCAATAAACCTGGTTGGGTGAGAATGTCTATCCATCCCACCACGACAAATGCCGAACTGGATGAAATCTTAGACGGCTTAGAACAACTGTGTCTTCACCACAAAACATGGGCAGAAGACTACACCTACGATCTAAAAACCAATGAATTTAAGCATAAAGCTGAACTCGGGACGGAAGAAAAGATTGTGGAATCTTGGTTTGGGTAGTTGGTAGCTCGTAGTTAATAGCTCGTAGGGTTTAGCTCGTTAATGATAATCTTCGCGTCCTCGCGAAGATTGGGTTAGTGAAAGCGTCAAGCTTTTGTTTGGCGGTGTGTAGAAGCGATTATCTCACATCTTTACCCATTTTTGTACGAAACGATTTCCATGTCTATCTGAGATGTTTATAAAGTACATACCAGATATCCAGTCAACAGTCGATATTTCTAGTTGATTATCTACTTGGCCAGATGTAAGGATTTGACCAGCTACATTGGTAATGGTAAAAAGAAAATCCTTATCATTATCTTTTTTGATATTTAGAACCGTCATCCCAGGATTAGGATAGATGCTGATACCCGATAGCTCCAAATCTGCAACTGACACAAGTTTGTCACATTCTCCACCAACGAAATTAATAGATACGTCATCATCTGAATAACAACGAAATGTTGGAAAATTTTTATAGCATTCAGGAGGAGTAATGGAGCCATTTCTCCCAAATAGCTTAGAAACAGAACCTACATTATCCACGATAGTCCCCATTCGGTGACTTTCCTGTTCAGATGCATTTTGGGTAAAAAATCTTTTTATGGGTTTACCTGAAGTTGTAAAAATTGTATCTATTTTTTCAACAATCAATTGAAATGGATTTTGGTCTATGATATATTGTTCATAAGTGAAATTAAGCATACTATGTAAAAAATATTTTCTAGATATATGATACGTAACAGTATCGCCTACACTTGCAGTAAAATCGTACAACAACTTCCATGAATTGTCTTCATAAAAATACATTTTACCACTTTTAGAATATAATACAATTTCAGTTTCGGGGACATAAGTACCACCATAATAGGCGCCAATGACCCTAGCTAATCTACCACCTATAAGTGTATCTCGTACGACCTTTGTAAAATCAATTTGCAACTCACAATCTCTATCAGCAGTCATACCGCCAGTGTAACTGCTTGTGTACCATATCGTGGAGTGATCCATATCTGTAGTGTCTGTCAAAATACCATCAAATGTCAGCATATAAATTGTCCTAGCTTCAAATACATTTGAATGAAATAATATCATCAAACAAATGAAAAAGGGAATGATTGATTTTGATTGTCTCATAATTTTGTTGTTTTTATTTAATTATAATTTGATTTTATTTTGGTGCACGATCATATTTTTATCTTCATATATTTTGACCAAATAAATGCCTGAATGAATTTTAAAAAAGTCATAAACATTAAAATTCAGAATTGTAAGCCGAATATATTGAAAATTCCAAAATCAAATATAAGATAAAGTGTATTAAAATTCAACCAATTTAACAAATAAAAACTCTATTTGTAGTTGTAGGCGACATAATTACTTCAAATGTTATACAAATTGCTTTACAATCGTACTCCGATAAGCTTCGCGTCCTCGCGAAGCTTGGGTTAGTGAAAGCGTCTCGCTTTCGACTTAGCACAAAAGAAAATTAATTTCCTAAATT
Organism: Saprospiraceae bacterium UBA7687; assembly: GCA_002482845.1. Lineage (GTDB taxonomy): Bacteria > Bacteroidota > Bacteroidia > Chitinophagales > Saprospiraceae > OLB9. Next base: position 42,073 of record DLGT01000040.1, read on the forward strand.
ATTAGGAAATTAGAAAAACAACAATTATCTTTGCATCATGAATTATCAGGAGACAAAAGAAGAGTTTATTCAGCTGTGGGGCAGTCTAGGTTCCAATTGGGGTATTAATAAAGCTATGGCACAAATCCATGCCATATTATTAGCTAGTGAAAACCCTATGACTACCGATGAAATAATGGAAGAATTAAAAATCTCACGTAGTAATTCAAATCTGAATATTAGAGCTTTGATTGATTGGGGATTAGTTTACAAAAAGCATGTTGCAGGTGATAGAAAAGAGTATTTCATTGCAGAAAAGGACATGTGGCAAGTAGCTATTAAAATAATGAGAGAGCGAAGGAAAAGGGAAATCGAACCGTTAATTAGAGACTTAAAAAGATTAAGTGATTTTGAAACAAAAAGTTATGAAGATAAAAAATTTAAGAATTTGCTAGACCAAACGGTGGAGCTTTCCGAAAAGCTTTCAAGTATCGGAAATGCCGTTGAAAAGGTAGATAAAAATAGTTTTTTTAAATGGATAATGAAGTTGTTTTAAAAAATTTGATTTATAATTCCTATTTTTTTCGTAAATACTAATATTATGATCTTGTATATTTTTATAAGTTGTCTGCTTACAGGATATATTGGCCAGTTTTTATACACACAAGGTAAAGCTTGGTCTTCTTTTCTAATACCAGACCAATCTTTGACTGACAAGCTCAATTTGATACTTTTGACCCTATTTTATTTGCTTAATATTGGATTCATCTTTCTATCAGTGTTTATTTGGGAACATGAACTCGTTGGTTTGGATTTGGCAACATATATTATAAAAAGGGTGGCCATAATTATAGCACTTATCGGATTCCTACACATTCAAAATACATTATTATTTTTAATATTTTTTTACTTTAAAATTCATTTAAAATGGAAGCTTTAAATCTTATTTCTTACTCAATTTACACTGTTTTCATCATTATGATAACGTTGTTAGTAGCCAAAATCCTTTTCAAAAACTCAGGTAATTACATGACCGAGATTTTTTCTGGAAATCAAGCTTTGGCTGAATCAACTAATCAATTATTTAGATTAGGATTTTTTCTTTTGGCACTAGGTACAGGATTTTGGTATCTTGAAATCCCATATCTCTTAGAAACCAAAGTGGCTCTCTTCGAAAAACTAAGCATCAAAATTGGAGGATTTACATTATTCTTAGGAGTACTTTTGTTTTTTAACCTCATGCTCTTTTTTAGAGGTATGAAAGCAAAAAAACGAAGTCAAGCTCTTGCTCAACAAAACCAAGCCAGGTAAAACATAGACTTGAATAGGGGCGTAAAATATTTTCAGTGTATAAATTTACACAAATACCATCTTAATATTTCCTAATTTTGCACCCTAAACCATTTTATGCAAATATATCTTGACAACGCTTCTACTACGCCCATGCTTCCTGAAGTCATACACCACATGACCGAAGTCATGAATGAATCCTATGGTAATCCATCGTCGATTCATAGGCATGGGCGTAAAGCAAAGTCAATTATCGAAAATGCACGTAAATTAGTAGCTAAGGTGATTAATGCATCTCTGGGAGAGGTATTTTTTACCTCGTCCGCCACAGAAGCCAATAATATGGTGTTGAAAAATGCGGTGCAAGACCTTGGAGTACAAAGGATCATTTCATCGCCTACAGAGCACCACTGTATCTTACATACACTAGATTATCTTACCTATCACCATAAATGCGAGGTGATCTACTTACGAGTGGATGCGTGTGGCATTATCAATTACGGACAACTAGAAGATTTATTGTCAAATACTTCTCTCAAAACATTGGTTAGCATCATGCATGGTAACAATGAAATAGGGACCATGTCGGATACTATTAAAATCGGTCAGTTGTGCCACAAATACGGAGCTTTGTATCATTGTGATGCCGTGCAAACCATAGGAAAATATCCCATCGATGTGCAAGCGTCTTACATTTCCTTTTTATCAGGGTCGGCACATAAATTTCATGGCCCCAAAGGTGTGGGCTTTGTTTTTATAAGTAATGAAAATATCATCACACCTTACATACACGGTGGCGCACAAGAAAGAAATATGCGAGCAGGAACTGAAAATGTAGCTGGTTTCGCAGGTTTGGCAAAAGCACTTGAAATCATATCTGACAATACAGATAGTAACAAAAAAAAGATCCTATCACTCAGAACATTATTCAAAGACAAACTTCTTACTGAATTTCAGGATATCACTTTTAATGGAAGTCAGGAAGGTGATTTTTTGGCACATGTACTTAGTGTTTCTTTTCCACCTGGACCAAAGGCAGATATGCTTGTTATGAACTTGGATATTGCAGGTATTTCTGCATCGTCAGGTAGTGCTTGTAGTGCTGGCATAGAAGAAGATTCTCACGTATTGGTAGCCATTGGACATCCTGCGGAAAGGAAGACGATAAGATTTTCGTTCTCACCTTTTAATACGGAAGAAGAAGTTATTTATACTGTAGAGAAGTTGAAGACGATGATGTGATTTGATGAACAATGAATTTATTACATAAAGATACTCCGCATATTTTTGATGGGCATTTCTAGTTTGTTTTTCATTTTTATATTAGTGGTTGATAATTTTAATAGGAGATTGATTTTAACGTCCTTTTCTTTTGTTCACGCTAAAGTCGTGACAGGCTTTGACACAAAAGAAACATCCGCCGCGGCGGACAAGGCTGTTTCATTTTCTTAACGCCATTTTATAAAGTTTTGACTAAAAATGAAAAGGCCAGTCACACATCACACTCAGCTAAGAAAATAGTAAAAAACATTCATCTTCTTACATAAAAATTAACCAGTAAAATATTGATTTTCACCTGATCACCGTGACATCTCCACTCAACATTTGTTGGTAGCCGTCGATATATTGCATCATGGCTACCCATACATAGACGCCATTGACTACCGATTTTCCTTTGAAAGTGCCATCCCAACCATCTGTAGATTCATTCAACTGAAACTTGCTTGATACAAAAACCATATTTCCCCATCGATCATAGACTCTCAGATAGAGACCTTTTGCTGCTAAAGCATTCCCCGTAAGGAAAAAATAGTCATTTATATTATCACCATTGGCTGAGATGATATTGGGTGAATAGATCGTTCTGTCTTTTGCTACCCTTACATAAACACTATCTATGACTATGCACCCATCACCATTCACCATTTCTAGGTAGTAATAACCATCAAAATGCGGGATTACCGAAGTATTTTGACAATCTTTACAATCTACATCAGGGTTATCTTCGGTCGTCCAATCAAATACTACATCATCATCGACATTAGAATATTCACTTTTTAAAAGTATATCATCTCCTAAGTTGATCAAAATGGTATCTTCCAAAATAGTTAATGTCAATAAGTCATTGCTAACTTCGATATCAATCGTTTTTTCATCACATCCAGACATAGCGCGCAAACTAAAACTACTAGGTGAAGGCAGCCACTTCTGAGCGCTAGTATCTCCATCCGACCACAGATATGTCAATCCATGTAAAGTTGCATCTACCAACACTGAATCTCCTGGACAAGTCTTGTATGACTCTGCAAGAAAAGATAAATCCAATGGCAAAACCATCAATTCTGTACTATCTTTTTCTATAAAAGTAAATGGGTCGTCCGAAAAAGTAAAACTACCCAAAGCTATGGGCAATCCTGAAAGGACAGCTTGGTTTTTATACAATCCTAATGCATCACGACCTACTTCTACGACAACTTTTACGGTGTCTATGCCTACGGGTACTACCATATTGGTCAATGACAAAATATTTCCATTCAATACAACATTACCACCAAAAGGATTTTGCATGACTTCTTTTGCCACCAATCCTATAGGCATGGTATCGATAAGTGAGATATTGCTACGAGTTGTGCCCGACCCATTGCTTACAATAAATGAATAGACCACTTCGGTACATGGATAAGCGACTTCTGGTTCCACAATTTTTTGTAATTGTAGTGTATAGGGACACGCACACCCATCTTGACCTGATGAAAGTGGACCTTGCGACAAAAGCGATATTTCGCCCGTAACTTTATTGATTGAGACGAATTTGTCTTGATCAAAATTGCCATAAGAGCCGTATCCATATAAATTACCAAAGGAGTCAAAAAATACTGCTCCTAGTTGGTCTACTTGACTTTGGCGTATGAAATCTCCTTTTACTTCACCTGTATCAGGATCGACAATGACTAGTTTTCTATTTCTAAAATCATGACCGTACAATATACCTGTGAATGGATCAAAAGCTACATCTACGATACCCACATTATTATTTGACATCGCTACAAAGGTGCAAGCGTAATTAGGGTCTTCTAGATCTACTTTGATAATTTGCGGCCTTCCTCCTAGACCTATCAGTAATAAATATTTTCCATCAGGTGTGACATCACCAGCGTAGTACAAAGGTCCTGCAGGAAGTCCTTGTGGCAAACCAAGATCAATGGCAACGCCATCACTTCCTACTTTCCTAAGTGCGCCTGATGAAGGATCTACGCCATAAATAAGATTGTCTGTGATGCGGTAACCCATGCCATTTAAGACAAGGTCTAAGCCTGATGATATCGTATCTAGGTAGATATTCTGGCCGTTTTCTGATATTTTTACTTCATAGAGACCTGAACTTTTGCTTCCGCTTTTGGTGAGACTAAGGTAGTACTGCCCTCTACATGTAAAAGGTTGTTGGGCTTCCAAACTTATATGGAAAACAAGATATATGATCGTAAAAAGATATCTCAAACTAAGGTCTATTTAATTTGGAATGGCAAATTACGCAAAGTTTGTAATATCGTTTGTATTTTCTACATTAAGAAATGTAAAAATGTCGTCAAAATAAGGGGAACAGTATAATCTTCTTAAGAACATCAAGTAAATTAACAAATACCTTAGCTTAACAATACATATTAATAAATAAAGCTTCGGAAGGAATTTTCCCTAAATAAATATTTACATTCTGTTCATTATTGTTTCTTAACTTGAATGTATTATATATTAGGCATTTCGTCTGATTAATAGAATAAAGAGTTTTAATGTTTTCATTCCGAATCAAATTAAATACTCTCTTTAATACTTAATTTCGTATAATAAGTTTGGTTTTGTCGCTCGAGCCGCGACAGGTTTTTACTTTTTTGCATTACCAAAAAAAGTAAACAAAAAAGTCTAGTTCCGCTAAATCGCTCCGCGTACCGGAACGGCTTGCCCTCTTTACATTCTGCCATAATACTTGGTTTTCAACATAAAATTAGAAAAATTGATCCAAATATTATCCTACAATTTAGCTAAAAAGAATTTAACACTAATAGATAATTGAATATATCTCCTACTGATTTGCAGATAAATACTACTTTTTACTTGCTTTGTTGTGGTCTTCCAAAAACTTAGCTAAACCTATATCCGTAAGAGGATGATAGAGCAAACCTACGATAGATGAAAGTGGACAAGTAACAACATCTGCACCAGCTTTGGCAGCTTGTACGATATGAAGTGGTGTGCGGATAGATGCAGCTAAAATCTCGGTCATGTAACCTTGGATAGAATATATTGAAGCTATTTCTTCAATCAATTTGATACCATCCCAAGAAATGTCATCTACCCTACCTACGAATGGTGACAAGTAAGTAGCGCCTGCTTTTGCAGCTAGAATAGCTTGACCTGCAGAGAATACTAAAGTACAATTGGTATTGATACCTTTTTCAGAGAAATAAGATATAGCTTTGATACCATCTTTGATCATAGGAATTTTCACAACGATATTATCAGCAAGGTCAGCAAGACGCTCACCTTCTTCTATCATACCTTTATAATCTGTAGAAATAACTTCAGCACTGACATCACCTTCTACGATTTTACAAATCTTTTTATAATGAGCGATGATATTTTTTTCACCTGAGATACCTTCTTTTGCCATCAGAGACGGATTGGTAGTAACGCCATCAAGAATACCTAAATCAATGGCTTCTTTGATCTGATCTATATTAGCAGTATCGATAAAAAACTTCATTATTATTATATTTTGTAATTGTGGAAGGGAATGGCTTTTTACAAAAAAAAGTGTGAGGAAACACACCGAGTCGCTCAACCTCCTACCCTTGCTGCATTTCTGCCCTGGGGGAGTTCAGAAGGAGCAGACCGTATGTCCCTCACGGGTGCAAAAGTACAATGTTTTTTGACAAATCAAAATTTTTCGTCCGACTCTATTGAAAAAATATTCCATGGAAAGCTCTTGGGTTGCTCTGCGGTGATGACAACTGGCTCATTCTTAACGGGATGCATGAATGACATTTCTTTGCAATGAAGTGCAATAGATTTATTGTCTAAAGGATAAGTTGCTCCATATTTCAAGTCACCTACTATCCAACAACCAATTTTGCTCAATTGTGCCCTGATCTGATGTGATCTTCCTGTGATGGGATTGACTTCAAGCAAAACCTTGCCGTCGAGTTCGCCTTTTAGAGCATAATGAAGTATAGCTTCTTTTGTACCCGTTCTAGGACTCTGGTGGGCTTTTACTATATTTTTAGTTTCGTCTTTTACTAGGTGGTGTATCAATGTACCAGAAAATTCATCTGGACGTTTGCCTACGATGGCTAAGTATTTTTTGTCGATCGTTTTTTCTTGAAGCATTTTGTTCATTCTCACAAGCGCCTTAGACGTTCGAGCAAAAACCACGACACCACTGACGGGTCTATCCAATCTGTGGATGACTCCCAAAAACACATCTCCTGGCTTTTTATACCTGACTTTGATATATCTTTTTACGGCATCTGCTAGGGTATCATCACCTGTTTCGTCGCCATGCACTAAGGCACCGACGGGTTTATTGACAGCGATCAAATGATTATCTTCAAAAATGACCACAATGCCACCACTATTATATTTTTCTCTCCTCATACGGGTGCAAAGGTAGTAATTTTATTGATATGAGAAAAACGGAAGATATTGCATTCCTTTACAATTCTTGTTGATGCCTTGATTTTATGGATTTATTATTGAGTACAATATCTTAGATTCATCTACATAAGCTAGGCCTTGGTCTAATAAAAAGTGATATTTCCAATGATCTTTTTGTATCTTTGTTTTTGAATTTGGGATAACAACCCTATTTTATAAATTATTATTATGGTTTCCGGTAAGGCAGACATCAATAAAATATTAAAAACTTGGGCTAAGACACCACCTTTCTATCATGTAGTGTTTTGGCTGGTCTTGTTTATAATAGTATTTTTGACGGGTGTGTCAAGTATGGGTTGGCGAGATGCTTTTTTCACAGACTTAGTGAATATCGGTTTTTTTGTCATCATTGCCTATATTAATTACTTCATCTTATTTCCCAAATACCTCAAGGACAAAAACTTGCTTTGGCACTTTGGTGCTTTATTTTTGATCGCTTTACTACTGACACCTATCAAACTCACTTGTTTTTATATCGTGACATCCGCCAATGCAGAACTACAGTCAAGCTTTATGGGCAATCGGTTTTTTATATTTTTTACAACTTTTATAGTGGGGACATCTACTACCATATATATGATCATGAATGACTGGATCGTCCAACAAAGGGAAAAAAAGGATCTAGAGAGTAAAACATTACAGTCAGAACTTAATTTTTTAAAATCACAGATAAACCCACATTTTCTTTTCAATACATTGAATAGTTTGTACGCACTCACTCTAAAAAAGTCTGATTTAGCGCCTGAAATAGTCCTGAAGTTGTCTGAAATGATGCGATATATGCTATATGAATGTAATGAAAAAGAGGTGCCACTCTCCAAGGAGATCAATTATATGCAGAACTATCTAGAGCTCGAAAAACTGAGACACGGTAGCAAAATGCTCATAGATTTCAAAATAAGTGGAGACATAGATACGCAGAAAATATCTCCTTTGATATTGATACCATTTATAGAAAATTCCTTTAAACACGGAATCAATAATCAAGTAAATCAAGGATTTGTAAATCTGGAATTGAATGTGGTAGATAACGACCTACAAATGGTTCTTGAAAATAGTAAATCACCGTCACTTCCAAAGATTAATGAAAAAAGATCTGGTGGTATCGGACTTGTAAATGTGAAACGTAGGATGAATATTCTTTATCCAAATCTCCATCAATTAGAAATCAAAGAAAGTCCCAATACTTATAAAATTGAACTCAACCTTAACCTTATTAATAATTAAATCACATCTAAACAATTAAACAAATGATCAACGCAATAATAGTAGATGACGAACCATTGGCATTAGAAGTTTTGGAGACCTATATATCGCAAATACCTGATATCAAACTGATTAAAAAATGCGAAAATGCTTTTGAAGCTAATGAAGCGCTCAAAAACAACCATATAGATCTCATGTTTTTGGATATCCAAATGCCACAACTTTCTGGTATCGACTTCTTAAAAACGTTGTCAAATCCACCTTGTGTCATATTCACTACCGCTTATCCTGACTATGCAGTGGAAGGATTCGAACTTAATGCCGTAGATTATTTATTGAAACCAATATCACTAGAAAGATTTCTGAAAGCCGTAAATAAAGTCTCTGAAAAACTTTCTGCCAAACATATCGACCACGAAAACGAAGCGCACGAAGTTGCCGATGATTTTTTCTTTGTAAAAGCGGACAAAAAACTGGTAAAAGTCAATTACGATGAGATCCTATACATAGAAGGTCTTAAAGATTATGTCATCATCAGACAAGAATCAGGCAGAGTCATCACCCTACAGACCATGAAAAGTCTAGAAGATAGATTGCCTGTATCAAAATTCAAAAGAGTACACCGATCATTTATCGTCAATATCAAAAAGATCACTGCCATCCTAGGCAACATGGTAGAACTCATGGAAGCAGGCAAGATAAAACAGCTCCCAATAGGTAAAAATTACCGTGATGAATTATTGGATTTGATTAATGAGAATAAATTGTAGGTAATTTGCTTGAATTGCTTAATTGCTGATTTGGGGAACTGCTTGTGTACATTGGGCTTCGCATAATGTAGAAGTTCGTTTTGATTTTGGCATTGTATGTCAAAGTAATGCTGTATATTAAGTACCAGTAGGTAAGAAATATCGGTAGAAAAAAAAACAAGATCTGCACACCTAGTCCCATAGGGACGATATATTTTATCTCAATAATTTAATTGTTACCTTGGAAGTTTTACCACTAAGGACATTAAGGTATCACTAAGATGCACTAAGTTTTGTTATAGTTGCGATAAAACTGGCAATGTTGTTTATGATTTCGATTGGTTTGAATTACTTTGCTAAAAGTACCGTAGGTTAGTAATATTAGTAGAAAAAAAAGAGCAAGATACATGCGCCAAGCCCAGTTGGGACGATATATTTACACGTTAATTCGATGTGGAAAATGTCTTAAAACCGTGTATTCATTTGGATCATGGCGTTATTTGAAAATTTGGTCATTTTAGATATGATACTTTTATGCACACGGACTAATACTTTAATGCATCAGTCGACGCTAGTGGGATCTAGTGGGAACTCAGTGGGAACTC
>DLGT01000083.1 GCA_002482845.1 Saprospiraceae bacterium UBA7687
AACGAACGAAATACCCCATTTAATATAGCATTAACGGAACTTTAACGCTGTTTCTGCTGACAGTCGGATTAAATAAATTTTTACACTTTAAATTTTAACACTTTTCTTAACATTTCAATCCTTCACTTTCGACCATTATGCTGAGTGCAACGAAGACTGATGAGCGAAAGTCCTTACACTAAATTACCTTCAACATCTAAAATACAACCATCAAACATGTCCCACTAGGGACAAAATAACGGTAGAAAAAACAATATCGAAACTCAATCCCCGTGCCTTTAGGTACGAAACAACTTTAGCCATTAAAAATATACGATAAATAACGCGAAGCTCCCCCTGCATAAGCAAATCCCCAAATCCACAAATCAACAAATCCAACAACAAAAATGACATGCTACCTATTTTTGTCACACCTTAGCGCCTTCGAGCCTTTGTGGCAATTAAATTTTCCAATAAAAAAACCTGCAAAATCTACTCATTTCCTAACCAATAAAACCTATCTTTATACCTGATTCTATTATGAAAATCAAGGGTAGACGCAAATTTTAATTTTATTCAAAATCAAGCCCAAAACGCATAAAAACTACCATTTTTCACAAAAAACACACAAGGGTTGTCCCGACCTTGTCCCAAGGTTGTGCCGAGGTTGTCTCGACCTTAGCCCGACCACGCTTTACTAATGCTCCATATACGCTCCCACAATACTATATATACATTCCATTGACAATATGCTTAACTTACCCCTTTGCAACATCTAAGAACCTAGATTTCTCGTACTATTGTAACCCCATTCTTATAATTTGAATTTATTGCATAATCTCAATTATATAACTACTTCTAATTCCTTATATGAAATTAGATTTCACCCGTAACTACTTTCGGACCGCTGTTTGAGAGTGGTATTGTTTTTTATGCAAACATGAATGAAATAAACATTTGGTGATTAATAAAACCTATTTCCGCTATATTGGAATTTTATAACCAAATTTCATATAATTAATTTATTTCAATATGTTTTCAGAAAATATTAATTAAATAATTACATATCAATATATTACTAATAATTTAAACTATATATATCTTTATAAAAGTAAATTATTCTAAAGATATTTTCAATGACTGCATTAAATTTATTCTAATAATATTTGTTGGTATTGACATTATTCCATAATTTTGGAATTTATTTCCACAACACCTTATCGTTTGTTTGATATTTGATGGGATAAAAGCAAAACGAACATTCATTAACCAATCTTACAAAATCAAAATGCAAAACCTCAACACAACAGTCAAAGTAGTTTTTATCTTTCTAGTATTAATCCTTTTTGGAACAGATTCCATGGCCCAAGGCTGTGTCGCAATACGCCAAATGAGCTGTGGATCAGCTGCTGGATTAGATCACAATAACGAACTGTTCACAAGAAATCAAGGTAAGTTTCAAGTAAATCTTGGTTATAGGTATTTTAGATCATTTAGGCATTTCAGAGGCTCACATGAAGAAACAGAAAGAGTTGCAAATAGTACTGAAGTAATAAATCTCTCGCACAATTTAGACCTTGGTTTAAGCTATTTAGCTACCAAAAGATTGACATTGAGTGTCGGATTACCCATAATCTACAATGATAGATCATCACTATATGAACATTATGGCAATAGCATCACGGCAAATCCTACACAGGCTAGATTTCACACCTATTCTCAAGGCATTGGTGATATGCGTATCTCTGGTAGTTATTGGCTTATCAATCCTGATTCCATGCCTAGTGGAAACATTGCTATAGGTTTGGGTGTAAAATTACCGACAGGAAATCCTGGTGCAATAGATGATTTTCATAAATTGGTTGATGGCGCTGAAGTAATTTCAGAAAGACCCGTGGATCAATCTATCCAGTTAGGTGATGGTGGTGTAGGTTTCTCTGTGGAAGTTCAAGGATATAAAGCTATAGCAAACGCTACAACTATTTACTACAATGGTTTCTATTTAATAAATCCACGTGAAGTAAACGATGTTGCAAGAATCCCTGGAGCAACACCAAACGAAAATACTGGATATTTTTCCGTCGCCGATCAATTTGCACTTAGAACAGGTGTAAGCCAAGGATTGAATGGAATAGCCAAAGGTTTTTCTGTAATGTTAGGAGGTAGGGCAGAAGGCATCCCTTCTAGCGATCTTATTGGTGGCAGCAAAGGATTCAGAAGGCCAGGTTATGTGGTATCTATCGAACCTGGCATCGCTTATATGAATAGAGGGACATCAATCATGCTAAATGTACCTTTCGCCTTATATCGCAATAGAATAAAAAGTTATGCTGACAAACTAGATGAAACTGGCAAAGCACACGGTGACGCTGCTTTTGCAGATTACTTAATCTCTCTTAGTTTAGGACACTGGTTTTAAAATCTAACTGTTATTTTTATACCTGAAGCGGTCTTCTTTTTACTTAAATTGAGGACCGTTTCTTTTATACATAATAACGATGAGTCCACTCCGAAAAGCCCTTAGCTCGAATAGCGGGGAAAATATGGATTTATACTGCAATGATAATCAGACGTTTCCCTTCAGGGATTGGGTGAAAAACGTCTTATTATCATTAGGTCTGTTTTTGGAGTAGACTCAACTATCTATGTAATTCTTTGTTAATAAGATTATTTAGCACAAATAAATCTTATGTCCTTTTTAAGACTTTTTTTCTCGCTCTTTGGTATCATTCCTCCGTTTTTGGCATGCGCACAATTTACCAAAACTGCATCGTGTCAAAGTCCTTCTTTTGACAAAAAAGTAGATAGTTATTTATCTTATTCAGCACCTGTGGTTAGCGTGAAAGATGCATTTACAAAAAAGTCTGACTATGTCTTCCTCGATGCGCGTGAAGTAGAAGAATATAATGTCTCGCATATACCTGAAGCAAGATTCATAGGTTACAAAGATTTTAACGTAAAAGGAATTTCGGATATAGCAAAAGATTCAAAAATTGTTGTTTATTGTTCTATTGGTTACAGAAGTGAAAAAATAGCTACCAAACTTAGATCAGCTGGTTTTAAAAACGTCAGTAACTTATATGGCAGCATATTTGAATGGGCTAATATGGGCTACCCACTTTCTGATAAAAAAGGACTTCCTACCTCACAAGTACACACCTACAATAAAAAATGGAGTCAGTGGGTGACTGGCGATGGATTAAAAAAAACATGGTAATTTAAAATAAATTCATAGGGTATAAATTGGTTGATTCGTTATTACTTCGTGCCCCAAAGTATTTGCGAAATATTTAATATAATCAAACCTTTTGAGACAAATATTGACAGCTCTTCCATCTAAAAGGAAGGTTTGATTCTTGGAATTTGCGCTTATTAAAGTTGATTCTATAAAGTTTATTTTAAAACAAAAACCAATTTTCTATGAAATCAGGGATTTCTTTAGTATTAAGTTTATTATTTTCAGTAGCTATCATTCCATATGGATTTGCAATAAACGAACTTCAACTTTCTGAAAATAATAGTTCACATTTTTATAGCGATCTACACAAAAAAGCAAAATCTACTTCAAATAGTTTTAATATCCTCATTCAAAATAAAAATAGAAAAACGCCTACTAATGCTACTGTTTCAAAAGCACAATATTATAATGTAAGCAATGAGAATCTAGCAGAACTGAGAACCCAAAAACCAGACTTTTTTACCCAAGAAATCAAAATTGATAATAAATCAGTAAAACTTATACTAGAGAAAGTAAATGTGACAAGTCCTGATTTTCACATAACTACTAGTGATGGCAGAGTCTTATATCCTGATATGTCCGAACTGCTTCACTATCGAGGCGTCATTGCTAATGAAAGTACATCTTGGGTGACGCTTTCTATTACAAAAGATAAATTAAAATATCTGATTACCTCACCTGAAGGAAATTACGAAATCAATCAGGTGGAAGAAAATATGTATGCAGGTTACTATAGCAAAGACCAAAAAAGCATACCTTATTATGACGATAAAACAGTTGATGATGTTAGAAATTCCGTACATCAAAATGCACAAAATGCTGGTTCAAGAGTTGGAAGTTGTCTTGAAATATATTTTGAGTGTGACCACAAAACATATGGTACATTGGGAGATATTAGCAGTGTGACTAATTGGGTGACATCTCTTACCAATGATGTTGCGGCAATCTATGCACTACATAATGTTCCGTTATATATGAGTGAACTTTTCATTTGGACTACAGATGATCCATATACGAATCTATCTAACATTGGTGCCATCAGAGATGAATTTGTACAAACACTCCAGAATAATTACGATGGAAGAATAGCCCACTTACTTTCTGTAAGAGGACTTGGAGGAGGCATAGCAAACGGAATCGGTGGCTATTGCAATACCTACCCTACTTATCCTGGACCACAATGTTTCAGTAGCCAATTATCTTCTAGCATCACACCATATCCAAATTATTCCTTTAATAGTTATGTCATTGCACACGAAATGGGCCACGTCATGGGCTTGCGACACACGCATGCATGTGTGTGGAATAATACACTCACCCAAATCGACGACTGTGGCAATATGTACGCTTTTGACAATGGAGATACCCCTGAAGGATTAAGCTGTTATGACTCAGATAATGATATAATTCCTGTTGGCGGAGGTACAATTATGAGTAACTGTAACCTCATAAATGGAGTAGGTATCAATTTAAGTGCTGGATTCGGACTGCTTCCAGGGCAAATGCTCTATGAAAACTTTGTTTATGCGGATTGTACTACAGGTATTTCTTGTGGGTCATTACCTCCTGTTAATGATCTTTGTGCCAATGCCATCAACCTTACCGTAAGATATAGTTGTGAAAGCAATAGTTTCAATAACATAAGGGCAACAGCTACGGCTGGCGTCCCACCTTTTACATGTGGCAGCCCTGGCAATCCTATCAAAGATGTTTGGTTTAAACTTGTAGTTCCTCCTTCAGGAAGTGTGTCCATAGAAACTGGTCAAGTGACAAGTGGATTGACAGATATGCTCATACAAGCATATTCAGGTTCTTGTGGTTCTTTGACATCGATAGCTTGTGATGATAATACTGGTACTGGCAATCATAGCCTTCTAACTCTAAGTGGTAGAACACCTGGTGAGACTATTTTTGTTCGTGTAGTGGATAGTGGAAGCAATGATGAAGGTATTTTTGATATTTGTGCATATGACTCCAATCTGCCTTGTCATCCTGACTACACTGCACTAGTCTCTTTTTACAATGCTACCAGTGGCAGTTCTTGGACCAATAAATCAGGTTGGCAACAGGGTGCAGCAGGGAGCAATTGTAATGTTTGTACTTGGTATGGTATCACTTGCAATAGCGCAGGCAGAGTTACAGACATCAGACTATCTAGCAATAACATCACGGGAAATAGCATACCATCCACATTGACACAGATTTCTTTTCTGAATCATCTTGTGTTGTACAATAATAATCTATCTGGAAATATCCCCAGCTTTCTAAATAACTTTCCAGTTTTAGTAACGCTTGACTTAGGTGGAAATGATTTTACAGGGGCAATTCCAACTAGTTTAGGTAGCATCAATAATTTAAGAAGTTTATATTTGGATGGCAATCAACTCTCAGGCAGCCTTCCAGCAAGTTTGACAAATATAGACTTGAGTTTGATTTATGTCCAAAACAATGCATTGACTGGGTGTTTCCCATCAGGATACAGTATCTTTTGTGATAAAGCTTATAATTTTTCTGGCAACCCATTATTGGCCAATGGTATTACATTTGCTACTTACTGTGCTAATGGCAACGGTGGAGACGAAGACAGTGATGGATACTGTCAGAGTTTGGGTGATTGTAATGATGATGACAACACCATGTTTCCTGGAAATCCAGAAGTATGTGACCTGAAAGACAATAACTGTAATGGCCTAATAGATGATATCGCATCACCACAGACCAATACATGGATAGCTGGCAGTGGATCTTGGTTTGTCGCTACTAATTGGAGTCTAGGTGTAGTGCCACAACGATGTCAAAATGTAGTCATAGCAGGTAGTAATGGGACCGTAGTAACCATACCAAGTGCTCAAGCAGGAGAAGCTAGATCGGTATTGGTACAAGCAGGAAAAAGTTTAATAATCCAAAACACTGGTAGCCTTATAATTAATAACGGCCTAAATCTAATCAACTCAGGTACTGTCACCAACAATGGTACCTTATCCATCAATAACATCCTAGATAATGCACTTTTTGGTATTACAAATTCTGGAACCATCACGAATAGTTCATCAGGCTCCATCACGATTCAAAATTCAGGAATAAGATCATTGTCCAATAATACAGGTGGTATTTTAACAAATAATGGAAGTCTTACCATCGATGGTAACTCAATTGGCGCAGTCAGCACAGGTATCTATAATGCAGGAAACACTATGAATTCTGGACAAGTTACCGTAAGAAACATCACTGGAAACGAAGTCATTATAGCTCCAGGATCTACTTTTAATAATCAAGTAAATGGTGTTTTAAATCTGGAGTAGCGTTTTTTACTCAAAAGGCCAGTTGCCTAAATATACTTCATCGTAGCTAGGAAGCTATGACTAACAAATGTTTCTTAGTTATAACTTCTATTTAATCATACTTTTATAAATCACCGAATATCCTTCAATAAATACTCCAATCCATTGGTCTTAATCACAAATGCTGTGGACAATATCATGCCTAATCTACCTTGTGGAAATCCTTGGGTGGACATCCATTCTAGATAATATGTAGGGATATGTTTGATCAGCGTGCCTTTATATTTTCCATAAGGCATCGTCATTCTGACTATGTCAATGAGAATAGTATTGTCTGGTGTATTTTCCAATCTGTGCGATTAAGTTATACCAACTCTTCTGATTCTACCGCTGCAAGGTCCATGACTTCTTCTTCCTCTTGAATCTGATCGAGTTCTATTTTCAGATTGTCGATGATAAAGACCTGACGTTCAGGTGTGTTTTTACCCATATAATAAGACAATAAATCTTCGATCTTTGTACCTTCTCCAAGGATGACAGGCTCCAATTTTATATTCTCACTGATGAAATCTTCAAATTCATTAGGTGAAATTTCTCCCAATCCTTTAAATCGTGTGATCTCTGCCTTTCCTCTCAGTTTTTGGATGGCTTCTTGTTTTTCTTGTTCGCTGTAGCAATAATAAGTTTTTGCTTTATCTCTCACCCTAAATAGTGGCGTATCAAGGATGTACAAGTGACCCATCTTGACCAAGTCAGGGAAAAATTGCAAGAAAAATGTCAATAACAACAATCGGATGTGCATACCATCGACGTCGGCATCTGTCGCAATGACCACACGGTTGTAACGAAGATTCTCGATACCGTCTTCTATGTCTAGCGCATGTTGGAGTAGATTGAGCTCTTCATTTTGGTACACTACTTTTTTAGTCATACCATAACAGTTCAAAGGCTTACCACGAAGACTGAATACAGCTTGAGACTGCACATTCCTAGCTTTGGTAATAGATCCACTTGCCGAATCTCCCTCAGTGATGAAGATGGTGCTTGCCAGTTTTAGTTCATCTTCTGCTTTTTTGCCATCTGTGAGGTGAATCCTACAATCACGCAATTTTTTATTGTGAATATTGGCTTTTTTTGCTCTTTGATTGGCTATCTTTTTGATGTCAGCAATTTCTTTACGCTCTCTCTCTGACTGAAGTATTTTACGTAAAATGGCATCTGCGACTTCTTTATTTTTGTGAAGGAAGTTGTCCAGATTTGTTTTCATAAAATCCACGACGAAAGCTCTAATCGAAATGCCTTCAGGAGCCATATTTTGAGAACCAAGTCTTGTTTTTGTTTGAGATTCAAATACAGGTTCTTCTACCTTTAGACTGATGGCACCCACAATCGAAGTCTGTACATCGCGTGTATCAAATGGTTTGTTGTAAAACTCTCTGATGGTCTTCACAATAGCTTCTCTGAACACAGCTAAGTGCGTACCTCCTTGTGTGGTATTCTGACCATTGACAAATGAGTAATATTCTTCGCCATAAGATGTATTGTGCGAGATGGCTATTTCTATGTCTTCCGCTTTCAGGTGGATGATCGGATATAATAGATTTTCAACATCGGTTTTACGTTCCAATAAATCCTTCAGACCATTTTTGGAAACCAATGTTTTGCCATTGTAATTTAGTTTTAGACCAGCATTCAGATAGGCATAATTCCAAAGTTGGTTTTCTATATATTCAGATCTATATCTATAATGTTTAAAGATAGTTTCGTCTGCTACAAACTCTATCAGTGTGCCATTTGGCTCCGTGGTCTTGCTTATTTTTGGGTCAGATGTGATGATTCCTGCAGAAAACTCAGCCGACTTAGTCTCTCCATCTCTAAATGATTGCACCCTAAAATAACTTGACAATGCATTGACAGCTTTGGTACCAACGCCATTCAGACCTACAGATTTTTTAAAGGCTTTGGAGTCATATTTTCCACCAGTATTAATCTTGGATACACAGTCCACAACCTTACCAAGTGGGATACCTCGACCATAATCTCGGATAAATACCTTCCCTTGTTCGATCGATATATCAATATTTTTACCATTACCCATGACAAATTCATCTATGGAGTTGTCTATGACTTCTTTGAGTAGAATGTAGATACCATCTTCTTGTGCCGAACCATCACCTAGCTTGCCGATGTACATCCCTGGTCTGAGACGTATGTGTTCCTGCCAGTCAAGACTTCGTATATTATCTTCATTATAAAGTACTCCTGTATTATCGCTCATATGCTTGTAAGTATAAACCTAAGATTAAAATAGAAGGCAAATATAAGAAAATTTTATGATATGAATGGTTGATAGGGATTTTGCAGAGAATTTTTCAGTTTCGTTTTTCAATGATTAACCCAAGTCTATCCCAGCCTTAGGCATAAAATGGATGTCAGCTTTTTCATAAAATCCCTAAGAATCAAATACAGATTCATAGGGATTTTATAAATTTCGATACTATTTTCTTATCACGACTTGATTGGTAGAAACTTTATTTCCTTGTACTGTTTTGACTAATATTGTGGGTACATTTATCTGACTGATATCAATTTTTGTTTTGAAATGTTCTTGTCGATTGTCAAATTTATTTATGTACAATAATTATCCAGTCATGTCTAGGATGGAAACTTCCACATCTTCTCTAGAACCTGTCAATGATAATTCTATCAGGTCGCTCGTAGGATTAGGAAATATATTGATTTTCCTTGGATCAATTGTATTTTTGGATCGAGTTTCAGTGTTACCATCACTTTTCAACTTAAAACCAATTGGAATTGTCTGAGAACTTGCAACTACTTTACCATCTATGGTAGCAGGAATCCAATTGGGCATCATTTTGACCACTCTGAGTGCTTCATCACCACAGCCAAAACCTATATCTTCTTTTATCATGGCATCAGTGACTTTTCCTTTGGAGTCAATGGTCATACGAATGTACACGGTACCTTCGATATTATTTTCTTTGGCTTTGGTTGGATATTTTAGCTGTTTCTGAAGAAATTTTGTCATTTCTTTGATAGACGTACTCATGCGCTCTTTTGGTTCATGTATTTGTTCACTTCCTGGAAAAGTTGCCATTTCCACCTTAGATTTCAACGCATCTTGTGGTATGTCTTTAGACTGGCTGCCGATGGATATTTCCGTTTTAGGTTGATCATCCGTCATTTTAAACTTCACTGGCAAGGTATAAAGTACATTCACATTCCTACCTGCTTGTTTGCCTGGAACCCATTTTTCTGGCATATCATTCATAGTTTGTAGCATTTCTATTACAGCATTACCACAACCATAACCTATTTCTGTTATAATATTGATATCAGAAATACCTCCATCCTTATTGATCGTAAATTGAGCTACTACATTTCCTTCGATAATTTTATCTTTTGCTTCTGCTGGATACTTCAAATGGCTGTAAATATAGTCCAACATTTTCCTATTGGAACAATCCTTTTTTTTATGTTCACTCGCTTCGTTTTCGCAACCAGGAAATCTTGGCATTTGTTCGACTACTTTGAAAACTTCATTAACAGGTTCCTCTAGGATACATCCTTTAAACGATTTTGTGTAAATTAGGATAGCTCCATTTTCCGCCTGTTTGCCAAATTTTTTAACTAAATCTTGAATATTTGAATCACATTTTTTTACTCGTATTAACTTGATATCCTCTTGATGAATGTTGATTTTCTCTTGTTTTATTACTCTATCATTTATAACAAACAAAGGCATTTTACCATCAAAACCCATTTCCTTTGCAAACCTTTGCGGATCTGTATTGATCAAATTAGGAATAGGAGGTGGCGGTGGTGGTACCATGTCATGACTAGGTATTTTACCATAAAAATTTTCAAACTCCTGCATATCAGAAGCATCATTTTTGTAGTAATATTTGGATAAACCACTACTTAAGTCAACTTTGATAAATGTTTCTTCTACGATGATGGCCATTACGCCTTCAGGCATTACAGCGTTACCATTTAGTATTGGTGGTGCTGGCGGCGCAGGTGGTGGCGGTGGAGCAGGTGGCTTAGGAATGGAATCATGGCCTGCAGATACTACATCTTTTAACTGTTGTTTGACAGTAGATGATGAAAATAATACCACTAGACCCAAAAGTAGTGGCAATACCAAAGCATACTTCCAAGCAGCACTTCGGTTTGTTTTATGTGTTGTCATCATTTGAATACGTTTTTTGATTTGTGAATGAAAAAATTGATTGGTCAGCGCCAATTCTAAGCCCGACTGCGACTTGCTGAGCAATAACTCTGTGTAGCTACTTACAGAATTTTTGCGACAGATAAGGTCATCAGCTAGATACTCGTGTGCTTGACGCAATGCGCGTTTATAAAAAATCATCACCGGATTGAACCAAAAAAAAGCATGTACCATCTCTGCCATCAGGACGTCCAAAGTGTGCCATTGACGGATATGTATTTCTTCATGTTCGAGGATCGTGTGTATGTGATCTTGTAGTGGCACATGCCGACTAATGTAGATACTATTGAAAAATGAAAAAGGCAAGTGCACCGCTTCCGTAGTAATGATGCGGTATCCATTAAAATCTTCTCTTTGTCCTTGTCGGTAGTATTTGAATATCTTGGATAATCCATATATCATTTTGAGCAACACGACCAAAACACCCACAAAATAGATTACCCACAAAACATTGCCCATCAAACTTTTCCAATCAAAAACGCTCACTTCATTATCTGCTACAACATAGGTGATATCTCTTGCTAAATGACTCCAATGCAATACAGGCACCGACTCTTCGGGCAAAACCAACAAAGGTGCCAAAATCGGTATCATCAATGAAGCTAATATCGAGATCAAAAGATACGCTCGATTGTACTTAAAGAATGTCATCTCCGCTAGTATAAAATGATAAATACCGTATAGTATGATGAGACAGGTGGATGATTGTAGGAGATAGGTTAGCATGGGTTTAGTTTTTAAATCTTACATTTAATTGTTGATTTCCATCCAAAATAAATGAATTGATAATTCTCAAATTTCCCTTTGGGTAATCTATCACATAATCTACATCTTCTACTAAGGTAAATCCATTTCCTGTAACTTCAATATCGCCTTTTCCCAAATTAAGTACTTCTTGTTCATTATTAACTGATAAAAAATCCACATCTAATCCTTTAATCAAGGCAACTTTATCTACATCAATATTTTTTGCTTGACTTGTTTTTAGTAATTCAAATTGGCCTTTTATCAGGTTATCAAACTTTTTTGGCTTTTCTAATAATAATTCCCCTTGCTTTTGATACTCAAAATTTGTTGATGCTAATTCGCTAATACTTTGCAAATTATCTCTATTTTGAATCATACCTATTCCATCATCTTCCAATTTAAATTTCACAGGCAAAGTGTACATAACTTTTACAGGCTTTCCACTTTGTTTGCCTGAAATCCATTTTGAAGGAAGATTATTCATTTTTTCAACGACATTTCTAGTAGCTTCACCACATCCGCCACCAATATCTCTGACGACTTTGATGTTTTCTATACTTCCATCTATTGCTACGATAAATTGGATAACACATTGACCTTCTACGCCAGCTTCTTTTGCTTCCGTGGGATAATTCAAGTTATTGTAGATATACTCAAACATCTTTTTATCAGCACAAGTTTTCCTTTCTCTCATATCTTTTATATTTTCACAACCAGGAAATCTTGGCATTTCTTCCACCACTTTAAAGACATTTTCCATCTCCGCTTCTGTGTATATTTCAGGACTAGATTTAGGAGTAGTTTCTGTTTTTGGTTCAGCAGTCGTAATATCCGTAACTTGCGATTCTTTGCAAGAAAATATAAATACCAAACCTATCAGGATAGGCAATACCAAAGCATACTTCCAAGCAGCACTTTGGTTCGTTTTATTTGTTGTCATCATTTGAATACGTTTTTTGATTTGTGAATGAAAAAATTGATTGGTTAGCGCCAATTCTAAGCCCGACTGCGACTTGCTGAGCAATAACTCTGTGTAGCTACTTACAGAATTTTTGCGACAGATAAGGTCATCAGCGAGATACTCGTGCGCTTGACGCAAAGCACGTTTATAAAAAATCATCACCGGATTGAACCAAAAAAACGCATGTACCATCTCTGCCATCAGGACGTCCAAAGTGTGCCATTGACGGATATGTATTTCTTCGTGTTCGAGGATCGTGTGTATGTGATCTTGTAGTGGCACATGCCGACTAATGTAGATACTATTGAAAAATGAAAAAGGCAGATGCACCGCTTCCGTAGTAATGATGCGGTATCCATTAAAATCTTCTTTTTGTCCTTGACGGTGGTATCTGAATATCTTGGATAATCCGTACACCATTTTGAGCAATACCACCACAACGCCTACAAAATAGATTACCCACAAAACATTGCCTATCAAACCTTTCCAATCAAAAACACTCACTTCATTATCTCCAACGACATAGGTGATATCACCCGCCAAATGACTCCAATGTAGCACAGGCACAGACTCCTCTGGCAATACCAACAAAGGTGCCAATATCGGTATCATCAATGAAGCTAATAGTGATAGCAAAAGATACGCTCGATTGTACTTAAAAAAAGTCATCTCAGCTAGTATAAAATGGTAAATACAGTATAGGATGATGAGGCAGGTGGATGATTGGAGGAGATAGGTTAGCATGGTGATTAGTTTTTGGATGATGTATTAAATTGTGAAATCAGTGCTTTATCTTTAGTGTCCCAAATGACAATGTTATAAATTCCTTGATCTAAAACTAGGTTTACTTTGCCATTTAAAGATTCTTGAACATCGTATGGTATAGCACTGCCTGTTTCTTCTCCATCGACATATGCCAAGACCAAAAATGGTGGTTTAATTTTTACTTTCCTTAAATCAAGACTATACTCACGACGATTTTCATGAATCAACCATTGTGGTCTATTAATAAACTTTGTTCTAGGGTGGAAAATACAGATGTCTGTGTAAGAACTGTTTTTGTAATCATTAAAAGTCATACTAGCTTCATTTGTAAAAATACTTGGCTCATTTACATCAGTAAGTTGATAAAAAACATTCTCAAAACTTCTACTACTTTGTTCTGAAAATCTTGTTTGATTGATTGTTAATGGATCTATGCCTGTGTATTCATTTAATCTTGCTGCCATAGCTTTTTCCCACTTTCCGCCGATCTCTCCTTCCATAACGTGATCATACCCACAATGAACCAAATATTTACCAATAGGATTTTGCTCCATATATTTCTGAATGTTTTCAGCTTGACCTATTTCCCTTGATTTTGGATCTTTAGAATCACTACTTTCATATCCAAAAACCCGATATCCTATCTGTAGCGCTTCTCTAACTAAATGACCATATTGTGGCTCTTTAGTGTAAAAACCAGAAAACAAGTCAGGATATTTTAATGCATGGATTAAAGAATCCTTTTCTGACGTATAGTCTAAAGTTTCAATTCCTAAATGGCTATATCCTTGTTCAAATAAACCTTTAAGTAATGAACGTGTAAATACCCTGTGTTGTGGAGAATGATGTGCTTCGTTGATGATCGTTACTTGGTGATCTTTTGCCTTTTCAATAATAATGGGAATAGCAGGTCTTGGTTGATATTGACAGAATTTCAAACTATCATCTTTTGTATAAGTTATAGGAGATTTTTTTTGTGAATCCCAAACTTTTAATGCTTCTTCGATATTCCCAATACAAGAATAATCTATAGCGGCATATTGCGCACCTCTTACCACAAGCGTAGTATCAACTACGAAGCTAGTAAGATTATAAGGTCTATCGTCCCAATTTGATACTTTCAATTGGAAATCATATGCTTTAAAATCAAGTCCTTTTTTAGAACACGATCCAAAAAAAACAGATGTGGCAATTATGGCTAGATACAATGTTTTCATTTAGCTGGATTATTCTTTAAATCTATATCATCAATGCTATTTTTTATCTTTCAATTCTTGTTTGATGCGCTCTAGTTCACTTAGGGTGATGTCATTTTCCTTTACTAAAAAGGAGACCAATTCATTGACCGAACCTTCGAAATAGTTGCTGACCAATTTACTCAAAGAAAATCTCGAATATTCCTTCTTGCTAATGATGGGAAAATATTCGTATGTTTTGCCATAGGTTTTATGATCTACAAAACCTTTTTTCTCCAATATCCTGACGATGGAAGAGACGGATGAATGTGGTGGTTTGGGCTCAGGCATCTCGTCTATCAATGCACTGACCAATGATGGACCTTTGTCCCAAAATAATTGCATGATTTCTTCTTCTGCCTTGGTTAATTTTTGCATTATTTTACTTTTTGTATTCTAAAGACTTCATGAACATTTGAATTATTCAACTAACGACACAAATATATAACGTATTATTTAGTTGTACAACTATTTTATACATTATTTTGAATAATTGTCATTTGGTAGACCTAATGTGTCCATCTGAACGCCTAAATAGACATATAAGTGGATATTGGTGAACAGTACCGATATGATATCTTGTGATCGCTTATTTTGTGATCGGTGATCTTGTGAGCTTGTGACCAGTAATTTCTCACATCTTAACCCCGAAAGGATGACAGGATTATAGCATTTTAACAATCAATGTACACCAAAACCCCAACCGAGTGATATAATATTGACATCATCAAACAATTTAATTAATTGGTGTGGGCAGACATAAGTCAGAGACAACAAGAGACTATACTACAAATTCAAAGGAAAGAGTTTGACAAATGGAGCAGTTTACTACTTAATGTAACATAGGGGTTTAATATTTTAATAGTTAGTTTTTAAATCTTAATTCAAATAAGATACATTAAGTGTAGTATACAAAAATATAGTTGAGTATATGACTCCATAAAGAAACCATATACTCAACAGATTACATTTCTTATCCGAAAGCATTAAATCCAGTCACATCCATACCGGTGATTAATAAATGAATGTCGTGTGTACCTTCATATGTAACAACAGACTCTAGATTTGCCATGTGTCTCATGATAGGATATTCTCCTGTGATGCCCATACCACCGTGCATCTGACGTGCTTCACGCGCTACATCTAGCGCCATGGCTACATTGTTTCGTTTTGCCATAGATATTTGTGCAGGAGTTGCTTTACCTTTGTTGGCAAGTGTACCAAGTCTCCAAGAAAGTAGTTGTGCTTTGGTGATTTCTGTAATCATCTCTGCTAATTTCTTTTGCGTCAACTGAAATTGACCGAGCTTTTTGCCGAATTGTTCTCTTTCTTTACTGTATCTAAGCGCCGAATCATAACAATCTAAAGCAGCACCTACTGCGCCCCATGCTATACCGTATCTAGCTTTCGATAGACAACCTAGTGGTCCTTTCAGACCTTGGACATTTGGAAGGATATTAGCCTTAGGTACTCTCACATCTTCAAAAACTAGTTCGCCAGTAACTGAAGCACGTAGCGACCATTTACCATGAATCTCAGGTGCTGAAAATCCTTTCATGTCTTTTTCTACGATCATACCACGGATGATACCTTCTTCATCTTTTGCCCAAACTACTGCTATGTCTGCAACAGGAGAGTTTGTGATCCACATTTTAGCACCATTCAGGATGTAGGCATCACCATCATCTTTGATATTAGTAACCATACCAGATGGATTAGATCCATGATCTGGCTCTGTCAACCCGAAACATCCGATAAATTCTCCACTACCTAGCTTGGGAAGATATTTTTTTCTTTGCTCTTCATTACCATATTTATAGATGGGGTACATGACTAAAGACCCTTGTACAGAAGCCATAGAACGAATCCCTGAGTCTCCGCGCTCGAGCTCTTGCATGATGATACCATAGGCGATCTCATCCATGCCACCACCACCATACTCGACAGGAAGACTAGGGCCAAAAGCACCTACTTCAGCAAGGCCTTTGAATAGATGGACAGGACATGCAGCTCTATTGGCATAGTCTTCTATAATCGGGCTTACTTCTTGTTTTACCCATTCGCGGACTGCATCTCTTGCAAGTAAATGATCTTCACTCAGTAGTTCGTCGATATTATAATAGTCATGGTATTCGTACAGATCTGTTTTGGATGATTTTTTAATGTCGTGGCTCATTTTTTATAATTGTTTATTGTTTTATAAAATACTAAATGGTTGGGTTTATTAACAAAGTGCAAAGATAAAGGTTGGTATTAAGAATGTAGATACTCAGTGATTATATTTATTGGAATGTATCGCAATGCAATGATAATTAAAGATGGAGTTTATATTTTTTTAAAGAATAAAATGAAGAATGTGAAAACAATACTTTAGCTTTGTATCGAAAAATGAACATTTGACTAACCTTTAAAATTTATTTTATGAAAAATTTATTTACATTCATCTTCATTTCATTATTTATGATTTGCTTACCAAAATTCGTTTCTGGTCAGAGTACCTCTGATTTATTTTCACGAAAGGGGTTGTCTATGAGTTCCATATGGGTTGGAGACATGCTTGATTGGGGAGCTTTAGGGTCGACTTTTGAAGGCATAGATACGGTATGTGGAGGTAAGATTGTGATTAGATATATAGATAATTTTACTTCTAGAAAATATTATTACTACATAGATGGTGATAAAGTATATCGTCATTACAAATGCGAAAGTGCAGATGAGCTTTTGTATGATTTTGGTATGCAGATAGGTGACACCATTAATAGTGGATTATATAACAAATATGTGCTTATAGAAAAATTGCCCATCACCCTATTAAATGGAGACTCGGCCACAAAATATGTATTAAAAAGGAATGAAACTGTTTCAGAATGGGTCACTGGCATTGGTGGATTAAAATATGGATTTGGATTTTACAATCATAAATTTATTTGTGCAAAATTAAATGGTGCGATTTTGTACGAACAACCTATACCAACCTTGATAGCCAATACTTATGATGTGGATTGTGATTACCTTTCATGCGTAAGACCAAAACTAAGTTATACGACCTCGGTCAATGATCATGAGGTGTTTTTTGAAAATACGTCAAGTTATGGAGACAAATATTTCTGGAGTTTTGGAGATGGAAGCACATCAACCGAAAAATCACCTACACATTACTATATGCAAAAAGGGTGTTACACTGTGACGCTTAAAGTTACGAATAGTTGTTTTCCTGAAGGATACACCATAAAAAACAATATAGCTGTTTGTCCAGATGATGCATATATTTTATCAGACACCATACCACAAACATATCACTATAGTTTTTACAAAGTAAACGATCAAGTACTATTTTACACAATAGGTACTAATTTGTTTAGGTCCGCCGATAGTGGCGAAACATGGGCTAAACAACCCATCTTATCTGATCTAAATGAAGAACGTGAAGCATTGATAATCAAAATGTGGGACGATAAACGAGGCATCATGGGTACAAATAATTTAAATTATCAAGAAAGCAAAAAATGCGTCATGATAACTGAAGATGGTGGTGAAACTTGGCAATTGAAAGTCAATGATTCATATTGGATCAATAATATTGCCCTAGACTCAGGCGGTATTGCTTGGGTATCTCCAGGTCGATATTACAAACACTATTATCGAACATTTGATTTTGGAGTAACATGGCAAAAAATAAATTATACCTTAGAGAATGATATTGATGATTTTAAATATGTGTCTGGCGATACTATTATTGCTAGAGCGATTAAAGAAAAGCCAGTTGGAGTAGTTACGAGTTATATCTACACATCCTTTAACAATGGAAATACATGGAAACTAACTACTTTACCTCCCAATGTGTATGAATTCGAATTCGTGAATTCAAAAAAAGGAGTTTGTCTTACAAACAAAGGTTCATTCTTAATTACAAATGATGGTGGCGAAAGTTGGACGCCTACTGGAATCAACCAAAAAATAGTTTCATTCAGTATTTCGGGAGAAAAAAATGGTAGTTTTAGGAATGATATTGGACAAATCTATGTTACCAATGATTTTTTTAAAACGTATCAACCTATTGCTTGTGGAATAAAAACTTATGGGCTGCCACAAATTCTAGATGACACTTCCCTATTGGTTTTGTTTTTAAATACTAATTCTTCACCAAATAATTTTGTAAGAATAGCAAAATCAACAAATTATCAAACCAATACTTGTAACAGTAGATTAGATAATGATGGAGATGGGTATGCGATAGAAGAAGATTGTGACGACCAAAACGCAGAGATAAACCCTGGAGCCACTGAAATAGCAGACAATGATATAGACGAAAATTGTGATGGTGCAATACTCTCTAATACAGTAAATATCCCATCAGAACTTCCATTCCAATTATATCCAAATCCTAGTTTTGGTGTCATTTATTTTAAATCTGTGCAGGACAGAAATGTAGATATTGAAGTATTTAATGCCAATGGCATCATGGTTTTACAAAGAAAAGAAGTATTTCAATTGACAATAGATAACCTGAGTCAAGGCATATACTTATTTAAAGTGATGGACAAAAGCCTGAATAAATTTTGGATAAAAAAGATCATACTCTTGTAATTTATTTAGGCATAAAATTCTCCGTAGATCTTATATCTTTGCTTCTCATAAAATATAACAGCTTATGAAAACCAAAGTAGCCATCCGAGGAGCGGAGTTTTATGCTTATCATGGATTTTATGAAGAAGAACGCAAAGCTGGTAATACCTTTATTATAGATGCCGAGGTGACACTAAAAACTTTTGATTCATCAGATGACAATATCCTTGATACGGTCAATTACGAACAACTATATACCATCGCCAAAGAAGAGATGTCCAAAACTCAAAAACTTTTGGAAACCGTAGTCTTTAACATCATCCATAGATTTAAGGCAGAATTACCTGGTATCGTTTCAGCTACTGTACGAATGGAAAAGATAGCACCGCAACTTGGTGGTAAAGTGGCAAAATCCGTGGTGGAGATGGCGTATTAAACATAACCTTTAAAAGAAATAGGACATTAATAAATATTAATTACGCTAGTACTTTCTAGGTATAGCTAGTGTTCTCAAAGAAATTATTACAAAATTCAGTGGAGAAACACTTATAATGCTGTACATCAAAGGTTATGACTTCAACGAATTCTAATGGAAGTTGATATGGAGTTGATATGGAGTTCTATTGGAGCGCATACGTAGTTCCTATGGAGTTCCTATGGAGTTGCATCGGGTCAACGTCGGGTCAACGTCGGGAGAAGGTCGGGAGAAGGTCGGGACAACCCTATTAATTATTGGAGTAAAAATGGCAGGAATTTAGCGTTTCCAGCTTCGATTGCATGGTTTACAACAAAAAATACTCGCAATCAAAAATAGTCTTTTTCTCTGAGATCAAGTGAATTAATTTGTATTATTTTAAAAGAAAATAAAAAGACATAAGTCCATAATAACTGGTATAATTTTTCTATTTTTTAGTATGGAAAAGATATCACTACAACTTGGCGGTAAAGTGACAAAATCTGTGGTGGAGATGGCGTATTAAACATTAAATATATTATATTGACTTTACTAAAATCAAGGAACTAACGTAATAAATCAATGATATACCAACATATTTTTGTTTGTTTTACAAGTTATTTCAAAATCTATCTTTATATTTACATTTGAAATACAAAAATATACAACATGAAAGCACTTCATAGCTTAATCCTAACATTAATTTTCATGTATCATGTCAAAGCACAAGACTGTACTACTCTTACATTTGTAAATCCTGATAATATCCTGAAATACATCACCTATCTTCCTGGAGGTTCTGTAGGTTTTGCAAAGGTGACATTCTCAAAAGATAGTTTTTTGTTAAGTCAGAAATACTATCGAAAGTTAATAGTACTAGATTATAATGTCTATGAACTGACTGAAGATCACTTTTTTAGGGAGGATAGGGGTAAAGTGTATCTCTATCAGAATGGGATGGAGACCTTAATGTATGACTTATGTTTGAATATTGGAGATCGTTTTAATGGCGAATGGGAAGTCACATCTAAAATACCCATATCTACCGATGGTGGAGCAACCACAAGAAATCAAATTATATTACAACATAATTCTAATGGATTCCAAAAGTGGGTAGAAGGTATAGGTGGTGTTAAAATCGTACTTTCTTCTTTAAATATGATATTATGTGAATATTATACTAAAAACCAAAATCAAGTGTATTATGAACCCACTAACAATTGTATTTCACCTGTAAAAACAAGCCACGTCGACCATGAAAACATATGGCATCTTACGGTACCTCAATGGGTAAATCCTGGCTATGACTATTGGTTGTCCTTTTCCAAAGACAGTTTTCTTTTAGATCAAAGATACTACAGAAAACAGTTAAGGAAAAAAAATAATAATGATGAATGGGAAGAAACCAATTTCTACTTTCGAGAATATTTAGGTAGGGTTTTCACAAAATATAAAGACAACAATGAAGTTTTGTCCTATAATTATGCTGCAGAAGTGGGAGATACACTCTATTCAATCCAATCCCCAAATAACCATTTTATAGTTTCTGAAATTGAAAACATCATCATGCTAGATGGCACCACAAGACGCAAGTTGACCGTCAATAGTGACTGCGGCTCTGACGGGACGTTAGTAACATGGATAGAAGGAATAGGCGAAACACAGTCTTTAGATGGACTAGAAATAGGTTGTATCGTATATGATCCAGTGCCACAATTTAATTGCCTACTGACCAATAACCAAATCGTTTACTCCAACGGTTTCTGTATTTCTTCTACAGAACCGACAGATAATCAAGTCAATATAACTTTACTGCCTAATCCCACAACTGACCACATTCAAATACTAGGAAATCTTCAGACTATGAAATCTATCCAAATATCTGATATCTCAGGACGAATTATGTTAGAAAAGTTCATTCAAAACGAGCCTTCCATCAATGTAGATCCGCTAGCTTCAGGTGTCTATATTTGTAAGGTTGAATGGAAGAATGGTAAAAGTCAAAGTATAAGATTCGTAAAGCAATGAGTTTTTTGCCATTACCTCACCTTTCTTAATCTCACTCCGCACCTACAGGTGCTAGTTGTACTCTAAGTCCATCTATCTCTTCACTTATCTTAATCTGACAACCAAGTCTAGAATTAGATTTGACAAAAAAGGCTTGGTCTAGCATGTTTTCTTCATCTTCAGATGCTTCTGATAAGGTATGATCACTTAGGATGTACATGTGACATGAAGCGCATAAGGCCATTCCACCGCAAGTTCCTTCTACAGGTAGATCATAAGATTTGCACACTTCCATCATGTTCATGGCCATATCGGTAGGCGCTAAAAGTGGATGTTCGATACCTTCACGATCTACTACGGTCACATTTATTATATTGTCTTCCATGCCATTATTTGAAAAATAAGAATGCAAATGTAGTTATAATTGTCTTATTAAAGATGAAAATTACCAAACTACTCAAACCCATTGACACCCGCGACAGTAGTGTACTTAAATGACAGTTTTTGATCTGGGTATATGTATTTGAATGCAGACTGGACCATTAGCGTACCTTCGTGAAATCCACATAATATCAATTTGAGTTTGCCAGGATAGGTATTGATATCACCGATGGCATAAATACCTAGTACATTTGTGCTGTAGTCCAATGTGTCCACCACTATAGCATTATCTTTTATTTCGAGTCCCCATTCGCCGATAGGACCTAGTTTTGGAGCAAGGCCGAACAAGGGAATAAAATGATCTACCTTGTAACTATAAGGTTCCTTACCATCTTCTTCTATCATGATTTCTTTGAGAACGCCATTACCACCCAGACCTACTGCTTGCGCATTTGTGATAAGATTGATTTTTCCAGAATGGGCTAGTTCCATCACTTTTTCTACCGAATCCAAAGCACCTCGGAACGAAGTCCTACGATGTACAAGCGCGACTTCATCGGCAATATCCGCAAGGATAATACTCCAGTCAAGCGCTGAATCTCCACCACCAGCTACTAATACTTTTTTGCCGCGATATTTTTCTGGATCTTTGATGATATAATCCACACCTTTGTCTTCGTAGGTGTCTATATTATCGATAGGAGGTTTGCGTGGCTCAAAACAGCCAAGGCCACCAGCGATAGCTATCACGGGAGCACAGATTTCCGTCCCTTTGCTAGTGGTGAGTTTATAAAGTTTGTCATCTATCTTTTCTAACTTTTCTGCCCGCTCGCCTAGTGTAAATCCTGGCTTGAATGGTTCAATTTGTTTCATTAGATTGTCTACTAGATCACCAGCTAATACGGATGGGTAACCGGGTATATCGTAGATAGGTTTTTTAGGATAAATTTCAGTCAACTGGCCGCCTGGTTGACCCAATGAATCTACCAAATGGCATTTTAGCTTTAACAAACCAGCTTCGAAAACTGTAAATAGACCAACAGGTCCAGCGCCTATAATTAAAATATCTGTGTGAATCATTTGCAAATTTATGAATAACGCAGCATCTGCTGCTTACTAGAGAGAAACATTAACATTCGATTTACATTGTTGGTTGCAAAAATAATCGTTGTTTATCATTTCAGAACATGATTTTTGAAAGCATGATACATGATAAAGATCATAATTATTTGCAAGTATTACATGTAATTTCGTAGTAAAATTGGCTTTTTATGACAAATATTTTAGTGATTGTTATCATCCTACATCTCATAGCTGGATTTGGCTTTGTGCTATGGAAAGTAGCAGGCCCTGTCAAGAAAGATGATGAAAAAAAGGAAAAGGAATAGTATAATAAGGTGTATTCCAAAATTACACTTAGTTTAACCCTGACCCTAAAGGTGACAAAATGAATTTTAAATTAATTTGTGTGCAAAAATTATATCCACTCGAATTATTGAATGGTTCTATTGGTATCAATGTCTAGCATACACTTGAAATGACCTTTTGGGCATTGCTCAAATCCTAATTTTGAGCAAGGACGACAAGAAAGATTTGATACTTGAATATCTATGCTTTTTGATGTGTTTTTGGACCCATAAAATGGAAACATGCCAAACTCAGGAATGGTATTTCCCCAAAGCATGATGATCTTTTTTTGAAGTGCTGCAGCAATATGCATCAATCCTGTATCTCCCGTCACGACTCTATCTGCATGTTTGACGATACCTGCGCTGACTCCAAGTCCTATTTTGCCACAATAATTGATGACTTTTTCAGGAAATTCCGTTGATAATTGGTCTGCAAGTTCGGCTACATCTTTGCCTCCAAGGAGAATCGTATGTTTGTCATATAGTGCTATGATCTCTTCACATTTTTCTTTTGGAATTCTCTTGGTAAAGTAAGTTGCACCTAATACTAATACTTGATAATGAATGCCTTGCACTAATTCTTGAGCATCGTATTCATCTTCAGGCATAATAAAGTAGTCTAAACCTTCTCCATCGTCGCTGACACCAATTTCTAGTAAGGATTCAAAATATCTATCGACAAGATGTTTCCCACTTGGCAGCCTGTTGATTTTAAGATTTACGGCAAGCCATTTATTAATATTCATTTTGTCAAATCTTATCGTCTTACATGCCAAT
The DNA here is from genome assembly GCA_002482845.1 of Saprospiraceae bacterium UBA7687. Classification (GTDB taxonomy): domain Bacteria; phylum Bacteroidota; class Bacteroidia; order Chitinophagales; family Saprospiraceae; genus OLB9. The sequence goes on from DLGT01000083.1 coordinate 24,053, forward strand.
GCTGAACAAATTTTGTAAGACCTAAGATTTTTTTGTAGATCGATGACTAGGTCATATTGTTCCGCCTTTAAAATATTTATAGTTTCTTGGATATTCTCCTTTAGGTGGTGAATGTGATCTATGTAAGGATTTTCATGAATAACATGAGCAAAAGATGGTTTGATGAGAAAATGAATTTCTGCACCCAATTGATTTTTGACACAACGTACTACAGGAGTTGTAAGCACTACATCACCAATAGAGCTGAACCTTATGATTAGAATTTTTTTTGTATTCAAGGTGTAAAATGATTTTTTGAAATTGATGAGTGAAGATATAAGAACTTGATTTTAGGTGCTTATATCGGCTTCGTCCTTATTTTTTTGACTCTACGAATTTATCATCCTAAAGATTAAAAGGACATATCCAAAAGATCTAATTGTTAATGCAAAGTTACTTACAATTCACATCATAAAAGTTATTCTCGTCATTTATTCTTTGAAATTATCTACTTATTTCCGTTAAAGTTATCTGATATCAATTTCCATTCAAAATCTTAATCATATCTTTGCACAATCAAAATATCTTAGATTGAAGCCTTATCATTTCTTCTTTTTTTTAGCAACATTTTTTTTCATATCACCCAAGAAACTTAATGCCGCTAATCCCAATAAATCTATCAAAGCCAGTAGATGCTTACAACCCGTAAAGATAGATGGTTTGTTATCAGAAGAAATTTGGCTATCATCAGAAAAAGCGACCACATTCATCCAAAACGAACCTATACCAGGAAAGCCATCTACCTTCGAAACGGAATCTTATTTTATTTATGACAATAATGCCGTCTACATCGGTGCAAGAATGTATGATACCGATCCATCAAAGATCCTGAAAGAACTTTCACTAAGAGACCAAGTGGGCAACGCAGATAATTTTTCAGTATTTTTTGACACTTACAAAAGTGGATTGAATGGGTTTTTATTTACAGTAACGGCTTCAGGGGTACAAGGAGAAGCCATTGTCTCCAATAATGATGAAGATACAAACTGGAATGCTGTGTGGGAAAGCGCTGTAAACATCGATGAATATGGGTGGACGGTAGAAATAAAAATTCCATACTCTTCATTGAGATTTCCATCATCTGAAGTTCAAGAGTGGCATGTACAATTCGGTAGAGAAATCCGAAGGTTAAGGGAGTTTTCTTATTGGAGTCCCATCGATCCGCTTATAGATGGTTGGGTGCAGCAAGCAGGTGTTGTGACTAGTATAGAAAATGTTAAGTCGCCAGTGAGATTATCGCTAACACCTTATCTTTCTGGCTATGTCAATACCACTTATGACCCTGCGCAGTCTGACAAAAAACTTCAAACTGGTACAGCTTATAGCGCAGGTTTAGACTTGAAATATGGAATAAACGATGCCTTTACTTTGGATATGACATTGATTCCAGATTTTGGGCAAGTCATTTCTGACAAACAAGTATTAAATCTCAGCCCATTTGAGGTGTTTTTTGATGAAAATAGACAGTTTTTTACAGAAGGTACAGAATTATTCAATAAAGGAAATCTATTTTATTCAAGGAGAATCGGTGGTTCGCCCTTGTATTATGATGAAGTGTTTTCCCAATTGAGAGAAAATGAAAGGATAGTCAATAATCCTGAGACGACCCAACTTTTTAATGCAACCAAGATTTCTGGACGAACAAAAAGTGGTACTGGACTAGGCCTTTTTAATGCCATCGTAGGAGAAGAATATGCAACTATAGAAAGGCCCGATGGAACTGAAAGACAAATAAAGACAAATCCTTTAACAAATTACAATGCATTTGTCATAGACCAAAACCTAAAAAACAACTCCTTCATCAGTGTGGTCAATACAAATGTACTCCGTGAAGGAAGCGATTATGATGCCAATGTGACGGGAACTTTTTTTAATTTCAAAACAAAAGATCAACGGTTTTTTATCGCAGGTAGTGGCGTTTTATCCCAAAAAATATATCAGGAAGCTACCGATTTCGGCCACACTTATAATGTTAATCTTGGTAAAATAAGTGGTAATTGGACTTACGAAGTCGGTCATGGGGTCGAGTCTGAAAATTATGACCCAAATGATATGGGATTTCTTTTTAGCCCAAATGAACAGTATTACTATGTACAAGGAGGATTCACAGAATACAAGCCTAAAAATGAAAAACTACAACGTTATAGCATAGAAGGAAGTTCAGTTTATTCTAGATTATATAATCCTAATGTTTTTTCTGACTTTGGTATTGACTTTGAAGGGTTTATGATGTGGAAAACGCGTTTTGCCTTAGGCATTAATGGAAGAATAGAACCTGTGGAGACTTATGACTACTTTGAGCCAAGGACTCCCGATTTTAGTAGAGCACTCATCTGGCCCAAAAGCTACAATGTAGGTGGGTTTGTATCTTCTGATTACAGAAAACCATTTGCATATGATGTAAGATTAAGTTTCAGAGATTTTGATGCACCTGGTAGAAATACAATCTCAACTAGTGTCAACCCACGTATCAGACTAAGTGATAAACTATCCATTTTTACAGCTACGACAGTGACTTCCATTACAGAAGAACCAGGATATGTCAATAAATCATTTGCATTTCCTCATGTAGAAATTGGCACAGCAGACATACTCATGGGTGTGAGAGATCGATTGATAGTAGAAAATTCATTAACAAGCAAATTTACTTTCAATAGTGTCATGAATATCAATGTGCGTATCAGGCATTATTGGGACAAAGTTAGGTATCAGTCTTTCGGAATATTGTCGGAAGAAGGTTATGTGGACAATATTGATTTTAATGGAAATGACGATGCGAGCGATCCTATTTACGACCGTAATGTCAATATTTTTAATATAGATTTACAGTACAACTGGAGATTTGCACCAGGTAGTGACATCATTATGGTATGGAAAAATCAGATCTTTAACTCTGATAAGAATTACGAACGTGATTACTTCCGCAATCTAGGAGGATTATTTGATTCCGTGCAAACCAATAATTTTTCCATTAGGGTTTTATATTTCTTAGACTACTTGTATTTGTTTCCTAGGAAAGATGCTTGAGTACTGGAAGTTGATCTCCAATATTTAATCAATAAAATCCTAGAAAACTCGTACCATTTGTTTTACATAGGATTCTTTGAAATTTGATATTGTCACTGATAAATAATTTTTCTTTCTTCAATCAAAGTGTCAATTGCTGCTTGCACTTCTTCTAATTTTTTTTGATTAGTAGCATATAGAACAATATTCCCTTTTCTATGGGATGTCAACAGATTACTTCTTCTGAGAATGGCAACATGTTGAGCTGTAACGCTTTTGTCAATTTTTAAGCTAGTGTAAATATCAGTTAAATTAACTCCAGGATTAGAACCAATAAATTCTAATATTCTTTTTCTGATATTATGGTTTAATGCTCTAAAAAGTTGAACTATTTCAAGTACGTCACTTGATTTTGGAAGGATATCTTTTGAATTATTTTTTGTTTTAGGTCCGGATAAATTTTTCGCTGCTTCTTGAAGGGTAGTTTCTTTTAATGGGATATCTTTTGAAGATTTATTTGCATAATCCAAGATACTATTAGTTATGCTGGCAATCTTCAGTTCCAAAATATCATAGACGTTGGACTTATGTTTCGAAATAACCGCTAAGTTATTAATATATATAGCCCTCAATGAATTTGAAAATTCCGTATATAAGATATCTGAATAAAATGAATCTTCCTTTGGAAGGTAGGCATTCGGTATATGCTCTAGTGGATATAATTTTCTAATTTTTAAATAATTGTCAATTTCAATAATTGCCCATTGATTACACGCTTTATAATATTGTCTCAGACTTATTGTTTTATGATAAAACTGAGAAAGCTCAAAGCTACTTATACTACTAAGCATCCAATGGTTTGTATTATCATCACAATCTACCCACTTATTAAGAAACATATTTGAATGGTCATCAATAAAAAGAGATAAGATGGGACCTTCATGATAAATTAAATCACCCAACTTTTTAAGAGGTATGGTATAATTATTAGGTTTTGAATTAAAAACAATCATTATTTTACAATCTTAAAACGTTCTTTAAATACATCTGTTTCACAAGCATGATGTGTAAAATGACTATGATGACCGAAATCCCCACTAACTCCGTCACTTTCAAGAATGAAGCCCTTTGATGTATGTGTTCCTATTGCTTTTGCAATATTTGGGATAACTTTAGATAACTCATTATGTCTTTCTTCCGCACCTTTTAAATCCTTAAAAAAAGAAAGTCCCATTGAAGTACACTTTAATTGGTCATCTACATTATTAAAACGCCTTGGGTTACGATGATATTGGGGCAAAAAGTTCCTTGAATCATCTTCATCAAATAGCCACCTATAAACGGGACTTATATCTTGTTTAGTAAAGTGTTTTGGAGGACACATTTCACTTAATTTATCATATTCATCTTGGTATTTGTATGTCATACTGAAATTCAAATAAGTGTTTCAAATCTTAACAAAAGGAGTTCAAATAAAGTTTCATGGTCACTATTCGGTTTCGAATGATATAGTTTCTTACATCAAAATTTCACCAAAGTGACACCTTCTCCGCCTTGATCTGGCTCCGGATGCCAGAATTCCTTGACATCTTTATATTGTCTAAGCATTTTTTTGACTTCGTTTTTCATCACGCCTGTACCTACACCATGGATGATTTTGAGTTCGTATGCATTATTAAGTAAGGCATTGTCTAGAAAACTTTGCAGCATCGATAGTGCATCATTTTTGGTATATTCTCTGATATCGATTTGGGTATCTATTCGTTCACCTTTAGAAATATTGGTAGTGACACTTTTTGTAGATCGAGTTTCGATGGGTTCTTTGGCTGAAATAAGGTCTATCAATGGCACTTTTAATGTGATAAATCCCATCTGAATCTCAGCCATATTTTTATTGATGCTCAATATTTCGCCAGTACTCGTGCCATTACGCATACGAACGAAAGATCCCACTTCTATTTTTTCAGTACTAGCACTTATTTCTTTGGCAAACACTTCCATTTTAAGAGACTCTAGCTCTTTGATGGTGTCTTCTTGTTTCTTTTTTAGTGCAATGGATGCTTGCAAAGCCTTTTCTTCATCTTTGGAATGTTTGATTTCTTTAAGAATCTTTTGCATTTCCTTATTTTGCTCCATGACCGAACTTGCTGCCTGTTCTTTGGCTTGGAGTTTTATTTTTTTACGTCTTATTTCAAGGTCTGCATTGAGTGTTTCATACGATTGCATGAGTCTATCGAGCTTATCTTGTTTTTCTATAAGAGACGAGAGTTTATCTTCATACTCTTTTTTCTCAGCCATGAGCGTGATGAGCATGTCGTCTATGGCTTTTTCGTTTTTGCCAGTTTTGTGTTGAGCATAAGTTACTATGCGATGGTCCAATCCTATTTTTTCTGCAATTTCATACGCAAAAGAACTACCAGGTTTGCCGATATGCATTCTGAAAGTAGGAAGTAAGTTATGTTTGTCAAACTCCATGGAACCATTCACAATATTATGTGCTTTAAAAGCATAAAATTTCAAGTTGGAATAGTGCGTAGTTATGACGCCATGTATCTTTTTATGATTTAGGTCGTTGAGTACTGCTTCAGCGATGGCACCACCTATTTTTGGATCCGTACCAGAACCGAACTCGTCTATCAAGACTAGCGTTGATTTGTCTGCGTTTTCTGTCGTGACACGCATATTTTTTAAGTGAGAACTATAGGTACTCAGGTCATCTTCAAGTGATTGTTGATCGCCTATATCCACAAATATTTTATGGAAAATACCGAATTTAGAGTTCTCGTCAGCCGGCACAAGCATACCTGACTGTAACATCAATTGTATCAGACCTACAGACTTCATGGCTACGGACTTACCACCCGCATTAGGACCACTTAGTACCAAAATCCTATTATTTCCATGCAACTCTAAGTCAAAAGGAACAACTGCATCAGCTATATTTTCATTTTTTAAAACTAAAATTGGATTATACGCTGTCTTAAATGCAAAAATGGGTTTCTCTTGGGTGTAAGGTTTTCTGGCAAATATTCTATAGGCAAATTTTGCTTTAGCTCTTATCGTATCTAGTTTGACAAGTGTGTGTTGCATTACCAAAAGTGCATCTGCATATGGACGCATAAATGCACACAATGCCATAATAATCTTGTATATCTCATGTCTTCTTTCCGCATAAAGATTATACACTTCGTTGTTTATAGCAATCACCTTTTCAGGTTCTATAAAGACTGTTTTACCCGTTGCAGATTCGTCATGTATGATACCTCCGATCTTTCTTTTGTGCTCCACCGCTACTGTCAATACCCTCCTACCATTACGCAAACTCTCCAATGAATCAAGCAGGAAACCTTTGTTTTTATAAAGCTCTACTTCGTCATTGAATACCTTATCAAGTTCTCTTTCTTTTGACTTTATTAGTTTAGAAATTTTTAGTAAGTCTTCAGACGCATTTGGCCTTACTTCGCCTTCATCATCGAGTACTCTATCTATTTCTTTGGTCAGATTTTTATCAATAATAATATTAGAAATCAGTTCATTTACTAGTGGGTTGAGTTTTGCTTTTTCGGTATCTAGGAAATATTTAATTAGCTCTTGTCCAATGGCCACAATTAAGTATATATTCCTAATGCTTTCTATATCAAGTACATAACCTTCCTTTCTAAGCAGTTTAACATCATCTGTAATGGATTCGAATCTTGATAATGGAATATGTTCGCCACGTTCCATAGATTTTTTGAATTCTTCTGTCTCATTGAGCAATCGATCTATTCGGGCCAAATCGGTCAGGATTTCTATATTGTCAAAATGGGATTTGCCTAATTCAGACAAACATTCTAATTTGATATGTTCAATGACTTTATTAAATTCGAGCTTTTCTTTAATATCTTTCGGATATAGAAACATGGTATGGATTAAAATTTAAGTACAAAATTACTCATTTTGTTTGAAAGACAACCAACAATAAAATTATAAGGAAGGTTTCACATTCATGTATTGATGTTAAAATGGCCAAATATTCGATAGGAAAACGTGTAATATTATGTGTTACAATACAAAAAGACACTAATATTTATCATCAAATCTAAATTGTCTGCCATTTTGTCACACATCCACAATTAAAGTAGTATTTTTGCACTCCCGATAATTAAAAAATATCTTTTTCCTGTATGTACGATGACAATGTCACCCTTTTAGGGGTAAGTAAAGAAATAAATGAGGCAAAACAAGGCGAGGTCTTATATTTTGACCAAGCTGCCGAAGGTCTTAGAAAATTTTATATTGAGTCTTATGGATGCGCGATGAATTTTAGCGATTCGGAGATTGTGGCATCCATACTTGGAGGTGCAGGTTTTGGACCTACAAGAGATATGGAAGAAGCAGACCTGATTCTGATAAATACCTGTTCGATAAGAGAAAAAGCAGAAGAAAATGTCAGACAAAGACTCAGTATTTTTAATAAGCTAAAACGTCAGAAACCTGATGTATTGATCGGCGTACTCGGTTGTATGGCCGAGCGTCTCAAGTCAAAACTTTTAGAACAAGAGAAGTTGGTAGATATTGTAGTTGGTCCTGATGCATATAGAGACTTGCCCAATTTGTTAGCCAAAGCAGATGACGGAGACAAAGGTATCAATGTGCTATTGTCACGAGAAGAAACCTATGCAGATATCTCACCTCTAAGACTTGATAGCAATGGTGTCATTGCTTACATATCTATCATGAGAGGATGTGATAATATGTGTTCGTTTTGTGTAGTGCCATTCACACGTGGCAGGGAACGAAGCAGAGATGCTTACTCTATTGTCGCTGAAGCGCAAGATCTTTATGACAGAGGATTCAGAGATGTGACTCTATTGGGGCAGAATGTAGATTCATATAAATGGACAAGTCCTGACGAATCAGAACATGTCAATTTTGCCCAATTGCTAGAGCGAGTTGCCCATGTACATCCTGATTTGAGAATTAGATTTTCTACTTCACATCCAAAAGATATTACGGACGACGTACTCTACACCATCCAGAAATACGAAAATATTTGTAACTACATCCACCTACCTATACAATCAGGCAATAGTCGTATCCTAGCCATGATGAATCGTACTTATGATCGCGAATGGTACATGGAAAGGGTGGAATCCATTTACAGAATCATACCAGATTGTGCTATTTCGTCAGATATTATTTCAGGATTTTGCTCTGAGACGGAAGAAGAACATCAAGATACATTAAGCATCATTGAATGGGCAAAATTCAGTATGTCTTATATGTTTTCTTACTCCGAAAGACCAGGGACACCTGCAGCTAAAAAATATCAAGACGACATCACAGAAGATGTAAAAAAACGAAGACTCGCTGAGATAGTCGAAAAACAAAGACATATCGGTCATTTACATAATTTGCAGGATGTAGGTCAAACTTACAAGGTATTGATAGAAGGAAATTCCAAAAAATCTGACCAAGAGTTTAAAGGTAGAAATAGTCAGAACAAGATGATCAATTTTCCTAAAAAACCAGGATATGCGCCAGGAGATTATGTGATGGTTCATGTCACTTCTACAACCACGGGAACACTGAGAGGTGAGATCATAGACTAATACATACCCAATTCCATCAACTGATAACTTAGTCAAAAAATGAATATTCAAGGCGTAAAACAGAGATTCGGTATCATCGGTAGGTCACCACTGCTAGAACGAGCGCTCAATACAGCAATCAGGGTAGCAACGACTGATCTTTCTGTACTCATACAAGGAGAAAGTGGTGTAGGTAAAGAGATTTTCAGCCGTATCATTCATGAATTGAGCCTTAGAAAACACAACAATTTTATTGCCATCAACTGTGGTGCAATACCTGCGGGTACGATAAATTCTGAGCTATTTGGCCATGAAAAAGGATCGTTTACGGGTGCTGTGACAGAAAGAAAAGGATACTTCGAGACGGTTAATGGCGGTACGATATTTTTGGATGAGATAGGTGAAATGCCGCTAGATACACAAGCATATTTACTAAGGATATTAGAAAGTGGTGAGTTTCTGAGAGTAGGATCTTCTAAGGTACTCAATACGGATGTGAGAATTGTGGCAGCTACGAATGTCAATCTAGAAGAAAAAATTCATTCCGGACGATTTAGAGAAGATCTTTATTACCGTCTCAATACGGTGCCCATAAAGGTGCCATCGCTCCACGAAAGAAGGGAAGACATCTACATGTTGTTCAGAAAGTTTTCTGGAGATTTTGCTGAAAAATATAGATCTGACTCTATTACGCTGACACCTGAAGCCAAGCTTCTCATAGAAAACTATAGATGGCCAGGTAATATCCGTGAGCTAAAAAATATGGTGGAGCAGTTGAGTGTTTTGTCAGAAGCCAAAGAACTCGATGTAGAAGAATTGGTAGATTTAGTGCCACATATTAAAAGCAGATTGTTGCCAAGCAAAGGTGGCGAATTTAACCTAGGTGGCGAATCTTCCTATCAAGAAAGAGAAATATTATTCAAATTCTTATTGGAAATGAAGAGCGATCTCAGTGATGTGAAGTCCCTTATTTACGAATTAGTGCGTGCCAATGATCTTACATTACCTGACTTAGGTGCGCTAAAATCCATGCAAGGATATAGTACAGATGCCGTATTTAAGAAGGTTTTTGATAGAAAGCCACAAGACATGGAAGAAGAAGATTATCCTGCTTATGACAGCAGACCTATCATCTTACCTGGCAAAGGGAGTAACTACAATGACACAGAAGACGTAGAAGAAATACTTTCTATCGAAGAGATGGAGAAAGATATGATTCGCAAAGCGCTCAAAAAATTTAATAATCGTCGTAAAGATGCCGCGGACGAGTTAGGCATTTCAGAAAGAACTTTATACCGTAAAATCAAGGAGTATAATATGCCAGATTAAGCGTATGGTATTGATGTCAAACAAACTTCATCAAATTTAGAATGTGTCCCATGTGCAATGATTCGTGGTATTGATTAAAAGCAACTGCTTTTTCTAAGTCGTTTATTTCAAATTTTAGGGCAGTCATAAATGGATTAAAAGCTACAAACTTATTATCATTGATATCAGCTTGAAACTGCTCGAAAGACGTAAATAACAAAGATTTTACTTCATCTACTAAGGCAGCATCATAAACAGCATCGGGCTTGGTGCCAGGTGTAAATCTAAACACAAACTCTTTGGGAATACCAAAAGGCAGATTATTCAGTCCGTATGTTAACATTTGTTGGACAGCGATGACATGGGCGCAATTCCATAGGATATTATTATTAAAACCATTCGGAATATGGTTGATCTGATCCAAAGTATGAAAGTCCAAAATCTTTTTTAGTGCCTTTCTATTTTGAAGTGTAATGGCTAATCCGTTTTGTATTGACATGCTTTTTGCTTTATGATTGAGTAAAGATTTAGAACAAAAGTAACCAATTTATGTTACCCCATTTCAAAAATTTAAATATAGTAATGAAAATATATACGCTTTCAAAAAAGCAGTTTTTACCCATCACATTGGATCAAGCATGGGATTTTTTTTCTTCACCAGTCAATCTCAAAAAGATAACACCTGAATACATGGGTTTTGAGATTACATCTGATCTTGGCGATGGCAAAATGTATTCAGGTCAGATTATATCTTATGTTGTGACGCCAGTTTTGGGCATTCCCATGAGTTGGACAACGGAGATTACCCATGTCATTGACAAAAAGTATTTTGTGGATGAGCAGCGATTCGGACCATACAGTTTCTGGCACCACCAACATTGGTTCAAAGAAGTTGAAGGTGGCGTAGAAATGACTGATATTGTGAATTATGGCCTTCCTTTGGGTTTTTTAGGCAGAATAGCTAATACGCTTTTTGTAAAAAGCAAACTCCAAGAGATCTTTGACTATCGTGAAAAAGTGGTCGAAAAGTATTTTTAAGTACAAAAGAGTTATAAAAAATAATTAAAATATTTCTTATCCAAATTAATAAACAATCGTTTTTTACCCTGACCCTAAAGGGAAACGATTGTTTATAGATTCTTAAGGATTAAACACTTTAATTCCTGCCAAAGCTTTGTTATCAAAGCCCCATAAGGCTTGGTTTTCCCAAGAAGAACCATTTGTTGCTGTTTTACCTTTAAATGAAACCCATTCAGGTGCCCAATAACAAAATCCGATTCCTTTGGGTGCATCAGCGATGATGTCTCTTACCTTAAATAAAAAGTCTCTTTGTCCTTGTACCGTCGGTGGGAAATCGGGATGTATCTGTTCTTGTAAACCTATTACATTATTAGTGTTATCATTAAATCCAAAAGTGAAAGGGTATGCTGTCTCGGCAATCACAATGTTTTTACCGAAGGTATCTCCCAGGATTTTCAGATTTGTGGATAAAGAATCCATGTTTTTGCCATGCCAAAATGGGTAGTAAGACAAACCCATAAGATCGTAATCAAGGTCTTTTATTTTATCAAAAAAATCAAAAGCTTCTTCGTGACCAGCATAATGCATCATAATTTTTGTAGCAGGATTTTGGTCCCTTACAGCTTTCACACCAATTGCTAGCAACTCTTTCATCTGAGCTAGGTTAGAAATATTTCCATCTGGCCATAGCAGTCCATTATTGATTTCATTACCTATTTGGATATACTCCGGATTTATATCTTTTATAATTTTTGCAGTAAATTGATATACACTGTCTTTTAAAACTTGAAACGGAAGATTTTTCCATGCATTCGGTTTGTTTTGTTTGCCTGGATCTGCCCACCAGTCAGAGTAATGCACCGTAATCCACACCTTCATTCCAGCGCTTTTAATTTCTTTAGCGAAGGTGGTGACCTCTGCCATTGATGAATGCTCGTTGGAAGGATTGTTCCAAATACGCAATCTTACCACGTTCATACCTTCAGTCTTGAGTGTTGTAAGCATGTCTTCAATATTACCTGCGGTATTGCGAGTCGTGATACCAGATTTCCTAAGTTCGGGAAGGAAGGATATGTCAGCACCCCGTATTTCAAGGTTGTCTGAAACTGAATTAATATCTTCTTTGGGTTCAGAACAAGCAACCAAAAGAATGATGATAAAATAGAAAAGTTTGTTCATGATAAGGTATTGTGAATTTGTTATGCTTAGACCATTTTAACAATATGAATACTTGTATATTTGTTCATTTTAATTAAACTTAAGTATCGAAGTTTTAATCAATTCATTGCACAAATAATGTTTTGTGATCAAATATAGCTTTGATATGGTTTATTAAAGTAGTTATTTAAAATCTTTCATGTGGAATTGATTCCAAAATATGGAATTTAAAATTTTTTGTTATTTTGTATATAACTGTATATCAATTATTTGTAAATTGGCACAACCTTCGTTTATAGTAACATAACAAAAATATGTTACCATGATCAATACAAAAAAAATATTTATAGCTGACGACGACATCTTTACGTCTACAATCTTTAAACAACATCTCCAAAATCTAGGATATGACGATGTGACTTGCTTTTCAAATGGGACTTCTTGTCTAAATGAATTGACAGAAAAGCCTGGCATAGTACTTCTTGACCATCAGATGGATGATTTAAATGGTTTTGAAGTATTAAAAAAAATCAAACGATTTGATCCTAATATTTATGTGGTCATGGTATCTGGACAAGAAGATATGACTACAGCTATTGACTCACTCAAGTATGGTGCTTTTGATTACATCATAAAAGGAAGTGATACTACTGATAAAATCACCAAAGTATTATATAGAATAGGTGAAATCCATCAGTTGATCATCAACAAGAAAAATAAACCACTTCAAAAACTTGCAAATCTTTTCTTATAATGCGAAATCTAAAATTTATACTCTTTTTAGGTATTATCTTATTATTGGATTCATGCAAAACCCAAAACCTATTTCACTTTTCTCCAGAAAAAGAAAATGAAGAGATCAAGTTAGATAGTATTTTTAGATATCGTGCTGATTATCAACACATCATCGAAATAGACAACAAAGTAAATATCAGTGTTTGGGGACAAGATGAGCTTAGTATAGGATCGGTGTATGGGATATATAACTCTAATGAAGTTTATGGAAAATGGTTGATGGTAGATGCAAATGGCAATATAGAAATTCCCAAAATTGGAACCATGATGGTCAAAGGTATGACATTACCTATGCTGAAAGATAGTATAAAAAACCTAATCAGTCAATGGATAGCCAATCCCATCGTAGATGTCAAAGTGATGAACAAAGAAATCACATTGCTCGGCGAATTTAGAAATCCTGCTGTCATCCATGTCGATAAAGATAATAATTCATTGCTAGAACTAGTAGCTAAAGCTGGCGGATTTGAGTATTATGCAAATCTAAAGAGTATTAAAGTATTACGACAAGATGGTCCGAAAGTTAAAATAGCAAATATAGACCTGACCATTGCTTCTGATGAAGGTGCTCGCAATATTCAGTTGCGTCCAGGAGATATCATCATAGCTCCATCAAAGAAAAATAAAGAGTTTGACAAACGAATCTCTACCATCATTCCTATTGCAACTTCTGCAACATCTGCTGCCATTTTGATAGGCGCATTTTAAACAAATTGAATTTCCATTATTTGGATTCGTATCTAATAAATGGAATACATTCTTTTCAAGTATTTCATAAGTAATTAATTATCAATATAATACATCTTGGTATGTAAATGGCTTTATCATATACATACCAAGTTAACAACATTTTATAATGGAAGAAAGTCTTAAAATCTTAAAACCTTACCTTCGTGGATTACCCATCATCATTTTGTGTATGGTGGCAGGGATCTGGATAGCAAAAAAGTATCTGTCTTACACGACACCCATGTACGAAAGTACGACAAAACTTAGACTTGCAGATGTAGGAGAAAGTGTGACAGGAGCCAACTTATTTAAAGACTTGGACGTGTTTGCTAGTGCTAATAAAATTGCGGCTGAAATAGAAGTGATCAAATCTCATGTACTACTTGAGAAAGTATTAGACAAAATAGGATATCACACGACATTATATAGAAAAGGAGCCATCAAAAATACAGAACTTTACAATGACTCACCTATCAATCTGCAAATGTCGATAGAAGACGATCAGTTGTATGGAAAGGATTTTATCATTTCTGTCAAAGATACAGAAAACTATACCTTAACCTTACCAAATGTAGGAACTACCCTGACTGGAAAAATGGATGAAAGTCTACAATTTGAAGGAGGAAAACTCTTAGTAGGCATAAATAGACCATTATTGGAAGAAAAACCAAACATGACTATTATAGATACCTATGTTTATCAAGTAAAAAACAAAGAGGCACTGATACAAGAAGTATTGACCCACCTTGATGTTACATCTGTAGATAAAGATGTACCTGTGATACGTATCAGTTACAAAAGTGCTGTTCCAGAAAAGGCCGCTGTATTTGTAAATGCTCTTGCTAGTGCCTACATCGATGATTATATCAGTATTAAATATCAGGCTGCAGAGACGACATCACAATTTTTGGATAATAGAATAGATGAAGTGTCTAAAAAACTGAGCAACTCAGAGAATAATATCCAAGGTTATAGAGACGATAAAAATATTATAAATATACGTCAGGAAACAGAAACAGATTTGCGTAAGATATCTCAACTGAAAATTCAGCAGACCAATATAAAAATGAATCTTGAGGCTATCCACGAATTGAATGACTATATCGCACGTGGTAAAGATAATTTTCTGGATTTGGCACCCAATTTTGAAGCTTTTACAGACTTGCTTTCTACCGAGATGGTAAAAAAAATAAAACAATTGCAGGGTGAAAAAAAGGACTTACTCCTTACATACACAGCTAATGATGAAAGGGTAAAACTTGTTGACAAAAAGATCAAAGACCACACGGATTATCTCGTTGAAAGTATACAAAACACTAAAAAAAGCTTAGACACAAAATATAAAAACCTGAATGACGATATCGAAGAAGCAGAAAAAGTATTTATAGGTCTCCCAGAAAAGGAAAAGCTGATGAATATGATGAATAGGGACTTTGAAATTTTTCAGGGTTCATACAATTTTCTCAATAACAAAAAAATAGAAGCAGATATAGCGCGTGCAGCAAAATTGTCATTCCATAGAATCATTACTCCTGCTGCGATATCTAAAAATCCTGTATCACCTAATAGACCGATTATTATCATTGTATGTGCGCTATTGGGTATGTTTTTCGCGATAGCTTTGATCACTATAGTTCATGCTTTAAAAGCAAGGGTAAATGATGTGGAGAGTATAGAATCCAATTCTACTTTGCCTGTCACATTACATACGCCATACTTAAAAACTCCTGAATCTTTGCGAAAGCATTTCTTAAAATCCGTTCAAAATTTGTTTGTAAAAGAAGTCATCCAAGATAAAGAAATAGTGTGCTTCACATCAGCAAAAACAAATGAAGGGAAAGTATTACATCTTGTAAATATAGCTGAAGTCTTGGGATTACAGGGTAGAAAAGTACTTATTCTAGACGCTGAAGGAATATTGTCCAATATCGAAGATATCAGCGAAAGTCCACTGAAAACGAAACTGTCAAATGTCGATTATCTACGATTGGATATTGAAAAATTCACTCATAAAACACTTGATGCTCTGGAGACATATACCATCCAACATTTAGATCAATATGATCTCGTATTAATCAATAATGAAAGTATTACAGATGGAATATTGTCCAATGCCTGGATGTCATTAAGTGACTGTAATTTGGTTTTTTTGGATGCAAGGTATACACCCAAAAAAGCTATCTTGCAATATAACCTACTATGTGATGAATTTAAATTTTCTAACGTACATTTCGTATTAAACAGATATCAATACAATCCAAATATAATCTCTGAGATGATCCAAATAGCAAAGAAATTTATGACAAAACCAGTCAAAAAATCTTTGATATGAAACTTGGTCTTAAAAGCATATTATTTACGGACAAATCGAAAGTTATCCTAGATCAAGCATTATATAGTGGTACTACTTTTTTGACCATTCTTATTTTTGCACGGACGCTACAAGCTTATGATTTTGGTGTCTTTGTATCGATACAGCTGTATACTTTTTTACTAATGGGTATTTCTAGTGCTTTTGTCATACAACCTATGCAAGTTTTGTATGGTGCTCACAAAGAAAATAAGAGCTATTTATCTACAACTGTTCTGATGCAATTAGGTGTAATGCTAATTACATTTTTTGCTGTGAGCTTCATTTTCTTTTTGGATAGATATTACGATTTCGGTTGGTCGATGGTATTATTTCCTGCAGGTGCTTATGCAATAGCAACGATGCTTTTTGACTATGTACGCAAGAGATTGTTGGTCGAAAATAAGATGGACAGACTTCTTGTCATTGAATTATTGGTGACATTCTCACAAATAGCCGCCGCTGCGATATCCTATTTTTTAGAACTTAACATATCACAGGTATTAATATTAATGACTTTGGGATTTTTGCCAAGTATTGTTTTTTTTATAGGTTATTTGATTAACTCAACATATATCAAAACAGAAAGCTTAGATTTTCTAAAGACCCATTTTAAACAAGCTCAATGGTTAGCTCCCACAGCAATTGTACAATGGTTGACATCCAATTTTTTTGTGGCAACATCAGGTTTGATTTTAGGTGTAGAAGCACTTGGTGCATTTAGATTAGTACAGACATTATTTGGATTGATCAATGTATTGCTACAAGGTATAGAAAGTTATGTTTTACCACAAGCGTCTATACGTTTTCAGCAATCTAAACAAGTAGCTTATGAATATTTAAAGACACTGATAGTCAAAACGATATTTCCAGTAGTAATTATTCTGTTAGTCATGTTTGTATTTGCAGATCAAATCATACTTTTGGCAGGTGGAAATGCATATATCACTTATGGGTTTGTTATCCGATGGATGGTTATATTGTATGTAATCATATTGATAAATTATCCTGTCAGAATGCTTATCAGATTGCATGAAATGAATCATTTATTTCTCAGTGGATACATCATCTCTTTTGCTTTAAGTCTATCGACAGGATCATATTTACTCTCAAATTTCCAACTCACAGGTGCCATCATAGGCTTAGGGCTAAACCAATTAGTACTCTTCGCCATATGGCAATATTCATTACATAAAAAAGAAAGATCATTATGGAAATCATTCACATAGTCTTGGGTAAAGCCAATCCAGAAAGGATGAATGGCGTCAACAAAGTAGTATTCCAACTCGCCACCAAACAAGCTGAATCTGGCAGAAATGTCTCTGTGTGGGGCATCACAAAAGATCCGGTCAAAAATTTTCCAGAGCGAGCATTCTCAACCTTACTTTTTCCATTGGGTAAACATCATTTTGCCTTGGATAAGACACTGAAAGCAGCCATCAAAGCCCATGCTGATAAAGCTGTTTTCCATATCCATGGATCTTGGGTATCTACCTTTTGGGCAGTAGCCAGCGCACTCAAAAAATACAATGCTCGATATATTGTGACACCACATGGAGGATATAATACGATTGCCATGCAAAAGAGCCATTGGATCAAAAAAATGTATTTCCAACTATTTGAAAAAAATGTCCTTCGATCTGCATATAAAATACATTGTATTGGACAAAGCGAGACCTTGGGATTGGCTACGATATTTGATAATAATAAAAGTTTTCTACTCCCTTATGGTTTCGAGTCACAGCCACCGTCTTTGGCAATAGCAAATGACAGCCAGAAGTTCATCATAGGATTTGTAGGAAGACTGGATATTTATACCAAAGGTCTGGATTTATTGGTCGATGCTTTTGAAGCTTTTACAAAACAGATGCCACACACAGAGCTCTGGATATTAGGAGATAGTGATGAAAGGGAGACACTTCAAGCTATGATAATTGAAAAAAAATTGGTCAATAAAGTTAAACTTTTCGGAAGTAAATTCGGTCAAGTTAAAGAAAACATCATGTCTGAAATGCATGTTTTTGCCCATCCTTCTCGTAACGAAGGACTACCGGCATCTGTGTTGGAAGCAGCATCTATGGGATTGCCTTGCATCGTGAGTCAGGCAACAAATGTAGCCGAAACCATAGAAAAATATGATGCTGGTATAGCTGTAGCCAATGAAAGTAGTAAAGAAATAACCACAGGCTTGATGACACTTTACGCTGAATGGCAAAAAAATAAACTTTTGCGCAAAGGTGAAAACGCAAAAATTATGGTAAAAACCCATTTTGCATGGTCTACCATTTTACCACAATTTGATGAGATGTACGGGATATGAGATATAAAAATTTTAATGAAGCAGAATTTCTGAAAAGCATTAATACATGGTTATTTGTCCTATTATTTCTAATGGTGGCAGGCTTTTTTACGTGGAGTGAAAATATTATCATCACAAGAGTCATCAAAGTAGTAGGTCGCATGGGTGTATTGATAGGATCCTATCTAATCTACCGACGAATTGTAAATAATGGTGCACCAGATACTTTGGTAGCAAAAAATGTATTGGCATCAAGATTGTATTTTGCTTATCTTGGTCTTGGATTTTTGTCTTTTTTGTGGAGTACAAATGTAGGTTTTAGTGCGTTGCAATGGTTTATGACGATGCAAAGTCTGGTATTTTGTTACTTTTTTGTCAAAAGTATAGCCTTATTAAATATCTACTTTCCCAACAATATGACCAAACTCTACAATTTATTGGGCAATACGGTTTTTATCCTTATTCTGATATTTGTCGTAGGTATGTTTGTCGATCCTGATACATTTTACAGGCTGACCCACGGTGGTGAAGAAGCAAGACTTGGCGGGTATATTATGAATCCCAATGAACTCGGTATGCTTGCAGGTGTAGGTGTAGCTTGCTTGATTTTTGACTTATATCGTAAGCATCACACAGTATGGACTATTGTAAAATTGATCATCATTTTTTATGCCCTGTATGCCACTGGTTCGAGATCATCGTTGATCGGAGCTTTGTTGATAATTTACTTTCATATTAGTCAGTCTGACAAAAAACAACTCAAAGCACTTATCATCGCTGGTATGCTTATTATTGCGCCAGTTGCCATTTGGAAAGTAGTACTTAAAGGTGGAGACACAGAAAGACTCGAAGAAGTCATGAGTATGACAGGCAGGTTACCTTTCTGGAAAGCCCTAATCAGTGAAGGATTGCCTAGAGAACCTTTATTAGGTTTTGGGTTTATGCGTATTGATTACAAAGAGTTTTTTCAGAGTACACACACTTACCCTGGCAAGATGACCCATAATACTTTTATGCAGGTATTGATGAATTTAGGATTTGTAGGACTGACGCTAGTGATATTCCAGATGATATTTACATTACGCGGCATCTTCAGGGAAAATAAAGAGATAAAACTCATGTTGCTAGGCATGTTAATCCCTGTGATTATCAATTCATTTACAGAGTTCGGTATTTTCGGAGAGTCTAATTATGGTATACTTTTTTACCAATTAGTGATATTTATGATTGCTTTTGATAATAGAAAGTATCTAACTAGAGTAGAAAAGATGATGGTTAGGAAGGTGTAGTTGCGAAACTTGTTATGCTATAAATTAATCATATCTTATGGGACATAGCTACAAATTTATGCTGACTTATCCTTAATGCCAACCCTATTATCGAAGTTTGTTACCGCGAACCTATATTTTTTACGCATTTGCAATTCGTTATGGCTAGGGAAGCTTTGTTAACTATGAGTCGTTAGAATTTGATAATACTATTAGTCTTATTGGTAGCTGATCAATTTAATTAAAATGTTACCCTAATGGTAGTTGCAAACTACGCCATCAGAGTTTAACCGTAAATATGCATTAGAAAATCTATTACGACCCTAACTTGCTGCAAATCAGAAGCTTCGCCAACTTATCTTCTGTAACCATAGCGGTGCTATGCTTTTCGAAGCTAAGTCGCTGATTTATTGCAATTTAGTCTCTCACTACGAATTCTAATGCATAATTACGGTTTAATATATTTAATCATAGTGATGTCTACATTTTACTATTTGTATCTCTTCGTTTTGAATTCTATAAATAAGTCTGTGTTCTTCGTCAATTCTTCTGGACCAAAATCCAGCATATTTGTGCTTCAACGGTTCAGGCTTGCCCATTCCTTCGAAAGGAGTCCTTGAAATATCCTTTAGTAATTCGTTAATTTTTTTAACTTTTTTCTTGTCTATTTTTTGCCAATACAAATAATCTTCCCAAGATTCTTCTACAAATACATATTTCATGCATTAATCGATTAAATCTTTAGTAAATGAATTACCTTTTCTCAATTTTTCGATTGCTGAATCGAGGCGCTTTTCGTTTGAAAGGGACGATAATTCATAATTTGTAGCCATTAAAGAATTATATTCTTCAAGAGACATGATAACTACTCCAGAATCTTTTCCTCGGTTAATTATTATGGTTTCAAAATTCTTGGATACTTTATCAAAATAAGATTTAATATCTTTTCTAAAATCTGAAATATTTGCAACCAGCATTATTAATTAATTTGTACAAAAATATGTACAATATCTCATAAACAATAATTTTGTGAATTAAATTTTTCTCATTAAAAAAGAACATTAATATTAATTGCGATTTTTTGCATTGCTTCTTACTATTGATGACTGGAGTCCGTGACTTCATTTATATAAAGAATTTAAAATTCGATATTAGATGGTCGAAGTCAATGAATTTGATCTTTAACATTAAGAATTTGCAATTCGGTATCACAAATGACAGAATAAACGAATATGTGATAATGATAACCGTTTACATCGTTATTACTATAGGTAAAACAAAAAAGCCATCAAGTATTATACTACTGATGGCTTTTTTATTTTCAAAAATTAATGTCTTTTGTTACATTTTTACCATTTTCCCTTGATAAATAAGACCGTCATAATCATAACCAGTTATATAATAAATACCTGGCGCTAAATGACTTACATTTATATCAATATTATACTTTTCAGTATTGTTAATTACATTGATAACACTCCCTGCAAAGTTTAATATTTTGATGGTATGTAATAAAGGAAGATCTTTCAGAATATCTCCAGCGTCTCCTATAACGTTTACCAAGTCAGTGGCAGGATTAGGGAATATATGTAAGCTTCTTGTATTAGGTTTACCATTATATTTAATAGTATTTACGACTACATTGGATTGCAAAGATTCTTCATAATCAAATGTAATTAAAACACTATTTTCAATTCTTTCTCCTCCCTTGACATCTATATTTGCTTTTATGGTATAGATAAAAAACCCGTGACTTTCCGCTTCATTGCTAGTACTGTCAGGTAATTCAATGTTGTTAAATCTCACAGTTAAAAAACCTTTGTCATCAATACTATAATGGTATCCTTCATGGCTTACTGATTCTATTTTGAAAGTATTCCAATCCAGGTGTTTTGATAATTGATTCTCCAATACAATTCTAGAAGCTGCATATGTACCTACATTTTGGAAACGGATATGATATTTTAATGTTTGGTCTTTTTTTATAAAACCTTCTTTGCCTTCACCACGCGGCGTGACCAAGATGTCATTCGGGTCGATGGCGCCTACTATTTCTAAATTTTCAGTAAATGTATTATTGGCAGGATTTAGATCTGAATTTGTGGTTATAATATTGGCATTTAGTGTTAAAAATTGTCCGACCGTTACCGCCAAGGTTACTGAATCACGCAAATTGATGGTGAAATCTGTTCCCGGATTGATATTGCCAATTTGCCAAATATAAGTATCACCAATTTTCTCCGTCCAAGGAATATTTGCTGATTTCAGTTCAATGCCAGATGGGTAAGTTACTTCTATTTTTGCATTTGTCGCATTGGCAGTTCCTTGATTATAATATCTAAGAATAGATTCACTTGCAAATCCTCTTCTCCAAGCAGTGACGCCAAAACTGATACCTGCATCACCACCATTTGCAATCTTTGTCAGGGGCAGATTTATATTGAAAGTATTATTATTACCTGATACATTTACCGATGATGAACAGTTTAGACTCCAGTAATCATTGGGTTGTAGGGCTATTGTATGATTTCCTGCTCCAATTCTCTGGTCAAATATACCATCTTTACGGGATGTGAATGTTGATTGATTAGATCCGATCATAAATGCAATATTTTCTATTTTTTGTTCACCTTCTTCCCACGTACAATTACCATTATCATCACTAAAAGCAAATCCCGTGACAAGGTTTGCGGCTTCTTCTATAATGGTGACAAACTGATCTATTGCTATATTGTTAAGTATCTGAACATATCCTGATGGCCACTTTATTTCTATAGTAGCAACGGTAGTAGCATTACCTAAACCGAAGTGTTGTCGTAAGCTATTCTGACTCCCCAATCCTTGTACAGGCAGCACTTGACGATATTGACTCTGACCATTAGCAGTTATTTTAATGGAACTTCCTATAGCAGATTTATTACTATAAGTACCAACCAGTTTAATATTGATAAAATGATTATTTTCATGAGACTGATTGCAGAATAATTTATTTTTATCATTAGTGTGTGTAGCTACAAAAATATCAATATGTCCATCTCTATTATAATCGGCTGAAGCTGCTCCCATGGCATGTCCAAAGTTTGAACTAACCATTTCTCCCAATTTTTTTGTAAAATCGTCATTTCCATTATTGATGTAATAGAAACTCGAACCTTGATCATTTGACATATAAAAATCTAAGTCACCATCATTATCATGGTCTATCCAAAGTGATGTATGGGTGTCGGCAAATGATTCAGTAAGCGCAGTGTTGTTTATTTTTTCAAAATTACCATTACCAAGATTTTTGAATAGCTCATTTTGTTGTTTTGATGCATTTAAAACATATAAATCTACCCATCCATCATTATTATAATCGGCCCACAAAGCACCTACACTATTTTGCGATTCGGCAGAAAGTACGCTTTGAGTGATCTTTTCAAAATTTCCATTTCCTATATTTTTGAATAAAGAATTTGGCTTATCGTTGCCATTCGGAATAAAGACATCCACTAGTCCATCATTATTATAATCTGCCAAAGCAGGCATTGTGGATCTGTTACTTTCCAGTGCAATAGGATTATCTTTAAGGGATGTAAAGGTGCCATTCTTATTATTACGATATATTTTATGAAATTTTGTCTCAAAATAATTGGTAACAATTAAATCCAGAAAGCCGTCATTGTCCATATCAAACCAAGCAGCTCCATGAAAATATTGAGGATCTACATCGAGTCCTGTATTGGATACTTCTACATAACTCCCGTTAACGTTTTTGAATAATCTACTGTGCGTACCTGTCGCATTCACTACAAAAACATCCACCAAACCATCATTATTATAGTCGCCCCATGCCGAAGCAACTGTTTTTTCTGTTAAATTGACTAGTGGACCATTGGTCGCTTTATAAAAATTATTACCAGCACTGTTGGTGAACAGAAGATTGGGTTTTGATGGATCACGATCTGTGACAAAAAGATCTTCCCACCCATCGTTATTGTAATCTACCCATGCAATATTCCAACTATCTGTAGCCACATCTCCCAAAACACCTGTAGCGCATGGATTAAATAGTAATTGAGATAGATTACTTGAATTATTTTGGATACCTTCTGTAATTACAGACTGTTGTACTTGACCATTGACAAGACCAGTTACTGAAGATTCTATAGAAATGACTGTATTATTTGGTATTGGATTTCCATTATTAAAAGTTGGGTTTATGACTAATTCAGTAACGATTGATACTTGTTGATTTGCAGCTAAGTTTGGTACATTATTAAATGTAATGGTAGATTGGTTTTCATTAGAGGTAATGACACCTGGGATATTCTGATTGCCTAAATTAACTTCAGATGCAGATGGGACAGCTCCAGAACCGATGACAACTTGCAATTCCGTATTCGTCAAAGTGCTACTACCGTTCGTAATGACAGATGTAAAAGTGATGTTATCACCAGGTATAGCCGAATTCTGAGATGCTTCGCCGACTTGTGAGAATCCTGATTCAAGTGACGAACCAAAATACATCATCCAGTTGTCATTAGTATTGGAGTTCATAACAGAAATATTTTGATTAGATTCTATCAAAACATAGGGTCTATCGGGTCCAGAATCTGGGTTTCCATTTCCATTATAAATACTCTTCCATTCATTCAATGAAAAAAAGGCATCGACATATCTATTTGGCTGGATAGTATAAGTTCTATTGATAATCGATCCGTTAGTTTTTGTGTCCTTTATTGTGACATTTGCCGCTTGATCTCCTGCATAGATGTAGCAATGGGCAAAGTTACCACCAAATAATTGACCTGTGAATGGATTTATGACATTGTTTTGATTGCCAGGAGGAAGTAAGTACACCAAAAACTCTTTGCCAGCATCAGTTCCAGCTTCTGAAGAAACCATTGATGCCATATCAGATGTACCTGGACTACCTGTTTCCATCCAATTACATTCAAATACGGACACCTTTTTATTGGGTGTACAGCTAATTCTGAACACAGTGGGATAAGTCGCATTACCATTTTTCTTTCCTATCCAGTCAGCAGGCTTTAGACGATTGACTGTCCATGACTTCATATTGATCCAGTTGCCATTTTCATATCTTTCAAGTGTAACGGCGTTATTATCATCCCAAGACACGATTCTTATTTCTTGTTCGCCATTAGACTGGTAGGGTACTGCAAAATAGAATAGATCTCCGCTAGAAGATCCATTAGAAGACGGTACATACCCGCCGCCATCTCTGGCATTTGCCCATAAAGCACCATATTGTACAGATACAGGTTTATTGGATTCTATCATATAGGTTGCTCCTGTCTCCATCACATCTCTGCCATCTTGAAAGTGGTGAATGATATCTTGTCCTCGATTTAATGTACGTTGTTTTACAATGGTTTTAGCATCAATGTCTATGTTTGTATACCCTGTAGCAGTTGTTGGTACAGATGATATTTTGGAGATTGTTATAGTAGTATTATCTTCAAATGCAAAAACGTTTAGATCTCTTTTTGAACTTGAGATTTTGGGTGCATAAATGATAAATTTACCACCTAAGGATGTCTTATTTACACTAGGTACAAAGTCATGTTGCCAGTCACTATCGGTGGACATGGAAGCAAAAACCAATTTTGAGCTATTTATAATAAAATAATCGCCATCTCTTTTTAGTACTCCTCCAGATGCATACTGAGCATCATCATTGATACCATTATCTTTGATATAGAGTACATAAGATTGACCAGCGCTCAGTGTTCCCGTCACCGTATCATCATTGTCACCATCCGCATCATCATCTGTAATGGTAAATGTTGTTTCATCATAGATGGCCGTGACAATAAGCGCTACATTGCGCTGAACAGGGTCGTTATTGGGTGGTAAATATATATTGAAGTAGGTAGAAGGTGCACCACCAGCAATCAACGTGGTGGATAAGGCTACCCAAGCTAATAGAATAATAAAAATGAGTCTCATGTGTTTATTTTTTATTTGTAAATACATGAGCAGTATGCCAAAAATCAATCCTCTTTCATAATAATCACATTATCAATAACATAGGAATAAATTGATAGGTTTTAAATTCCAAATTATGGAATTTTATGTTTCTTATTGGAAGAAATTTAATTAAAACCTTTGCAGATTATGAAAATATTCTACTATTCTCCAATTTAAGTTGTTGCCTTTAAATCCTCTATCACTTTTGCCAAGGTATTTTCAATGTTTTCTATTAATAATTCGACCTTTTTATCGTCCACGACTTCCATTTTGGCACTTGACTCCAACTCTCTGATGGGGTTTTTTAATAAATGAATGCCCATATTGTCAATGCTTGGTTTCATTCTGTGTGCTATCTTACTGATCGTCAAGTAATCTTGATTTTCGAAGGCGACTTTTATTTCAGTTACAGAAGTTGGAGTATGTTCTACAAAAATTTCAATCATTTTATTGACAAAAGACTGATCGCCACGGCTCAATGTTTTAATATTTGTAAGATCATACAATGGTACCTCATTTGATGGTTTACTTTGCAAAATATTGGTCAAGCTAGGTGTTTTTGTTTTAATATTTAGCGTATTTGCAATGGTGTTAAATAGTACATTTTCTTCGAATGGTTTAGTAACATAATCATTCATACCAATAGATAAATATAAATCTATGTCGCGCTTAAATGCATTTGCCGTCAAGGCGATGATTGGGATAGAGATAGCCATTTCGTCCCTAATAAATTTGGTGGCTTCTATACCGTCCATTTCAGGCATTTGAATATCCATCAAGATGAGATCTGGTTTTTGGACAGCTAATTTTTCAATCGCTTCTATACTATTACTTGCAGTGTCTACGATACACCCAAAATAATGTAAACTTTGACATGCAATAAAGCTATTCATCTCATTATCCTCTACCAAAAGAATCTTAAGATTTTGCAAGCTATCATCCACAAGGTAACTATCTTTATCGATCAGTTTATTTTCGTCACCTACAGGTAGTGTAAGGTTAAATGTAACTGTTGTACCTATTCCTTTTTCACTTTGAATGTCGCAATTTCCGCCCATAAGGTGTATCATTTCTTTGGTTATAGTCATCCCAAGACCAGTACCTTCGTATCTTCTTGCGGCTGACCCTTCTTCTTGCGAAAACTTATTAAATATTTGATTTAGGTATTCTTTATTCATCCCTATTCCCGTGTCCTTGATTTCAAAAATTAGTTGTTGGAAATATTGATTGGTTTGTTTTACATTTACTGTAAGGTCTATTTTGCCTGCATCGGTAAATTTTATGGCATTTCCTACTAGATTTATGAGGATTTGTCTGACTCTACCGCTATCGCCTATTAGGGCAGGTTTGATATCAGGATTTATATGATAATTAAGTTCAAGCTTCTTTTCTTGGGCTTTTGAATGTAGGATGCTGATGACATTTCCGATCACTGACATCAAGCTAAATTCCTTAGCATCTATGATCAATTCGCCAGCTTCGATCTTTGACATATCAAGGATATTATTGACGATGGTGAGTAGGTGTCTTGCGGCTGTCTCACTATGGCTAACATATGAGTTTTGTTTTGGGGTCAGTTCTTCACGACCCAACTCTCTGATCATACCTATGATCGCATTAAGTGGCGTACGGATTTCATGACTCATATTGGCAAGAAAAGATTCCTTGGCTCGAGATGCATCTTCAGCTTGAAGCTTTGCTTTTCCAAGTTCTTTTTCCAATTTTTTTTGATTGGTAATGTCTAGATGGATACCTATGGAGCCAATTAATTCATTGCGATCATTATAGTTTGGGGCACCGCTAATAAACCACCAGCGAATTTCACCTTGCTTGTTTTTGACGGCTATTTCGTAACTGTCTGACTGACCTTTTTCTCGCAGTTTTAGCTTTTCGTTTAATACTTCTTGGTCATCATCGTACAATAAAAATTTGATTGCTTTTTCTCCTTTCAAGTCTTCAATTGTATAACCTGACATATCACAAAAGCTTTGATTAGCAAAAATAATGGTCTCGTCGGGTGTCACTTCCAATAAGCCAAGATTCATATTTGCTATAATATTGCGATATTTTTCTTCTTGTTTTGTGAGGAGGTTTTCTTTTCTTTTTCTTTCGAAAATGTTAATCAGCATTTGGGCAAAAAGAGACAACAATTTCATTTCCTTTTCAGAATATTCATGTTTATCTCTTACAGAGTCAAAACCTACAAAACCTATCAGGTTACCATTACTTATCATAGGGATCGTGATAAGACTTTTTATACCTTGTGGCTCTAAGATGCCTCGAAGGCTTTTAGGTCCTTCATCAGGAAGTAACTCTATGTCGGGTATGTAGAATGGTAGCCCTTGCCTATGTTTTTCTACCCATTGTGGCATAAAATCAAGGGAAACGTTTTGAAGATTGTCAAATTCAGGTGTGGTGCCATCTTCGCACCATTCATAAGTATTAGATGTAGTAATTGCTTCAAAGTCATAATCAAAAATATATGCTCTATCAGCTCCTACAAATTTGCCAAGTTCTTGTAATGATTTATTTATAGTGTACTCGACCTGATCAAGGTCTATGTTAATATATGTAGATGATATATTGATGAGTAAATCCTGAAGTTGTAATTGTTGGTCAATGATTTTTTGAGCTTCGACTCTTTCTGTAATATCCTTAATAAAAGCACAAAAAAGTTTTTCGCCTTTTTGTTCAAAACCTATTATATACATTTCTATTGGAAACTCATGACCGTCAGCATGTAAGGCTGGAAACTCCACTCTCATATTAAATATTCTGCCTACACCTGTTGTGTTAAATCTCTGCATTCCTGCTTCATGCGCATCACGAAGTCTCATCGGAATGATGGTATCACCCAATCTGCTTCCGATAGCTACTTCATTAGTAAACCCAAATAACTGAGCGGCTGCAGGATTCCAATACCTGATAACTCCTTTGGTGTCAGCTAAGGTAATGGCATCCATGGCAGTATCCATGATGAGTCGATTTAGCTCTTCATTTTCGCGAAGGAGTTTTTCGTAATTGACCCTCTCTGTGATATCTTTGTATTGCCATAAATGACCTCGATAAATCTGATCAATAAAGATGGGAACGTAATCGCGCTCATAGAAATGACCAGAAACAGTTTCGATCAGTTCATTGTAAACAGGCATTTGATCATGCAGAATTTTATTTATAGATAACACAAAACCGTCAGGATCAGAAAATAAATGTTTGCTCAATTCTGCAGATTGAGAACAGTCAGCACCTATCAAAGCATCTGGAGGTGCAGGTATTTCAAACATTTTGCAAAAAAGATGATTGGTAAATAAGATTTCTCTATCTTCATTCTCTACTAGTACACCCGACTGAAGATTAGCCAGTAAGGTTTTGAATAAGTTTATGGTCCTTTTCAGGTTTTCTTCTGTTCCTTTATTTTTTTGTATTTGGAGGTTGATAAATTCTGAAATTTTGTACAAGTCATCCTTTTCAGATTTGTCAAAAAAATGATCTTCGTCCACAAGCTGAAAAACAACTTCTTTTAGTTTTTCTATTGTAATCTGTCTTACTTCAGATTCTTTTTTAAGACTTTCGTTTACTTCTTGAAATTCTTTCTCACTAACACCGAATGCATGATTCATTATATCTTTATCACGCTCAAAGGCTAGGTATGACTGATTGATATGTTTTAGAAATTCCTGAATTTCTGCATTCTTTTGTAGATCATCATTTAGGAATTTATTGATTTGCTTTTTCAGCAATTTATGATACATTATACTTTGTTTTTTGTGGATATTAATCTTCTGACAGACAAGTGATGGTCATAGTTTGATTGTGTAGTTCGCAAGAAGTGCCTTTTAACAGAGGAGATATTTCACCATAGGAGTAGAATCCACTAATAGTAGTATGACTGCCCAATACATCTTTGACAGCTTCTACTTCTTCATCAATCCTATCGGACAAAATGAGTTTGCGACCTACACAACTGACAAGAATTGCTAAAGAAGGCTGCATACTATTAAAATCTGTTACTGAGACATTTGCGGCTTGACTCGCAGCATCTATCAATCTATCAAAATTTGCTTTCATAAATCTAACTTTGCTACCTTCTGGGATATCGCCTGCAAAAAGCATGCTTTTGCGCTCATTATCAATAGACAAAATGGTACGAACAAGGGAATTTTCACTATCCTGGAGCTGTACAGAAAGTGGGAACAAAAGTGCTGAACCAGGCAATTCTTCGGAGTATTTTCCTAGGTATTCTTTGTAAAGCTCTAAAGCATTTTTCCCATCTATTTCGAATAATTCGTTGGCGTTAGATTTTGTTACTAATCTTTGCAAACCAAAAGGTTCCCATCCTCCCATAGAGCTGTGTGATACTTTTAATTTATCTCCATAAAACGCCAAAGCCAATATTTTGCCAGAAGTCGGTTGCTCATTCAGTCCTACCAAGGTGTTTTGAAAATGAGGACCGTCTCCTGCCAATCCGCCTGTGATAGGTATGTGATCATCTATCACTTCATTCATCCCTTTGACGAGTTCGCTTCCATTGACTTTGCTACCATCTGAAAGTACAAAAATATACCGTAAGTCTTTCGTATCAAAACGAGAAACTAGGTTTTTGCCTGCATCAAAACTATCTGAATATTGATCTATTGAGATACTATTGGAAAGTACTTGGGTGTGATCAAATTGTATTGCTACAGCAGAAATACTATTATCCATCACCTGATCATCGTAAATCTCACCCGCAGTAGAACAATAAGCTATATTTGCTTTTGGAAATGCAGTGGAAATATCAGATATCACATTCTGGTCATTTAATAGTTGTTTGCTCCCAAAACATAACACGACATTTACATTATCGTCTTGCTCAACTTTATATGCTTGATTATCAATAATTTGGAACTGTTTTATTTTCATATTTTATTTTTTTAAGGCGATTTCACCACTTTTTATCATATTGTAAATGGTGGATTTTCCGATGTCTAACTTATCAGCTGTCAATACCACATTATTGTCATATTTTTTTAGGAAAAAGGCAATGATATCGGCTGTATATTCTTTCATGGTCTTCTCTCCGACTAGAAAGTGGTCATTGTCTCTGACCTTATGAAAATTGATATCATGTTCGTTGATTTCTTGACCATCACACATGACACACGCAAGATCCATCATCGCTTTGAGTTCGCGAACATTACCAGGAAAATGGTATTTTATAAGCTTTTCTTTTGCTGATGTGGTCAAAGTGGGCGCTTTTACTTTGTTTTCTTTAGCGTATTCATCTATGAAATGTTTAGCAAGTATAATGGAGTCCTGTCCACGATCGCGGAGAGGTGGCAACTCTATGGGAAGACCGATGATCCTAAAATAAAGATCCTCTCTGAAATTACCATTTTTGACTTCATCTGCCAAGTTTTTGTGGGTTGCAGTGATGAGTCTTACATCAAATTTTACACTACTATTTCCACCTACTCTAGTCACTTCACGTTCTTGTAAAGCTCTCAAGATTTTACTTTGTAGATTGAGTTCCAATTCTCCTATTTCATCAAGAAACAATGTACCGCCATCTGCTTCTTCAAATTTTCCTTTTTTCTGATTTAGCGCACCAGTAAATGCACCTTTTTCGTGTCCGAAAAGTTCACTTTCTATCAGTTCTTTAGGTATTGCTGCCATATTTACAGCGATAAATGGTTTTTTTCTCCTTTCGCTATTGTAATGAATCGCTTTTGCTACTACTTCTTTTCCAGTGCCGGTCTCTCCTGTAATAGATACATTGATATTAGAATGTATAGCTTTTTCGATGAGTCTAAAGGACTTTTTTAAGGCGTCACTCTGACCTATAATAGTTTTTTCAAAGTTAAACTTGGTTTCAAGTTGTTCTTTTAATGATTCTACTTCTTGTTTTAAATGGACATTTTCACGAATATTTATGATAGACCGCCATAACATATCTTTGGTGTGATCATCTTTGATGATATAATCTCTGGCTCCAGATTTTAATAAATCCACAGCCACAGCAATCTCTTCTTGACCACTGATGACAACTACTGGTAGTTGATTATTGACAGCCTTTATTTTTGCCAACAGTTTATCACCACTCATATCAGGCAATCCAAAATCAATACAAACCATGTCGGGTTGATGATACAATTCAGACAAACACTCTTTCGCAGTGGTAAAGAGTCTGATGTCATAATCTGGATTGAGCGATAGATGATGTCTTAATAATTGACCATACCAAGGATCATCTTCTACAATGAATATGGTGAATAGTTGTTGTTTTGCCACGATAAACACAATTAATTGTCCAACAAAGGTAAGGATATAATGTGTTTATGTAGAAAAAAATATGGTAATCTAAAAATTGGTGTCTGACAGACTATCTTCTGAGAACTACAAACATAAATCTAGCTAGCTGAATTTTTAATGGTCTTAGAGTTTACAAAAAACTACTACATCTGTGACTCCATCTGTTTAATTTTTTGTTGCCATTCATTTACTTGTTTATTGATATTCAGAATATAATACATGATGCTCAGTATCGCGACTATGCCCAATAAGATGATATCTAATGTCCATATAAAGTGAAATAAAAATGCGAGTATCACTAGGCTTAGGCTCAACATTGATATAATAAAAGTGACCTTTGTGTGCTTCAATCCCAATTCTAGAAATAGATGATGGATATGTGATCTATCTGCCTTAAATGGCGAATTTCCATTTTTGATTCTAGTGAAATATACACGTAAAGAATCAGCAACTGGTATTATAAATACGGCAATAATTAAAGGAAGTAACCAGATTACTTCGGCCCCAATTGCATCCTTAGATGCAATATTTATTAAATCAATAGCTATTCCTATCATCAGAAAACCTAAAAAAAGTGAACCTGCATCACCCATAAATATCTTATGTTTAATACTGAATACATTAAACCTTAAAAAACTGATCAAGCTACCCGCTACGATCAAACATAGCAAAGTATAAAATTCATGCCCAATATAATAGCTGATTGTAGCAAGTATTATAAAACCTATAAGCATTAATCCTCCAGCCAGACCGTCAATACCATCCATTAAATTAAATGCATTAATGACTCCAGTAATTAGTATGACTGAGAGTATGTATTGGGCGACCATTGAAATGTCATAAATACCCAATATGCCATGAAATGAAGTCAATCTGTAACCATCCATAGCAATAATTACGGCACAAAGCAGCTGAACTACAAGTTTATAAGATGCTCTAATGTCCTTTTTGTCATCTATTGCTCCAATAATCAACAACACATAACTGCCCCCCAATAGTTTTACCAATGCACTTGAAATAAGCTCAAATCTTGCTAGTAACAATAAAGTGAGCAGTAAAGTAAAACCAATCGCTAAGCCGCCTACTAAAGGAATATGGTTTTGATGGATTTTGCGATGATCTGGTTTATCTACTAAACCAATTCTAATAGCAATGGATCTAAAAATAGGCATTGCTATTATGGATAAAAAAAATGATAGTAATATGCCTAAAACTAAAAATATGTCAGATGGTGCCATGATTATTTATTTTTGAAAAAACAGTTTTTGGAAATGTAGGTGATATAATTCTCGTTTTAGCAACTCTCCTGCCGGTAATAAAGTTACCGAAGGCGTGATAGATGATTTGGGCTCGCTGACTAAAACTTCTCGTATTAATGCCCTGTATTTATCAGCTATTGTTTTCCAGGTGTATCTACGATAAGCAATCTCCTTCATTGTATTGCCGATAGATTTTACTTCTGCAATTTGGGTATTGTTGATTAGATTTATAAGTTCTTCTTCATTATAAAAATATCTGGCCTTGTTTTCTGTTGTCGTACGATTATAGGTAACACCATAAGAAAAAATAGGTAAGCCCAGATACATAGCTTCTACTAAGGAAGGATTGGTACCTCCGGCAGAGTGTCCATGTATGTAAAGGAATGCATTACCACGTATCATATCTAAGGTCGATTGGTCATAGATAGGATCTAGCAAAAAGATATGATTGAAGGAGCTGTACATTTTTTTCAGGTTTTTGCCATAATCACTGTTATTCCAGTTGCCTATGATGACTAGACGGTGTTTGGGTAGTTTTGCGAATGCACTTAGTACAATATCCACATTGTTTTCTGGTTCGATACGGCATACTTTAAAAGCGTAAGGCAATCCAAGAAATGGATAAGAAGTTTTTAATGACGTTTGTACAGGAACAGTCATTGTATGATCTGCGCCATATTCTATAATTCTGCTTAGAGTCCCGTATCTGACCGCTGTATAATCTTGGATAGATTCATTATCTGAAATATCAATATGAGAATATTTTACGGCCATTTTTTCTGCCCACCATAGATACCATTTAGCAGGTCTGCTCCATTTGTTCCGTTTCCATTCAATACCATCTATAGAAATAATGATCTTTTTATTTGTAAAAAATTTTACAAAAGGTAGCATCCATGCACCAGCAACTCCTAATATCAAAAGTACATCTGCATAAAACAATGCATGTATTATAGACCAAGAATCATAAGGTATGCTCTGAATCCCATTGGCATCCAAAGGTAAATATACAAGACGGGCATTTTTGTATTTGGGTTGACGGTCAGCCTGTACATATTTCTTTCCAGAGCAATATACGGTGATGTCATATTCATCACTCATGTTGTCCACAAGATGCTCAGCCAATGTTTCGAATCCACCATATTTGGCTGGGAGACCTACTGTGCCTATGATGGCTATTTTTTGTTTTAAAGATGTCATATTCATTATTTAGCTTAGCTAGTTACAATACTGTGCCAGTATTTATATAATTGAATATCAGGATATTATGTTATTTTTATTTCTAAGACTTTCCAAATAATGGAAAACATTTCCAACGATTGGGCTTCATAATTTGTAGTTAACTTATTGAGCAATACGCTCATCTTTCAACATCTCACAACTTTTCATCACAAAACTATCTTCGTCATATTTGATGATCAGTTGCTTGGCGTGGGTACTGAGTTTTTCGTAGTGTATTTTATCCTCCAATATATCCACAAGCAGGTGTGATATGTGATTGACATTTCTGCTATCTGCTGTATAGCCATTGACACCTTTCTCTACGAGCTCGGCTATTCCTCCTACGGGAGGCACTATGACAGGGAGACCATAAGCCCTTGCTTCGATTACTGTAAGGCCAAATGTTTCTACCCATCCATCAGGACGAGACAAATTAAGGACCACATCAGCCCATTGATATTGTGGATGTACATCTTTTTGTGTAGGAAATATCGTTAAGTTTTGCGGAAGATTTTGCCCTGCAAAATATACTTCTATGTCCGTGGCAGAGGCATTTACTACAAGTCGGAAAGCATATTCTGGATTTTTTTTTGCTAGTTGTAAATACTCATTCACACCTTTGTATGCTTTGAGGGAGCATATCATCAGCACATTTTTATAATCAGGTGTCACTTTTCTGTTTATAATTGCTTTGGTCAAAAAAGAAGTTTCTAAAGCATTATACAGCACATGTTCAGGTTTTGACATCGTTTCCTGTTCAGATAGATATTTGGATACATAAACTACTTCTGTAGATGTAATGTCTGCTATTCCAAATAGAATTTTTTTCAATATCCAAGGCTTCATACTAGTTTCGTGAATATGATATATGACCTTACACCCTTTTAACTTTCCCAAAATTCCTGCACCAAAAGGCAGTACCGTATTGACGTATATTACGTCACTTTTAGTGATGACAGGATACATTTTAATGATCAAAAGCAACTGACTGATCATTAGAAAAATCAATCTCAAGAATGGATTCTGAGCAAATCTATACCAATATTGGTGATATTTGACTCCTTTGATATCTGACAAAAAACCTTCTCTCCCACTGCATGTGACTATATGACAATCCATACCGTTTTTGGCCCAACCATTGACAAGCTGTTTTAATACTTTAGGACTACCGCTATAATCGTTTAGGAGATGAAAGGCAAATATTCTCATGATTTTATTTATAAAGAGTCATAAATTTTGGCCAATTGCTCACCACGTCTATCCCAATGGAAAACATGCTCAAACTGTGCTCTTGCGCCTTGTCTAAATCCTTTGTATTTTGCCTTATCATTATATAATATTTTCATTGCTTCTGCTAGATTGAATGTGGTATTATCATATGTTTCTTCTTTTACCTTTATACCGCATTTTTCGTTTATAAAGCTACCGGGGCCACAATTGTCGAGACAAATCACCGGCAAGCCGAATGACAAAGCTTCAGGGACGACCATACCTGCACCTTCGTGAGATGGGAATAGGAATACTTGCGCCTGTTTAAATAATTTCATAAGTTCATTCCTTTCCATCCACAGTACAAATTGGATATTATTTTCTACTCCTAAGTCTCTAGCTAGTTTTATAAGTAGTTTTTCTTCTGGTCCACTACCAACAATGATGAGCTTTGTTTTTGCTTTTTCTATATCAACCAAGGAATTATAAAACGTTGTAAAAGCTCGAATAGCAAGGTCAAAACCCTTTAAAGGAACTAATCTGCCTGCAGAGATAAAAGTGAAATTTTCATTCTGCGAATCTTCTATAAACCCGAAATCTTGGGTTGCCACTGAAGGAATTATTTGGTACTGCTTTGATTTAAGATGGAGTTTACTAGGTACAGCGTCATTCATACACCAAACGAAATCAGCTTTTGCAGCTGTATTTTTAAGGGATGTATTGACTTTCCAGAAATAATTTTTAATAAGCCAAGTCGCCCGATCTTTTATAAAATATTTGAATGAATATTCCTTAAGGTATTGACTTGGAATCAACGGGTGATGACCTACAGGTCCCCATACAAATGGTTTGCCCAATTGCCATAAATAACTGGGAGTCCAGTCATTGTGAAAATTAAGGTTATGTACTATATCAAATTCTATACTTTGGTTCTTAACAAAAGAAACGATGCCTTTCTGCCACATCCAGTAATAAAGCATGGCACCACGGCCACCTTTTTTCCACCATCGCATCCAATATGGCAAATCAAAATAAAGAAAAGTCATATTTTCATAAAGATCATTTGGGTTTGTAGACATATATTTTTCAATGTCCATTCTATTGTTTTCCCTAGTGATAGCTATGACTTTATTGTTTTTTGCTATTTGTAACACAAAATTCCACCCCATTCCATCTTCTGATCCTTTATATGGATTTACTGTATAAGTGGTGGCAAGAATCGTTTTCATTTAGGCAATATTTTTTATCTTGTGAAAAGATAATTCAGGACATCTTTGCCCTATTATTTTTGCCGGCACACCACCTATGATGGTATTGGCAGGAAAAGGCTGATTGACTACTGCCCCTGCTGCTATTACACAACCATCACCAATTACCACGCCATCAAGTATGGTTACTTTGCTTCCTATCCAGCAATTTTTGCCAATAATAATGCCTTTCCGTTGCACGCCTTGATGCCTAATGAGTGAGTCTAAATCTTTAAAATTGTGGTTTTCGGGATGACAGCTAAAGTATTGACCTACGATACAGTCATTTCCTATTCGTAAGCCACCTGCACCACCGAGATACGCAAACTCTCCAATACCCACATGATGACCGAGGTGAATACCTTTTCCAATATTCTGTAGTGTAGTAGCGACAATGATCTGACTGTAGTCACCTATACTAACATTATCACCGAAAATGATGCCCTCTTTTCCCAATCCACTTAGGCTTACATTTTTACCCAATTTTAGGAATTTACCCCATTGTATTTTAGATAGATAAGTCATTTTTACACCAGAGGAAAGTATCATCCCTTTGGGATTTCTACCCATAAAAAACAACTTGCTACCACGCATCACCTTTATAGCTAGTGAAAGCATGTATCCCAATAGAAAGCGACTACTTATAGCGTTGTCGATCACAAAATCAGGATTCCTCTTTCTAATGAAGTATAGAAGTAAGTTTTTCATATTTGCGATATTTTTGTTTTTACACCTCTGAATAATATGGAAAGCGTATCGTCGAGTTTTTCGTTTGCTATTGATATATAATCACTTGATGTATAAGTATTTGCATAATGTTCAAAAAGGTTTTTATAATCACTCGTCAGTGTTTCGATAGTTTGGATATCTAGTTCTTGTTTTCTTGCCAAAATAGTATCTGCGTCGGCGTATAAAAAATAATTAAGATCTGGTTTGAGCAAAAATCGATACCCAAATTTCACCCATGAAGTAGGTAGAAGAATGTTTGATCGCTTACCATCATTGATAAAATCAAAGTAATATCTGTCATAAAGCACTACTTTGCCGCGCATAACATACTTAACATACACATAAAATTGGCCTAGAATAAAATCAATATAATAGTATCCAAAGCGCAACAATGACGACAATAGGTTTTTGTTTTGACCTGTTCTTGGCAATTTGCTTACGGAGATAGCTTCAGCCTTTTCTTTGCCATGTCTTAGCGCACTGATGATTGGAAGTATAGATGGTCTATGTCGTAGGACGATCACATCTTTACGAAGATTTTTTTCTAATTTGTACTTGATATATTCTATAATAGTAGATTTGCCGGCGCCATCTACTCCACTAAAAGTAATGACTAAGCCACCATTTTGGAAAAACGAACGTATGGTATCCACATAATAAAACAGTTTATTTTTTAATCCTTTCCATCCGCGATTTTCTGCTTTAGTTTGAATAATCGTATTTAGTGCCACCCCATTCATTGAATCACCTTTGCAATATGACATTAAAGCTTGATCTTCATTTCCATTGGCGTGTTGTAAATGTATTTTTTTGCCCATATATTTAAATGGAACTTGGGAATTATTCAAAGCATAAAACCAAACGATATATCTCATTTCGTCTGTAGGGTGCAAGGTTTTGATGCCGTGGTCATTGACTACTGATCTTGTTAATAATGTGTCTGCATTTAAAAATACTTGGTTCTTTCTTTTTAATTTATGTATCAAATCAAGGCTTAAAAAGCTACCATCGTGAAAGTAGATAGCTATGTTTTCCATAAATGACTTGGATGTAGTGACTACTTTGGTTTTCAGTGGTGAATTATGGCATAATTGAGTGATATAACTTAAGTCTTTTTGTCTCATCAGAATGTCAATGTCAGAATCTTCTGACCAAAAGTCTGGATGAGAGTCTGATAATTTTATCCCTGCATATTCAATCGACTTTAAATGATCAAAAAGGGTATTGATAAAAAGCTGTCGTTGAGATGTATTAACAATCAAATTGTCTAGTGCTGTATTCCACATATTTATCATCCAATATATCTGAGGGTGCCAGTATTTCTGTGCCACATAATTTGACATCGAACGTGTGATATGATATAAAAGATATAGGGACAAATATCTATTCATCTCGTCAATAGATTCAAAAAAAGGTTGCTTTTCGCTTTTTAATAATTTTTCTGACAAGACTTGATAAGTTTTTGACCAATCATTCCTGTCCACCAAAATACCTTGTTGTATGATGAAATGAAAAAGATCAAATCCTTTGGGCATTTCTGCATCTGCTGCTTCCCAATCATAGACAAATAATTTATTTTCGGAGACAAACATATTCCATGATGTAAAATCTCCATGTGCACAACCAAAATCTGTTAGTTTATCTTGATCTAATTGTGATTGTAGTAGATAAAGCTTTGCGTGTAAACCCTTGGGCATTTTGGGATCGTGTTCTAATTGTCGGAGCAAAGCCATTGAATTGAGATAGGATTCACTTTCACTTAATGTTACCTTTTGGAGCGATTTACTGAATAATTCTTGCGTAAAATCTAAATGTGTATTGGTTAAAATAGGGGATCTTTTTATATTTTTATCAAAGGCAGTTTGACAATATTCAAAGTCACCATTTTCTATTACTTTAGGATGCTTCAATGTTGAAAATGTTTGCTTTTGAAGCCAATTAAGCGTGGATTTTTCACGTTCTAAGCTAACTTTAGCATTTTTACCTACAGGCAATTTAACAAAAGTGTCATTGGCATAAATCACCAATTTCTGTTGCGTTCCTATGGTACCAGTAAAGATTGCCCAATTTTCGCCTAAAATGTCTGGAACATTGACTTTTTGTTTGCTTAAAAACCATGACTGTAAACGAAGCGAGAATATTAATTTAATCAAAACAACATAAATGGCGGCTTTAGTTGGGCTTTCATTATAGAACCTCAGGAATTCTGGTTTTTTTAGTTCTACTGGCCAAATCCACCGAATAGTTCCGTCCGGATTTTTGACTGCAAACACTTCTTTTGATTCGTGTTTATTGCAAGGGATCAGCTCCATTACCTTATAAATATCGCGCACCATATTATTATTTTGTAATATGGATGCCAAAGTAATGCCATGTTTATATACAATTGACAATCAATAACATATAGTAAAATCACTGAACTAAACATTCCGATTTATGGAATAAAATTCCAATTATTGGAAACAAGATGTTGGTTTGGATTTAATATTAATCCTTATGAGCATCTAAATTCAGGTAGAATAAGTTTGACACGATTAAGCTTCGATATGAGAATCCTACAAAAGTTAAACTACTTTGGATGAAGACTTTGAAGAAAGTGTCTTCTAAGAATATCAATTATTAGCAAGCCGTTTTAAAAGACGATTTTTAGGAAAGTTAAGTAGTCGCTATTTATGTATTTGTAAACTTATGAAGGTCTAGCATTTCTTTTTCAGAAAATGGGTTTATTCCTACTAGCAAGAAAAGTGTTAGTACCACATTTATGTCTACAAAGTTTATATGGATATTGGCTGTCATGTATGTGGAGCATAGTGGGAGCGTATATGGAGCATTAGTAAAGCGTGGTCGGGCTAAGGT